>JAZQFG010000028.1:0-10867 GCA_045539375.1 Acutalibacteraceae bacterium | reverse complement strand
TCGGTGTGGCGCAGATCCACCTTGCCGCGCTCATAGACGGAATTAAGGATCTTGCGTTGTGCGCTTACGGCGTTGCTGATCGCCTCTTGTTTCAGCTCTGCGCTAACTTCTCCATAGGTTGGACGGTTGCCGCCTTTGTAGATCTTCTTTTCACTCTCGCCGGCAAGCTCCGCTATAATGTCCGCTGTGGGCTTACTCCGTCGCTCCATTGGCTTCTTTCCTTTCGCGCAGCTCTTTACCGCGTCTGATCCAGTAATTATGATTCCATTGGCGCACTTTGTCCTTGTTCGCGGCTCTATACTCTCTGTCATAGTTTCGGCGGGCTGCTTTGGCGAGTTCTTCAAGCTCCTGCACCTGCTCCGGCGTCATAACATTGGCCTCCGCAATAATCATATTACGCTGTTCTCCTTTCATCAGGTGTTATTTCGCGCAACTTATACAACATATTATTCTTGTCATTGTATTATGTTTCGCCTTGTTCTGATTATACTATATGTAATATATTACCGTCAAGTGTTTTTACTTTACGCCTTTGCAAGTGAAGAAATTCTTCACTTGCACTTTGTCCAATGTGACCGACGTGGTCACTAAGGCATAGAAAAGGCGCCGGGGCTCATGTCCTCGGCGCTGGTGGTCTCTATCGTTTATAGGATGTGGCTATGCTTGGTCAAGGCGTCCTCGATGCGGTCTTGCTCGATGCCGATATACCTTTGGGTTACGGCTGCGCTGCTGTGCTGTAATAGGTGCTGCACAAGTGCTATGTCGTGGCCGTTGTTTTGGTAGATCTCTGTTGCAAAGTATTTGCGAAAGCTGTGAGTGCTGACGCCCTCGATCTCCAAATAGTCGCAAACTGTAGCAAGGTGCTTTTGCACGGCTCTGACGGTGAACGGGAAAAGCCGGTCATGCTTCCCAATGTTCCGCGCGTCGGCGTAGTCTCTTAAATAGCTGTATAGATCGCTGGTCACAGTGAAACGGCGCGTTTTGCCGGTCTTTTGCTCCGTAATGTCCAGGCGATAGCGGCCGGCGTCGCGTACAATGTCCGCAAGGGTCAGGTTCAGCACGTCGCCGATTCTGATTCCCAAATTTGCCTCTACCACTAACGCGGCAGCAATGCGGGGGTTCGGTCTGAACGTCACAGCGCCCTCTTGCATGGTCTCTATGATTTCCGTGAACTGTTCGGTTGTGAGTGCTACGGTCGCCATCTTTCACGCCTCCTGTAAAATGTAATATGCTTTGTTCTTCCGCCGCTCGACGCTGTACAGCTTTTCCTCTAAAGTAATAAGCTGCCGTTGGAGCTGGGCGCGTCTCTTTGCTGTGGTGTCGGCTGCGTCGCGTTCCTGTTCGATCAGGTCATATAAAGTCATGTACTGCTCGCGCATAACTTCCAGGTGGTCTATATCCTGCTTTGCCTGTCTCCGTGCTTCCTCCGCCTTGCGCTGTCTCTCCTGCTCCCTCTCGGCCTCTCTGCGGGCTCTCTCGCGTCTCTGGATCTCTGCGGGAGTTATAACCGGCTCTGCATATACGGGGATCAGTGCCGCGCCCCTGGTGCGTCTCTGTGGCTTCTGCGCGTGCTTCCGAAGTATCAGCCAGGCCAGCAAGGTGAATACTAAAATAATCATTTGGTTTTACCCCCTTTTTAACTAACCCCTGCGTTGTGGGTGTTGACACGAAAAAAGTATTTTCTTTCGCGTCGTGTGATGGTGTGAAATGTATTACCCTGTGTCTGATATTATGATACATCAAAAGTTCGCGTTTGTAAATAGTTTTGTTCGTGTTTTTGCCGTTGTTCTGACGATTTGGCATAGTGCACAATTTAGGCGCCGTGTATTTGTGCATATTGTCACGGATTGCACGTTTAATAGTTCGCTTTTCTCTACAAAGACGAACTTTTTTATTTGATGGAGATTTCCGCGCCCTGCTGCCGTCTGTTTCGGCCTCTGCTGTTTGCTTGTATCGGGTCTCTGTTCGATGGTGCCGGGCGTCTGTATCACAATAAGACGATGGACGCCGCGCCGGTGATCTTGGTGGTCACAAGCTGGGCGTCCTGGTCTTTGGGCATACCCACGGGGGATAATGGGCGAGCGGGTGGGGTGCGGGTTACCCCCAAAAATAGACTCAAAATTTCTCTAAGCGTTTTAGGGTGCTGCCGTCTCCAAAAAATCCCGCAAATTTTCTAAAGGGTTTTTACCATACACGGTTTGCTTTGTGCTTCGGTTCCTCCTTGTGCTTTACGTCCACCATAGAAAAGCGGCTTTCTTCTCCGATAAACACCATTTCGGCGCGGGCTCGATCTCTGCCAAAGCGGTTTTTTGTGACCACAAGGGCGCGGGCGTTGTATGTCTTTTCGTCTGCTCCGTCTCTGTTAGTCTTGATCGCCGTTTCCATGTCTGCCAGGTCTTTGTATGTGCCGTCAACGATTCGCGCATAGTTTAGGGATAGCTGCAAGTCGCCGCTGTACTCGATCGCGCTTGTATCACGTCCGGCGCCTTGGATCGCCGCGCCGCTCTGGTTAACGGCTCTGCTGTGCGCCATAATAAGGAACACAACGGCGTTGCACTCAATAGCAAAGTCCTTAAATGCTTTCAGCGCTGCCTTGATCGTCTCCACGTCGTCGGCTTTCCCGTCTCTGCTCCGTAGCAGCTGCAAATAGTCAATGACCACAAGCAAGGGACGCGCGGGATCTCTTGCGGCTGCCTCCGCTCTCATGGTGGCAACAATGTCTTGATAGAACGCGCTGCCGCGGTTCCCGTCCTGGTCGGGCGGGTTGTATGCAATATGCGGCGCTATGTTGTCTCTGTATTTCTGTGCTGCCACTCTGATGGTGTATTCCTGCTCTTGCGTCCATCTGTAGCCCTGTAAAACTTCAAGCTGCGGGATTCCCGTTTCTCTGGACAAGCTGCGGGCTATAAGCTGCTCAACGGACATTTCCAAGTTGAAATACAGCACGTCGGCGCGGCCGCTCTTGGCGATTCCCTCGAATATCTGTTGTGCCAAGATGGTCTTACCGGCTCCGGGTGATGCTCCAAGGGTGACAAGCGTCTGACGGACAAAGCCCCCACACAAAGCCGCGTCAATTTCCTTGATGCCGGTCGGGATCGGTTCAAACGCTTTCGACGTTACTTTATCCAGGAAGTCAGCAACGGCGGCGGTGCTGTCGGCTGGTGCTCGCTGTTCTTCGCCATCTGTCCACGGCTCCGCCTGATCCATAAGGTCACTTAAACGGCGGCCGGCCTCTGTCTGTCCAAGGGCTTTTATCATATCGGACACGTCGCCCTTGTCGGGGCACTCTGGCCAGACTTTAAGCAAGTCCATCATAAAGACATTGGCGGCGTTCCCGTGAAGCGCTGCGGCCTCGATGCCGGCAAAGTTGCGCCCTGCTTCGTCATTATCCCAAAGCACATAGACGGCTTTCCCGGCGAGCTGGGCGGTATATTCATCCCTCCACTTGCTCCCGGCGTCGCCTTTCGTGGCTCCGTTCTCGGTGCAAACGGTTGTATAGCCGGTCAGCCTGTAAAGGTTGTCGGCGTCTTTCTCACCCTCCACGACAAAAACGGCGCCGCTGCGTAGATCTCCACGGACATATAGCCGGTTCGGGCAATCCTGATGTGTCATAGCATAGCCGCTTTTCTTGTTGGGGTCTGCCTTGATCCATCTAAAATCTTTGCTCCCGTCAGCTTTGCGAAATCTCACCTTTGCCAAGCCGTCATTATAGCAGTCATAGCAGTATGAATATACCGTTTCAAGCGTCAAGCCGTTTTCCCGTGCATACCAGGAAAGAAACTCCTGCCGCTTGTCGTTTTCCGGGGGCATTAGATCGGCCTGGGTGATCCCCAACGCCGCGCAGATCTCCGAGACGGTGCAGCCGGCGTGACAATGCACAAGGATCTTTTGCGTCTTGCTGTCATATCCAAACTCAAAGCTTGGCGTCTTGTCGCCGTTCTTATGGTTCGACGTGCACGGACAACGTGCAATCCATTTTCCCGGCTGCCGCTCTTTGACGTCGGTTAAGCGGGCTTTCAGATCTTCAATGGTCATAGTGTAATGCAATTTCCTTTCTTGCTTTCTCCCGGCGTCTCTGGTATTATGACGGTGCCGGGGCTTTGTCCTGGTGTTGTAGGCGGTAGCGCCCTGCTGTGGTAGGTGGGGGCGCTGCCGTCTCTTTTTATATCACATGACGGCCGCCACCCACAAGGGGCGGCCAGTCAGCAACTAATGTATTAAGACATTAGATATTAGGGCGTTTTTGCGGTCTGAAAACGTCAGTATTTACAACGGATTAACGAATTTAGGTTAAACACACTCCCATAAAAATTAAACACACTCCCACGTCGAATAAACACACTCCCACATGAATTAAGGGGTATTCATTTCTTTGTAGGCTTTATTTTTCCCGGTGTGGGTGATATATAGCACCTGATCCAGCTTGCTACGCGTCGGGATGCTAAAATCTGCTGCGCGTCGGCGGCCTTTCGGCGGGTAGTCGGCCGCCCATTTGCTAACGCCGTTAATTTTCAAGTTCTGAAATTGCAACGGCAAATCCGATTCCTCAAGTATAATTTTGTATGCCGTCTCTAATATGCGCTTGAGCTTCATGTTATACAGGGCTGTCTTGTTTGCGCTGGGCTTCTTGGCGATCTCGTCAAGCGCGGCTCTGAACTGGGGGCAATCTGCAATAAGTTCAGAATAACGGCGGTGATAACAATACACGGCTTCCGGCTGGGGCGTGGCTTCCTGATATTCAACCGATTCTGTGAGCTGGTCCCCGTTTTTCTTCTTCCGCGTTGTGGTGCGCCGTTTGACGCTTGGGGTAGTGCCTTTCTTTCCCCCACCTGATTGCAACATGCGCACAATAATACAATTAGCAACTTCCACGGCTGCATAGTTCGGCTCATTGACAACACTTGCGTGCAATAGGGTGCTAATTTGGCTGTGTTTCAGTGTTGGGGCTTTCCTTGCCATTTCTGCGCGCAGTTGGAAAATATACGGGGATTCTACGCGGAAAACTTCGCTTCGGGGGTCATACCCGGAAAGCATGAGAACGCGGTAATATGCGCCGTTGATCTCACCGACAAAGCGCTCGAACTGCTTGATATGGGAGTAAAGGATTTCATAGCGCAATTGGGCGAGCGTTTTCCCCTTTGACCTCTTAGAAGAATACCCGCGCGGATCTATGCCAGCTTCGCGGCAAATTTCAGGCGCATAAAAAAGAAGTGATTCTTTCCCGTCGTCCGTCTGCAAGGCAAGCGTTAGCATAGCGGATAGAAAAGCGCCGTGCAGTTTCAGCGTCTCGGCAAAGTCGAGATTAGGGAAAAGCGATATTTGGCCGGTTTCGTCCTGCGTGTATGTTCCGTCGTCACCTGGCAACTCTTTAATAGCTGCCGGCGTCAAAGCTTTTTCAAACTCTTTGGTAGAGGGGGACGTGAGCCGGTTGTGAAGCGTCATTATAGCGCCCTGCTCAATTGCAAGGTCGCGGGCTCTTTTTTGTGCCGGCGGCGCTTCTTCGTCCGCCGTCATATCTATTACAACGTCTACTTTCTGCGTGGCGTCTTTGACTTTCTCGGCCAGACGGTTCAGAAACTCGTGCATTTCTTTGTTGCGTTCTGCAATGCGCTTGTGTTCCTCAATGTCTGCGTCAACGTCATACTCCGGGCTGAAAATATCCGTTGTCGGGTCGTATGGTTCAATGCGCCATGTTACAGCGGGCGGGCGCTCTATGTATTCTCTGTGCTTTGCTAAAAGGTAATCACGGTATGCAGCGCGGTCAAAGTTTGGGCTTAATGGGTTGTATTGCGGGTTTTGTATATCCTTTACCCATTGCGGCGTGTCGTCCTCGTTCAGTTTCGGCGCGTCTGTTCTGTTTTCGTCCATGCGGGTCTCCTTAGTTGTCCAAGCGCTCCGTCAGCTCCTTGAACTGCTCAATAACTGCGGCGTTCTCCGTCAAGAGCTGCCGAACTGCGGTATTTATAAGGGCGTTGACGCTCTTTCTGTGAATGTGTGCAAGGGTATTCAGATCTTCAAAGTCCTGGGGGGTTAGCAGTATTGTTGTGCGCCTGGTCTTTACCACTTTGGCGGTGCTGCCGTCCTGATCGGCGGCGGGCTCATTGCCAAGGCCGGCCGGGGTGGTGTATGAATCTACAACGGGGCTGACGTCGCCCATGGGGTCAATACCTTTTCTTTTTGCTGCCATTGTTAAATAGCTCCTTTCTTAATGTCCTGGGCAATCTGCGCGGTGATCTCTTTATAGTCGTCTGCTGCGGTGCTTGGCGTCCCGTAGACGTCGCCGGTGTACTGCCATTCCTCCGCTGCTACGGTGCGCCGGATCGTTCCATATACTTTTGTCCCTAACTGCTCCGCCTGGGCGGTGAGCGCTTCCAATACGGCGCGGTTTAGGTTGGTGCTGCGGTTGTATGCTGTGACCACGACGCCGAGCAATTCAAGAGCGGGATTCGTGCGTTGCTTGATCGCTGCCACGGTGCCGGCAAAAGTGCGGAGACCGTCAACGGAAAAGCGGTCGGCCTTCGTCGGGACTATGACGCCATCGGCAGCGGCCAGCGCGGTCACGGTGAGCGCTCCCAACGTCGGCGGGGTGTCAATGATACAAACATCAAATTTACTCGCAAGGGGCTTTAGAGCGGTTTTGATGGTGTATTCAGCGCCGCGCCCTGTGAGTATACCCCGTTCAGCTAAACGCGCGTCAGACGGGATTATAGAGCCCCCTGTGACGGTCTGAACTGCGGCCTTTGCTTCCCTGCCCTCTTTGATAATGCTGTAAAGGGTCAAGCCTGGCGCGGCCGCCATCATGCGAGTTAAGTTCCCCTGCGGGTCAGCGTCCACGAATAGCACTCTATAGCCGGCAGCGGTGAGCCCCATTCCGACGGCTGCGGCTGTGGTGGTTTTACCAACTCCGCCTTTTTGGTTTGCTGTCACTATGGTAAACAACTGTTTGACGCTCCTTTCCTCTGTTGTGTCGGGTATGTACCCTTTAGGATAGCGCCGAGCGGGATTCCGGCGCCATCGTAAAAGGTGCATTTCGTATAACTTGGATTAAACGAAATCCCCGCCGGGCGCCACTTACCCGCCGTCAGGTGGTGAGTAAGTGCGCCCTTTGGGTTCTTGGGGGTTATAGGGTTCTCCCTGTTCGGCGTGTAGTACAAACGCCATACTTGCCCGCGTGGTAGTACAAACGCGATGCTTGCCGATATAGAACACTTCAAGAGCAAGATTCGCCTTGTACCACACTTATTTTTTTTGCCTTTTCGCTCCATGGTCAAAACTTGCAAAGAGCAAGTTTCGCCGCGTCTGTCAAAAATGAGTTTGTGCCCTCCGGCGCCTTGTTGGGGTTTGTGCACCCCAAGCCCGCGCGGTTCGATTTCATCTCACAGTTTGCAGAGAAAAAATATGCGGTCATTACATGACAAGCGCGTGAACCTCGCGAAGAAGTTCAATAGCCTTTAACCTGGTGGCCGGGTCTGCTGACGGGTCGTCGCGGATCTCGGTTAGCGCTGTGATAGTGCGGTTGCGTTCCTCTTTCTTTTTGGCTTCCCGCTGCCGTTTCGCTTCGTAGGTTTGAGCGCGTTTAACGGCGGCTGCGGCTTTCTGTTCGGGGGTCATAACGTCGTCACCCCCTCCGCCATCTTTTCCAGATCTTCAATGGTCGCTTTGTTTGCTTTGGCCATTATGCGGAAAGCGGTTAATGCGCCGACAACATAAGATTCCGTTGCTATCCACAAGGTGCGCTCGATGCGGTCAAGGCTTTTCCATGTGGCTATATCCTCCGGGTCGGTCAACGATTTCTCCGTGTTCGTTATGATCGTCGCCACCATTTCAGCGGCTTGGCCTTTGTCGCAATTAGCGCGGAATGATTCAGCTAATGCAGTTTCGTGGTCGTCTGTCAGCTCGCAAAGAAAGAAATCTTTCAGGTCAACGGGGAACTTCATACCGTCGCCCCCTCTCGCAGAAAGCGCCGATTGATAAAGCTGATCCCGTCGCGGGCGGTCTGTACAATATCGGCGGGGAGCTTGTCAGCGTGTGCAAGTATCGCCTGGGAAAAAAGATCCACGGCGGCGCGGTAGTCCTCGGCGGGGTGGTTCCCAAACGCGGCAACAATCGCGTCCGCGTTTTCGGGGTGTTCCTGCTCACTGGCTGCGGCTATCATGGCAGCAATAGCAAGAATCGTGTCCGGGGTGTCTGCCCTGGTAATGATTGCTTTTAGTTCGTCCATTCGTGCGGTACGTCCTTTCGTCTTGATTTTCTGGGCGCAATCCGCTATAATACAAGCGTGGTGCGCCTCCTTGTGATGGTGTACCCTGTGTCTACGGTGGGCGCTGTGGTCGGTCAACTATCAGCGTCCACTTTTATTTGTGACAAGCAAGGGCGGTCAACTCCTTTCTTGCGCTTTGTGAAAGATGTTAAAAGTAATATGTTTCACACTTTAACACCTTTCACCCGTTATTATACTTGTTCTTGTTCTTATTGTCAAGCAAAAAATTAGGCGGGGGCTTTCGTGGCCTCCGCCTTTTCTTTTAGTGTTTGGATCGGTAGCCGATTAGCCAGCTCAAAATATCGCGCCTGGGCTCCACAAAAATGTGGTGTCGGGTCGGATGTGCGTATACATTGGAGAACTTGCGGCGGATCTTCTCTAACTCGCGGCGCGTAACATTTACCATTGGCGTCACCTCACTTTGAAAAAAATCCGTTGGCCGCTGGACTTCTCCACGATAATTAAAAGGTCAAAAACGGATTCAATTTGCAAGGTTTTAGTGTTCACGCTTGTAATTGCCCGCTGTGCGCTCTGTACGGCTCCTGAGCGGCGTCTTGCTCTTTTGGGCGTGTATCTGCACTCCGCGTCGGAAACGCTGTCAGACACGCTTAAAACGCCGTTTGCGCGGCTTGCGGTCATTGTGTACCAGGGCGACGCAATAACCGGCGTTTCCTCTTTGCTTCCCCTGCTCCAAACAAGCAAGGCAAGGCTGGCAAGGATCGCGGCCACAACGACGACGGCCAGGATGGGCTTATACTTCATGCTTCCGCGTCCCCTTTCCTGTGGCGGCCTTAAATGCTTTGCGTGCGGCTTCCTCGCTGTTAAACCTGGCAATGTCCACGGTTTTGACTTTGTACCGCTGCATGGTGTCAGCCGTTACCGGTGATTTTTCCAGCGTGATTATTTTCGTCCTGGTGCGAAATTCGTCTAAAATCGTTGTTACCTGTTGCAATCTTGAAAAGCTCCTTTTCTCTGTCTTTGGCTACTTTGAGAACGACGCCGGTTAACTGCTCCGACGTGATGCCGCAAGCCTTTGCGATTCTGTCAAGCTCTCCCAATTCCATAATGCTCCATAACTTTGTTGTATGTTGCCGTGTTCTCCGCGTTTTTCTCTGCGATTGCTTTAGCCTGTTCAATGCCGGCTCCGTCCTCGGTGACCGCTGCGGCGTCTTTAGTGGCTCTGTAGTCGTCTGCAAACTGCCGCGCGGCGCTGATCTTCTCGCCGGTGTCGGGGTCGGTGGTGGGCTCATAGTTCTGGATTTGGTCAAAGTCGGGGAGCATGGCAGCGCTCCAACGTTCGGCCATGGGTGCAAGGCTGTTAATAGCGCTTTCAAAGCCGTTAGAGGAAATCAAGAGGCCGGTTCCGTCCCATTTATACCCGCTGTCAAAGCTGCTTCCGTCCGGCCTGTACTGCAAGCGGGGCGTCCCCTTGTAGA
Organism: Acutalibacteraceae bacterium; assembly: GCA_045539375.1. Classification (GTDB taxonomy): domain Bacteria; phylum Bacillota; class Clostridia; order Oscillospirales; family Acutalibacteraceae; genus UBA5905. Next base: position 1,171 of record JAZQFG010000028.1, on the reverse strand, counting down.
TCGCGGCCAGCTCCGTGTGAAGTTCGTTTTGCGAATACTTCACTTCACGGTTGGCAAGATGGTCAAGGGCTTTCAAGTCGGCCTCATACTGTGCGCTGTCGGGGGCGTTCACTCTGAACTTGGCGCCGGTCTTTTCAAGGACGCGGTTCAGCGCTCTCAGTCCGAGCGGGTTTCCCCCGTTGGCGTCTACCAGGGCTTCAACGTCCGAGCGGGTGGGGACAATGCCAAAGTCAGAATATACGCGCAGCGCGTCAAGAAAGCCGGGGTTCGGCCTGGTAGCAAGGTGCTGGCGCAGCTCTTTCTTGAGCTCCGGGAGCTGATCGGATACGGCTTTTCTGAAAGACTTTTCCGCCTGGTCAATACGGTTGCGGGCGTTCGTTTTAGCTGCGGCCATATAGCCGGTTTCGTCTTTCAAAAGTTTGGCGTGTTCTGCGTCTGCTCTGTACTTTTCAAGTGCCACTCTAACAGTTACCCGGTAATCCTGGGCGGCGTCGGTGATCTTCTTAAAAATTGCCTGGTTGCCTTTGTTCATGTGTCTACATCTCCATTCTTTGGTTTTTACATAAGGTCGTCGTCAAGAACAATTCCCATGTCCTCGCCGGCCACGGTGTAGCGCTCATAGAAATAGCGCTCTTTGATTTCGTCGTCAGTCATGCCGGCGCAGTTGATCCCGCGTGAAGAAAGATAGGGTTCATAGCGTTCTGTTACGTCCTTATCTGCTGATACATAGGGATGGGCTGTCATTTCCAACTCATGCTTATCTGCGAGCTGTTGGCCGGAGTTCTTCAATAAGAAAATGCTTGTGCTGTTGTCCAGCGTCCTGCTTAATGCTCCCTGCGCTATTACGGCAGCGCTTGCCGTTCTGAAAGTCTCAATAAACATAGATGTTTCGTGGTTCGGGTTCTGCTGGCAAAAGTAATACACGCGGCTGCGGCTTACTCCAAGCGCAGCAGAAAGCCCTAACAGGGTCGGGACTGTGCCGGTCTGCTCGCACGCTTCAAGGTAGGCGTCCGCCTGGGCTCTGACTTCATCGGTGTGGCGCAGATCCACCTTGCCGCGCTCATAGACGGAATTAAGGATCTTGCGTTGTGCGCTTACGGCGTTGCTGATCGCCTCTTGTTTCAGCTCTGCGCTAACTTCTCCATAGGTTGGACGGTTGCCGCCTTTGTAG
>JAZQFG010000027.1:0-175986 GCA_045539375.1 Acutalibacteraceae bacterium | reverse complement strand
ATATAAACCTCAAAAAAGCCCTCCGCCCCGCCTGCCCCCTGCTCACTTTTTGATTGCCACGCAATGGTGTCGGGGGAGAAAAAAGGTCTCCTTTGGGCTCTTTTTTACTCCACACCTCGCCTATACAGCCCCCGTGTGATGGCGGCGGGGGGCTTGCCGCCCTGCTTGTAGGCGGCGATGACGGCGGCACAGCGGGGGGCATCCTCCACCGTGAAGAGGAACAGGTGGAAATCCACCGTGGGCAGCTCGCTTACCTTGTCCCCCCACCAGAGGGGCACGCTGTTGAGCACCTCGGCACATCCGCTGACGCAGGTGATGGGAAAGGCGGTGCCGGTGCGGTCGGTGATCCCCTGCCCGTGACAGTCTTTGCAGGAGCCCAGGGCCGCCTTGCGGGGGCAGTTGCGGGTGAGCATCAGCGGCTGGTGTCCGTACACCATAATACCTACGGGTAGGGGAGCGGGCAGCAGCCGTGCCATCTGCCCGCAGGTCAGTTCCATCGATAGGGTGGCCATAGCCAGTCCCCGGTCGGTGTAAAAATTCAGCGCCTCGCGGTTGGTGAGGTTCAGCCCAAAACCGCCCATCGCCACCAGCCCCGCCTCCTGTGCTAGGGGCAGAGCCCCCACGTTGCCGCAGAGGGCCAGCTTGGCTCCGGCGGCCTTGGCGGCGGAGAGCTGTTGACGGATCCGCTCCTCCTGTCCGAACATACCGCGGGGGATCTCCACCCCCATCGTGACGGTGTTGGCGATGTAACGGAGCGTATCTGCGGGGGTGGAAAGGGGTAAAATAACCACATCCGCCCCCAAATGCTCGCTGTATTGGGCGGCATCTGCCAGCCGTGCCACCCGACGGGTCTTGCTCGGAGCAGAGGTCGGCAGGGCGGGAGAAACCGCACCGTTGTCGCATTTCAAAGGTGTAAAGTCTATACGCTTTACACTCAATTTTTCAATGGCATCCCGCCGTAGACCGTTGATCACCGCCATAGGTAGGGTCAAGCCCTCGTCGATGGTGCACACCACCCCGTCGGCATAGTAGGGGGTGCCGCCGGTCTTGCCCAGTTGCTCCGCGGCACGGGCGGGGTCTAAGGGGCGGTTTTGTGCGATTTCGCCCCCCGCACCCGTGACGGTCACCTCCCGCTGTCCGTCGCTGACGGTCAGACGGGTCTCTGCCGCAGTGACGTGGAGAGACATACGGATGGGGATACGGGCTACCTCTTTATCGTACAGCCGCGCCAATTCCTTCAGCACCGGTGTGGCGGCGGTCACGTCCTCGTGGCGGCGCACGCCGAACATAGCGCCGCCTCGCTTGTCGGTATAATACCCGTCGGTAAATCCGGTGCGGGAGAAAACGCTTTTCAGCCTCTCGATCTCTGCGTGGGAGGGGATTTCTCCCCGCACCGCTCCGGCATACACGGCGGTGGCGGCGGCCACGTATTCGGGGCGCTTCATCCGCCCCTCGATTTTCAGCGAGGCGACCCCCAGTTGGGTCAGCTCCTTCACGTAGTTAACCAGACAGTTGTCCTTCAGGCTCAGCGCCGCCTTATCGGCGGGGCAGGGGCAGGGGCGGGGGCGTTCTCCCGTCGGCTCAAAGGGTAGGCGGCAGGTTTGGGCGCAGGCGCCTCGGTTGCCGCTGCGGCCGCCCAGCATGGCGGAGAAATAGCATTGCCCCGATACGCTCATACACAGAGCGCCGTGGACGAATACCTCCAGCTCCACCCCAAGGTTGGCGCAGGCGGCGATCTCCTCGCGGGTCATCTCCCGGGCCAGCACCACCCGCTTAAAGCCGGCATCCCGCAGGAACTGCACCCCCGCAGGGGTGTGGCAGGATAGCTGGGTGGAGGCGTGGAGGGGCATATCCGGCATCACGGCCTTCAGCCGCCGCGCCAGCCCCACGTCCTGCAGAATCAGGGCATCCACACCGCATTGTGCCGCACGGATGGCGGTGTTCACCGCGTTTTCCATCTCCTCCTGCCGCACCAAGGTGTTGAGGGTGAGGTACACCGCCACGCCCCGCTCACGACAAAAAGCCACCGCTTCCCGCAGGGATTCGGTGGTAAAATTGTGGGCACTGCGGCGGGCGTTAAATTCCTCCACACCTAAATAAACGGCGGCGGCACCGCATCGTACCGCCGCCGTCAGGCATTCGGGGGATCCCGCCGGTGCTAATACTTCCGGCAGGGTGTGTTTCATCGCATAGCCAGCTTTCTCTCCAGCTCTTCTTTCTCACGGCGGAGCTGGGCGATCTCCCGCCGCAGATTATCGCTCTCTACGCGGGTACGGTTGTTATCGTCAAAGAAGGTCTTCAGCTGCTTGCGCAGATTATCCGCAGACTGGGCGGCCTTTTTGGCCTCGTCTGCCTGCATTAGGGCGGTGATGACGGTGGCCATCACCAGGCTGGTGCGCTCGTTGCTGTTCATCACGTTGCGGATGCGGGCATCCAGCTGGGCACCCAGCTCCTGCATATAGCCGGGGGTCTCATCGGTGGTCACCACGTATTCGGTGCCGCAGATGTTCAATTTTACGGTATTTACAGTCTCCATGTCGATGTTCCTTTCTCCATGTCGAGATTTGTTTTTTTCATTATACCTTGATTTTTTCTTGCGGTCAAGGGGCAATTCGACGATTTACCTTGCGGGAAATTGTAATATATGTTAAAATACAAAAAAATGGGGGAGGTGCGGTATGGAATCCATCGGCTTGTACGTTCATATTCCTTTTTGCGTGTCCAAGTGTCCCTATTGCGATTTCTATTCCGCCCCGCCCACCTCGGCGCAGGCGTTGGATGCCTATACCGCCGCCCTGCTGGATGCCATGGATCGCTGGGCTCAGCAGTATCCCCTGTCGGCGGATACCCTGTATTTCGGCGGCGGCACCCCCGCCTTGCTGGGGGGCGAACGGCTGGCGGCGTTGATTCGCCGTGCCGATGCCCGTTTCGGTTTGCTGAGCCATCACCCCGAGATTACGATGGAGGCCAATCCCGCCGACAACCTGGCGGATACGCTGGCGGCCTTTGCGGCGGCGGGGGGCAATCGCCTTTCTCTGGGGATGCAGTCCGCCCTGCCCGCCGAGCTGGCGGTGCTGGGGCGCCGCCACACCCCCGCCGACCTGCAGCGCACCATGGCGGATGCCCGCCGTGCAGGCATTGACAACGTCTCGCTGGACGTGATGTTGGGCATCTCCGGACAGACCCCCGCCACCGCCCTGCAAAGTGTGGAGCGGGCGGCAGAGCTGGGCGCCACCCACGTGTCCGCCTATCTGCTGAAGATCGAGCCGGACACCCCCTACGGACACTGTCCGCCCCCTCTGCCGGAGGAGGATGAAACCGCAGAGCTGTATCTGGCGGCTATGGAGCGGCTGGATGCTCTCGGCTATCGCCAGTACGAGATCTCCAACACCGCCCGCCCCGGCTTTGAGAGCCGCCATAATCTGAAATATTGGGACAGCCGCCCCTATCTCGGCATCGGTCCTGCCGCCAGCTCTTGTTTGGAGGGGCGGCGGTTTACTTACCCGCGGGATACGGCGCATTTTCTCGCCGGCGGCGCCCCCGTCGACGACCCGCCTACGGATACGCCGGTGGGCTCCCCTGCGGAATACGCCCTGTTGCGCCTGCGGCTGTCCGACGGCTTGACGGCGACGGATTTTGCCGCCCGTTTCGGTGCCCCTCTGCCTGTCGCGTGGCTGGAGCGGGCCGCCCGCCTGCCGCGGCATTTGGTGGTGGCGGGGGAGGAGGGCATCCGTCTGACCCGCGAGGGCTTTTTGTTGTCCAATACCCTGACGACACACATTCTTTGCGAATAATTTAATTTCTGTTCATATTCTACCGTTGCCTTATATGGTAAACTGATGGTAAACTGATACGTACAAGGAGGCGATCATCGTGACCGATATCAAGATTATGGTGGTGGACGATGACCAAAACATCGGCGAACTATTGCGCCTGTATTTAGAAAAAGAGGGCTTCACTGCCGTGGTAATGCAGGACGGCGAGGCGGCGCTGGCCGCCTTTGACAGCGAAAAGCCGGATCTCATTCTGCTGGACGTGATGATGCCCCGTCTGGACGGCTGGCAGGTATGCCGTGAGATCCGTAAAAAATCCCAGTGTCCCATCATTATGATCACTGCCAAAGGTGAGGTTTTTGATCGGGTGCTGGGTCTGGAGCTGGGCGCAGACGACTACGTGGTCAAGCCCTTTGAGACCAAGGAGGTCATCGCCCGTATTAAGGCGGTGCTGCGCCGCAGCGGCGTCAACGAGGCGAAACGGGCCCGCTACGTGGAATATGAGAATCTGAGCATCAATATGGAAAACTATGAATTACGGGTGGGCGGAAAGGTGATCGATACCCCGCCTAAGGAGATGGAGCTGATCTATCATCTGGCCAGCAACCCTAACCGTGTCTACACCCGTGATCAGCTGCTGGACGAGGTATGGGGCTTTGAGTATTACGGCGACAGCCGCACCGTGGACGTCCACGTTAAGCGCCTGCGTGAAAAGCTGGACGGTGTCTCCGATCAGTGGAATCTGAAGACCGTGTGGGGCGTGGGCTATAAGTTTGAGGTCTGCACCGATTGACCCATCCCTCTGCATTGTAACGAAAACGGAGGCAACTCTGTATGTTTAAAAGTGTCTATTCCAAGTATCTTTCCATCATCTCGTCGGTGGTGCTGATCGGCTTTCTGGCGATGACCCTGATGCAGATCCTGCTGACCGCCAATGCGCTGGCGGACGACAAGCAGGCGCTGCTGCTGGAGAATGCCCAGAACATTGCCCATCAGACCACCCTGTCCGCCACCGCCACCCAGGTGAAGGGGAATACGGTGGTGTATCGCTTGGACGAGGGGCGGCTGTCCCCGATCATCAATATGCTGTCCGATGCCATCGACGCTACGGTGCTGATCACCAATGCCGAAGGGCGCATCCTGCTGACGGCGGGGGATACCGGCGGACGCTCTTACGTGGGGGATACGTCTTTAAGCAAGATCGTCCCGAAAATTGAAGAGAACTTTTATGAGGTGGGTACCCTGGGCGGTCTGTATCACCGCAGCCGCTATACCGCCGCCGTGCCGGTGGTCATCCGTGAAAAGACGGTGCTGGGCTACGTTTTCGCCTCGGCGCCGGCGGATGCCTTTTCCCAGACGGTGAAGAGCAATTTCCGCATCTACCTGCTGTCGGTGCTGGGTGCCCTGCTGTTCTGTATGGTCTTTGTGTGGCTGATGACCGACCGTTTTGTCCGTCCTCTGCGTCAGATGGCGGCGGCAACCCGCTGCTTTGCTAAGGGGGATTTCAGCGCCCGGATCAAGGTGCGGGGCAAGGACGAGGTGGCCGAGCTGGGTCACGCCCTGAACAATATGGCGGTGTCTCTCTCCTCGGTGGAGACGATGCACCGCAGCTTTGTGGCCAACGTGTCCCACGAGCTGAAGACGCCTATGACTACCATCTCCGGCTTTATGGACGGTATGCTGGACGGCACCGTGCCGCCGGAGAAGCAGAAGCACTATATGAAGATCGTGTCCGACGAGGTCAAGCGTCTGTCCCGCTTGGTGCGCTCTATGCTGGATCTGTCCCGCATTGACAGCGGCGAATTAAAGCTGAATACGGTGCGGCTGGATCTGACCGAGGTGATGTGCAGCGTGCTGGTTGCCTCCGAGCAGCGCATTGAGCAAAAGCGTCTCACCATCACCGGCATCGAGGACTGTGAAAAGGTTGAGGTGCAGGGCGATTACGATCTGATGAATCAGGTACTGTATAATTTGCTGGATAACGCCATAAAATTTACAAATGAGGGCGGGGATATTGATATCCGCCTGCGCCGTGCCGATGGGCGCGCCTACGTGACCATCCGCAACACCGGCGACGGCATTCCCGCCAGCGAGATGCCCCAGATCTTTGAGCGATTCTATAAAAGTGACCGCTCCCGTAGCCTGGATAAAAACGGCGTGGGCTTGGGGCTTTACATCGTGCATACGGTCATCCGTCTGCACGGCGGCGAGATCGCGGTGCGCTCTGTAGAGGGCGAGTTTACCGAATTTGCCTTCTGGATCCCCGCTCCGTAACGGTATTTTTACAAAATTGTAGATTTTATTTCACACATCGTCATTATTCTATACTATACTGGCACTATGATAAAAGAAAGGTTGTGTATGCAATGACCGACAATTGGGATATGCAGAATAACACCGAGCCGACCCCTACCCCCGAAAAGCAGGAGCCGACCGTTACGACCCCGGAGCCCACACCGGCGGCGGAGCCGACCCCGGTGCAGGAGCCTGCGGCGCAGACGCCGCCGGTCAATAGCTGGAGCAGTGACGGCAGTTATCGCTACGTGCCGCCCCGCACCCAGCAGCCTACGCCGCCTCCTTCCTATCAAAATCCCTATTATCAGCAGCCCTCCCAGCCCCGCTATCAGTCGCCGATCCAGAATGGCGGCGGGCAGACCCCGCCCACCGGTGGTGGCTATACTCCCCCTGCCGGCGGCTATACGCCGCCCCCGCAGCCGCCTCAACAGCCCCCTCGCAAAAAGGGCAACGGCTGGGTCGCTGTGGTGGCTGTGTTGGGCGCTCTGGCGGTGGTGGCATCGGTGGTGCTGATCGCCTTTGGCGCGGCACAGATCTTTGATCCTAACCACGATCCGGACGTCAGCGATACCATGGTCTCGGACGGCGGCGACACCTCTGTTAATGAGAATGCCCCCAGTTTAGAGATCGATACGTGGGATACCAACGACGGCGGCCTGAGCACCGAGGAGATCGTTGCCCGCAACTATAATTCGACAGTGGTACTGACCGCCTATGCCCAGACCAACAGCTTCTATTTCGGCGAGAGCAATCTCACCGAGGCGGCGGGTGCCTCCGGCATCGTGATGCAGGCGGACGGCTATATTATCACCAACCGCCACTGCGTTATCAATGAGCAGACCGGCAAGAAATACGACCGCATTGACGTCACCACCTACGATGGCACTACCTACGAGAATGCCACCATCGTCGGCACCGACGAGGCCACCGATCTGGCGGTGATCAAGGTGGATGCCAACAACCTGACCCCTGCCCAGTTCGGCGACAGTGATGAGCTGGCGGTGGGCGCCCGTGTGGTGGCGCTGGGCAATGCGGCGGGCCTTTCCTGGACCGCAACCCAGGGCATCGTCTCCGCCAAGGCGCGGGATGTGTACGACGATACCGGCTATGCTATTAAGTGCCTGCAGGTGGACGTGGCCATTAACAGTGGTAACTCCGGCGGTCCTCTGCTGAATAAGCAGGGTCTGGTGGTGGGCATCAACTCTGCCAAGATTGCCGCCAGCGGCTACGAGGGCTTAGGCTTCTCCATCCCCATCAACGAGGCAAAAGCGGTAATCGACTCCCTGCTGAAATACGGCTACGTTAAGGGCCGTGTGGCGCTGGGCATCACCGGCCAGACCATTTCCTCCGGTATGTATAAGGGCTTTATGATCGTGTCCATTGCGGACAATTCCAGCCTGAAGGGTACCGACGCCCGCATCAACGACCTGATCGTGGAGGTGGACGGTGTGACCGTCACCGATTACGGCACCCTGCGTGCCGAGCTGGCCAAGCATCAGGTAGGGGATACGGTGAAATTGAAGCTGCTCCGTTCGGATCAGCGCACCGGCAAGGTTAGTTCCTTGTACGTGAGCGTGAAATTGCGGGAGCAGACCGCCGAATAAGTACCTGTCAGCCTCCGGGTTTTCCCGGAGGCTGTTCGCGGTTATGGCGAGATTGAGGGAAAGGAAGTGAAGTGTTGAGCGATTATACTAATGAGATGCTGGAGCAGAGTCGGCAGCGGCGGCGCCGTCGTCGCCGTCGGATGTACCGCCTGCGTCAGCGTTTGATCGAGCTGACGGTGTTAGCGGCGCTGGTAGCCGCCGTGGTGATTCCTATCTCCTTGGCACGGTCGGATCGGTCGCCGGACACTTCCGCTCCGTCACCCTCCGATACCACGGTGGATGCCCCCGCGGCACCGGTGGCGGTATACCCCACCGCTACCGAGCAGACCGCCGCACTGGGGGATACCGTGGATGCGACCTATGCGGTGCTGGTGGATGTGACCGATAACCGCATCGTGGCGCAAAAGGGGGCGGAGATCCGTGTATACCCCGCCTCTGTGACTAAGGTGATGAGCCTGCTGGTGGCGGTGGAGAACGTCACCGATATGAGTGCCACCTACGAGATGTCCTACACTTTCCTAAACGACCTGTATTTGCAGGAGGCGACGGTGGCGGGTTTTTCCTCCGGCGAGTCGGTTTCGGTCAAGGATATGCTGTACGGTTGTATCTTGCCCTCCGGCGCCGATGCCACCATCGGTCTTGCCAATCACCTGTCCGGGTCTGAGGAGGCCTTTGCCGCCTTGATGAATCAAAAGGCGCAGGAGCTGGGGCTGAGGAACACCCATTTTGTCAATACCAGCGGCCTCCATCATAAAAACCACTACACCACTGCCTTGGATATGGCGGTGGTACTGGCAGAGGCGATGAAGAACACCACCTGCCGTGAGGTGCTGTCTGCCTATCAGTACACCACCGCCTCCACCGCCCAGCACCCCGAGGGGCTGCTGCTGACCAGCACCCTGTTCAGCCGTATGTACGGCACCGAGCCGGAGGGTGCCACCATCATTGCGGGCAAGACCGGCTATACCGCGCAGGCGGGACACACTATGGCCAGCTACGCCAAGGGGGATGACGGCCATGATTACGTGTTCGTGTCCATGGCGGGCACGGATAAGTGGAAGGCCACCTACGATGCCATTAACGTGCTCACCGCCTTCTGCGGCGGGGGAGATTCCGTTACCGAATAACCCAAAAAAGACGCTCCGTGACGGAGCGTCTTTTTCTATAGAATATTCCACGGCAGGGGGTCGTCGATGGTGAGCAGATAGGTGAATTCCTCCCGTAGGCGGGCGATCTCCATGGCCAATTCCTCCTCGCCGCCCTGCCGCAGCAGCTGGGGCAGCAGCATCACCGTCTCCTGGCTTTCGGCGATATCGCTGTGGGCGGTGTAGCACATAATGATGCGGCAAACGGTTTCGTATTCTTTGGCCAGCTTCTCCGCCAGTGCCTCTGCTTGGGGGATGTCGGCGGCGTCATAGGCATATTCCAATTGCTCCAGCAGGGACAGCATATCTTCCATGCGGTGGTGGCGGTATTGTCCGGTGAGGACACACAGCCCGATTACCAGCACCAGCAGCCCCGCCGCGATCCAGAGCCGCTTCACGGGGCACCGCCTTGTACGTCGGCACGGGTCAGCAGGTGGTGCTTGCCCGTTTTTGTCACGGTCAGCAGAAAGGCATCCTGCTGATCACAGCGGTGGCGCCGCAGGATGCCCGCCACCTGCTCCTCAGAGAGCCCGCTCAGCTGCATCCCCCATGGGCAGAGCTGTCCGTCGGCGATCACCACCGCCGGCATTCCCTCGTCGGGCGGGTCGCTCCCCACGTCGGCGGCGGTGGCGGGCTGATAGCGGGGGTAGCAATAGGCGCTGATGTGGCCGTTGGTTTCGGCGATGGCGTATTGCACCTGTCGGATATCAAAGATGTTCTGCTGCCGCAGGCTTTCGGCGAGATCCTCCACCGTCAGCCGCAGCCGCCGCATCACCGCCTTGTCCAGTTTTCCGTCGCGGATGATGGGCAGGGGGGAGCCGCTGATGAGGGTGCTGACGGCGGGAAATTTCAGCATCAGCCCGGAGATGAGCAGTTCCAGCCCCACCAGCACCAGGATAGGCATAACGCCGTTGAGTAGGGGCAGGCCGTTCTCCTGCATAGGCACCGCCGCCAGATCGGAGAGCAGCAGCGTCACCACCAGCTCGGAGGGCTGCAACTCGCCTAATTGCCGCTTGCCCATCAGCCGCATGGCCGCCATCAGCAAAAAATATAGAATTACGGTGCGGATCACCGAGATGGTCATACAACCCCTCCGCTTCACAGGTCATTTGGGGGTATTTTCTCCCGAAAGGGCTCCGATATGTGCGCCGTGGCGGAGAAAGGGAGAGCGCGGAAAAACTTTTTTACTTTTTTTGTAATATCTCTTGACAAGTGGGGTGAAAATGAGTATAATTCATACCGTTGCCTAGCGAGGCGATATGCGCTCGTAGCTCAGCTGGATAGAGTGCTTGACTACGAATCAAGAGGTCAGGGGTTCGAGTCCCTTCGGGCGCGCCATAGAGAAAACCTTGAAACCATCACGGTTTCGAGGTTTTTTCTTTTTTATGCACTTATCTTGAATCGGTGCTTTTCTAACACCTTTTCTAACACTAATCCCAAAGGCGGCTCAAATTGTCTGCCATACTCTGTTTTCGTGTAGTGTCCAGATGTCCGTAAATGTTTGCGGTCATCGTAATGTCGGCGTGTCCCATCCACTCCTGCACGTCTTTTAACGTATAGCCGTTATTCAGCAACAGACTGGCGCAACTGTGACGCAATTCGTGAAAACGAATTATCGGCAGGTTGTTTCGTTCCAATAGTAGGCGGAAATGTTGGGTAACATAATCGGGCGCAAAGGGCTGACCGTTCGGCCATTTGAACACATAATCATTCTGGTGGTACTCTCTACCAAACAGTTTCTTGTTTTCTACCTCTTGTTGCTTGGCATCTTTAAAGATGACCGCGGCACCAGGCGTGAGAGGAAACGACCGATGACTGCTTGCATTCTTGGTTTTGTCTTTGGCAACCGCTTGTGTGACCTTGGAAACGGTATGCTTGATGGTAAGCGTTTCTGTTTCAAAGTCGATACTATCCCATTTTAGACCGAGCAATTCACTCCGCCGCAGACCGTATAAAGCAGTAATCTGCACAAGGGGAGCGAGAGGGTCTCCTTGTATGGCGTCAAACAGGGTTTGCAACTGCTGAGCCGTATAAAAATGCGATTCGTACCGCTCCAATTTTGGCAAGATAACAAACTGGCAGGGATTGTTCGGTAATAGACCGTTTTTAACCGCTTCATTCAAAGGCTGATTTATGAGGTTTTTCAATCGTCGCAACGATGCAGGGGACAAACCGCCTTTGCCATCTACGCGCCCGTTTACGGCCTTTTTATCGAAAAAGGATTGCAGAACATCTGCGGTGATTTCTCGCAATTTAAGGCGGCTAGAATCGAAATACGGCAGTATGTGCGTGTTGATAAGCACCTCATATCCTTGGTATGTTACGGCATCCACTTTACGAACAACCACCGTCATCCATTGTCTGACACATTCCGAAAACGGCATATCGGCGGACGGTTTCTGCGGCTCAAAGGATAACAAAGTTTCGCGCAGCATTTGTTCTGCTTTTCGCTTATTGCCTTTGACCTCTAACCCTGTGGACATCCATTTGGTTTTGCGTTTGCCATTGTCATAGGTGTTGAGCACCATATAGTATTTTCCGTTTTTAACTTGCAGACTACCTGTCATATTAAACTCCTTTCGTGACAGTTAGATTTGTCTGCGATTACACTTTGACTGTATACATAGAGGATCGAACGTAGTTGATAAGGCAGATTTTCGGGATTAAGATCTTGCGGCCTATACGTTTACACCCGATGGTGTGTGTATTTACAAGTTGGTAAATCGAGTTTACGCAAACACCAAGAGCTACGGCGGCCTGCTTGGGGGTTAAAATGTCGGGATATTCTTTGAACATCATTGCGCCCCCTTAACCTAACATTTCTTCAACGAAATGGATACGCCTCAAAAAAGCATTGTAAGTTTCAGGCTCATTATATTGGGTACTTTTGTACTGCTGTTCGATGGGGATATTGCTCAAAATGAACACCGTTTCATAACAAGCGACCTTGTTCGAATAGCGACAAGGTAACGTTGTCGGATAACCGTCCAGTAGAATCAACATCTTCTCAATGGGGATGCTGGAACGGAACTCCTCAAACACGATTACATTCTGTCCGCGATAATCGTCGAAGGGATGAACGTAGTCGGTTACACGAAAGACATTCTCATAACCATATGTTTCCATAACGCTCCGTGTTTTTCCTGTACCAGTAGCGCCAAACATATAGGTGACAGTCAACGAGCGCCATTTGTTTTTGTACTCTTCTTCCAGTAGGGTTTGGCGTGTTTGTTCAATATGGTTTAGTCGGGTCATAGCGGTGGGGAATTCGTGTAGAATTTCGGCATTAGACGCACCATTAACCACCATATCCATAATGGCCTCGGCTTGATTTTTACGGCGGTCATTCTCCGGCGGCAATTCCCCGCTTTCCTCAAATGTGTCCGGAAGATTCGTTTCGTGTTTGGCATCGTTCAACCACTTTCCCTCTTTGCGGATATAGTCTCGATTCTCTTGATGAGTGCCAAGGGCCTTTTCGATATGAGCACCGTAAAAATGCTCTTGTATCATCGAAAACTCCGCGCCATTCTTAAACGCCATATAAATATGGGTGTGGTATGTACCTTGCTCACCAATTTCATCACACATACACCAGTAAATGCAGGATTTTATGGACTGTAAAGTGGTGTGCAGAACATCGTGGCCAAAACCGTGTTCAGCAGGATTGTTAATTGTTAATTGGTATTTGCGAAACGCTTGGTTTCTTGCCATAAATTACTCCTTTCAATGTTAGTGCTACCATCTCCTTTCATATTTTCTGCGAGTATTCTCATTCAAACTCGACCTAGTTTGTTCTATATTCGATGGTTGAGCGCAACTTCTAATTTGTGTGTACACAATACACCGTGTTGCACAGGGTAATACTAACCCTGTGCAACGATGCGCGTCCAGTTGCTAATACAACTTCCGCGCATTGTGCTATCCGCACGGCCGCTATGCGGCTATGCCAATAGGGCAGTTAGTTTTTGCGATGTTTTTCTTCTAGCGCCGATTTTAGCACGCGATTCCCCTCAACAGACAACGCCGCAATCTCTTCGGCAGATAAGGCAAGATAAGCCTTGGTAAGCAGTTTTGACTGCTCTATACTACGCAACTGTTGGACTATCAATTGCAAACAAGCGCTGGCATCATTTGAGATACCGTTCTCATCCTTGTATTGTTGTAATTGCTCGTAAATAATGTCGGGAACGGTAAGGTTAATTCGTTTCTTGGTTGATGGCATGTCAACACCTCCTTGTGACTACTATACTACACAATCAAGAGAGTGTCAAGGAGTACTTTGGAGTAACTCTTCCTTGGAAATGAATAGCGGCACGCATACATGGCGTGCCGCTATTCATCAGTCTTTTGTATAATCGCAGATTTTTCTAACACTTTTCTAACACTTTGTTGAATGATTGTGGACATTGTAAATACTGGGATTGTTCAAGCAACCCCGTGAAACCCCTTGAAATACAAGGGTTTCTATGGTGTTTGGTGTTGCTGTGTGGTGCTAAATGAAACGAACGATTATTCCCTACGAATCAAGAGGTCAGGGGTTCGAGTCCCTTCGGGCGCGCCAAAAAGAAGACACCCACCGCATAGCGGTGGGTGTCTTCTTTTCGCCCGGGGACTCGAACCCTGAGAGGGTGAGCGCCGTTAAGAAAACAGTCCGGTGGACTGTTTTTAGGTGCGAAGTCCGAAGAGGCTATGCCTCGAGGACGCAAGGCGCAAGGCGATGCCGCCGCGCCTGTGTCCCTTCGGGCGCGCCAAAAAGGAAAAACACCACCCGTCCGGGTGGTGTTTTTTCTTTTTTTGTATGAACTAATGACCGAACCCCCGAAAAGGCGAAGCCTTTTCACAGGTTTTGCGATCAGTAACTATGACAAGCACGCACTTGGCGCAAAACCGGGGATCAGAGTCCCTTCGGGCGCGCCAAAAAGGAAAACACCACCCGTCCGGGTGGTGTTTTTTTATAATATATTACACGCTGATTTCTCCGACCAGATTCTCTTCCATTTTCCGCTTGACCGTCTCGGCATCATAGCCGCAGCTGAACAGGTAGTACAGCTTGGCGACCGCCGCCTCGGTGGTCATATCGTAGGCGCAGACGGCGCCCGCATCCTTCAGGGCGGCACTGGTCTCGTAGGTGCCCAGAGCCACCGATCCCTTCAGACACTGGGAGCAGATGATCAGGTCTGCATCGCGGTCAAAGGTTTTGCTGGATCAATCGGCGATAAAGATCCGGTTATTATCGATGATCTTTTCGGCATAAGCCTGGTCGATATACCACGCGTAATAATTTGTGGCGGTGATTGCACTTCCTCATCATACTCGTTAAAGCCGTCGGACAACACGACCATCAGCGACCAGTCGGCGACACGGCCAGCCGTCTCCGCGATAATACTCCACCTACAAGCGGTCAGCCGACAGCTTCGGGAACGGTTCACATAAAGAAATAACGTTGTTGATTATACGACATCCTCCTTGTTCTGTCCCTAAATACCATCACATTCCGCCGCCGAATTCAACAACAATTTTCAGCGCGCGCTACGCATAGAGGGACGCTATGTTCCTCACTCCAAAATATCGGTGGTGATGAAATCTACACCCAGCTCAATGAGTGCTTCGGCCTCCGCCGCGATATCCACCGTCCAGCAGTTCACCGGCAAACCGGCGGCGTGGAGAGTGTCCACCAGTTCTCGGTCAAGTCCGAGAAAATAGCTGTCCAGCCCGATGTGCAGAGCCAGCATATCTTCCAGTTTGTCGTGTCCGTCGCCGGTGAGAAACTGCAGGGGCTGGTCAGGGAGCATACCACGCAGCTCCACTAGGTATTCCCAGAGGAAGGAGATAAAAATAGTCTTATCCAGATGGTCGTATGCCCGGACGGTGTCCACCACCTGCTGTAGTCCTTCGGTGGTGAAGGGCGCTTTGATCTCCAACACCGCCACCTTGTCGTACTTGTGACAGATGGAAAGATAGTCCTCCAGTGTGGGGACTACCAGATCCCGACGGGGGGCTCCCTGGTCAGCATCGATGGGCAGAAGATGGACGGTCTCTACCTCCGCCAAGGTGGCATTGGGGACGTCTACGGCCTTGTCTCCCACACGGCCTGTGTGTCCGTCGTGGAGCAAAACCAAATGTCCGTCTGCCGTGCGGTAGACGTCAGTCTCGATGCCAAAATAGGAGCGGTTGGCCGCAGCTAAGAAGGCGGCGGTTGAATTCTCACGTTCCAGCCCGCATACACCTCGGTGAGCAATCATACGGACCTGTTTTTTGTCCAGTTTGATGGTATCCATAGCGTGTTCCTCCATGTGAATCAAGCGGTGTTTCGGATGATGTCTAGTTTGAAAAGACTATATCACAGTTCTCTGTTGGATGCAAGAGATTTTCTGTACGCAAAGAGCGGATTTTACTCTATCGGAGAAATTTCGCAACCCAGGAGTAGAAAACCGGGGGCAGTTTTGCTATAATGAGGGCACAAGGAGGTGAGGCCGGTGTACGACGTGCTCCGCTACATCCACGATCACATCAAAGAGCCGCTGACGGCTGAGGAGGCGGCCAAAGTCTTTGGCTACTCCAAATGGTACTTCTGCGACCGGTTCAAGGAGTTTACCAACCGCACTTTTGGAGAATATGTGCGCCACTACCGCATCCAGTTGGCCGCCGCTGCCCTGCTTTCCGGCGGGAAGGTGGTAGAAGTGGCTACCACCTACGGTTACGAGGGCGTGAGTGGCTTTAACAAGGCCTTTCTCCGGGCTTATGGCTGTTCTCCCACCGAGTATCGCCGTCAAGTTCAGGAAAGCCAGCTCTACTACGAAAAAAGGAGAATTGCCATGATTCCATTATCCGACCGTTGCCGCTCTCTGCGGGAAGAAGCGGTTACCCGCAAGGAATATATGCCGCTGTACGGCGCCCAGCGCAATATTTTCGGGGCGCTGGGACAGGCCGCGTCCATGGAGGCCGGCCTAACCAACACCGAGGTGGCCGCCGCCGTCATCGTGAACACGCTGGAGCGCTTCACGCCGGTCATACTGCCCGGTGAGTGCGTGGTAGGCTTCAATTTCGGAGAACATATCTACCACGAGGAGTATCTGCCTACCGACGACGAGGTGGGACGGCTGGCTCTGCAGAGCAGCGGCGCCACTGCGGAGGAAATTCGGCAGGTGTTGGCTCTGCGGCAAAGCCGGGACGAGGACCTTCGCCATCGCACTCCCGCTCCGCCGCTGGCCAATGCCCACGGCCGGGCCACGACCGAGCTTCCTCTGCCAAACCCCAATGCCGTCACGGTGGAGCTGACCGAAGCGGAACGGCTGTCCCAACAGGAATGGGCTACTTTGGGGCGGAGCGTGGACTGCAACCACTCGGTGCTGGCCTACGACCGGGTGCTGAAGCGAGGCTATACGGGACTGCTGGAGGACGTGGAGGCGGCCGAGGCCAAAAACGGCCCTCGTCCGCTGTACGCCGCCACCAAACGTCTCTGCACCGCCGCCTGCAAGATGGGGGAAAAGTACGCCGCCCACGCCCAGGCTCTGCTGGAGAGCGGAGACGAGCGATATAATCCCGTCGATTTGCAGCAGATCATCGCCGTGTGCTCCCGGGTGCCCCGCCATCCGGCCGCCAGTTTCCGGGAGGCGGTGCAGGCGCTGTGGTTTGCCCATATTCTCAACACCTGGGAGGATTTTGTGGGCGCGAACTCCCTGGGGCGGCTGGACCAGATTCTGTATCCCTATTACAAAGCGGACGTGGAAGCCGGTGTGCTCACCAAGGAGGAGGCTTTTGAGCTTATCTGTTGCCTGTGGCTCAAGCTGTATCGGGATTACGACGTCCAGCAGGTCTGCCTCGGCGGTACCAATCCCGACGGCACCTCGGCGGTGAACGATCTGTCCTATCTGATGCTGGACGTGACCGAGCAGCTAGGCTTTATCCGCTGTCTGTCGGTGCGGTACGGCAAAAACACCGAAAAAGCCTTCATCAAACGGGCGCTGGAGGTGGTGGGACACGTCCAGAAAGGCCTTCCTTTTTTCTTTAACGACGACGTGATGATCCCCGCCTTGGAGGCCAAGGGTATCCCTCACGAGGATGCCTGTGGCTACGCCCTCATCGGTTGTGTGGAAACGGTCATCCCCGGTCGGTCCAATCCCCACGCCGTTACCGGCCAGACCAACCTGCTCAAGGCAATGGAATACGTGCTGGAAAACGGCCATAGTATGCGCTATCCGGAATATGCCACCGGCCTTGCCACGGGAGAACTGAAAAAGTTTTCCACCTACGACCGGTTTTACGCCGCCATTCTGGCGCAGATTCGTTATATGCTGGAACTCAACTGTGCCAAGGTGAAAAAGTACCGGGATGCTTCGGTATACAACAATCCCAAGCCCTACAAATCCTTGCTTACCGAGGGGTGTATCGAAAGCGGCCGGGACTTCAACGACGGCGGCGCGCTGTACGACTACTACCAGATTTCGCTGGGGGGTCTGCCCAATCTGGCGGATTCCCTGGCGGTGGTAAAGAAATTTGTGTATGAGGAGAAAAAATATACGCTGGAGGAGCTGAAAGCCATCCTGGAGGCGGATTTCCCCGACGAGGCGGTGCGGCAGGAATTTCTGCACAAGGCGCCCAAATACGGAAACGATGTCGATGCGGTGGATCTCATCGCGGCAGATATTTTGGACAAAACGGCGGATATGCTGGAGGAATTGTCGGAAAAATACGGTCTCTCCTTCCATGCCCAGCCTTTCACCTTCCTGTGGATGATCGACTTCGGTCACCACGCCGCCGCCTCCCCCGACGGACGACGGGCAGGCGAGCCGATTGCCTATAGCTGTTCGGCGATGCAGGGACGGGATTTTGGCGGCCTGACCGCTCTGCTCAACTCCATCGCCAAGCTGCCGGCCAAAAAGGCCCCCGGCACCGTTTCCACCATCGTAGAGGTGGATCCTAAACTGTTTTGTGACCGGAACATCGACACCCTGACGGAGATTTTCCTTGCCGCCAGCCAGAAAGGACTGTGCAACGTGCAGTTCAACATCACCGACGCCGACACCCTGCGGGATGCTCAGAAGCACCCGGAGCATTACGCCAACCTGGCGGTGCGGGTGTCCGGCTTCAGCCAGAAATTCAACCTGCTTTCCCCCGAATTACAGGAACACATCATCGGAAGGACGAAGCATCAATGTCTGTAACCGCCGTGATTACGCACATTTCCCGCACCTCCCTCCACGACGGGCCGGGCGTGCGTACTGTGGTCTATTTTAAAGGCTGTGGTCTGCGCTGCCGCTGGTGTCACAATCCGGAGACCCTGTCCCCACTTTCGGAAATCCTCTACACCCCGCAGAAATGCATCCGGTGCGGCCGGTGTGTGGAGCTGTGTCCGGAACACCATCGGGTAGAAGGAAACGCGATGGTGTTCCACCGGGAGGGCTGCTCCCGGTGCGGCCGGTGTGCGGAGGTATGTCCCTCCGAGGCGCTGACGACAGCCGGACGGCAGTACACCGTGGAGGAACTGCTGGCCGAGGTACAAAAGGATCGCCATTACTATCTCCAAAGCGGCGGCGGCGTCACCCTCTCGGGGGGCGAATGTCTGCTCCAGGCAGATTTTTGCCGGGAATTGTTGGCGGCCTGCCGGGACGACGGCATCCACACGGCGGTAGAGACCGCCCTGTTCGTGCCGTGGGAAAACGTAGAGCGGGTTTTGTCCCACACCGACTGGTTTTTTGCCGATTGCAAGTTGGCCAACCCGGAAAAGCACCGCCGGTATACCGGACAGGACAACCGTCGGATTCTCGCCAATCTCGCCCGGCTGGCTGAGGCCGCTCCGGGACGGGTGACGGTGCGCATCCCGCTGATTCCCGGCATCAACGATGGGGAAGAGGATATAGCCGGTTTTGCCCGGGTGCTTACCCCGCTGGCAGACAGCCTACGAGGAATTGAGGTGCTCCGCTACAATAACTTGGCCGCTGGCAAATACACCGCTGTCGGACGCGGCTATACCAATTTCGGTGCGCCGCAAATGGTGGAGGAGGCCAAAGCCTTCTGCGTCGCCCTGGAGACGGCGTTGGAGAGGCACGTTCCGGTCTATACAGATGGGTAAGCACTGCTGACCGATCACACCCGGCGAGGTGGAAGCAACATAAGAAAATGACTACCATACCGCATAAATACAAAAAAGGCCAGCACGCGCTGGCCTTTTTTGTAGATTGAGGATTGCTTATCCAAGTAGTCTTTATAATTTGTGCAATTGTGTGTTTATATCTGCGGCATATACCCAAACTTCCGGTAGCGGGCGCCCTCTGTGTTGAATACGTCGGTGTAGTCACCGGACAGGGAGAACAGGGTGCCGTCGGAAAAACGCACCTCAAAGACCAGGGTGTGTCCCTTCAGCTCTTCTAGCGATTTGCCGCTGCTCCACTGTGGCACCCAGTGGGTGCTGTCACCGGAAAAGGGAATGCACTCTTCGTGGGTGAAACCATCCACCGGAGAAGCGATGCCCAGGGCATTGCCGGGACGGCTGTGCACCTCGTCGGTGACGTACACCCCTATAGTGGCGGTCTCTGCCCGCAGGTTCAGGCGCAGGTCACCGCCGTTCCAGATTTTTTCCCGAGTGATGATCCGGGCGGGAGCGGTGGCATCGGCGGAGGAAAGGCCGATAAAGCCGTCCTCCCGCAGACGGTAGACGTGGATGATGCCGGTGCCGGGACAGCCAAAGGCGGGGCCGTGTTCATACTCCGATCCTGCGGCGTACAGCAGAATGCTGCCGTCATCCGCCCGCTGGACACCCATCACCCACAGCAGATTGTAGGTTTTTTCGGTCTTTTTGCCGTCCACGCCGCTGAGGAAGGGGGTACGCAGACTGCGATGCCAGTATTCGCCGTCATAGGAGTAGGCAAGCTGAGTGTCGATGATGCCGTCGTCATACTGGGCGCTGTACCGGCTGGAGAGACGGCGGTAGAGGTGGGGCAGGCCGATGTACATTCCGTCGTAGGCGAAGGCGTGCATCCCGTAGATTTCCACCAGATCCTCGTCCATGGAATCGGTGCGCAGGCAGAAACGGTAATCGGAGTAGTTGACGAAGTCGCTGGTCTCCCGGATGCCTATGGTGCGCACTCCCCAGAAGGGACGCTCCACCACGGTGTGGCACTGCCGCTGAGGATTGTAGAAAACACTCACCATCGGTTCGGTGCAGTTTGCCCAGTGGGCGTCCGGCTTCAGCGTCCAGTGTACCAGGTCGGGGGACGTATATATATCGTCGTATACCTCCAGCTCCGGCATATTATGCTGGACCATAAACAGCACGTACCGCTCGGCGGGGTCGGCCAACTTATTCTCGTAGATGGTGCCGATTTCCGCGCCGGGGGTAATATCCATAATTTCGTGGGGATAGAGTTTTCCGTCGGCGGCGGGGTCGGGATGAAGCTGAGCCGGGGCGAAATGAATGCCATCCGGGCTGTCGGCGGCGAATAGTTTGATTTCTGCGTACTGGGTGCTACGGCCGAAATACAGCAGACGGTAGGTGCCGTCGTCCAGGCGGAACACCCAGCCGGTGGCGTAGTCGGTACTGCAGATGCCGTCACTGTAGGTAGCAACCAGCTCAATGTCGTTTGTGCCGTATTGCCGGACGGTGTTATTCTTGCCGAATAGGCGGCTGTCGTCAAAAAGTAACTGTTTTTTCATAGAATTTCCTCCACGATTCCGTTTATTGTTTTCAGTATATCATACGGCTTGCTGTGAAAAATATCAAGATTCGGTCATAAGATAAAGCGATATGGACAAACAATACCTCCGGTTTTCGGGATGTGTGAAGAAAGCAAGGCAACGCGGTGTTACCTTTCTTTCTTTGTGACATATTTTACCGGTCAGCGGCCACTGCACATACACCGTGCGACTGGATGAGCAGCTGCACTTTTGGGTGGAGGATATGCTGAGGCCAACACCGACGAATTTTGATATACCGGCAGATTACCCGATGACGAAGGAAGAATTCCTCGACAGCTTCGCAGAGTTGCATGTGGGCGAATGGCGTAAGTACTACAGCCCCGAGCGCTTCGGTTATGTGGTGCTGGACGGCACACAGTGGGAATTGACCATAGAGTACAGCAATGGACGCAAGGCATTTACCAGCGGTGGCAGTAACTCATATCCGTACAACTTCCAGAAGCTGATCGAGCTGTTCGGCATTGAGGAAGAAGACGAAGACCCGGAGGAAGACGAATAAGCGGCAGGTTGCGCACCTTTTCGCTTTTCTTATCTGCATTTACGCACCGTTATACTGCTCTTTCGCCAGAAAGGAAAACACCACCCGTCCGGGTGGTGTTTTTTTATAATGTATTACACGCTGATTTCTCCGACCAGATTCTCTTCCATTTTCCGCTTGACCGTCTCGGCATCATAGCCGCAGCTGAACAGGTAGTACAGCTTGGCGACCGCCGCCTCGGTGGTCATATCGTAGGCGCAGACGGCGCCTGCATCCTTCAGGGCGGCACTTGTCTCGTAGGTGCCCAGAGCTACCGATCCCTTCAGACACTGGGAGCAGATGACCAGCACAGTGCCGTTTTCTCGTGCCTTGCGCACGATGGGCAGGATGGCGTCGGCGGTGCCGGGGATGTTGCCGGTGCCGAAGGTCTCCATCACGATTCCCTTCAGTGATTCGCTCATGATCTCCTCAAACAGCTCGAACTGAATGCCGGGGAACACTTTGATGATGCCGATGGGGATCTTTTTCAGCTCCTGCACCCGAAATGCGCCGTTGCACACGGGGCGGGGGATCATCTCGTTGTACTGGATGCTGGTGCCGATTTCCGCCAGTGCCGGATAGTTAGGGGAGGAGAAGGCGTGCAGTCCCGTGGCGCTGAGCTTGACGCTGCGGTTGCCTCGCAGCAGCTTGTCCGAGAAGCACAGGGCCACCTCGTGCACCTGCCCCTCAGCGGCGATCATCATGGCGGTGAGTAGGTTGTCCAGACCGTCGTTGCGGATCTCAAACAGCGGGATCTGGGATCCGGTGATGATCACCGGCTTGTCCAGATTTTCCAGGGAGAAGGAGAGGGCAGAGGCGGTATAGGCCATGGTGTCGGTGCCGTGGAGCACCACGAATCCGTCAAAGCGGTGATAGTGCTCTTCGATGATACCGCCGATGCGGTTCCAGTCCAGCACCGTCATATTGGAGGAGTCCAGCAGGGGGCAGAGCTCCAGCAACTCCCATCGGGGCATATCCGGGCTTTGCAGGGCGGGGATGGACTCTAAAAACTCTTTCAGATAGCCGGCACGGGGGGCATAGCCCGCCTCGGTGCGCACCATACCGATGGTGCCGCCGGTGTAGATGAGCAGGATGTTCTTTTTCATAGAAAAGCCTCCGTTTTCAGCATAGGCACATTATAACAAAGGGAAAATCTCTCTGTCAATATGCTTCCCCTCCTCAGGGAGAGAACTTTTCGATGTTTTTTTAGAATTTTCATTGAAAAAACAACAGAGATGGTATATACTGGAGATATTAGGATACAAGGAGAATGGATATGGATAGTTTTTTTGAACAAATCGTGCAGAAGAAAAAGGGCGCCAAGGAATGGATGATCATCGTCGCGGTGATGTTGGGCGCTTTGGTGCTGGCCTTTTTGGTGTGGGCGTTTTTGGGCGCTCTGGCGGTTCTTGCGCTGGTGGGCATCGGATACGGTGCGTGGTGGCTGATCACCTCCCAGAACATTGAATACGAGTATTGCGTGACCAACGGCGATATCGACGTGGATCAGATCACCGCCCGCCGTAAGCGGAAGCGTCTGGTGTCCGTGACGGGACGTAAAGTGGAGAGCCTGCTGCCATTTGATGCCTCTGCCCCCATGGGCAAGTATCAGCGCGTCGTGGTGGTGTCCCCCTCCCTGCAGGAGAGCGGTCTGTGGTGCTTCACCTATCATAGCAAGAAGAACGGCAACACCATCGTGGTGTTTCAGCCGGACGAGCGGGTGCTGCAGGCGTTTTATACCGGTCTGCCCAAGCTGGTGCAGATGGATACCCGCCGTGCCGCGCAGGGCTTGGGCATCGACCTTGTCCAGCGCGCTTCTCACGGAGAATAACCAAGGGGATGCCACGCACCGTTGAGTGTGTGGCATCTTTTGCTTACAGGAGGGATGACCTATGGCAGAGTACGGATACCGTATGGAGGATCCGGGATATCGGGAGATCACGCCGGAGCTGGTGGCGGAGCGGTTTCGCCCCCGCCCGCTGGATAGCCACAAGGGCACCTTTGGTCGCTTGCTGACCGTCTGCGGCAGCTACGGGATGGCGGGGGCGGCATTGCTGTGCGCCCGTGCTGCCCTGCGCAGCGGGGTGGGGCTTCTGACGGCGGCGGTACCGGCCTCGGTGTACCCGCTGCTGGCGGCGGCGGTGCCGGAGGCGGTGTTCCTGCCCCAGCCGGAGACCGGAGGCGGCGCCTTTTCCGCCCAGGCGGTGGAGCCCCTTCTGCGGGCGGCCGCCGGATCTACGGCGGTGGTGATCGGCCCCGGCATCGGCACGGGGGAGGCACAGACCACCCTTGTGGAGCGGTTTTGCCGTTCGGCCACCCGTCCCGTGGTGCTGGATGCGGATGGCATAAATTCCTTAGACCCGCATATATTGGTGGAGGAGACGGTTTCGGCTCCTCTGATCTTGACCCCCCATCCCGGCGAGATGGCGCGGCTGTTGGACGTATCCGTGGAGGATGTACAGCGTCACCGCCACGAGATTGCCCGCCGCTTTGCGGATGAATGTGGGGTCACCTTGGTGCTGAAGGGGTATCACACTCTGGTCAGCGCCCCGGGACGTCCGGTGCTGGAGAATCTCACCGGTAATCCCGGTATGGCCACCGGCGGCAGCGGAGACGTGCTGGCGGGGATCATCGGCGCTCTGGCGGCGCAGGGGATGGACCCTTATTATGCGGCGGCCTGCGGCGTGTATCTTCACGGCGCGGCGGGGGATCGGGCGGCGGCCCATCTGTCCCAGCACAGTATGCTGCCCGGCGATCTGATCGAGGAGCTTCCGGACCTGTTTCTCCAATTTGAGAAATAGGAGCCATAACTTATGAAACAATGGGTTTTTAAGATGACCGCCGTGATGGCGGCGATGCTGATGCTGGTGGGCTGCGGCGCACCCCAGACCACCACACCGGTGACCGACGGCTTTACTTGCCACGCCGCTATCCAATACCGTGAGATGGCGGTGGAGGGGACGCTGGCCAGCACGCAGGATGGCAAGCTGACCTTAGCCTTTTCTCTGCCGAAATCCCTGCAGGGAGTTACGCTGGGCTTTGACGGCACCGAGATGACCATGGAGCTGGGCGGCATGAGTTTGACGCTCCCCACCGAAAAGGTGCCGGAGAGTGCCCTCATCCGCTGTCTTTTGGGGGTGCTGACCGCTGCCCATCCCAAGGGTAGCGTCACGGAGGAGGGCTACGTCATCTCCGGCGAGGCGGAGGGCAAAGCCTATGCGCTGGTGTGTGATCCCACTTCCGGCCTGCCGCTGTCCTTGTCGGTGCCGGAGGAGGAGCTGGAGGCGGTGTTCACCGATATGACCCGCCCTGCCACAACCGAATAAACCCATCGAAACCCGACACGGCTTGTCCGTGTCGGGTTTTTCCGTCACCGCCTTGTCCCGTGGGACATAGTATGGATTGATATCTGCATAAACGGGAGCGGGCAGGACCATACTGTGTATGAAAAGACGGCGCGGGGAGGTGAAAGGGTGTGACGGTACATCGGGGAGACATCTACTATGCGGATCTCAGTCCGGTGGTGGGATCGGAGCAGGGGGGAGTGCGGCCGGTGCTGATCGTGCAGAATGACGTGGGCAACCGCTTCAGCCCCACGGTGATAGCGGCGGCCATCACCAGCCAGAAGGACAAGGCGCGGCTGCCCACCCACATCCAGTTGCAGGCGGCGGGCAGTGGTCTGGCCCGAGATTCCATCGTGTTGCTGGAGCAGATCCGCACCTTGGACAAGCAGCGGCTGAAGGAGCGGATGGGTCGTCTGGACGAGGCTTCTATGACCCGCGTGAATCAGGCACTGCAGGTCAGCTTTGGTTTAGAGGGAATTTCCGGCGGCGGGCGGGAATAGGACGTGTCTATCGCCGCATATATGGTACAAATGGGAAAGGAGTGTTGTACCGTGTCATTTTGGCAAAAATATAAACCGTACATTATACAGGTGGCGTTGGCCTTGGCGGCGGGAGGATTATCCGCTCTGCTGGGTGGCGGAATGGATGCTTATGGCGAATTAACAAAGCCGCCTCTATCCCCGCCGGGCTGGGTGTTCCCCGTGGTGTGGACCATTTTGTACGTGCTGATGGGGATTGCAGCGGGAATCATTATTACCTCGGGGGATACCGACCGCCACAGCGCTATGCGTCTGTATTATCTCCAGTTGGCGCTGAACGTGCTGTGGACACCGTTGTTTTTCCGTTTCGGTCTGCTCACCTTGGCGGCAGTGTGGCTGGCGGCATTGGTAGTGGCGGTGTTTCTTACCCGCCGTCGCTTTGGCGCTATTTCCGCCACGGCGGGGTGGCTGCTGTTGCCCTACCTGTTATGGTGCATTTTCGCCTTGTATCTGAATATCGGTTTCGCCGTGCTCAACTGACCGAGGAAAAGCCTGCCCTGCGGGGCAGGCTTTTCTTGTTCTATTTTGCCCCTTGGGTACATATAAATGGGGCAAAGAGGTGAGGACAGGCGTGACAAGCTTTGAGGGATTGCGGGGGTATCTGCCTGCACAGTGGCTGGATGCCTTGGAGCGCCTCCCCCCCGACCTGCAGGGGCAGGTGCAGGAATTGCGCCTGCGGGCGGATCGTCCGCTGATGGCGTCCCTGCCCGCAGGGGAGCGGTACGTGGGCGGCAGCGGCCTGTCGCAGATGCGCCTGCCGGATACCTTTGTGTGTGCGCCGTCTCAGTTGGAGCAATGCTTTCTGCGGTTTTGCGATGATTCGGTCTATGCCCACGAGTGGGAGCTGCAGCAGGGATATATCGCCGTCCCCGGCGGCATCCGTGTGGGTGTGGCGGGCACGGCGGTGCTGCGGGATGGGCAGGTCGGCGCGGTGCGTGGGGTGACGTCACTGTGCATCCGCCTGCCCCGTTCCGTGGCGGGTTGTGCCACCGCCCTGCAGCGGTATATGCTGGCGGCGGGGCATCCCGTCAACACCCTGCTGGTGGGCCCTCCCTCCAGCGGCAAAACCACGCTGCTGCGGGATTTGGCGGCGGGGTTGGCGGCGCAGGGGTATCGGGTCACCGTGGTGGACGAGCGGGGGGAATTAAGTGGCATCGGCTCTCTTGGGGGATGCGACGTGCTGCTGGGCTATCCCAAAGCCGTGGGGATCCGTCAGGCGGTGCGGTGTCTGGCACCGGACGTGATCCTATTTGATGAACTGGGGGATGCATCCGAGGTGGCGGCGGTCGCCGCCTGTGCCCGCTGCGGGGTGGCGGTGGCGGCTTCGCTCCACGGCTACAGCCCCGCGGCATTGTGCCATCAGCCCCTGCCGCGTTCCTTGATCACGGGGCAGGTGTTTGATCGCTGGGTGTTTTTGGCGGGGCGCCACGTCCCCGGCAGGCTGATGACGTGTTGTACACCGGAGGTGGGGGAGGATGGAATCCATTGGCTATCTGCTGATCTTGGCGGCGGGGCTGGGGATGGGTCTGTATGGGGCGCATCGCCTGAGCCGTCGGGCGGGGTATATCCGTCAGGTGTGTCGGCTGTTGCAGGCACTGGAGCAGCAGATGACCTATACTGCCCTGCCTATGATCTCTTTGTGGCGGCGTCTGGCGGCGGCGGAGGTGTTCGTTGACCATCGCCTGCTGCAGGATACGGCGGCGGGACTGGAGGACGCTCCCTTCGGGGCGGCCTTTTCCCGTGCGGTGGAGCGGGCGCAGACCGATGGTCTGTTGACCCCCGTCGGACGGCAATTGTTGTTGGAATTCGGGGCGGGCTGCGGGCGGTACGACCTGACCCGTCAGGCGGAGCATATCCGCCACTATCGGCAACAGCTGGAGGAACTGGAATCCCAATTGACCGAACAAGCGGCGGTAAAAGGGCGGCTGTATCGGGTGTTGGGGTCGGCCGGCGGTGTGGCGCTGGCACTGCTGCTGTTGTGAATGACCATGGAAAGGATGCAGAAGAATGGATGTGGATCTGATCTTTAAAATCGCCGCCATCGGCATCATCGTATCGGTGCTCAATCAATTGCTGATTCGCTCCGGCAGAGAGGAGCAGGGGATGCTGCTGACTCTGGCGGGGCTGATCGTGGTGCTGTCTATGGTGGTGGTGCAGATCAGCGATCTGTTTGCCACCGTTAAGTCGGTGTTCGGGCTATGACCGGCACCCGATTGCTGGTGGGGGTGGTGGGTCTGCTGCTCTGCGCTACGATGCTGGCGGTGGTGCTGCGGGCCCAGCGTCCGGAGCTGGCGGTGGGGCTCAGCCTGGCGGCGGGTGTTCTGGTGGCGGGGCTATTGCTGCGGCAGCTGCTCCCCTTGGTGGGCACCCTGCGGCGGATGCTAGCGCAGGGCGGCCTGCCGGACAGTTCTCTGACGGTGGTGTTTCAGGCGGCGGGGATCTGCTTTGTCACCCAGCTGGCGGCGGATACCTGCCGGGACGCAGGGGAGACTGCCCTGGCGGGCAAGGCGGAGCTGACCGGTCGTGTGCTGCTGCTTTTGCTCACCGTGCCGTTGTTTGAGCAGGTGCTTACCTTGATTTTGGGCGCGATGAACGGACAGGCGGTGATGGGATGACCCGCCTGTGTCGCTGTGGGTGTCTTGTGCTGGCGTTACTGCTTTTCTGCGTTCCCGTGGTGTCTGCGGAGACGGATACAGACGGGCTGTATCGGCAGCAGGCAAAGGCGGCGGGGGTGGAGGATCTGCCCCGTCATTTACCACGGGACGTGCAGGATCTGCTGGCACAGCTGGAGGTGGATCTGCTGGACCCCGCCACCTACACCCGCTTTGACCTACAGGAGATGACCCGTCTGCTTACCTCTCTGTTGCAACAGCAATCCGCGGGCCCGTTGCAGGCGCTGTGGATGCTGTTGGGGGTGGTGCTGGTCAGCGCCCTGCTGACCGGATTTGGGGATAACGCGGCTCATCCCGCCCTGCGTCGCGCCTATCAGACGGCGGCGGTGTTGGGGGGCGGCGGTGTGTTGCTGGTGCCGCTGTTCGCCCTGCTGGATACGGTGCGGCAGACGGTGGATCAGGTCACGGTGTTTCTCACCGCCTATACGCCGGTGTATGCGGCGGTGCTGGCGGTGGGTGGGCGGTCGGCGGGCGCTCTTTCGTATCAGACCACCCTGCTGGGGGCTTCTCAGCTGCTGACCTGGCTCATCCGTGGGGGTATCTTTCCTATTTTGACGGTGTCCTTGGCCTTCGGCTGTACCGGTGCGGTGACCGAGGGCTTTGCGCTGGATCGTTTCAGCGGCGTGCTACACAAGGCGGTGCTATGGACGATCGGCTTGTTTTCCACGGTGTTTTCGGGGCTGTTGTCCCTGCAGCAGATGGTCACCGCCGCCGGCGATTCGGTGGGGGTAAAGGTGGCACGGTTTTCCCTGTCCAGCTTTGTCCCCGTGGTGGGTGGCCTGCTCAGTGAGGCCTATACCACCGTGATGGGCTGTGCCGGTCTGCTGCGCACCGTGGTGGGTGGCTTTGGCTTGGTGGCGGTGGTACTGATCGTGGCACCGCCTCTGTTTTCTTGCATCTGCTGGAGCGTGTCGTTGCATCTGGCGGCTGCGGGGGCGGCACTGTTCGGCCTGACCGCCATCGAAAAGCTGTGCACCGTTGCCGCCGGCACGGTGCGGGTGCTGATCGCTTTGCTGGCAGTGTGCGGTCTGCTGATGGTGGTGGCTACCACCGTGGTGGCCTTCACCGCGGGGAGGTGAGAGGATGGAGGGCTTTCGCCAATGGGCGGTGGCGGTGTGCGCCGCCGCCGTGGTGTGCAGTGTTCTGCAGCAGCTGTTTCCGGATAGCGCCCTGGGACGGCAGGGACGGCTCCTGCTTACAGGGGCATTCCTGTGCGTGCTGCTCACCCCGCTTATGGGGGATGTTTCTTCTGTAAAGTTTCCTGACTTTACACTCGAAGAAGCCCCGTATTCTGCGGATTTGACCGCCCGTATGCGCCAGCAGTTGGCTCAGCAGGTGAACGAAACCCTGCTGGCTATGGTAAATCAATCCTTGGACGGCTACGGCTGGTCGGCAAAAAAAGTAGTGGCGGATATGGATATTGACGAGGAGGGGCGCATAAGTATGGGACAGATCACCCTCTATGTGGACGAGGATGTAGCCCGTCGTGCCGCGGCGGTCCGTCAGGTGGCGGAAAAGCGGCTGGGCACGGCGGTGACGGTGGCGGTATGGGAGGATACAAGATGACGGAATGGTGGAAACAGTTCCGCCGGCGCTTGTCCGCCGGGGGCAGAGATCGGGTGCTTCCTTGGTTGATGGGGGCGGGGATCGCAGGGATACTGCTCATCGCCCTGTCCGAGTGGCTCCCCACGCGACAGCCGTCGCCCGCCGATCCTTCGGCCGCCTTGACGGTCACCGGTCTGCAGGTGGAGCAGGCGCTGGAGCAGCGTATCACCACCCTGCTGAGCGCGGTGGAGGGGGTAGGCCGCTGTCAGGTGATGGTCACTCTGGAGAGCGGGGAACAGACCCTGTACGCCGCCGATACCACCCACACCGTAGGGGCAGACGGCGCCACCACGTCGTCGGAGAGCTATCTGACGGTGGATACCGCCACGGGGCCGGTGGGCTTGCTGCTCACCCGCATCCAGCCCACGGTAAAAGGGGTGGCGGTGGTGTGCGAGGGTGCGGATGATCCCGCCGTGTGTCAGCGGGTGCAGGCGGTGATCACCACCGCCTTTCACATATCCGAGCGACGCGTGTGCGTTGTTCAACAAAAATAGGAGGCCGTAGCAATGAAACATTTTTTGAAGAAGAAGCAGTGGATGACGCTGGGGCTGGTGGCCGCTCTGGGTCTGGCGGTGTATCTCAACTACTATATGACCACCGACCCCGCACTGTCGGCGGGCACCGAGCCGGAATCCTCTACTCCTACAGAGGAGGGGGAGCATCTGGGGGATGCCACTTTTGTGGGCACCGGTGTCAGCGATCCCAAGGAGGAGAGCGACACTCCCACCCCGCCGGAATCTCTGAGCTATTTTGATCAGGCACGGGAGAACCGCACCGCCGCCCGTGAGGAGGCGCTGGGTATCCTGCAGGAGGTGCTGGATAACGCCCAGGCCTCGGCGGAGGATAAGCGGACCGCTACCCAAAAGGCCACCGCCATTGCCGAGAACGTTTTGCAGGAGAGCAAGATTGAGAATCTGATTATGGCAAAGGGCTTTGCGGACAGCGTGGTGCATATCGACGGGGACAGCTGCAGTGTGGTAGTGCAGGCAGAGGCTCTGCAGCAGCAGGAGAGCCTGCAGATTATGGAAATCGTGGTCTCCCAATCGGCGGTGACGGCGGATAAGGTGCAGATTTTGTCCTCTGCCGCATAAAATTTATTTTTTTAAATAAAAACATTGCTTATTTTTCACTTTGTGTTATAATATAATAGACAAGTGTGCCCGCGTCTGTATTTTCGGACGGTGGCTGATGATTTTTCCCACAACACAAAGGAGGAACTGCAATGGATGCCAATGAGTTCAAGACCGCAGCAGGCAGCTGCATCATTTCTGAGGATGTAATTGCGTCGATTGCCGCCACGGCGGCATTAGAGACGGCGGGTGTGGCCGGCTTGGCCAACCGTCCCGCGGATATCCGCGGCATCATCGCTCCTGCCGGCGCCTCCCGCGCCGTGCGTATCCTGAACACCGAGAACGATACGGTGCTGGATGTATATGTCAATCTGTATCACGGCGCCCGCATTCAGGAGACCTCTGTGGCGCTGCAGCAGAATGTCAAGATGGCGGTGCAGTCCATGACCGGAAAGCCGGTCACCCGTGTCAACGTCCACATTGAGGGCGTTGTCGTGGAGGAGAAAACCGAAGAATAACCGGCAGGCCCTCTGCATACTGTGGGGGGCCTTCTTGTTATGGGTGATTGTATAAATATACGAACAATGAAAACAGGGGTGTATATCCATGTCCAGAAGAAAATCCCGTGAGCAGGCCTTTGCCCTGCTGTTTGAAAAATCCTTTAACGATCTGCCGGTGATGGACCTGGCGGAGGGGGCGCAGGACGCCCGCGAGCTGATCATCGAGCCTTTTGCGCTGGCGTTGGCGCAGGGCACCGAGGAGAAATTGAGCGATATCGATGCCCGCATCGACACGTTTTCCCATAAGTGGAGCCGCGAGCGCATCTCCCGTGTGTCGTTGGCGGTGCTGCGGCTGGCGATCTATGAGATGCTGTACGACGACGATACCCCCGTCAGCGTTGCGATCAACGAGGCGGTGGAGCTGGCGAAGAAATACGGCGGCGAGGAGGATTCCTCCTTCGTCAACGGCATTTTGGGCAGCATCTCCCGGGAGTCGGTATGAGCGGCTTTTTAGGACTGGACACCAGTAACTATACCACTTCGGCGGCCTATTGGACGGCGGACGGGGCTCTCCCTGTGCAGGAGAAGCAGCTGCTGCCGGTTAAGGCGGGGGAGATGGGTCTGCGTCAGAGCGACGCTGTGTTCCATCATACCCGACAGTTGCCGGAGATCATGGAGCGTCTGGCAGAGCCGCTTTCCGGCGGCATTGCGGCGGTGGCGGCCTCCGACCGTCCTCAGCAGCGGGACGGCTCCTATATGCCCTGCTTTTTGGTGGGGGCGGGCGCGGCCCGGCAGCTGGGCGCTGCCTTGGGTGTGCCCGTTTATTTCTTTACCCATCAGCAAGGTCACGTGATGGCGGCGTTGGTGGGCGCCGACTGTCTGCCCCTGCGTCATCGCCCCTTTATCGCCTTTCACGTGTCCGGTGGCACCACCGACGCTCTGTTGGTCGAGCCGGATCCGGACTGTATTATCCGCTGTCGGGTGGTGGGGCATTCTTTGGATCTTAAGGCGGGTCAGCTCATCGACCGTGTGGGTGGTCTGTTGGGCCTGCCCTTTCCGGCGGGGCCGGCGCTGGAGCAGTTGGCGCTGGATTCCACCGCCACCTACACCCCCCGCCCCACGCTAAAGGGGTGCGATTGCCACCTTTCGGGGGTGGAGAATCAGTGCCGTGACCGCTTGGCACAGGGGGAGTCCCCTGCGGACGTGGCCCGCTTCTGTCTGGATAGCGTGGGCGCCGCCGTGGCGGGGATGACCGAGGCAGTGCTGCGGGAATACGGCGATCTGCCGGTGGTGTATGCCGGCGGTGTGATGTCCAATCGACAGCTGCGTGAACAACTGACCGCCCGCTTTGGCGGTTGCTTTGCCCCGCCGATGTATTCGGCGGATAATGCGGTGGGCATTGCCTGTCTGTGCCGCATTGCGTATGAGGAGTGTATCCGATGAAAGTCATTTCGGTGGGACAGCTCAATCGCTATGTCAAATCTTTGCTGGAGGGGGATCCCAATCTGGCGGCGGTGTACATCAGCGGTGAGATCTCTAACTTTACCCATCATTACAAATCCGGTCATCTGTATATGTCCCTGAAGGACGATATCGCCGCCGTCCGTGCGGTGATGTTCAAGGGGCACGCCTCTAAGCTGGCCTTCCGCCCGGAGGACGGCATGCGGGTGATCGTGCGGGCGCGGGTGTCCCTGTATGAAAATACCGGCTCCTTCCAGATCTACATCGAGGAGATGCAGCCGGATGGGGTGGGCGCTCTGCAGGTGGCCTTTGAACAACTGAAAAAGAAGCTGGCGGAGGAGGGGCTTTTTGACGAGAGCCGCAAGCGTCCTCTGCCCGCCTATCCCACCCGTGTGGGGGTGATCACCTCGCCCACCGGTGCGGCGGTGCGGGATATCCTCAACGTGCTGGGGCGGCGTTACCCTCTGGCGCAGGTGGTGTTCTGCCCGGTGCTGGTGCAGGGTGACGGCGCTGCCCCCTCCATTGTGGACGCCATCCGGCGGTTTAATGCCATCGGTGCCGCCGACGTGCTGATCGTGGGTCGCGGTGGCGGCTCCATTGAGGATCTGTGGGCATTTAACGAGGAGATGGTGGCCCGTGCGGTGGCGGACTCCGCCATTCCGGTGATTTCCGCCGTGGGACACGAGACGGATTTCACCATCTGCGATTTTGTGGCAGATCTGCGGGCACCGACCCCCTCTGCCGCCGCCGAGCTGGCGGTGCCGGATGCCGCGCGCCTATTGGCCTTTATGGACACGGTGCGGGGGCGTCTGCTCACCGCCCAGCGGAACGTGGTGACGACGGCAACCAACCGCCTGACCCTGTTGCGGGACAAGCGGTGTCTGTCCGCCCCCCAGTATTACACCGAGGAACAGGCTATGCGCCTGGATTATCTGACCAAGAATTTTGTTTCTGCCGCCCGCCAGCAGTTGGGCGCCGCAGACCGCCGTCTGGCGGCCACGGCCTCCAAGCTGGATGCCCTCAGCCCGCTTAAGGTGCTGGGGCGTGGCTATGCCATCGGTTATGGGGCCGACGGCGGCGTGGTGGATAGCATACAACGGGTGCAGGTGGGGGATGACCTCACCCTGCGTTTGACCGACGGCACGGTTTCCTGCCGCGTAACCGATACACAGGAGGTAAATGGAGTATGACTACCGAGTGGACTTTTGAGCAAGCAATGACCCGACTGGAGCAGATCGTCACCACACTGGAGGGCGGGCGCTGCACTCTGGACGATTCTCTGAAGCTCTTTGAAGAGGGCACCAAGCTTACCGCCTATTGCAGCAAGCAGTTGAAAGAGGCGGAGCAGAAGATCCTGAAGCTCACCGCTGTGGAGAGCGGCGATACCGAGGGCGCTCTGTCCGACCGTCAGGGCGAGGATATGGGCGAGGAATTGTCTTTGTAATCGCGAAAATATCTTAGGCACTATTCTTAGATGCCGGTTTTTTGCCGGCATTACCCGAAATGCTCGGCAATACATCCAGTATTGCCTGTGCTTTTTGCTTTCTCCGACGAAAAACCCGCTATCTGATAACAGTACCTCGATTTTTCCAACGATTACGGGGTGCGGCCTAATGGAATTGAGGGAATACTATGGCTGATGGAATTTACACAAGTCAATTACAGGCCCATTGTGACCTTTTCGAGGCGACTTTGCCGACCTATTTACCCCGCACCGACGGCCTGCAGGCCACGGTGGCACGGGCGATGGCCTATGCCTGCGAGGGGGGCGGTAAGCGGATCCGTCCGGTGCTGATGCTGGAGTTCTGCCGTCTGTGCGGCGGTGACCCCGCGGCGGCGCTGCCCTTTGCGGCAGCGATGGAGATGATTCATTCCTATTCGCTGGTGCACGATGACCTGCCCTGTATGGACAACAGCCCGATGCGGCGGGGTCGTCCCTCTACCCACGCCGTGGTGGGGGAGACGATGGCACTGCTGGCCGGCGACGGCCTGCTGAATCTGGCCTTTGAAACGATGCTCCGCCCTGAAAACCGCGGCTCTCTGCCCGCTGATCGGGTGCTGTCTGCCGCCTTTGCTCTGGCGGATGCCGCCGGCATCGAGGGTATGGTGGGCGGTCAGGTCATTGATCTGGAGAGCGAGGGCAAGGCCATTGATCTGTCGGTGCTGGAGCAGCTCCAACGGGGCAAAACGGCGGCACTGCTGATTGCCTCCTGCGTGATGGGCGCCCGTCTGGCGGGCGCTACACCGGAGCAGGAGCAGGCGGCCCGTATCTATGGCGAGAATATCGGTCTGTCCTTTCAGATCGTGGACGATATTTTGGACGTGACCGCCACCGCCGAAGCCTTGGGCAAGCCGGTGGGCAGCGATGCTGAGAATGAAAAGGTGACCTACGTGTCCCTGTTGGGTCTGGAGCAGGCCCGTCAGTGGGCGGCACAGCGCACCGATGCGGCGCTGGCGGCATTGGATGCCTTCGGCGATAATGCCGCTTCTCTGCGTCAGCTGGCGCAGGCACTGTTAACACGGGATCACTAATGAGGTGAATGATATGACGAAGAGATTGGAAGACATCCATTCTCCCCAGGATATCAAAAAAATGAATCATAAAGAGCTGACCGCTCTGTGCGAGCAGCTACGGCAAAAGATGGTGGAGACCGTATCCCAAAACGGCGGACATCTGGCCTCCAATTTGGGCACCGTTGAACTGACGGTGGCCTTACATCGGGTGTTTAATACCCCTCACGATGCCATCGTATGGGACGTGGGACACCAGTGCTACGCCCATAAGCTGTTGACCGACCGCTATGCACGGTTTGATACTCTGCGGCGGTGGGGCGGCATTTCCGGCTTTCCCAATCCGGCGGAGAGCGAGCACGACGCTTTTGTGGCGGGCCACAGCAGTACCTCCATTTCGGTGGCTAACGGTATCGCCAAGGCCAAGGCGCTCACCGGCGATGACGGCTATACCGTGGCGGTCATCGGCGACGGTGCGCTCACCGGCGGTTTGGCCTACGAGGGCCTGAGCAATGCCGGACGCAGTGAGGATAAGCTGCTGATCATTCTCAACGATAACAAGATGTCCATCAGCCGCAACGTGGGCTTTGTGGCGCGGTATTTGTCCGGCCTGCGCAGCCGTGCCAAATACGTGCGTATCAAGCGGTGGATGAACAAGGTGCTCAACCACACTCCTCTGATCGGCAAGCCGCTGATCACCTTTATCCAGTGGATGAAGAAGAAGCTGAAGCAGTCGGTGCTGTCCGGTAACTCCTTCTTTGAGGATATGGGTTTTCGCTATCTGGGCCCCGTGGACGGACACGATCTGGATGCCTTGACCGAGGCCATTCAGGTGGCTAAGAGCATTGGCCATCCCGTAGTGCTCCACGTGGACACCATCAAGGGCAAGGGCTCCTCTTATGCAGAGCAGAATCCCGATACCTACCACGGCATTTCCCGTTTTGACCCCGATACCGGCATCCCCGTTGGCGGCGGCGAGAATTTCTCCTCCCGCTTTGGCGAGGCGCTGTGCCGCCTGGCGGCGGAGGATGACCGCATTGTGGCGGTGACCGCCGCTATGATTAAGGGCACCGGCCTAGAGGGCTTTGCTGCGCAGTATCCCACCCGCTTTTTTGATACCGGCATTGCTGAGGAGCACGCCGTGACCTTCTCCGCCGGTATGGCGAAGGGGGGCTTACTGCCGGTGTTTGCGGTCTATTCCACCTTCCTGCAGCGCAGCTATGACCAGCTGATCAACGATACGGCGCTGATGAATAACCACATTGTACTGGCTATTGATCGGGCGGGCGTGGTGCCGGATGATGGCGAGACCCATCAGGGTATTTACGACGTGGCGATGCTGGCCACCGTGCCCCATACCACGTTGTATGCTCCCTCCACCTTTGCGGAGCAGGAGCTGAACCTGCGACAGGCGCTGTACGATACCGACGGCATCGCCGCCGTGCGCTACCCCAAGGGAGGAGAACCCGCCTCGCTGGCGGATTACGTGCCCTCCTCCGCCCCCTATGTGTACGAGGAGAACGGGCGGGACGTGCTGGTCATCACCTACGGACGTACCTATGGTGCGGTACGGGAGGTGTGCCGCCGCTTGGAGCAGCAGGGACAAGCCCTGTCGGTGATGAAGCTGAACCGCGTACTGCCTCTGACCGAGGACGTGGTGGCACTGGCGAAGGACTATCGCTGTGTTTTGGTGGCAGAGGAGACCCGCGGCGGCGTGGGCGATCTGCTGGGCAGACGTCTGATGCAGGCGGGCTTTGCCGGGCGCTATGGTGTCCGCTCCATTGAGGAAACGCTGGGCGCCTGCACCACCGAGCAGGGTCTGCACCGATTGGGTCTGGATGAATCCGGCTTGGCTGCTTGGATTCAGACTTATACGGAGGGACTATGAATGAGAGTAAAGGCGAGCGCCTTGACAGCTATTTAGTCGCCGCCGGCTATGCCAGCGGACGGGAAAAAGCCAAGGAACTGCTGGCCTCCGGACAGGTATTGGTGGATGGTGTTGCGGTGACCAAGGCATCCCGCCGCATCACCGACCAAATGACCGTAGAATGCCGTGCCCCCCGTCAGAAATACGTGGGGCGGGGCGGCTTGAAGTTAGAAAAAGCGATTACCGCCGCCCATCTGTCATTGACCGATGGGGTGGCGATGGACGTGGGTGCCTCCACCGGCGGCTTTACCGATTGTATGCTGCAGGCAGGTGCCGCCCACGTGTATGCGGTGGACGTGGGGCATGACCAGCTCCATCCCACCCTGCGGGAGGATGCGCGGGTGACGGTGCTGGAGGGCACCGATATCCGCAGTCAGCGCCTGCAGGATGCCGTGGCGGCGGGGAGCATCACCTTTTGCTCGGTGGACGTCTCCTTCGTTTCATTGCAGAACGTCTTACCCGCCATCCTGCCGTATCTGGCGGCGGATGCTACCCTTGTGTGCCTGATCAAGCCCCAGTTCGAGGCGGGTCGTTCCGCCATCGGTAAGCATGGGGTGGTAAAGGACTGCAAGGTACATAAGCGGGTGCTGGCGGAGCAGCTGGCGCTGTTCGCCTCCTTGCATCTGACCCCCGTCTGGGTGGGGCATTCCCCCATCACCGGCGGCGAGGGCAACATCGAATATCTGGCTGTCCTGCGGCAGGGGGGCGGGGAGACCGCTCTCATTGACCCTGCCGCCGTGGTGGAAACAGCCTTTGCAGAATTAGCGTCATAACCGCTTATGAGAGAGGGGAGAGATCCGATGCTGATCACCATCGTTCCCAATCGAATCCGACCGGAGACCGATCGTCTCACCGCCGCTGTATCCGCCCGCCTGCGGGCGGCAGGCGCCACGGTGCGTTTGGTCGAGGAGGCCACCCTGCCACCCTTGCAGGAGCTGACCGCCGCCCTCCGTGGCAGCGACATCGCTGTCGCCATCGGCGGCGACGGCACCATTATGCACGTGGCAAAGGCGGCGGCCGCCGCGGCTTGTCCCGTGTTGGGCGTCAACGGGGGGCATTTGGGCTTTCTGGCCGGTGTTGAGCCGGAGGAGCTGGATGCGCTGGACGGTTTGCTCAGCGGGGCGTATACGGCGGATGACCGTGCCCTGCTGGAGATCACGGTACATAGGGCGGACGGCCCACGCACCCTGCTGGCGATGAACGAGGCGGTGGTGGCGCGGGGCAGCCTGTCCCGTCTGGTGGATGTCACGGTTACCGCCGCAGAGCGGGTGATTATGACCTGCCGTGGCGATGGCATCATTGTGGCAACCCCCACCGGCTCTACCGCCTATTCGCTGTCGGCGGGCGGCCCCGTGGTGGATCCTGCGGTGTCTTGTATGCTGCTGACCCCCGTCTGTCCCCATTCGCTGGATTCCCGCTCGCGGGTGATTCCGGCCCACATACCCTTGACCATACAGGCTGTCGCCGCCGATGGCGAGCAGGCCTTTCTCACCGTGGATGGCGAGGAGAATATCCCCCTCACCGCCGCCGATACCGTAACGGTGCGCCCTGCGGCGCTGTCCGCACGGCTCATTCGGCTCACCGGCACTGATTTTTATGACGGATTGCGTCACAAACTGTCCGATAGGAGATAAGAGAGTATGAAAACGAGACGTCACGCTAAGATTCTGGAGATCATCAACAACAACTCTGTGGAGACCCAGGAGGAGCTGCAGGCATTGCTGCGCCAGGCGGGCTATGCGGTGACCCAGGCCACCGTGTCCCGTGATATCAAGGAGCTGCGGCTGGTCAAGACCCCCGGTCAGGGGGGCGGCTATCGCTATGCCACCGCCAAGGGCGGCAGTGAGCATATTTCCGCCAAGTTCCATTCCATTTTCGCCGGCTCGGTGGTGCAGGTACAGCACGCCCAGAATATCGTGGTGGTGCATTGCCTGCCGGGTATGGCACAGGCGGCTTGTGCCGCGATGGATTCCCTGCACTGGAGTCAGGTGATCGGCACTCTGGCGGGTGACGATACCTTCATCTGCATCGTCACCGGTGAGCGTGAGGCAGAGGAACTGGTGCTGGAACTGAAAAAGATGCTCAGCGGTGGGGTAGAGTAATTCTCCACCCTACGGAAAGGTAAGATGACGTATGCTGCAAAGCCTACATATTGAAAATGTGGCGGTCATTGAGTGCACCGACATCACGTTTGGCGCAGGGCTGACCACCCTGACCGGTGAGACCGGCGCGGGTAAGTCCATTGTCATTGACGCCATCAATGCCCTGCTGGGCGAGCGTATCACCCGTGACGTGGTGCGCACCGGTGCCGAGCGGGCGTATATCGCCGGTGTGTTTGACGATCTGCCGTCGGCGGTATTGGCGGTGCTACAGGAGCTGGAGCTGCCTCCGGAGGAGGACGGCACGCTGCTGATTCAGCGTAGCCTTACCGCCGACGGAAAGGGTAGCTGCCGTGTCAATGGGCGCCCCACCACCGTGTCTGTCCTGCGGCAGATCGGGCGGATGCTGGTGAACATTCACGGTCAGCACGAGAATCAGGCTCTGCTGTCGCCGGAGCGGCACGTGGAGTATCTGGATCGTTTGGGCGTGCCCAACGAGGTGATCGTAGACTACGGCAAGGCCTATACGGAGTATTGCCGTATCCGTCGGGCGATCAAGGCCGCCACGATGGATGAACAGGAAAAAGAATTCCGCACCGCCCGATTGGAGCAGCAGATTGCGGCTCTGGAGCGGGCAGAGATCCGCCCCGGTGAGGAGGCGGAACTCACCGCCCGACGGGATCGGGCCCGCCACAGCGAAAAGCTGGCGGGGGCGCTCCGTTTGGTGCGGGGTGCCATGGAGGATGACGATAACGGCGGCGAACGGGGTGTTCTGACCCGCCTGACCGATGGGGTGGCCGCCCTGCGAAACGTGGGGGACATCGCTCCGGAATTGCAGGAGTTGGCTGTCCGCTTGCAGAATAGCCTGTACGAGGTGCAGGCGGTGGCGGAGGAAGCCGCCGATTTTGAGGAGGATCTGTCCTTCAGCGAGCAGGAGCTCACCGCCATTGAAGATCGCTTGGCACTGCTGTCTCGTCTGATGAAGCAGTACGGCGTCACCGATGAGCAGGCGCTGCTGGATAAGCTGGAGGAAATGCAGACAGAACTGACCGGCATCCAATCCTCCGATGCGTATTTAGCGGAATTAGAGCGGCAGTCGGATGCGGCGCGGGATGCTACCATTGCCGCCTCCCGTCGGCTCACCGCCGCCCGTCAAGAGGCGGCAGTGCGGTTTGAGCAGCACGTGTGTGCCCAACTGACCTTTATGGATATGCCCCACGTGCGGCTGGCGGTGGCGATGGAGCCTACTGCCCTCACCTCTATGGGCGGGGACAAGGTGGAGTTTCTTATCTCCTCCAACCCCGGCGAGCCGCCGAAGTCCATTGCCAAGACCGCATCGGGCGGTGAATTGTCCCGTATTATGCTGGCGCTCAAGAGCGTGCTGGCGGGGGTGGACGACATAGATACGCTGGTCTTTGACGAGGTGGATGCGGGCATCAGCGGCCGTGCCGCCGGTAAGGTGGGAACGCTGATGCGGGGCATCGCCCAAAAGAGGCAGGTGCTGTGCGTCACCCATCTGGCGCAGATCGCCGCCTGCGGGCACAGCCATCTGCTGGTGTCCAAGTCGGTGGAGAATGACCGCACCTACACCCGTGTCGAGGCACTGTCGGAGCCCCGCCGGCTGCAGGAGCTAGCCCGCATTATGGGCGGCGAGGTGACCGATACCACCCTCTCCGCCGCAGAGGAGCTGTATCGTCGGGCGCAGGCTTGACAAACCCTGTCCCACAAGAGTATAATAACCCCAATTTATGTAAGGAGAGATACCCATGACCGTATACGAAGAACTGGTGGCCCGTGGCTTGATTGCCCAGGTAACCGACGAGGAACAAATCAAAGAGCTGATCAACGCCGGTAAGGCGACCTTCTATATTGGCTTTGATCCCACCGCCGATAGCCTGCACGTGGGTCACTTTATGGCCCTGTGCCTGATGAAGCGCCTGCAGATGGCGGGCAACAAGCCCATCGCCCTCATCGGCGGCGGCACCGCTATGATCGGCGACCCCTCCGGCCGTACCGATATGCGCTCCATGATGACCCGCGAGACCATCCAGCACAACTGTGACTGCTTTAAAAAGCAGATGGAGCGTTTCATTGAGTTTGGCGAGGGCAAGGCGGAGATGGTGAACAACGCCGATTGGCTGCTGGATCTCAATTACGTGGAGGTTCTGCGTGAGGTCGGCGCCTGCTTCTCGGTGAACAATATGCTCCGTGCCGAGTGCTACAAGCAGCGTATGGAGAAGGGTCTGTCCTTCCTCGAGTTCAACTATATGATCATGCAGTCTTACGATTTCTATCGTCTGTATCAGACCCACGGCTGCAACCTGCAGTTCGGCGGCAACGACCAGTGGAGCAATATGCTGGGCGGCACCGAGCTGATCCGCCGTAAGCTGGGCAAGGATGCCCACGCTATGACCATCACCCTGCTGCTCAACTCTGAGGGCAAGAAGATGGGCAAGACCGCCAGCGGTGCTGTGTGGCTGGATCCCAACAAGACCCCGCCCTATGATTTCTATCAGTACTGGCGCAACGTGGGGGATCAGGACGTGCTGAAATGCCTGCGTATGCTGACCTTCCTGCCCATTGAGCAGATTGACGAGATGGATAGCTGGGAGGGTAGCCAGCTGAACACCGCCAAAGAGATCCTGGCCTACGAGCTGACCGCGCTGGTGCACGGTAAGGAGGAGGCGGAGAAGGCACAGGCTGCCGCCCGCGCCCTGTTCTCCGGCGGCGGTAATACCGAGAATATGCCCACTACCGTCATTGCCGATGCCGTGGGTATGGGCATTCTGGACGTGATGGTTACCGCCGGCCTGGCCGCC
Source organism: Acutalibacteraceae bacterium (assembly GCA_045539375.1). GTDB lineage: Bacteria > Bacillota > Clostridia > Oscillospirales > Acutalibacteraceae > UBA5905. The sequence continues at coordinate 134,411 of JAZQFG010000027.1, read as the reverse complement.
TCCAAGGGCGAGGCCCGCCGTCTGGTGCAGCAGGGCGGTGTTGCGGTCAACGACGTTAAGGTCACCGACCCCACGGCGGCTCTGTCCGACGGGGATTTTGCCGATGGTGCCGCCATCATCAAAAAGGGTAAGAAAGTCTACCATAAAATTGCGTTAGCCTAATAAAAAGACGCCGATTTTCAAAAAATCGGCGTCTTTTTTTGATTTTTCACGATTTAACTCTTTACATTGTGAAAGTGTTTGTGTATAATGTTGGTACGTGAATAAAAAAGGAGGGGTATCCCTTGAATTCCAAAATTAAGAGTAAAGAGACCGATCTGCTGTTTAATGCTATCCTCCGCCTGAAGGATGAGGAGGAGTGCTACCAGTTTTTTGAGGATCTGTGCACCGTCAACGAGCTGAAGGCGATGTCCCAGCGTCTGGTGGTGGCCAAGATGCTCAGCGAGGGTCGTGTCTACAGCGATATCGTCGAGGCGACCGGCGCCTCCACGGCGACCATCAGCCGTGTTAAGCGGTCGCTGGAATACGGCTGTGATTCCTATTCTATGGTGTTTGACCGTATGGATGGGGAGAAGTAATGATGAACGGCTACGGCGCTTTTGCCGCCTTTTACGACGCTCTCACCGATGATGTAGATTATGCCGCCTGGGCGGAGTATCTGCTGGCGGCGGTGACCCGCCACGGCGGCAGCGCCGCTGCGGTGCTGGACCTTGCCTGCGGCAGCGGCAGCCTGTCCTTAGAGCTGGCTGCCCGCGGATGCGACGTCATCGGCGTGGACGGCTCGGCGGATATGCTGGCGGTGGCACGGGAAAAGGCCGCCGACGCGGGGGAGGATATCCTGTTTTTGTGTCAGGATATGCGGCAGTTGGATCTGTACGGCACGGTGGATACCGCCGTATGTATGCTGGATAGCCTCAGCCATATACTACACACCGATGACCTGCGGGAGATTTTCCGCAGGTTAGGTTTGTTTATTGCCCCCGACGGGCTGTTGATCTTTGACGTCAACACCCCCTATAAGCACGCCCACGTGCTGGGGGATAATGCCTTTGTGTATGAGCGGGAGGAGTTTGTGTGCGCGTGGCGCAACCGCTATCTCCCCGCCACCCACGAGGTGGAGATGGCGCTGGATTTCTTCTTGGAAGAGGAGGACGGCGCCTATACCCGCTATACCGACACGGTGCGGGAGCGGGCTTATAGCCTGCAGACCTGGAAAAATCTGCTGGCCGAGGCGGGCTTCGACCTGCTTGCCGTGTATGACGAGCGGCGGTTCACCGCCCCCGGCGAGGATGCCCAGCGGTGGGTGCTGGTGGCGAGAAATCGCGCCATCCACCAACAGAACGACGGATGAGGAGCAATTGCAATGGGTAAACTGATTCGTTGCCTGACCCGTGACGCTACGGTGATGGCGCTTTTTGTGGATTCCACCGATATGGTGGCCCGTGCGGAGCAGATCCACCAGCCCTCGGCGGTGGTGACGGCGGCGCTGGGCCGCCTGCTGACCGGTGCCTCTATGATGGGTGTAATGATGAAGGGCAAGGATGACAGCCTGACCCTGAAGCTGTCCGGCGGCGGCCCTGCCGGCACCGTGATGGCGGTGTCCGACAGCGGCGGTAACGTCCGTGGCTATGCCCAGAATCCCATTGTGGAGATCCCCCTTAAGCCCAATGGTAAGCTGGACGTCAGCGGTGCCGTGGGCACCGAGGGTGAGCTGTGGGTGCTGCGGGATAACGGCGCCCCCGAGCCCTACGTGGGGTGTACCCCCTTGGTCTCCGGCGAGATTGCGGAGGATATCACCAGCTATTACGCCACCAGCGAGCAGACCCCTACGGTGTGCGCCCTTGGCGTGCTGGTCAATCCCGATCTGACGGTGGCGGCGGCGGGGGGCTTGCTGCTACAGCTGTTACCCTTCTGTCCCGAGGAGGTCATTGATAGGGTAGAGGCCAACGTGTCTAAGCTGCCGTCGGTCACCTCGATGCTGGCGCAGGGCTTGACCCCGGAGGAGATCTGCGCCATCGCCTTGGATGGGATGGAGTATGACGTGCTGGATACCTATGAGCCTGCCTATCGGTGCACCTGCTCCCGTGAGAAGGTGCAGCGCGCCTTTTTGGCGATGCCCTCGGAGGATCTGCTGAGCCTGCCGGATGAAAACGGGGTGGCGGAGGCGACCTGCCGTTTTTGTGATGCAGTGTACCGTTTCACCCGTGAGGAATTGGAGCAGATGGACCGAAATCGGGGCGGAAATTAAGCGGGAAAAACTTTTTTGGAAAATGGTAAAAATGACTTGACAAAAGCGACGCCATAGTGTAATATAAATGGCGTCGCTTATGCGATGGCCGGTCTGGAAGCATAGCTCAGCTGGTAGAGCACCTGCCTTACAAGCAGGGGGTCACAGGTTCGAGCCCTGTTGTTTCCACCACATTTGGATCTGGCCCGGTAGTTCAGCTGGTTAGAACGCTAGCCTGTCACGCTAGAGGTCGACGGTTCGAGCCCGTTCCGGGTCGCCAAATTTGCCCAGATAGCTCAGTTGGTAGAGCAGAGGACTGAAAATCCTCGTGTCGCTGGTTCGATTCCGGCTCTGGGCACCATATCTGCGGCTGTAGCTCATCTGGTAGAGCGCCACCTTGCCAAGGTGGAGGTAGCGAGTTCGAGCCTCGTCAGCCGCTCCATTTTTTATCGCTGTCCCGTGTGGGACAGCGATAAAAAATAGAACTGATGGTTGGTTTGAATACGTTGACTTTTCGGCTCAGCCGAAAACCGGAGTTTAGAGCCACGTCAGCGACAATCCAATACGGCGACATAGCCAAGTGGTAAGGCATGGGTCTGCAAAACCTTGATTCCCCGGTTCAAATCCGGGTGTCGCCTCCAAAAATCCCGAAAGCGAAAGCGTTCGGGATTTTACTTTTTCACTATTCCCTATTCACTCTTCACTAAAAACGCATTCGGGATTTTTGGAAAGTAAGAAGTAATAGTGAATAGTGAATAGTGAAGAAGTATTGCGGCTTTGCCGCTTTTATGCTATACTAAACCCAAGGCGGTGATGATATGTTCTTAACCAAAAAGAGTGTTAGAAAAATTTTGATTATGGCAATATGCTATTTTATTTTGGGAAGTATCGCAATTTTTTTATGGTTTGTTTTTAACAATATGGGTATTAACGAGAATTTTTTATTAATTTTAGGCATAATCGTATATTTGTTATGTATTCTTATGATTTTTTGGGGACGATATGCAGAAGGCAAGGGTAAGTTAATAAATCTTGGCAATAAACTTGTTCGTAACGAATTAAAACCTGCTGAGTTCATCCTGCACTATGAATCTTTGAAAAATTCAAATGACCTTGTGATTAAAAAGTCAAGTGTAGAAGTATTGCAATTGGTCGCTATTGCCTATGATTCATTAGATGATAAAGAAAATGTACTTGTAACAGTTGATGAAATGATTGATATTGCCGACGATAAGAAAAAAGCTCTCTCAAATCTTATAAAATGCTCTTTTTTGTTTTCTTATGGAAACTTTGAAGAGGCAGAATTGCTTTTTAATGAAACACAAAAACAAAAACTCGATATTATGTGTAGCGGCTTGGTTGATGCTATTTTAAAATGTGATAGAGCAATGGCTATGGGCGATTATAAAACTGTAGAGGCATATAATCTAAAATTATTAGAGCGTTCATTTCCCAAGCTTGATAATCTTGGTAAACTTGTTGTCCATTATAAGTTGGGCGAGGTTTATGAAAAATTGCAAGATAACAGCAAAGCAGCCACTTATTATCAATATTGTGCAGATTTTGGTGGAGAAACAGCAATAAAGAAATCTGCTATTGAAAAACTACAACATATTAAATAAAGAAAATCAGGCTTTTAGACCGGTTCCATTTTGAGTGTCGGTCCCAAAAATCCCGTTCACGAAAGTGGGCGGGATTTTTACTTATTACCTTTTCACTCTTCACTTTTCGCAAGTTGATTTATTGCCACTTTTATGCTATAATAAACCCAAGGCGGTGACGGATAATGACTAAAAATGACAAAATTTATCATATAACAAGTGTCTGTGCTTTTGTGCTTCATATTTGCGTTTTTGTATTTGTTGTGGCCGTTGGTTTTTTGCCCTATCAGGAAAATAAAAATTTCTATGAAATATTTAGTGGATATTTTGGAAATATATTTAGTTCTTTTCACCCTATTTTGATGCTTCTGATATTGCTAATATCGTGTGTGTTTTCTTATTTTACTATTAATCGTCCACATTTATCGTTTTGGGTTGGAATTTTATCCTTTGTATTTTTTCTATTGGAAGTGTTGCCGTATTCTTTTGAAATTGCGTTTGTTTCTTTGCTTTCAAGAGTTGGAGAAATTGGCATATCAACATATCAAATTGGGTTTAAACTTATAAGCGGAGCTGCATATATTATATATTTTGATATTGCTTTTTTTGTTTATTCAATTATAACTTTATTTATCAGGTCTAAAACAAATTCTTAATCTTTTTATTTTAAATCCTCGGTTTTCAACCAGTTCTTTTTTGGACATGAATGACATGAAAAAACCTCTTTACTTTCGCAAAGAGGTTTTTTCAATGATATCCGTTCCTCGTCGGAACGGGTGATATATCTTCGATATGATATCCACTTGCGGTGGATGATATATGCTTCGCATATGAAGGAACGGATATTATATCATATTTGCAGGGCAAATATATCATACGGCTTGCCGTATATCATATCGCACAGCGATATATCATTTCATATTGCGCCTCCACCGCTTTTATGCTATGATACAACAAAGGCCGGTGATGATATGAAATGCAACTTATCAAAAACCTGCAATCATATGCTTGAATCAATGAACAAAGGAGACTGTATATGGGGTATACTGCGGATGAAAAACGTTATGACAATATGCCATACAGACGATGCGGAGAAAGCGGATTAAAACTTCCTGCGGTATCGCTCGGCTTATGGCATAACTTTGGTGACAATGCGGACTATAGCAATATGTGCAAAATGTGTTTTACCGCATTTGATAACGGCATTACGCATTTTGACTTAGCCAATAACTATGGTCCTGAACCGGGTAGCGCCGAAACGAATTTCGGAAAGATTTTGCACGAGCATTTACGTTCTCACAGAGATGAGATGGTTATCAGCACGAAAGCCGGGTATTATATGTGGCCTGGTCCTTATGGTGACTTCGGCAGTAAAAAATACTTGACTGCAAGCCTTGATCAAAGCCTTAAAAGAATGAAGCTCGACTATGTGGATATCTTCTATCATCACAGAATGGATCCCAACACTCCGTTGTATGAGACTATGTGGGCACTGGATAGCATCGTGAAAAGCGGTAAAGCACTTTACGTCGGTTTATCAAACTATGATGGAGAAACAATGAAGAAAGCTGCTGATATCTTGTCGGATTTGCATTGTCCTTTTATCATCAATCAAAACAGTTATTCCATTTTCAATAGAACGGTTGAGAAAAACGGCATTTTGGATATGGCAAAAAAGGAAAGCAAGGGTATGATCATATTCAGCCCGTTGGCGCAGGGCTTGCTCACCGACAGATATCTGAAAGGCATTCCCGATGACAGCCGTGTGAGAACCGATGGACGTTTCTTAAATGAAAAGTCCCTTTCGGCAGATAAATTAGAGAAAATAGAAAAGCTGAATCAGATTGCTCAAAACAGGGGACAGACTCTTGCGCAGATGGCATTGGCATGGTTGTATAATCGAGAAGAGATCACCAGCGTGTTGATCGGTGCCTCAAAACCGGAGCAGATTGTAGAAAACGTAGCCATGGTGAAAAACCTGAGTTTTACAGATGAAGAGCTCAAACAAATAGACTCTATTGCCTTATAAAAAACGAAAGCCTGTAACTCGTGAAAGTTACAGGCTTTCTTACTCAAAAATCCCGAATGTGAAAGCGTTGGGAAGTTACTTTTTCGCTTTTCGCTGAACCGCATATTCAGTTTTTTGTCGTTTCACTCAAACGGCGGGAAAGAGATGTTGCATTTCCGGAACAGGTATGATAAAATACCCAAAGAGGTGATTGAAAATGAAAAGGATCCTTGCTTTGCTGATGGCTCTGGCGCTTTGCTTGAGCATGGTTGGCTGTGGCAATGCGAATAAAAAAGCAAAGGCAGCCTTGACCGCCGTGTTGGAGAAATCCGAGAGCTTTACGGTGAAGAATCCCTATACCGATAGAATCACGGAAGAGTCGCTGGATAACTTCTATTTCCCGGTGCTCGGCGGCGATCAGAACAACTATCAGCCGAAGAAGTATACCTTTGTGGATATGGATGGCGACGGCGTAGAGGAAATGGTGATCCACGATGCGGATCATAGCTTTTATCTGATCCTGCGGTATACCGGGGATATGGTCCGTGGTTATATGGTAGCCTCCAGAGGTCTGATCGACTTAAAGACCGACGGTAGTTTCTCCACCAGCAGCGGCATCTCCGAGAATACGGTCAGCACCATGACCTTTGCCGATGCGGACTATGAACTGAAGCATAAGATCTACGAGAGCGAGGTTGAAAAGACCTACCTCGTGGATGGTGAAGCCGCAGATCCGGAGACGGTGAATCTCAACTTTAAAAACTGGAATAAAGATACCACTAAGGTGACCTGGGTCGACATCAAGTGATGGCTGAAAAAATCCCGTATGCATAGCGCATACGGGATTTTACTTTTTTCACTCTTCACTAAACCCCTCGCATTCGGGGTTTAGTGAAGTAATAAGTAATAGTGAATAGTGAAGAGTGAAGAGGTATTGCTTATACACCGCTTTTATGCTATCCTATACGTAGAGGTGATACGATGAAAGCGGTTGAGAATTTACCTGAGGGGTATTGTGAAATCTGTCATATAGATCTTCAAAAAGACAAAAAGACGGCATTGTGGGTAAATCTGTTAGCGATTGCGATTGCGGTCGTATTGATCGTGCCGATGTGTTTTCTTGTACCAATTTCCACTCTGTTTAGTATGGAAAGCGGTATGTCGGCGTATTTTCTTCGATTTGGCGTTTTGTTGATTTTGATCTTCTTGTATATGGTGCTTCATGAATTGGTTCACGGTATTGCAATGAAAATGTGCGGAACGAAAAAGGTGAAATACGGCTTTACCGGATTGTATGCTTTTGCCGGAAGTGAGGATTATTATGATAAGAAATCGTATATCTTCATTGCGTTAGCGCCGGTTGTTCTGTGGGGAGTTGTTCTGGCGGTGATCAACCCGTTTGTTTCTGCCGAGTGGTTTTGGGTGGTTTATATGATACAAATTATGAACTTATCCGGTGCCGCCGGTGACTTTTTGGTTACGGTGAAATTTTCCCGTCTTCCCGCGGACGTTTTAATTCAGGATTATGGAGTGGGAATGAAGGTCTATTCACAAGAATAATTTTGTTTGCCTGCTTTCTATCATATAGTTCATACTGCTTAAAATCCCGTATGCATAGCGCATACGGGATTTTTCTTGCTATTCTGTTGTGCAGGTGGTATAATGAATCCATTCTGAAAGGGGAGGGGAGCACGATGGGCGTGATGCTGAAAAAGATGTATCCCAAGGTGGTTAGCGCCAATTGCCGCCATACCTTGCATTTTCACCTGGACGGTGACGTGGCCGATGGCATTCCCGAGGTGAAAATTCAGCCCATGGAGATGCACGCCGTCACCCACGCGCCCGCGTATGCCTCCAGCGATGAAACCCGCTATTCTTGGGCATCTTTGGAGGATAAAGGCGAAGGCCTTTACACCGCAGAATACACCTTTTTCGGCGAGCAGCGCTACTCCGTACAGCTGCGGCTGGGGGAGGACGTGTTCTATTCCGGTTATCTGTATGCCGTTGACCCCGATCTGGCCGCCCTACGCCCCTATAAAGGGGATACCCATCTGCATACCAATTGCTCCGACGGCTGGGAGCCGCCCTTTGTCACCGCCTGCGCCTATCGGGCGGCGGGATATGATTTTATCGCCGTTACCGATCACGGCCGTTACTATCCCTCGGTGGATACCCGTGCTGAACTGGCGGCGTTGACCGACCGCTTTCATGTGATGCTGGGCGAGGAGGTGCACCCCAAGGGGGGCAGTTACTTCCACATCATCAGTCTGGATGCCCGTTACAGCGTGTCCGAGATTTTGGAGCAGCAGCCGGATTACGTGGCGGCGGAGGTGGATCGCATTCTCGCCTCCCGTGACTTATCCGCCTTGCCGGATCCTTGGGCGGCGGCGTTCCGCATTTTTGTGGCGGCGGAGATCCGCCGTGCGGGCGGTGTTGCCGTGATGGCACACCCCTTCTGGGAGTGCGGCAATGAATATAACTATCAAACCGCCGAGTTTCTGTACCATTGGCGCAGCGGCGATTTTGACGCGCTGGAGCTGTTGGCGGGCAACGATGGCGACGGCAACGGCAACAACCTGCAGGAATTATTGTGGAACGATCTGCGGGCGGAGGGCTACCGCATCCCTATTGTGGGTGCTTCCGATGCTCACGTGCCCCGTGCGCGGTGCGAATTTGACCATTTCAATCGCCAGTTCACGCTGGTGTTCGCCACCGGCTATGAGGATCTGCGGGATGGCATTACACAGCAGCGTGCTGTGGCGGTACAGCGGCAGGATGACCGTCATTTCCGTTGCATCGGCCCTTATCGTTACGCCAAGTACGCCCGCTTTTTACTGCGGGAATACTATGGCCCCGTTACCCCTCTTGCCGCCGTCCACGCCGCGGCATTGGAGCAGCGGGATGGGGCGGCTATCGCCACTGCTGAGGCGGCACTTGCAGCCTTTGAACGTCAATTCTACGAGGTGTAGGGGGAGATATTGATGAAAGAATTTTTGATCGTTGTGGATATGCAAAAGGATTTTGTGGACGGCGCTCTGGGCACCCCGGAGGCGGTGGCCATTGTCCCTGCCGTGTGCGAGAAGATCCGCACCTTTGCGGGGGAGATTTTCGTTACCTACGATACCCATCCCGAGGATTATCTCTCCACCGCCGAGGGCAAGAAATTGCCGGTCACCCACTGCGTAAAGGGTACCCCCGGCTGGCAGTTGGATGCCACCGTGGCGGCGGCGCTGGCCGATAAGACCTACCACGTTGTGGAAAAGCCTACCTTTGGGTCGGTGGCGCTGCCGGCTTTGCTGGCCGCTGCGGCGGGAGAGGAGGCATTCACCGTCACCTTGATTGGTCTGTGCACCGATATTTGCGTGGTGTCCAATGCCTTGCTGCTGAAGGCACACTTCCCTGATCAGACGATACGGGTGGAGGCGTCTCTGTGCGCCGGCGTGACGCCGGAGAGCCATCAGGCGGCGCTGACCACGATGGGGATGTGCCAGATCGACGTGGTATAAGGAGGCACAGTATGCCAAAACGCATTTTATTCCAGGGGGATTCCATCACCGATGCGGGACGCAATCGGGAGGATTTTCACAGCTTGGGCTATGGCTATCCCTTGCTGGCGGCGGCAACGCTGGCGGCGGATCATCCCAACGCCTACGAGTTTGTCAACCGCGGCGTGGGCGGCGATCTGTTAGCGGATCTGTATGCCCGCCTGCAGGAGGATCTTTTGGACCTGCAGCCGGATTACGCCAGCATTTTCATCGGTACCAACGATGCGTGGAACGATCTGGATAACGGGCGTCCCATTGCCACCGCCGCCTTTGAGGCGATGTATCGGGATATGCTGGATCGCATCCGCACCGCCTGTCCGCAGACACGGCTGATGCTGTTCTCGCCCTACATTATGGAGGGGCATTTTTCCTGCAACACGTCGGAGCAGCCGCATCGTCTGGCGCAGTTCCGTGCTCACGTGGCTTCCCGTATTGAGGTGGTGCGCCGTGTGGCGGCAGAGTATGGTCTGCCCTTTGTGGATACACAGGTGCTGTTTGACACGGCTTGTATGCAGGCGCCTGCCTCTTGCTGGACGGGGGATGGTGCCCATCCCACTCCGGCGGGGCACGAGCTGATCAAGCGGGCGTGGCTGGCCGCTTTTTATGAATTGAAAAAAGGAAAATAGCAATGAAAAAATTGATTTTGTTTCAGGGAGATTCCATCACCGATGCCCACCGCGACCGCAATGATCCGAAAGGTATGGGCTATGGCTATCCCTCTTTGGTGGCCGCCTCGCTGGGAGTGGATCACCCCGCCGATTACGATTATATCAATCGCGGTGTCAGCGGCGATCGGGTGGTGGACGTGTATGCCCGCGTCAAGGCGGATTTTATTAATCTGAAGCCGGATTATGCCAGCATTTACGTGGGCGTCAACGACGCCTGGCACGAGATCGAGTGGCAGAACGGCGTGGATGATGAAAAGTTTGAGCGTATCTACGGTATGCTATTGGACGAGGTGCTGGCCGCCTGCCCCGGTGTTCGGCTGATGCTCATTGCCCCCTATGTGCTGGAGGGGTGGGCGACCAAGGCCACCGAGGAGCATCCCGACCGCTGGGAGCGGTTACAGACCGGCGTGGCGGCTAAGGCGGCGGCGGTGCGCAACGTGGCCCGGCGGTATCATCTGCCATTGATCGAGCTGCAGCCTATTTTTGATGCCGCCTGCCTGCAGGCGCCGGCGGAGCATTGGTCTGCCGATGGCGTGCATCCCACCCCGGCGGGGCACGAACTGATCAAGCGGGCGTGGCTGGATGTGTTTGCAAAGTTGTAATTCAGCAGAGTATATTGCTGGGAGGATGCTTATGTTCGAGAAGAAAAAAGAACTGTGGCGCAGTATCAAATTCGTCCTCTTTTCCGTGAGTGCCGGCGTGATCCAGACGGTCAGCTTCACGTTGCTCAACGAGCTGCTGCAGCTGGATTACTGGGTATCGTATTTGATTGCATTGATCTTGTCGGTAGTGTGGAATTTCACCCTCAACCGCAAGTTCACGTTCCATTCCGCAGTAAACGTCCCCGTGGCTATGCTGAAGGTGGCAGGCTTTTACGCCGTGTTTACCCCTCTGTCCACCTGGTGGACGGCGGTGCTGACCGGAGCGGGCTGGAACGAGTATTTGGTACTGGCGCTGACCATGATCATCAACTTTGTCACCGAGTATCTGTTCCAGCGATTTGTCGTGTTCCGTGGTAGCATCGACACCGCCGAATTGTCAAAGTAAAGTCAAAACCGCACGCATTTGCGTGCGGTTTTTGACGTTAGGAATTTGCTGAGAAAAACAGCCCAATTATATTACAAGGTAATAAACAAGTGAATTTTTATATAAGACAGTATGATTTTCGTATGGTAGTTGTTATACAATTATCTTGCGTTCTAATGTAGTGAATTATTGCCGTCTGTCTGTTCGCTTATGTCGGAAAAGTGAGAGGACAGTCACAAGTGATTCGTTACTATTTCGGGTGCATCCCGAAGCAACATAAAAAGGAGGAAATCATCTATGCAAATCAAAATGCGCAAGGTTTTGGCTCTGCTGTCCTGCTTGGCCATGCTGTGCACCCTGCTGCCTTGGGGCGCTGTGTCTGTATTTGCTGTGTCCAATGACGGTTTCGTTACCAATGGTGACTTTGAGACCGGCGATCTGACCGGCTGGAAGAACAGCTACAACGGCACGGTGCAGTCCGACGTGGTGCACAGTGGCAGCTATGCCCACAAGACCACCAACACCGCGTCCAAGTATCAGGGTATGATGCAGCAGAATCCCGTCAGCGTTGTCCCCAACTCGGATTACACCGTCACCTTCTGGTATTACTACGAGGGTAACAACGCTACCGGTAGCGGTGCTTCTTTCTACCTGTATGCTCAGACCACTGACAACAGCACCAACATTAAGAGCATCACCAGCTATCCGGCGGCTGCCAACACCTGGTATCAGGTGACCCACACTTTTAACACCGGTGAAAATGATGCCATCGCTCTGGTGTGGTCCAACCGTATGGCCAACGATGGCGGCACCTACTACTTCGACGACGTTGTGATGACCGGCCCCAGCCTGGATTCCTACGTCCCCGAGGTTCCCACCGATTTCGGTCGCATCGAGAACGGCGGCTTCGAGGATGCCACCGGCGGTATGACCCTAAAGTACGGCTCTCGTTCCACCGAGGCCGCATACAGTGGCTCTTACGGCCTGAAGTCCAACAGCAATACCAAGTACGGTGTTTATGCTTACACCACCTTTGATTGTGTGGCCAACTCTGATTATACGTTCAGCTTCAAGATCAAGCTGGCCGGTGATGCCACCTCTTCTTCTACTAACCAGCGCCTGTACGTTAAGTCTGGCGACGAGTCTGCTACTTTGAAGCAGCTGAACATCACTGACGCTACCACCGAGTGGAAGACCTATTCCGCCACCGTCAACTCCGGTGAAAATACCACCCTGTATTTCAGTTTCGCTCAGGGTATTGATAACGGCGGCACCTGCTACATCGACGACGTCATCGTCGAGGGCCCCGCCCCCAGTGACGAGCCCGAGACTCCTGCCCCCGAGGGTAACGAGACTCCCTCCAACGACGGCTACGTTATTAACGGCGACTTCGAGACCGGCGACCTGACCGGTTGGACCGTTAATAAGGGCGGTGAGGTTATCTACGGCGACGACGTTGCCAACGGTAACTTCTCTCTGAAGGGTACTGCTCCCGAAAAGTACAATGCTCACGTGCAGCAGACCGTGGCTGTTGAGGCCAACACCGACTACGTCATCACCTTTAAGGCAAAGCTGGCTGCCTCCGGCGGTCAGATCCGTTTCGTAGTAAATGGTAGTGGCACCACTCGTTTGAATAACGATTGCTACTATTTCACCAGCTCCACTGAGTGGCAGACCTATCAGATTTCTTTCAACTCCGGCTCTCACACCTCTGTGGATCTGGTTCCCACTCAGGGTGTCACCGGCGGCGGCGCCATTTTCTACGATGACATCAAGATGGAGAAGGCTTCCGAGGGTTACCAGGGCTTGTATCCCGAGGCTATGACCTCCGGCGCCGACATCCGTTTTATGACCTACAATGTCTTGGTGGGTCAGGATACCGCCAACGGTGGTTATAACTGGGGTAGTGCCATCACCGGTCGTCCCGAGAAGGCCTGCGCCATGATCAATTACTACAAGCCCGACGTCATCGCTTTGGAGGAGTTCTCCGGCGAGTGGTACGACTATTTTGTGGCCAATATGACCGGTTATGCCTTTGGCGAGATGACCAGTGCGGATAGCCAGAACAACGGTAAGTTGTATACCTGCTTGGCGTACAACACTGACACCATCGAGCTGGTCAGCACCGACCTGAAGCGTATGACCAAGTCCCGTTGGGGCACTCAGGGTATGCGTTATCTGAACATCGCCACCTTCAAGGTGAAGGCCACCTGCGAGCAGTTTATCGCCTGCGCCACCCACCCCGATGCCGGCGCTCTTACCGGTACCGAGGACATCAACGGCGACGGCGTGGCTGAGGAAGGTCCCGGCTACTGGCGTCAGTTCCAGCTGGAAGAGGTTGCCGGTTGGCTGGCCGAATTGTCCGAGACCAACCAGATGCCCGTCATCTGCGGCGGTGACTTCAACGCCTCCGGCGAGGAGACCGCTTCTTACGGTCACATTGTGGATGCCGGCTACACTGACGCTACCGCCGGTCGCTACATCGACCATATCTTCTACAACTCTATGGCGACTCACCTGTATGAGACCACCGTCGCCGACGCCGCTGTGTCCGGTGCTTCCGACCACAACGCTGTGTTCGCCGACATTCAGTTCCTGGATGAGTACGCCATCTCGATCAAGAAAGCTAAGGACTACATCAAGACTCAGGGCCGTAACGTTCTGAAGGACGGCGCTCTGTGGCTGGATTTCTCTGCCTCCGGCATCGAGTTCTCCGCCAACTGCGAGGGTAAGGTTGCTCTGAATTTGAACGTGAAGTACCTGAAGCAGACCGATTCCTACGGCGGTCTGTACTTCACCGTTATCGTTGACGGCGTGAAGAAGGATCGTGCTCAGTGCCACATCACCTCCACCGGTAGTGTGGAGCTGGTTCTGGCTGAGAATCTGACCCCCGGCAACCACACCTTCGAGGTGTATCGTCAGACCGAGCATCGCGGTGCTGAGGTAGGTATTTCCTCCATCACCATGAGCGGCTCCTTTAACGAGAAGCCCGCCGACAATCGTCTGTTCATCGAGTTCATCGGTGACTCCATCTCCACCGGCTTCGGTGCTCTGGGTACCACCAGTGATTCCGATGGCGGCAGCCCCAAGTGGCAGGATGCCACCGCTGCTTATCCCTACCTGACCGCTAAGGCTTTGGGCGCTGACTTCTCCGACGTTGCCTATTCCGGTATCGGCGCTAAGTATGGCTGGCAGGAGCCCAATATGCAGGTCTTCTATCCCTATCAGCGTTGGCAGTACGACCGTAACACCCAGTACGACTTCAGCGCCCGTCAGCCTGACGTGGTTGTGATTGCTCTGGGCACCAACGATATCGCCATGGAGACCGAAAAGGGCATTACCCTCGAGCAGCGTCTGGTCGGTTATCAGGAGCTTCTGGATCTGGTTCGCGCTAAGAATCCCGATGCCAAGATCGTTTGGATCTATGGCATGATGAAGGATGACGACAATGCCCGCATCCCTGCCATCATTGAGGAGAATGGCGGCGCCGCTGCCGGTCTGTACTCTTTGGAGCTGGTTACCAACACCGCCGGCGCCGGTTGGCACCCCTCTGCTGCCGGTCAGCAGAAGTTCGCTGAGGATCTGGTTGCCTTCCTGAACAGCGACGTGCTGGTCAAGTATGTGGGCGACGATATGCTGGACAACGATGAGGGCGATGTGATTTCTCTGAACGGCACCAGCCGTATGGAGATGACCGCTGATAAGCTGGGTCTGGCCTTCCGCTTCCAGGTTCAGGCTCAGGGCATTGAGGTCACAAATGAAACCGAGGCTGTTTTGGACAATGCCACCATCGATGCGTTCGGCAACGGCGAGTCCTATAAGCTGCTCCGTATGGGTGCTATCGTATCCAACGATCCCGGTAAGGGTCTGGCGGATATGAAGCTGGCCGACGTGGACGGTAAGAAGGTGCTGGATGTCAACGCCAAGTATCTGTGCGATCTGGAGGCAGATTCTGCTCAGTTCGCTGTCCGTATCACGAACATTCCGCTGGCCAACGAGGCTACCATCATCTACGCCCGTGCTTACTACGTATTTGAGTATGAGGGCCGCGAGGTTGTCGTCTATGACGATATCCAGGCTGCCAACTACATTGATAAGTACGACAGCAACGACGGCGTTCTGGAGTGGTAACCGGGGCGGTAGTTTAGTTTTTACTAATCTCTAATACCCGTTACCGCCCCTATGAGAAAGGTGTTACCCACCTTTCTCCCGAGTTGGTGCAGTTCTACTAACCGTAATTAACTCTTAATTTTAATCATAATAAATATCCCCTCGCACAGCGGGGGGATATTTATTATATAGAAAACTATGTGAGAGTTGCGTGGTTTTCGTTCACAAAAACAAATATCCCCCCGCCTAGCGGGGGGATATTTATCTATTTATTCTTCGTTGTAGCACGTGAAGGTTTCCTCCACACGCTCCTTTTCTTCGGCTTTGTTCTTGGTTATAGCGCTGACGAGGGGGACGACCACCATAGAGACGGCCATGGCCGTCACGCCCATTTCAGGAGATTTGGAGGCCGCGGCGGAGAATCCGGACTGGAGAGAGATCACCAGCGTGGCACCGCCCACGGTGAGCAGGCCGGACAGAATACCGGCATAGGCGCCGATCTTGGTGATCTTCTTTGAAAACAGACCCCAGATGTACGGGCCGATGAAGCAGCCGGAAACCACGCCCCAAGAGAAGGACATCAGGCTGACGATGATGGGGATGTTTTGGGTAGCAAAGATAAAGGAGCAGGCCACGAAAACCAGGCAAAGCAGGCGGGTGAGCAGCATCTGTGTCTCAGGCTTGGTGGCCTTCTTCCGTACGACGGGGATCAGGTCTACCGCCACAGCAGAGGCAGAGGTGAGAACGACTGCCTCCAGAGTGGACATGGAGGCGGAGAGCAGCAGGATCATGATCACGGCTAGCAGGATAATGCCCAGTGTACCGCCGCTCAGCACCTCCATCAGGATGGCGGGGATGACGGAGTCGATGCCGCCCTCGGGAAGCTGTCCGCCGAGGATCAGACGGGAGGCAGAGCCCATCAGATAGGCGCCGCAGCCGATGATGACGCAGAACAGGGTGGAGATGATGGTGCCGCGCTTGATGGCGGCGGTGTCTTTGATGGCGTAGAATTTGCCGATCATCTGGGGCAATCCCCACGTACCAAAGCTGGTCAGCATAATGTTAAAGCAAAGGAACTTGAAGGAGGAGCCACCGAAAATGTGGGTCAATTGATCCCCCGTCACAGGGTTGGGATCGTTGGGCAGCGATGTGAAATTGCGCAAATTTTCCATCAGGCCGCCCAGCCCTCCTACGTTTTCGTGGTTGAGCACGGCGATCACCAGGCATATCACACCGACGATCATAATGATACCCTGCACCAGATCGGTATAGGCGGTGGCTACGTATCCGCCGGCAACCAAGTATACGGCGGTCAGACAGGCGATGATCAGCATCCACACCCACGTCTCCACACCGGGGAATACGGCGCTGAACAGCGAGCCGAGTCCCTTATACACAGCGGCAGAGTAGGGGACGAGGAATACGAAAATGATCACCGCCGCCAGCACCTTCATGCCCTTAGAGCCATACCGCTTTTCAAAGTAATCGGGCATGGTGCGGGCATTGAGCCGCTTGGTCATTTTACGGGTACGGTTGGCGAACAGCAGCCAGGAAAGCAAACAGCCCAAAACGGCGTTGCCGATGCCGATCCAGACCGCACCGACGCCGATGTTCCAGCCGTGCTGTCCTGCATAGCCGACAAACACCACTGCCGAAAAATAGGTGGTGCCGTAGGCAAAGGCGGATGCCCAGGCGCCGATATTGCGTCCGCCGATCAGGAAGCCGTCTAAGGTTTTGGACTTGCCATAGCTGAGACAGCCGATGAGGGCCATCGCCACTGCGTATACGCATAGGGCGATAATAGTGTATAGTTGTGCGTTTGTCATAGTGTTTTCCTCCTATATCACGGCTGCGGAGTGAGGTGATCCATCCCGTATCCGAGGAATCTTCCGCCCTAAACGAGTGAGGTGCGGACGCTTTTACGCTTTAAAACGTAAAACCGATGGACACACTTTAACACTTTAAAGTAAATATGTCAAGAGAATTTGTAAAAAAATTCAAAAAAACTGCAGAAATCGGCAAAAATCAGAGGAAAACGGTTGACAATCGCGCTTTAAAGTGATAAAGTATCATTAGATTTTATTTTGCGGAGATCGTGCTATGACTATTGTACATGTATTAGAGAAAAACGCCCGTGACTATGCGAAGGATATTGCTTTGGTAGAGATCAACCCCGATCAGCCGGAGACCCGCCGTGCCACGTGGCACGAGTTTGAGCTGGTGGAGGCCACCCCCCGTGCCCGCCATTATCGGCGGGAGATCAGCTGGGAGGTGTTTAATGAAAAGGCCAATCGCCTTGCCAATATGCTGTCCCAGAACGGCATCGGCAAGGGGAAGAAGGTTGCCATCCTGCTGATGAACTGCATCGATTGGCTCCCTATCTACTTTGGTATATTAAAGACCGGCGCACTGGCGGTGCCGCTGAACTACCGCTATTCCTCGGATGAGATCGATTACTGTCTGGAATTGGCAGAGGCGGACGTGCTCATCTTTGGCACCGAGTTTATCGGCCGTGTCGAGGCGGTGGCGGATAAGGTCAGCCGTCGCTGTCACCTGATCTATCTTGGTGCCGGTTGTCCTATGTTTGCAGACGATTACAACGATCTGATTTCCGAGTGTTCCGCTATGTATCCGGCCTGCACGCTGGAGGAGGCGGACGAAGCCGCCATTTATTTCTCCTCCGGCACCACCGGCTTCCCCAAGGCGATCCTCCATAATCACGAGAGCCTGATCCACGCCTGCCGTGTGGAGCAGGCGCACCACGGTCAGACCCGTGAGGATAATTTCCTCTGCATTCCGCCCCTGTACCATACCGGCGCCAAGATGCACTGGTTCGGCAGCTTGCTGGCGGGCTCTAAGGCGGTCATCCTTAAGGGCGCTAAGGCGCAGCACATTCTCACCGCCGCCAGCGAGGAGCAGTGCACCATCGTATGGCTGGTGGTACCGTGGGCGCAGGAGATCCTCAATGCGCTGGACAGCGGCGAGTTGAAGCTGGAGAACTTCAACCTAAAGCAGTGGCGTCTGATGCATATCGGCGCCCAGCCGGTACCCCAGAGCTTGATTAAGCGTTGGTTGGAATACTTCCCCGATCAGCAATATGATACCAACTACGGCCTGTCCGAGTCCATCGGCCCCGGTGCGGTGCATCTGGGTGTAGAGAACGTCCATAAGGTGGGCGCCATCGGCATCCCCGGCTATGGTTGGGAGATCAAGATCGTGGATCCCGACGGGGCAGAGGTGGCGCAGGGCGCTGTGGGCGAATTGTGCCTGCGTGGCCCCGGCGTGATGACCTGCTATTACCGTGATCCCGCCGCCACCGCCGATACCCTGCGGGATGGCTGGTTGTACAGCGGCGATATGGCGATGCAGGATGAGGATGGCTTCGTCTATCTGGTGGACCGTAAAAAGGACGTCATCATCACCGGCGGTGAGAACCTGTACCCGGTGCAGATCGAGAACTTCCTTGCCGCCCATACCAAGATCAAGGACGTGGCGGTCATCGGCCTGCCGGATGCCCGCTTGGGCGAGATTGCCGCCGCCATTATTGAGATCAAGCAGGGCATGACCTGCACTGAGGAGGAGATTCAGGAATTCTGTCTGGATCTGCCCCGCTACAAGCGTCCCCGCCGCATTATTTTTGCGGACGTACCCCGTAATCCCACCGGCAAGATTGAGAAACCTCGCCTGCGCAAGATGTACGGCGCTGAGGGTCTGGTGGATATGCAGAATAGATCTTAAAGGAAGGGATATATACTTATGAAAAAGCTGATGATCGGTAACCAGGCGGTAGCCGCCGGCCTGTATGACGGCGGTCTGCAGGTGGTGTCCAGCTATCCCGGCACCCCCTCTACCGAAATTACCGAGTTTTTATCCAAATACGACGATATCCACAGCGAGTGGGCCCCCAATGAAAAGGTGGCCTGCGAGGTAGCCTTTGGTGCTTCCTTGGCGGGCGCCCGTTCCGCCTGTGCGATGAAGCACGTGGGTCTAAACGTGGCCGCTGACCCTCTGTTCACCCTCTCTTATACGGGTGTCAACGGCGGTATGGTCATCTGCGTGGCGGATGATCCGGCGATGCACTCCTCCCAGAACGAGCAGGACAGCCGCCACTATGCCCGTGCGGCAAAGGTGCCTATGCTGGAGCCGGCGGATTCTGCCGAGGCCTACGCCTTTGCCAAGGCGGCCTTTCAGCTGTCGGAGCAGTACGATACCCCCGTGCTGCTGCGCACCTGCACCCGCATTGCCCACAGTCAGTCCATCGTCGAGGTGGGCGAGAGGGAAGAGGCTCCCCTGCGGGAGTACGTCAAGAATCCCCAAAAGTATATTATGATGCCCGGCAACGCCATTAAGCGCCACCCTGTGGTGGAGCAGCGCACCGAGGCACTGCGGGAACTGGCGGAGGATTGCGCTTTTAATACCGTTGAGATGCATTCCGAGGAGATCGGCATCATCACCTCCGGCTGTTCCTATCTGTACGTAAAAGAGGCGCTGGGGGACACCGTTTCGGTGCTGAAGATCGGTATGCCGTATCCGCTCCCTATCCGTCTGATTCAGGATTTCGCCGCCAAGGTGAAAAAGCTGTACGTCATTGAGGAGCTGGATCCTATCATCGAGACCCACGTCCGTTCTCTCGGCATCGAGGTGATCGGCAAGGAGGTCTTCTCCCTGCTGGGCGAGTTCTCTCAGCAGACCATCGCCGCCGCCTTTGGCAGGGCGGCTAACCCCAGCGTGGCGGCGGATTCTCCTATCCCGAATCGCCCGCCCATGATGTGCGCCGGCTGTCCCCATCGGGGTCTGTTCTATACGCTGGCGAAGAATAAGATCACGGCGCTGGGCGATATCGGCTGTTACACTCTGGGCGCTGTGCCGCCGCTGAATGCGCTGGATTCCACTCTGTGTATGGGTGCCTCCGTATCGGGTCTCCACGGCTTTAATCTGGCCCGTGGCGCCGCGGCGGAGCAGAAATCCGTGGCGGTGATCGGCGATTCCACCTTTATGCATTCCGGTATGACCGGCTTGGTGAACGTGGCCTATAATGCCACCAATTCCACCGTGATTATTCTGGACAACTCCATCACCGGTATGCCCGGCCATCAGCAGAATCCCACCACCGGCTACAATATCAAGGGCGACCCCGCCGCTAAGGTGGATCTGGAGGCTCTGTGTCGTGCCTTGGGCATCAACCGTGTACGGGTGGTGGACCCCTATGATCTGAAGGCCTGCGACACGGCTATTAAGGAAGAGCTGGCGGTGGAGGAGCCTTCTGTGATCATCTCCCGCCGTCCCTGCGTGCTGCTGAAATCGGTTAAGGCGTTGCCGCCCCTGACGGTAGACGCCGCCAAGTGTAGATCTTGTAAACGGTGTATGACGCTGGGCTGTCCTGCTATCAGTATGAAGGACGGCAAGGCGGTTATCGACACCACTCTGTGCGTGGGCTGCGGCGTGTGCAAGCAGTTGTGCGCCTTTGACGCTATACAGTAAGGAGGGAGCGATTGCTATGAAAACCACAAGTGTGATGATCGTTGGTGTGGGCGGACAGGGCAGTCTGCTGGCCTCTAAATTGTTGGGTCGCCTGCTGGTGGACGAGGGCTACGACGTAAAGGTCAGCGAGGTTCACGGTATGAGCCAGCGCGGCGGCTCGGTGGTCACCTACGTCCGCTTTGGAGATAAGGTGTATTCGCCCATCGTCACCGCCGGAGAGGCGGATATCATTATCGCCTTTGAAAAGTTGGAGGCCGCCCGTTACGCACCGTACCTAAAGGCGGAGGGTCGACTGGTGGTCAACACCCAGCAGATCGATCCTATGCCGGTGATCATCGGTGCGGCGGAATATCCTGAGGGCGTGCTGGAGGAGCTGACCGCCAAGGGGCTGCAGGTGGAGGCGCTGGATGCCCTTTCTCTGGCCCGCCGTGCCGGCTCCGCCAAGGCGGTGAACATCGTCCTGATGGGACGTGCCGCTAAGTACTTCGACATCCCCTACGAGCGCTGGATCGCCGCGATTGAAAACACGGTGGCGCCCAAGTTCGTGGAGATGAATAAAATCGCGTTTGACTTAGGATTTAATGCATAATTTTACACCGAAGCCCTTGACTTTCCCGAATGATGGTGTTAAAATATGCGCGTAAAGACGCTTGAGCGGAAACCAGTATCCGAAAATATCACCCTCAGAGAGCTGCGGTTGGTGTGATGCAGTGGTGTACAGTCGGTGAATTCATTCCGCGAGTCGTTGGCTGAAGGGCAACTGCGTAGGCCAAACGGGTTTCGACCGTTACATCGATAAGGGTGTGTTTGCACTCGGAGGCCGTTACCGAGAGATAGCGGTAAATAGAGGTGGTACCACGGGATTTTTCTCGTCCTCTGTATTCCAAGGCGGAATGCAGAGGACGTTTTTGTTTCTCTGCGCCCCGCATCAAACAGAGCCGTATTTTGCAGAAAGGACGAAACAAAAATGGAACAACGCTACTATCAAAAAGAGATTGAAACCATGCCGGTAGAGGAAATCAAAGCCCTCCAATCCGAAAAGCTGGTCAAGCAGGTCAAGCACGTCTATGACAACGTGCCCTATTACCGCGACCTGATGGACAAAAAGGGTGTAAAGCCCGAGGATATTACAGGTATCGAGGACCTGCACAAGTTACCCTTCCTGACCAAGGCGGATCTGCGGGATGCCTATCCTTACGGCCTGCTGGCAAAGCCTCTGTCCGAGTGTGTCCGCATCCAGTCTACCTCCGGCACCACCGGTCGCCGCGTGGTGGCCTTTTACACCCAGCACGATATTGATCTGTGGGAGGACTGCTGCGCCCGTGCCATCGTGGCGGCGGGTGGCACCAACGAGGACGTGTGTCAGGTTGCCTATGGATACGGCCTGTTCACCGGTGGCCCCGGTCTCAACGGCGGCTCTCATAAGGTGGGCTGTCTGACTCTGCCCATGTCCTCCGGTAATACCGAGCGTCAGATCCAGTTTATGACCGATCTGTCCGCCACCATTCTGTGCTGCACCCCCTCCTATGCCGCCTATATCGGCGAAACATTGAAGGAGCAGGGCTATACCCCCGACCAGATTCCGCTGAAGGCGGGCATCTTCGGTGCCGAGCCTTGGACTGAGGAGATGCGTCGCAGTATTGAAAAGACGCTGGGCATCAAGGCCTACGATATTTACGGTCTGACCGAGACCTCCGGCCCCGGTGTGTCTTTCGAGTGCTGTGAGCAGACGGGTATGCATATTAACGAGGACCACTTCCTGGCGGAGATCATCGACCCCGACACCGGCGAGGTACTGCCCGAGGGCAGTAAGGGTGAGCTGGTGTTCACCAGCCTGGATAAAGAGGCGTTCCCGTTGCTCCGTTACCGCACACGCGATATCTGCGTGCTGAGCCGTAAAAAGTGTTCCTGCGGCCGCACCCTTATCAAGATGGCGAAGCCCATGGGCCGTAGTGATGATATGATGATCATCCGTGGCGTCAACGTGTTCCCCAGCCAGATCGAGACGGTTCTGCTGAAGGAGGGCTATGAGCCCAACTATCAGATCGTTGTGGATCGTGTGGGCAATACCGACACCTTCGACGTCAACGTGGAAATGAACCCGGATATGTTCTCGGATACCGTCCGCGGCGTTACCGAGCAGGAAAAGGCGCTGGCAGAGGCGATGAAGACCATGCTGGGCATCAACCCCAAGGTGCATCTGGTTGCGCCCAAGAGCATTGTCCGCAGCGAGGGCAAGGCTGTCCGTGTCATTGATAAGCGTAAGCTGCACGATTAAGAAAGGGGAGAGCGTTATGTCATTAAAACAATTAACCGTATTTGTGGAGAATAAGCAGGGCTCTCTGGTGGATATCACTGAAACGCTGGCGACCAATCACGTCAATCTGCGCGCCCTGTCCATTGCCGATACGCAGGATTTCGGTCTGTTACGTCTGATCGTGAACGATAATGAGGTTGCTTCCTCTGTTTTGACGGAGAAGGGATACGTGCTGAAGATCACCGAGGTGATCGGTGTAAAGATCGGCGATCAGCCCGGTATGCTGTCCAAGGCGCTGTCCGTGTTGGCGGCGGCGGGCATTAACGTTGAGTATTTGTATGCCTTTATGTCCCGCACCGAAAAGCACGCCTACGTGGTGCTGCGCCCCACCGATAATGCCGCCGCCGAGGCCGCGTTAGAGGCGGCCGGTTTCCACAGGATCACCGACGCCGACGTGGAAAAACTGTAATTGTAGTACAAACACCCCGAGGCCTATGGGCTTCGGGGTGTTTTGGCGAAATTTGGCGGTACAGACAATGGTTTCCGGTTGAAAAACGGGGCGGCTTGTGCTATAATAAATTAAATTTTTCGCATTTATCGGGAGGGATACCGTATGGGAAAACTGACCCATCTGCAGCCACAGCGGGTGTTTGCCTATTTTGAAGAGCTGTGCGCCATTCCCCACGGCTCCGGCGATACCGTCCGCATCAGCGATTACTGCGTCGCCTTTGCCAAGGCACAGGGGCTGTGGTATCGGCAGGATGCGCTGGGCAACGTGATCATCAAAAAGCCGGCTACGGCAGGCTATGAAGGACGTCCCGCTGTGATTTTGCAGGGACATCTGGATATGGTGTGCGAAAAGGCGCCGGATTGCGCCATTGATTTTACCACCGACGGTCTGGCGGTGGATACGGATGGGGAGTGGGTGTTTGCCCACGGTACCACTCTGGGCGGCGATGACGGTATCGCCGTGGCGATGGCGCTGGCAATTCTCGAGGCTGAAGATTTGCCGCATCCACCTCTTGAGGTACTGTTTACCGTTGATGAAGAAACAGGTATGTACGGTGCCGAGGGGCTGGATGCCTCTGATTTGACCGGGCGGATGCTTATCAACGTGGACTCCGAGGAGGAGGGGGTGCTGACCGTTGGCTGTGCTGGCGGCGCCCGTGCCGAGCTGACTCTGCCCCTTGCGTACGAAGCCAATACCGCCCCCTGCTGGCAGGTGACGGTGGCGGGTCTGCAGGGCGGTCACTCCGGCGTAGAGATTGATAAGGGGCGCCTGAACGCCAACGTGGTGATGGGGCATTTTTTACAGTCCCTTTCCTGCCGCATTGCGGCGGTCAACGGCGGCCAAAAGGATAATGCCATTCCCGTATTGTGTACCGCTGTGATCGCCTGCGCTACCGATCCCACCACCGCCGCAGAGGCTTTTGCCGCCGCCCATCGGGTGCCCGGCGATCCTGCACTGACGGTCACGGTGCGTGGGGTGGATGCGGTGCCGCAGGTGATGACCGAGGACACCACCCGTTTGGTTACCGATTTTCTCACCACCGTTCCTAACGGGATCCAGGCGATGAGCGCCGATATCCCCGGCTTGGTACAGACCTCGCTGAATTTGGGCATTCTCACCACAGAAGAGGAACGGCTGTGCGCCTCCTTTGCGGTGCGCAGCAGTAAAAATGTGGAAAAGACCGCCCTATTACAAAAGCTGGAGGCTCTGGCATGCGCCCTTGGCGGCACCTGCAGCTGCTACGGGCATTATCCCGCGTGGGAATATCAGCCAAACTCCCGTCTGCGGGATGTGATGTGTGAGGTGTGGGAGCGCCAATGCGGGCAGAGTCCCGAGGTGCTGACCATCCACGCCGGGTTAGAGTGCGGTTTGTTCTGCGATAAATTGCCCGGGTTGGAGGCGGTGTCCATCGGCCCGAATATGCAGGATATTCATACCTGCCGTGAGCGGCTTTCGGTGGCCTCCACCGCCCGTGTTTACGATTATTTGTGCGCCGTCTTGCGTGAATTATAATGGATCAGGAGTGTAATACTATGACAAAGCAGAGAGTGGAGCGTATTCAGCAGGAATTGACCGCAGGTCAGGCCTTTTTGGTCACCTCCGAGACGAATCGCTTTTATTTTACCGGTTTTCAGTCCAGCGCCGGTGCGGTGTTTATCGCCCGCGAGGGCGCGGTGTTTCTCATTGATTTTCGCTATATTGAGATGGCGCGGCAGGTGGTCACCTCCTGTGAGATTCAGCTCAATCAGCGCACCAATGAGGAGTTGGCCGCTCTGTGCGCCCGCTTTGGTGTCACAGAGCTGTTTGTGGAGGCGGGCTACACCTCGGTGAGCCGCTTTGGCGTTCTGCGGGAGGCGCTGCCCGGCGTGGCGGTGCAGGAGAGCGACCGCTTTGATCAGGTGACTGCGGATATGCGCTCCATTAAGACCGCCGGCGAGCTGGCGCTGATCCGCGAGGCTCAGCGGATGACCGACGAGACCTTTACCTACATTCTGGATCGCATCGCCTCCGGACGCTCCGAGCGGGATATTATGCTGGATATGGAGTTTTATATGCGCCGTCTGGGCAGTGAGGGTGTGTCCTTTGATTTCATCGTGGTGTCCGGCAAGAATTCCTCCTTGCCTCACGGTGTCCCCACGGACAAGCTGGTGGAGCGTGGCGATTTCGTCACCATGGACTTTGGCGCTGTGGTGGGCGGCTATCGCTCGGATATGACCCGTACCGTGGCGGTGGGGGAGGCCTCCGACGAGATGCGTCTGGTGTACGACACCGTGCTGAAGGCGCAGCTGGAATCCATCCGCGCCGTGCGCCCCGGTGCGGTGTGTCAGGATGTGGATAAGATCGCCCGTGATATCATCTATGACGCCGGCTATGAGGGATGCTTCGGCCACGGTCTGGGGCACAGCGTGGGCGTAGAGGTGCACGAGGCGCCCAGCTTCAGCCCCCGTTGTGAAACGCGACTGCTCCCGGGTATGGTGATGACGGTGGAGCCGGGCATTTATCTGGAGAATCGATTCGGTGTGCGCATCGAGGATATGGTGTACGTCACCGAGGACGGCTGTGTGGATATCACCGCCAGCGAAAAGAAACTGATCATCGTATAAAGTAAAGCACGTTTAATTCCAAGGATTTCAAGAGAACGGACCCCCTTTTGGGGCGTCTGTGGAAGCACAAAGGTGGATACGGCAATTTTGTGTGGCAGGCGGCTGTGCCGCCTGCACTCTTTAAGGAGATGAAATTCTTGGATTCGAAACTGGCATTGTATATTATTAAGCGCGGTCTACTGGCGGCGCTGACCATCTTTTTGGTCATTACCATCACCTTTTTTGTGATGAAGGCCATCCCCGGCGGCCCATTCCTCAGTGAGAAATCCCCCAGTGCGGCGGTCACCGCCCAGTTGGAGGAGAAATACGGTCTGGATAAGCCGGTGCTGGAGCAGTACGTTACCTATCTCAAGGGTGTACTGCGGTTTGATTTCGGCCCTTCTATTAAGATGCGGGGGCGCACCGTCACCGATCTGATGCTGGAGGGCTTTCGCACCAGCGGCGCCTTGGGGCTGACCGCCGCAGGCATCGCGTTACTGGTGGGGCTGACCTTGGGCTCTGTGGCGGCGGTGTTTCATAATCGGTGGGTGGATCGTGTGATTATGGTGCTGTCCACCGGCAGTGTGGCGATGCCCTCGTTTGTGATCGCCACCATTTTACTGTTGCTGTTCTGCGTCCTTTTCCCGTTGTTTCCGCCCAATGGTACGACGGTGGCGGGGCGGGTGCTGCCGGTGGTGGCGCTGAGCCTGTATCCCATGGCCTACATCACCCGCCTGACCCGTTCCGGTATGCTGGACGTGCTGGGGCAGGATTATATCCGCACCGCACGGGCCAAGGGTGTTCCCTTCACGGGGCTGATTTTCAAGCACTCCCTGAAGAATGCCGTCACACCGGTGATTACCTATATGGGGCCTATGGTGGCCTATATTCTAACCGGCAGCCTGGTGGTGGAAAATATCTTTTCGGTGCCCGGCATCGGCGGGTATTTTTATTCCAGCATCATCAATCGGGATTATCCGATGGTGATGGGCACCACCATTTTTCTGGCGGCGGTTATGGTGATTATGACCCTGCTGTCGGATATTGCCTATAAGCTCGTTGACCCCCGTGTGACACTGACGTAAGGGGGTGGCAACGTGCGTATATTGAAAGAAAATCGGGCGGGCGGTATGCCTGCCAAGAATCCCTTCAGCTTTCAGCTGGATCTCCACAGCTTTGATAGAGCCACCGACGAAGAAAAGGCGATACCAACCCGTATGCAGGGGAGTACCACCTTCTTTCGGGATGGGATGCGGCGTCTGTCCCGCAATCCTGTGGCGATGACCAGCTTGATCCTGCTGGCGGTGATCGTCCTTGTGGCGGTGTTTGTACCGGCGGTGTACCCGTATCGGTACGATCAACAGCTGGGGGTGCGTCCCGGTGCCGCCGTGGATGCCTCGTATAATAACCTGCGCCCCTTTGAATACGGCGCCACCGAGCAGGCACGTATCGCGGCAGGGGAGCGGGTGTTCCCCCATATTTTCGGCACCGATGCCCACGGGCGGGATTATGCCATCCGTGTGATCTACGGTGCCCGCATTTCGCTGGCGGTGGGGCTGTTTGCCAGTCTGATCGTGCTGGTGATCGGTGCCATCTACGGCTCTGTGGCCGGCTATTACGGCGGCAAGGTAGATCTGGTGATGATGCGGGTGGTGGATATCATTTATTCCCTGCCGGATCTGTTAATGATCATCCTGCTGTCCACGGTATTTCAGAAAACCTTACAGCCCCTGATTGAGGGCACCCCCTTAGAAAAACTGGGGGTGGGGATGCTCAGCATTTTTATCGTATTTGCGTTGCTGTATTGGGTGGGGATGGCCCGCCTGATCCGTGGTCAGATATTGACTATCAAGCAGCAGGATTACGTGCTGTGCGCCCGTTCCATCGGGGCTTCCGGCGGGTATATTATCCGCCGCCATATGTTGCCCAACTGCATTAGCGTGATTATCATTTCCACCGCCCTGCAGATCCCCTCGGCCATTTTCACCGAGAGCTATCTGTCCTTTTTGGGGCTGGGCGTGAGTATGCCGATGCCCTCCTTGGGTTCGCTGGCCTCCGAGGCACGCGCCGGTGTGTTCACCTACGGGTACCGTCTGGTGATACCGGCGGTGGCTATCTGCCTGATCGTGCTGTCCCTCAATCTGTTGGGGGATGGTCTGCGGGATGCCTTTGACCCCAAGCTGAAAAGCAGTAAGGGGGTGGGGTGAGTATGGAACTGTTAAAGGTGACCGATCTGCACACCTCCTTTTTCACTGCCGCCGGCGAGGTACGGGCGGTGAACGGGCTCTCCTTCTCCTTGGCAGAGGGGAAGGTGCTGGGCATTGTGGGCGAGTCCGGCTCGGGTAAGAGTGTGACCGCCTACTCCATTCTTCAGATTCTGACCGCCCCCGGTCGGATCGTGTCCGGTAGCATCCGCTATCGGGGGGAGGAGCTGGTGGGTGCCTCCGCCGCCCGTATGAATCAGATTCGCGGCAACAAGATCAGTATTGTCTTTCAGGATCCCATGACCAGCCTGAATCCCGTGTTCACCGTGGGATATCAGCTGATGGAGGCCATTATGCTGCATACCCCCCGCAATCGTGCTCAGGCACGCCAGCGGGCGGTGGAGATGCTGCGGCTGGTAGGGGTCACCGAGCCGGAAAAGCGGGTGGACCAGTATCCTCATGAGTTTTCCGGCGGTATGCGCCAGCGGGTGATGATCGCCATGGCGCTGGCCTGTGAGCCGGATATTCTCATTGCAGACGAGCCCACTACCGCTTTGGATGTGACCATTCAGGCGCAGATATTGGAGCTCATTCAGGATCTGCAGCATCAGCTGGGTATGGCGGTGATACTGATCACCCACGATTTAGGCGTGGTGGCGCAGATGTGCGATGAGGTGATCGTGATGTACGCCGGCGAGGTGTGCGAGCGGGGCACGGTGGACGAGATTTTCTACCATCCCTGCCACGAATACACCAAGGGCTTGCTCCGTTCGGTACCCTCGGTGGATGGCGCCGGACGGCTGGAGCCCATCGGCGGCACGCCGGTGGATCTTCTGAATATGCCGGCGGGCTGTCCCTTTTCGCCCCGTTGTCCGGCGGCGATGAAGGTGTGCCTGTCCCATAAGGCGCTGCCCCTGCAGGTGAATGAGCGGCATATTGCCTATTGCTGGCATACGATCAAGGATGCCCTTGCCTCCGGTCAGCTGACCGTATCCGACGAGGAGGTGCATCGGCATGAGTGATCGGTATCTTCTGGAGGTCAAGAATTTAAAACAGTATTTTACCGTTCCCCACGGCTTTCTCAAGCATTTGACTCTCAAGGCCGTGGACGACGTTTCCTTTGGCATTCGCCCCGGCGAAACGCTGGGTCTGGTGGGGGAGTCCGGCTGTGGTAAGACCACGGTGGGGCGCACCCTGTTGCATCTCTATCCCCCCACGGCGGGAGAGATATGGTTTGAGGACAAGCTAATCCGTACCCCCGCCTCTGTTCGGGCATTCCGCAAGCAGGCGCAGATGGTGTTTCAGGATCCCTATTCCTCCTTGGACCCCCGTATGACGGTCAGTGACATCATTGGCGAGCCGCTGGACGTGCATCGGCTGTACAGCAGCCGTCAGGAGCGGCGGGAGAAGATCCTGCATCTGATGCAGCTGGTGGGGCTTAACAGTGAGCACGCCGCCCGCTATGCCCACGAATTCTCCGGCGGTCAGCGTCAGCGCATCGGTATTGCCCGTGCGTTGGCGGTGGATCCGCGGTTTATCGTGTGCGATGAGCCGGTGTCGGCACTGGACGTGTCCATTCAGGCACAGGTGGTGAATATGTTTGAGGATCTGCAGCAGAGGCTGGGATTGACCTATCTGTTCATCGCCCATGATCTGCTGGTGGTTAAGCATATTTCCACCCGTATTGCCGTAATGTATTTGGGCAAACTGGTGGAGATCGGCCCTGCGGATGCCCTGTATCACAGCCCTGTGCATCCCTACACCATCTCGCTGTTATCCGCCGTGCCGATTCCCGATCCCAAAACGGCGCGGGAGAGCCGCCGCGTGCCGCTTCAGGGGGACGTTCCCAGCCCTCTGCATCTGCCCGGAGGATGCCCTTTCCGCACCCGTTGCCCGCGGGCGACCGCTGTCTGCGCAGAGCAGATGCCCGCCCTGCGGGAGGTGAGCCCCGGACGGATGGTGGCGTGCCATCATCCCTAAAACCCTTGAATTTAAACCTCTTGTAAACTGTAAAGCATTACCCCTTTACCCTGATATATCGCAACAGATCCCTTGTACGACGTATATGGAAGAGAGGAATGTCGATGAAAAGAATCGTATGTGTCCTGCTGACCTTGTGTATGCTGTTTACCTGTGTGGTATCCTTTGCCGCCTGCGGCACGAAATCCCCTTCTGCCGATATTGTGCTCAGCGTGGGCGCCTATCCCGATACGGTGGATCCGGCGCTGAATTCGGACGTCAACGGCGGTAGTTATATTGTGCATACCTTCAGTGGTCTGGTGGGCTGGGAGCAGAACAAGCAGGGGGGACTGGAGCTGGTGCCTCAGTGTGCCAAAGCCCTGCCCGATGCCGTGCCCGCCGCCGATGGCATGGTGTCCTACACCTATGAATTACGGGATGGACTGAAATGGAGTGACGGCACGGCTCTTACCGCTGCCGATTTTGTGTATGCTTGGAATCGGGCGGCCAGCCCCGTCACCGGTGCCGACTACGGCTATATGTTCGAGGTCATTGACGGTTATGCCGCCATGATTGAGACGGACGATCAGGGCAAACTGCGTAACCCCGCCGCCACTCTGAACGTCACGGCCTCGGAGGATGGCCGCTCTCTCACGGTGGTGCTGCCGGTGGACGTGCCCTATTTCCATGAGCTGACCGCCTTTCCCGTGTATATGCCGGTGCGTAAGGATCTGATTGATACCTATGGGGATGCGTGGGCTACCAATGTGGATACCTATATCGGCAACGGCCCCTATAAGGTGCTGGAAATGACCCGCACCCAAATGGTGCTTGAGAAAAACGAGCACTATTTTGATGCAGATCGCATCGTCACCGATCGGTTGGCCTTTGCCTTTTCCGAGGATGACGTCTCTTTGTTGACCAACTACCGCAACGGCTCTTACCTGTTTATCGACTCGGTTCCCAATAATGAGATCGCCTCTCTCCAGAGCAGCTCATCCGAGGAATTCTACGTGGCGGGGCAGCTGGGCACCTATTATATCTCCTTTAACGTGAATGATCCCGCTTTGGCGGACTTTACCCAGGAGGAAAAGACCAAGATCCGCAAGGCGCTGGGTCTGCTCATTGACCGCAATTATATTTGCAAGGAGATCGGTCAGGCGGGGCAGGTGCCGGCTGCCGGCTTTGTGGCGATGGGTCTGACCGAGCCGGATGGCACCGCCTTTGTGGATCGCAACGGCCCTAATCGGGACGGCGCCGGCTATTACAGCGTGGCCCCGGAGTCCTATAGCGCCAACTGTGCGCAGGCTGTGCAGCTGCTCAGCGAGGTGGCGCAGTCCTCCCAGAAATTCACCGTGACCGACGGTAAGGTGGCGGGCTTTCCCAGCCTGACCTATCTCACCGATTCCGGCACTGCCCACGAGGCCGTCGCCGCCTATCTCCAGCAGGTCTGGGGCAACTACGGTATTACGGTCAAGGTGGAGGTGCAGGAGCGGGCTACCTTCCTGAATACCCGTAAGGCGGGGGATTATTCGGTGGCACGCAACGGCTGGGTGGGGGACTACAACGATCCGATCTCTTTCCTGGATATGTGGACTACCGTCTCCGGCAACAACGATTGCCAGTTTGGTAAGGGGGAGCATAAGGATTATATCGGCTATGGCGACGGGAAGACCTGGGCGGACACCTACGACGCTATCATCGCCACCATCAAGACCACCTCCGATGCCAAAGAGCGCTTTGCTCTGATGCATCAGGCGGAGGACATCCTGATGGAGACCGGCGCCATCTGTCCCATTTACTACTACACCGACATCTATATGTGCAGTCCTAAGCTAAAGGGCTTTTTCTCCTCACCCTTGGGTATTAAGTACTTCATGTATACCTCCGTGCAGGAATAAAACAACGTTCCCGACCAAATGGTCGGGGACGTTTTGCGTTGGCTAACCGTCATCCTCGCTCTCTGCCATCTGCCGCTGGATGCGGGCATCGTAGGATAGCATCGGCGGCACGCTTTTTCCGAGGAAGGTGCGCTCGATATAGTTGTGGGTGATCCGCCGCACCTGCCCGCTGAGCGCCAGCACGCCGATGAGGTTGGGGAGCATCATCATCCCGTTAAAGGTATCGGAGATGTCCCATGCCACCGAGGAGGTCAGCAGGGCCCCGGATAGGATCAGCACAATAAACAGGAGGGTGTACACGCGTCTGGCACGGCTACCGCCCAGATACTCGGCGGCCTTGGCACCGTACTGGGACCAACCCAGCACCGTGGTAAAGGCAAACAGCAGGATCGCAACGGCGATGAATTGCTCGCCCACGGGTCCGTAGGTGTTGCGGAATGCGGCGGCCACCGACGGGGTGCTGTCCGTGGCTGTCCCACCGGTGAGAACGACCAGAGCGGTCATGGTGCATACCACCATTGTATCCACAAAGACTTGAAAGATGCCCCACATCCCCTGTATGGCCGGCTCCCGCACCGCGGCGCTCGCGTGGGCGATCACCGAGGAGCCCAGCCCCGCCTCGTTGGAAAAGACCCCCCGCTTAAATCCCGTAGTGATCACTTGTCTCAGGGTGATACCTACGGCACCGCCCCAGG
Source organism: Acutalibacteraceae bacterium (assembly GCA_045539375.1). Taxonomy (GTDB): domain Bacteria; phylum Bacillota; class Clostridia; order Oscillospirales; family Acutalibacteraceae; genus UBA5905. The sequence continues at coordinate 101,636 of JAZQFG010000027.1, read as the reverse complement.
CCGCCTTGCCGGTGAAGGCACCGGTTGCAATTCCGCCGAGGGCGGGTAGGATCTGTCGGTGATGACTCCCGATGACTCCCAGTGATCCCAGCACGTATAAGAGAATCATGGTAGGCACGATCCTTTCCGCAGCAGTGGCGATGCGGCGGGTGCCGCCCAGAAGGATCGCCCCTGCCGTGAACATCAATACCGCTCCTATGAGCAGGGCGTACAGCGAGGCCCCCTCGTATAGGCGTATGGCGGAAAGGCGGGGGAGCGGGAAGGCGCTCTCAATATGACTCACGATCTTGTTGACCTGCGCCATATTGCCGATGCCGAAAGAGGCCAGCACCGTAAAGCCGGCAAACAGCACCGCCAATGCGCGCCCTATGATGCGCCGTCCCCTTTGACCGCCCAGCCCGTCCTGCAGATAGTACATAGCGCCGCCGGTCCATTCGCCGCCTACCTTGCGGCGGTAGTAGACCCCCAGCACGGCTTCGGAATAGCTGGTCATCATCCCGAAAAAGGCGGCCACCCACATCCACAGCACCGCCCCCGGCCCTCCTGCGGCGATGGCGGCGGCTACGCCCGCAATGTTGCCCACCCCCACGGAGGAGGCCAGCGCGGTGCACACCGCCTGAAAGGGGGAGATGGCGCCCTTTTCGTGGCAGGGGTGTTGCTCCTTATGCCAAAGACTTCCCAATGTTTGCCCCAGCCAGTGGCGGATATGGGTCAGCTGAAACCATCCGGTCAGGCAGGTCATCCCGATTCCGGTGGCGATCAGCAGAACTAAACCCAAGCTGTCCCACAGTAGGGTGTGGATCGTACTGTTTGCCTGACTCAGCCAATCCCCAAAAGCCATATCTATCACGCTCCCTTTCCTTCATATATATGCCGCCAAAAGGAAAGAAAACCCAACGATACGCGGAGCCCCGTTGGTAAAAATATCCCCCTGTTGCAATTTTTTCTTGTATAATCGGGCAAGATGGTGTACAATGGAAACATACTTAAGAAACAGGAGGTCAGCCTATGCCTACCGAAAAGACTTTCAAGCTCCCTACCAAGCGTAAGAATCTGTTTTTGCGTGTGACCCAGGGGCATTTCGCCACCAGTCACAGCCACACCAATTATTATATCGACGTGACCACCCAAAAGACCCGTCTCTCCGAGGCGAAGGCGGTGGCACAGGAGCTGCTGCCGTATTACGACAGCACCACCATTGTGGATACCATCCTCTGTCTGGACGGCACCGAGGTCATTGCCACCTGTCTGGCGGATGAGCTGACCCGTGGCGGCCACGTCAATATGAATGCTCACCAGACCATTTACGTGATGACTCCCGAGCATACCGCCGGCAGTCAGCTGTTGCTGCGGGATAATATGATCCCCATGGTGGCGGGCAAGCACGTGCTGATTCTGGCGGCTTCGGTCACCACCGGCTATACGGCGCTGGGCGCCATCCAGGCGGTGGATTACTACGGCGGTCACGTTGTGGGTGTGTCCTCCATCTTCGCCACCACCGATCAGGTGGGCGGCTATACCGTGCACTCCTGCTTCAACCCTAAGGATCTGCCGGATTATGCCAGCCATCTGGCCAACGAGTGCCCTCAGTGCAAGGCGGGCGCCAAGCTGGATGCCTTGATCAACGGCTTCGGCTACTCCAAGCTGTAACGTTTACCATCCCCTGTCTGCGGACAGGGGATTATTTTTTGCAAAAAGCACTTGACAAACCTGTCTACAGGGTGTAGACTACAATTGACTACAACGTGTAGACAAAAAGGAGGGCATAGTATGGCTGAATGGAAATTGGGTGTGGTGGAGGCCCGCTTTGCGGACATGATCTGGGCAAACGAGCCGCTGACCACCCAGGAGCTGATCCGTCTGTGCGAGGCACAGCTGAAATGGAAGCGCACCACCACCTATACGGTGCTGGGGCGGCTCAGCGAGCGGGGTCTGTTCCGCAACGAGGGGGGGCAGGTGACCTCTCTCATTTCGCGGGAGGAGTTTTATTCCCATCAGAGTCATCAGTTCGTCGAGGAGGCCTTTGACGGCTCTCTGCCGGCGTTTTTGGCGGCCTTTACCGCCCGCCAGAGCCTGACCCCCGCCGAGGTGGAGGAGATTCGCCGCCTCATTGACGGCTATCAGGAGGGCTGAGTATGGACAACGTGTTTTTGCATTTACTGAATATGAGCATCACCGCCGGCTGGTTGGTGTTGGCGGTGCTGGTGCTGCGCTTGGTGTTGCGCCGTGCGCCGAAGTGGATCCATTGCCTGCTGTGGGTGCTGGTGGCAATACGGCTGGTGTGTCCCGTCTCTTTTGAGAGTGTGCTCAGTCTGATCCCCAGCGTCGAGACGGTGCCGGTGGACACCTTCCTGTACGACGTTCCCTCCATCCATAGCGGCGTGCCGCTGGTGGATCAGGTGGTCAATCCGATCATTTCCAACAGTCTGGCTCCTCAACCGATGAACAGTGTCAACCCGACGCAGGTGCTGACCTATCTGGCTACCGTGGTGTGGCTCGTCGGCATCGGCGGGATGCTGCTGTATGCCGTGATTTCCACCCTGCGCCTGCGTCTGCAGGTGCGGGAGGCGGCCTACGTGCGGGAGAATATTTGGCAGTGTGACCGCATCAGCACCCCTTTTATTCTGGGTGTGCTTCGTCCCCGCATTTATCTGCCCACCCTGCTGGGGGCAGGGGAGGCGCGCAGCGTGGTGGCCCACGAGCAGGCGCATCTGTCACGACGGGATCATTGGTGGAAGCCACTGGGCTTTTTGCTGCTGACCGTATATTGGTTTAACCCCTTGCTGTGGGTGGGGTACGTGTTCTTGTGTCGGGATATCGAGGCCGCCTGCGATGAGCGGGTGGTGCGGGATATGGATGCTGAGGGACGGCGGGAATATTCCCGTGTGCTGCTTTCCTGCAGTGCTCCCCGCCGTATGATCACCGCCTGCCCCTTGGCCTTTGGCGAAACGGGGGTCAAGTCCCGTATTCAGTCGGTGCTGAACTATAAAAAGCCCGCCTTTTGGCTGGTTATCACCGCCATTGTTGCCACGGTGGTGGCGGCAGTGTGCTTGCTCACCAATCCCAAAGCCTCGGTATCCGACAAGCTGGATGCCTTCTTGACGCAGGTTATATTAGAGGAGAATCGGGGGGAGCATACGGGGGATGCCTATCCCACCGAGGCGCACACCGTTTTCGGTGTAAAAAAGCGCTTTGGAAAAACCATTGTTTACGGTATGGTGCTGTATGAAGAGTATACACAGGATGCCTCCGGCTCACTGCAGACCCAGTCCGGCAGCCACTGTCCTACCGTCATCACGGTGGGCAAGATGGAGGACGGCTCCTATTATCTGGCAGAGTATTGGACCCCCCGTGACGGCTCCGATTACGCCCCCGATATCCGCAAAAAATACCCCGCCCGCCATCAGGGTAAGGCTTTTGATACCGATGGGCATTACGATACCCATCACAGCCGGACGTTGGCGGCGGCGCGGGCGCATTTTGCCGCGGTGCAGAATGCCGCCATCGGCTTCTCCAATCCTCGTACCTTTGCCTCTATGAGCTGGGTATCCGAAGCAACGCGAAAGGAATTGTATCAGAACGTCCCCACGGCTAAGGGGGAGGAGTATCTGCCTGTGGTTGCCATCCGTACCCGCGATGAGCTCAATGCTTTTGTGAAAAAGTATGAGCGAGAGATGCAGCTTATCTGGGCGGAGGGGGATAGCCTGACCCCCGCGCACCAGTTGGATTTCTATGATGATACCTTTTTTGCAGAAAAGGCGCTGTTGGGTGTCTATTACCATGACGGCTCCTGCTCTGTGGCACCGGAGATCGTCCGTGTTTCCGTGGGGGAGGATGGCACGACCCTGACCGCCTTAGTGGACGTGTACGAGCCCTTTGCGCAGGATCAGGCACTCGGCCAGTGGTTGCTGATGTGCGAGGTGGAGCGTACTGCCATTGCCAGCGTGACCCAGTGCTACGCGATGGTTCGCGCTCATATTGCGGCGGATACCTATGCCGCCGCCTTTGCGGCACCGGTGAGGGATGTCTCTGTCGCCACCGAACTGTGGCGGTATCGGCTGAAGGATCAGGAGCAGCAGTATCTGCGGAATATGCTGCCCCGCCTGAAATGGACCGATGGAGCATCCACAGAGCCGACAGCGCTGTGGGCATATTCGTTCCATATCAACGGATATCTCTATTACGTCACCCAGGACTATACCACCCTCTCGGACGGTAGCCGCTATGCCGTCGTGGAGCAGGAGTACGCGGATTTCTTCCGTATGATGTACGCACCTAAAGACGATACGACCACCGTCGCCCCGTATCCCGATGCTATGGACAGCACCGATGCCAACACCTTTGTGGGGCGTGTTACCCGTGTATCCGAGGGTGGCGGCTCTATGCTGATGGAGTGTTATGACCGTAATAAGTTCACCTCCGTGTGGGTGGACCTGGCTCGCTTTTCCGACCTGAATCCCTCGGTGGGGGATGAATACGTGGTCACCCACAGTGGGCAGATCATGGAGACCTTCCCACCCCAGGTGACGGCGGTGGTGGTAGCACGGGTGTCCTCAACCCCCTTAACCACCACGACACAGCGTCAGACAGTGGTGTCTACCACGACCTCTGCACCCGCCGGCTCTTCTTACCGCTCCTTTACCGGCCGTGTTTTAAAGGTGGAGGAGGATCGGGTGCTGATGAAATGCTATGACGAGGATGCTCCCGCCGAGCGTGTGTGGGTGCACATCGCGCATCTGAACGTTTCTCCCAAGGTGGGGCAGGAGTATGCGGTGGAGCACGAGGATTTGGTGATGACCACGCTGCCGCCGCAGTTGACCGCTGTGAGTATGACCCATGTTTCCTCCACACCGAAGTATGAGGAGTGAGGAGTGCGTGATGAGACGATTTCTATTGCTGTTGACCGCATTACTGCTCTTGCTCTCCTCCTTGACCGGCTGCTACTCGTTGCACCTTCCCCGTCGTTCGATTGGGGTGTTACGTTATGAGTATCGGCAGACTCAGCAGACCTTTTCCTTTACCGAGGAGGAAACACGGATGGTGCGTCGATACCTGAATGAGGCAGAGTATCGGTGGGACGGAGCGGGCTGTGCCTTTCAGGAGGGCGGCGTATACACCTATACGCTGTGTTTTGATAACCGTGTGATCGTGATGGCACACGATGATTGCCCTACCGTATGGGACGTGGAGCGGGATCGGTATTACGAGGTATCGGATGAGGGGTGGGCATATCTCACCGATCTGTGCATCCGTTATCTGGGCTTCCCGGAGTATCCCCACCTGGCATAAATCAAAAAAAGACCGAGCACCCCGCTGGTTGCCCGTTCTTTTTTACGTTACACGTAGGGCTGTAGCTCCAGCACCGCTTCGATCATAGCCTCATAGCCCGCCACGTCCTCGTCCGTGGGGGCAGTGTGGCGATAATGGGCCAGATACTCCACGTTGCCGTTGGTGCCGTGGATGGGGGATACGGTCAGCCCCAGCAGGGTCAGCTCGTTCTCCGCCGCACAGGCGAACAGTTCTGCCAACAGGGGCGGCAGGGTGGCGGCGGGGTCTTTGAGGATCCCGTTTTTGCCCAGTTCCTTTTGCTTAGCCTCAAATTGGGGCTTGATGAGGGTCACCACCTCGCCGCCGGCTTTCAGCACCCGATGGATGGCGGGGTAGATCTTTTTCAGAGAGATAAAGGAAACGTCCACCGTCACCATATCGCAGATGGTGCCGCCTAACTGCTCCGGGGTCAGATTGCGGGCGTTGGTGCGCTCCAGCACGGTCACGCGGTCGTCGGTACGCAGGCGGTAGTCCAGTATGCCGTAGGCCACGTCCACCGCAAACACTCCTGCGGCGCCGTTTTGCAGCAGACAGTCGGTAAAGCCGCCGTTGCTGGCGCCGATATCGCACACGCTCAGCCCTGCAGGATCGATGTGAAAGTGAGCCAGCGCTTTCTCCAGTTTATAGCCGGAGCGGCTGGCGTATTTTTTGGCCTTTTCCCGGCAGGTGATCACCGTATCGGCGGGGAGTGGTGTGCCCGGCTTGTCTGCGGGCACGTTGCCGATCCAGATGCGCCCCTCCATAATGAGGGCGGCGGCGGTGCTCACGTCTACGTTCAGTTGGTTGGCGACCAGCTGGTCGGTGCGGATGGTTTCCATAGTTGACACTTCCTTATCGGGTAGAGAACAGCTTCTCCACCGCTTGTATTGACAGATGTCGCACCCGATGGGGGTGACGGGCTTCGTGATAGCTGTATAGGGTGACGTCGCAGGTGCCTTTCCACCGTTGCCACGGGGTGCGCCGTATTTGAATCGCCGCTATTTTGTGGCGGGGGATGGTGACCTGATGCAGCGTCAGGTGGCGTGTATAGCAGAGGGTATATTTCTCGTCGGCATAGCCGATGCCTGCCCGATATCGGTCAATGATCCGCACCGCCAACAGCCATAGGCAGGGCAGTGTGCCGATCAGCGCCAGATAGTGGCTCAGTTCCCGCCAAAAGGGGAAGAGAACCCCCACGTATTGACCGCACAGGGGTAATACCACCAGCAGGAAAAGGGGGATGCGGATATAGCGCCATAGGGCGCCGCGGCAGGGGCGCAGAGTCGGCGCTACCGTCGTCAGGGTGGGCAGCATAGCGGCCAGTTCCCGATCCGCATAGGCACCGTTGCAGGGCGGTAGGATCACCGCCAGGGTGTTGCGATCCTTTCCGTAGCCGGTGCAGCTGATGTATACCATGTGCTTTCGCAATAGGCAGGCGGTTAAGGTCTGCCGTCGGTCGGTATAGTTGATCGCATCCAATGCACAGCAGTGGATGCGGCGGGTCAGCCATCCGGCGTATACGGTCAGCGTTGCATCCCCCCGATATACCGTAAAGGGCATATGGCGCAGTAGGTGGCGGATCGCCCCCACCAGCCATCCGCTGACAAGAATGAGTATGAGCAGGGCGGCGGTGCGGGGGATCAGTGCCAGCATATTGGCCGCCGTTTCCAGATTGTTCAGCACCGCTTCTTGGATCCCCTCACCAAGCAGAATACTGCTTTGGCGAAACACCGCTGCCAACAGCACCACACCGCCGAAGGAGTCGGAGGAGAGGATCGCCATCAGCCACAGCCGCCAAGGGGCGGCACGCCATACGCGACCCCTCTCACTCTCCGGCAGGAATAGGCGGGCGTGGCGGTTGGGCACGGTCAGACGAGCGTCTGCCCACCAGCGTGTGCCTGCATCGGTATCCACCGATACCTTGGCCGCACCCATCATGCGTAGCCATAGCGGTCGCTCGATCGTCAGGGTGGTGATGCGGGATAGGGGGATACAGGTCGTGTGGCGCAGCAGGATCCCTCGCTGTAGCCGTAGGCGGCGGGGGGAGAGGGCATAGAAGCGCCGCCACCATCGCAGGATCAGCAGTATCAGTAATCCCGCAACGCTCAGCACCACCTCTGGGATGCCTTTGGTCAGCGGGATAAGAAACAATAGCAGATAGTAGGGCGTCTTTGCGGGCAGAGAGGCCGGGTGTTCCCGGCGGCGGTTATCCATCCGGGGTCAGGCGGCGGCACCATACCTCCGCCAGACGTTGGTCGATGCCCTCAATGAGCAGATATCCGCCGGTGCTGTTGATCATGATAAAGGCGGTGCGGCACAGCCGCTCCAGCGGCCCTTGCAGCAGTGTGACCTGCCGTATGGCGTCCATAGCGATCATCCGTTTTGTGTGGATCAGTACCCCGCTTGTTTTACAGATATAGCCGTCCTTGATGGAAAACCGCATTCCGTTGCGCCGTAGCCGTAGCCATATACCGCACAGCAGAATCCCCACCACCCAGAATAGGACAAAGAGCGTCAAAACGGGGTGGGGCAGCTGTTTTGTCCACCATACTCCCACACCAAACAATATGAATAAGGGTATAAATAACGCAATGCCCCAGGACCAAATAACGTGGGGCGAGGGCTTTTCACACATCAGACGGACACCTCCGCCGTTAGTGTATCCCAAAATGATGACCTCACGCACGCAATGTGCAGAGATATAGTTGAGTATAGCATATTTCTCCGGATAAAACAAGGCTTTGTCCCTTTTTTATCCGCCTCCCACTTTCGGCAAAATGTCCTATGTCCCGTGGCGTATAATAGGCTGGTAAGGATGTGAGTGGGATGGTCATTTACGCAGACGTATTGCTGGCGCTGAATTGGTGGATCGATTTTCTTCTGCTGCTGGGGGTGCGCCGCACCTTAGGGGGCGGTGCCCGTCCGTGGCGTTTGGCGGTGGGAGCATTGCTGGGGGCGGCCACTTGCTTTGTGTTATTCTTGCCGACGCTGTCAGTGTGGCTCACCATGCTGATCAAGTTAGCCGCCGCCCTTTTTATGGTTTTAGTGGCCTTTCGGTGGAAGGGATGGCGGGAGCTGATACGGCGGGTATTTCTGCTGTTTGCCTTATCTGCCGGTTTAGCGGGGCTATGCGGCGCGTTGTACTTTTTTGTTGCTCCGGAGGGCTTTTACGTGGTCAACGGGGTAGTGTACTATGCTTTGCCACCGCTGTTGTTGGTGGGGCTTTCGGTGGTTTGTTATGGCCTTTTATGGCTGTCAGAGCATCTGATGCGTCGGCGGGCACCGGCACAGCGGGTGTATGCGGTCACGATGATGGTGAAGGGTCACAGTGTGACCTTCCCCTGTCTGTACGATAGCGGCAACCATCTCATTGAGCCTTTTTCCGGTCATCCGGTAGTGGTGGTGGAGCGGGATGTGGCTGAGCAGCTGCTGTCGGTACCCCTTTCGGTGGAGGATATGCCGGTGGGGCAGGGATGGCGCCTCATTCCCTATGACACCCTACGGGGAGGCGGATTGCTGCCGGCCTTTATTCCCGAAAAGCTGACGGTATGCACGAAACGAAAGGAGCATATCGTTTCGGGTTGCTACGTCGCCGTGTGTGATCGCTTGGGGCGTGGCGAATATAAGGGCCTAATGGGCAGTGCGATTGGCGAAGAATTCGTTTGAAAGGTGGCAAGTGAAATTGCTTTACAGATGGTTTTCTCAGGTATACCAATGGGTTTTGCGGTTGTTTCGTGGTGAAACTGTTTACTACATAAACGGCACCGACGTGTTGCCTCCTCCTCTTTCCGCCGAGCAGGAGCGAGAAGTTTTGGAACGCTTGGCGGCGGGGGATGAGGGTGCTCGCGATGTGTTGATCACCCATAATTTGCGCTTGGTGGTGTATATCGCCCGCAAATTTGAATCCTCCGGCGTAGGGATCGAGGATCTGATATCCATCGGTACGATCGGGTTGATCAAGGCGGTGCGTACCTTTTGTCCGGAGCGTAATATTAAGCTTGCCACCTATTCCTCTCGCTGCATCGAGAATGAGATTCTAATGTATCTGCGCAAAAATGCGCAAAAGCGCAGTGAAATTTCCATTGATGAGCCCTTGAACGTGGATTGGGACGGCAATGAACTGTTGCTCTCGGACGTTTTGGGGAGCGATCCGGACGTGGTGCACCGTGATTTGGAACTGGAAGCGGAGCGACAGCAGCTGCTCAGCTGTGTGGCACGGCTATCGCCACGGGAGCAGCAGATCATGCATCTGCGCTTTGGGATATGCGGGCAAAAGGAACACACTCAAAAAGAGGTTGCGGATCGTCTGGGGATTTCGCAATCGTACATATCCCGTCTGGAAAAACGCATTCTGGATCGTCTGCGTGAAGAATTGCAGGTGGAGTAGAAAAGAGGCAGTCTGTACAGACTGCCTCTATTTATGCTTTCGCATTATTCTTTTGATAGGCGGAGGGGGTGGTGCCTTTTATGGACTTAAATACGCGGGAGAAGTACAGAGGGTCGTTGAAGCCCACCGATCCGGCCACCTCTGCAACGGAATAAGCGGGATCGTGGAGTAGGCTGCAGGCCTCGTTGATGCGGTAGGTCTGCAGATAGGTGTGGGGAGACACTCCGAAATCCTGCAGGAAGGCACGGTATAATTGGCTGCGGCTAATGCCTACGTAGTGGGCAATATCGTTCACCCCGATATCGTTGGCATAGTTGTACTGAATATAGCGCAGAGCGCCGGTTACATAGGTTTGCCGCGGATTGGCGGTGGAGGTGTTCTGGTTCATGCGAATCAGGTGGGCTAAGAACAGATACAGACATCCGGCCATCTCGGCATCGGCGGCGGCGGTGTTATCGCCTGCATCGGCGATGCGCCGCAGCAGATTACCGGTCAATTCCGCATCGTCACTGCGTAACACCGGTTGCTGGCGGGAAAAGCCGGTCATTTTCACTAGGCGGCGGGCGTCGGTGCCGTTAAAGCCCACCCAGTTATATTGCCATGGATCCTCGCTGTCTGCCTGATAGGCAGAAACCTGGGCGGGATAGGTGATGAACAGTTCTCCGGCGTGTATTTTGTATTCCTGCTGGTTACAGCGCAAAGTACCGCTGCCGGATACGACGAAATGGATCAGATAGTGATCCCGCAGGGCGGGTCCCCAGCTGTGATTGCTCTGACACTGCTCATAGCCCGTATTGTATACCGAAAGACCGGCATTTTCTTTCAGCGCATCCCGAAATTGATAGCGTTGGTTGGCCATAGTGCACCTCCTAGACTGGAAAGGTCGGGTACAGTATAGCATACAATGCAACATTTGTCCATACAAATGAAAAATAAAAGGGTTGTATTTTAACGGAGCATTCCCTATAATGGAAACAGAAATGCATCACAAAGAGAGGGGAAATGTCAGAATGTCTGCTCAAACGTTGCTGAATGCTGTGCGCTCCGGCGGTTACGATGCAGCTTTTACTGCATTATACGGTGCCGATCGGGTTGCCGCCCAGCGGGAGCGGTATGCCGCCGCGATCGAGGACTTTGTGTCCACCTTTGGGGATGAGGGAGACGTGATGTTGTTCTCTGCCCCCGGCCGTACCGAGATCGGCGGTAATCACACTGACCACAATCACGGCCGTGTGCTGGCGGGCAGTGTGGATCTGGACGTTATTGCGGTTGTCCGTCCTTCCTCCGGAGGGATTCGTATGCAGTCCGAGGGTTACCCGATGATCGAGGTGGATATTGCCGAGCTGTTACCGGTTGAGAGCGAGAAAAACGGTTCTGCCTCTTTGATTCGCGGTACCGCCGCTCGCTTCGCCGATCTGGATTATGCCATCGGCGGCTTTGATGCGTACGCCACCTCCAACGTGTTGCGGGGAAGCGGTCTGTCCTCCTCCGCCGCCTTTGAGGTGCTTATCGGTGTGATTTTGAATCACCTGTATAATGACGGCAAGGTCAGCGCCGTAGAGATCGCTCAGATCGCCCAATATACTGAGAATGTGTATTTCGGTAAGCCCTGCGGATTGATGGATCAGATGGCCTCCTCGGTTGGTAATATCATCACCATTGATTTCGCCGACCCTGCCAACCCTATGATTGAGAAGGTGGACGTAGACTTTGCCGCCACCGGTCACGCGCTGTGCATTGTGGACGTGGGGGGCGACCATGCGGATCTGACCCACGAGTATGCTGCCGTCCCCGGCGAGATGAAGGCGGTAGCCGCCTCTTTGGGTGTGGCGGTGCTCCGTGAGACCGATATGGATTCTCTCCTTGCCAATATCACCGCCCTGCGCCGTGAGCACGGCGACCGTGCCGTGCTGCGTGCGATCCACTTCCTGCAGGAGAATGAGCGTGTAGTGGAGCAGGTGGCCGCTCTGCGTGCCGGCGATTTTGAGGGCTTTAAAAAGCTGATCATCGAATCCGGCAATTCTTCCTTTGAGTATTTGCAGAACGTATATGCGACCATCGACGTGAAGGAGCAGAGTATGTCCCTTGCCTTAGCGCTGGCTCAGCGGGTGCTGGATGGCTGCGGTGCGTGGCGTGTCCACGGCGGCGGCTTCGGTGGCACCACCCAGAACTTTGTCCCGCTGCATAAGCTGGATGAGTTTAAGGCATTGATCGAGCAGGTGTTTGGCGAGGGCTCTTGCCACGTGCTGAACATTCGCCCCTACGGTGGCGTCTGCGTGGATAAACTGGTCTGATTGTTGTAACGTAAAGTAAAGGAGATAGATTGTATGAAAACCACTTTGTTGATTATGGCGGCGGGCATCGGCTCCCGTTTCGGCGGCGGCATTAAGCAGCTGGCTCCCGTGGGTCCCAATGGCGAGATCATTATGGATTATTCCATTCACGATGCGATTAAGGCCGGCTTTAATAAGGTCGTATTTATCATCCGTAAGGATATCGAGGCGGATTTCCGTGAGATCATCGGCAACCGCATTGAGGCTATGTGTGCCGCCCACGGCGTCGAGGTTGGCTACGCATTCCAGAGTCTGGATAAGCTGCCCGCCGGCTACGAGGTTCCCGAGGGTCGTTCCAAGCCTTGGGGCACCGGTCAGGCGGTGCTGGTAGCCAAGGATCTGCTCACCGAGCCCTTCGCGGTGATTAACGCCGACGATTATTATGGCAAGGTAGCGTTTCAGCAGCTGCACACCTTCCTCACCACCGAGGCCAAGGGTACCGATTTCTGTATGGCCGGCTTCCAGCTGAAGAATACTCTCTCGGACAACGGCGGCGTGACCCGTGGCGTCTGTAAGGTCAATGCCGAGGGCTATCTCACCGACGTGGTGGAGACCTCCGATATTGTTAAGACCGCTGATGGCGGTGCCGCCACCGGCGATACTATTCTGGATGCCGAGGGTGCTGTATCCATGAACTTCTGGGGTCTGACCCCCGCTTATCTGACCCTGCTGGAGGAGGGCTTCGTCACCTTCCTGAACGGCATCGGCAACAATCCGCTGAAGGCGGAGTATCTGTTGCCCATCCACATCGGCGACCTGCTGAAGGAGGATAAGGTATCCGTTAAGGTGCTGCCCACCCCCGATAAGTGGTTTGGCGTCACCTACGCTGAGGATAAGGATCTGGTTATCGCCAGCTTTAAGGAGCTGTATGCCGCCGGCGAGTACGAGCAGGATCTGTTCAGTGATCTGTAATATGCCATAGCAATACATAAAAGGCCGTCTCATGGGAGACGGCCTTTTATCTTTTGTATTGTATAGAATATTCCTTACTAAATTTTTGAAAAAATCACAAAAAACTGTTGTCAAAACCATTTCGTTGTAGTATAATCGTATAAAACAAACGAGGTTTGTTTGATTTTTTTGTGCAAAATATCCTATTTTCCGCCTGTTTGCTATGAAAAATAGCCAAAGGCGGGGGATAGGTTATCAGAAAGGGCGTGCATTCATGAAAAACTACAATGCAAAAACCATCCGCAACGTGGCGCTGACCGGCCATGCCGGCTCCGGCAAAACCTCTTTGACTGAGGCGATGTATTATCTGGCTTATCAGGCTGATCGTCTGGGCAAGGTGGCGGATGGTAACACCGTCAGTGACTTCGATCCGGAGGAGATCCGCCGTCAGGTGTCGGTTTCCACCTCTTTGGTCCCTGTAGAGTGGAAGAACACAAAATTGAACATCCTGGATACTCCCGGTCTGTTCGACTTTGTCGGCGGTCTGCGTGAGGGCGTCCGCGCCGCCGGTAGCTCGGTCATCGTGGTATCGGGCAAGAGTGGTCTGACCGTCGGTGCCGAAAAGGCATTTGCCGCTGCCCAGAAAAAGGGCATCGCCACCATCTTCTTTGTGAATAAGCTGGACCGCGAGAGTGCGGATTTCTATAAAGTGTTTGAGGATCTGAAGGGTAAGTTCGGTCCTATGGTATGTCCTATGGTCGTTCCCCATGTGGTGGATCACAAGGTGGAGTGCTACGTCAACCTGCTGGAGTACCGTGCCTATACCTATGAGAATGGCAAGGCTAAGCAGGTGCCGATCCCGGATATGGGCCACCGTTTAGAGGGTCTGCGTACCGCTATGAACGAGGCGGTTGCCGAGACCAGCGAGGAACTGATGGAGAAATACTTCTCCGGCGAGGAGTTTACCCCCGATGAGTTGATTCAGGGTATCGCTTCCGGCGTACGCCGCGGCGAGATTGCTCCCGTATTCTGCGGCTCTGCGCAGGAGCTGGAGGCCATTGATCAGTTGTTGACCGGTCTGCTGTGGCTGGCGCCTTGGGCTGAGTCTGTTGCCGGCGAGACCGGCGTGGATGCCAATGGCGATCCTATTGAGCTGGAAGTAGATGAGGACGCTCCTACGGTCGCCACTGTCTTTAAGACCGTAGTGGACCCCTTCGTTGGCAAGTTGGTGTATTTCAAGGTGATTCGTGGTAAAGTGGTGCCGGATATGGCGTTGCTGAACACCCGCACCGGCGACACCGAGCGTCTGGGCAAGTTGTTCTATGTCCGCGGCAAAAAGCAGGAGGAGGCTCCCTTCATCGGCGCCGGTGATATCGGCGCCGTGGCCAAACTGGTCAACACAGGTACCGGCGATACTCTGTGCGCTCCCAGCTGCCCCGTGACTCTGCCGGGCGTTCCCTTTGACGCTCCTTGCTTGTCTATGGCGGTCAACACCACCAAGAAGGGTGATGAGGAAAAGGTTGCCACCGGTCTGGCTCGTTTGGCAGAAGAAGATCCCACTATCCGTGTGGAGAAGAATACGGAAACCAATGAGCTGATCCTGTCCGGTATGGGCGAGCAGCATCTGGATATTATTGTTTCCCGTTTGAAGGCAAAGTTCGGCGCCGAGGTTACCCTCAGCCAGCCGGAGGTTGCTTATCGTGAGACCATCCGCCGTAAGGTGAAGGTGCAGGGCCGTCACAAGAAGCAGTCCGGTGGCCACGGCCAGTTCGGCGATGTGTGGATCGAGTTCGAGCCCTGGGAGGGTGATGAGCTGGTCTTCGAGGAGAAGGTGTTTGGTGGCGCCGTGCCGAAGAACTACTTCCCCGCTGTAGAAAAGGGCCTGCAGGATTGCTCCAAGGAGGGCGTGCTGGCCGGTTATCCCCTGGTCGGCGTAAAGGCTACTCTGGTGGATGGTTCCTACCACCCCGTTGACTCTTCCGAAATGGCCTTTAAGACCGCTGCTTCTCTGGCGTATAAGGCCGGTATTGCGGATGCCAATCCCATCCTGCTGGAGCCCGTGATGCATTTGGCGGTATACGTCCCCTCGGATAATACCGGCGATATTAT
The DNA here is from genome assembly GCA_045539375.1 of Acutalibacteraceae bacterium. Taxonomy (GTDB): domain Bacteria; phylum Bacillota; class Clostridia; order Oscillospirales; family Acutalibacteraceae; genus UBA5905. The sequence goes on along the minus strand of JAZQFG010000027.1, from coordinate 86,609 downwards.
GGGTGATATCAACAAGCGCCGTGGTCGCGTGCTGGGTATGAATCCTGCCGAGGACGAGTTGACCTGCATTGATGCGGAAGTGCCTCAGGGTGAATTGGGCGATTATGCTGTTATGCTGCGTTCCACCACGCAGGGCCGTGGCTTCTTCACCCTCGCATTCGAGCGGTATGAGGAGGCTCCCAAGCCGGTTGCCGATAAGGTGATCGCTGCCCGTGCAAAAGCAGAATAAGTACATTAGAATATCGAAACCAATAGGGGAGAGCCGAGGCGTTTGCTTCGGCTCTCTTCTTTGCAAAAATCGGTGCAGACGTATTTCTTTACTTTGAATTTGTTTAAAATGGGATAGATTGTGGAATTTATTTTATACTTTTTGACAGTGTTAAATTACGGTGTCGTTGTTGATTTTTTGTGGCAGATATGCTACTATTTGTCATAGTGGGGTAGGTTGGGTTTTACCCCGTTCGCATAGCAATCACGGACTCGCGTCCGATCATATAGTATCCGTTGTTCTTGTGTAAATAAGAAAGGATGTTTCATTATGAGTATTGTCGATATGCAACCCAACGATTGGCTGTCGATCATCATCGGATTGATTGTCGGTCTGGTTTTCTTCATGTTCGGTATGAACGTGATGTCCGGCAATCTGGAGAAGATGTCCGGCGGTAAGCTGGAGCGGACGCTGAAGACCGCAACCGCTAATCCGATTATCAGCATTTTTTTGGGTGCGGCTATTACCATCGCGGTTCAGTCCTCCTCGGCTACCACGGTTATGCTGGTAGGTTTGGTGAACTCGGGCTTGATGACGATGTCTCAGACTTTGTACGTTATTTACGGTGCCAATATCGGTACGACCTTCACCTCTTGGATTCTGTCTATGTCCGGTATTGAGAGCGATAATATCGGTATTCTGATGCTCAAGCCGGAGAATTTTGCTCCCGTGCTGGCCTTGATCGGTACCGTGATGCTGATGGTTTCCAAGAAGGATCAGAAGAAGAGCATCGGAACGATTCTGATTGGCTTCGCCGTGCTGATTTACGGTATGGAGATGATGGGCGACGCCGTTGGCCCGCTTTCTGAATTGAAAGAATTCGGCGATTTAGTGACCAAATATAGCGATCCTTTGCTGTTGTTGCTGATCAGCACTGTGTTCACCGGCATTGTTCAGTCCTCTGCAGCGACGATCGGTATTGTGCAGACCTTTGCGATGAACGGTGCTATTACCAACTATATGTCTGTGCCGCTAGTGATGGGCGCCAATATCGGTACCTGTGTCACTTCCTTGATTTCTTCCATCGGTACCAATCGCAATGCCAAGCGTGTTGTGGTACTGCATTTAGCTATGAATTTGATCGGTACGATCGTGTGGCTCCCTGTTTTGATGCTGTTCAATTCCTTCCTCTCCGAGGGCGGTTTCATTTACACGTTCCTGCACGATTACGCACAGGCCGATGCCTTTGCGGTAGCCATATGCCACTCGATCTTCAATGTGCTCACTGCCGCGTTACTCTTACCCTTTGGTAAGTTGATGGAGAAAATGGCCTGCTTCGTCATCCGTGATAAAGCGGACGAGCCCCAGATAAAGGGTCTGTTCCTGGACGAGCGTCTGTTCAATTCCCCCTCTGTGGCAGTATCCGAGTGTAATGCGGCCACCATCAGCATGTGCGCTCTGGCTCATATGAACGTGATGCGTGCCATTGGCCTGTTTGGTAAGTACGACGAAAACACCGTAGAGGAAATTCGTACCGCTGAAAAAGTGCTGGACGAGGATGAAGATAAGCTGGGAACCTATTTGGTGCAGCTGTCCTCCCACTCTTTGTCCGAAAAGGACTCTCAGGTGGTATCCAAGATGCTCCATGCTATCGGTAATTTTGAGCGCTTGGGCGACCATGCGCTGAATCTTACCGGCGGTGCCCGTGAGCTGTATGAAAAGGGGCTGTCCTTCACCAAAGAGGCGAAGGAAGAATTGTCCGTGCTGGTAGAGGCGATCCGTGAGATTATGGATATCACCGATCGCGCCTATGCTGAGAATGATGCCGCTCTGGCATGGCAGGTGGAGCCGTTGGAGCAGGTGATTGATGATCTGATCGCAAAGATTCGCTCCAATCATATTCGCCGTCTGCGGCAGGGGGATTGCAGTATCGAGATGGGCTTCGTGCTGTCGGATGCACTGACGAATTTTGAGCGTGTATCGGATCACTGCTCTAACGTGGCTGTTGCCATCATTGAGACGGAGCATAATGTATACGACATTCACAACTACCTCCACGGCGTGAAGCATAATAATGACGAGTTTGTGGATACATATCAAGAATATTCCGCAAAATATCGTTTAGCGTAAAATTTAAGGTCCGCACCAGACGGTGCGGACCTTTTCTATTTCTGTATTTCCGGGGGGAGCTGGATCTCGTTGTATAATGTGATTCCATTTTCACTCAGTAGTCGTGCAGCACACCCCATTCCGGGGATTTTGCATCCTGTGTGGGTGCCGTCATAGATGCGGGTGCTACCGCAGCTGGGGCTACCATCCTTCAGGATAGCGGCGGTGATGCCGTACTGACGGCATAGCGCCAGCGCACCCTCGGCACCACGCATATATTCAGCCGTGCAGTCGGTGCCGTCTGCTGCCAATACCCGCTCACCTATGATCTCGCAGGGCTTGCGGGGGATCGGCAGGCCGCCCTCGTGCTCCGGACAATAGGGGAGCGCCACACCGGATTCGGCCAATTCCCGCAGGGCGGGATAGTTGAAACATCCACCGTCATACCGGCAGTTCTCGCCGCATAGACAGGCGCTGATCAAATACGTATAATTCGCCATCAGAAATACCGTACCAGAGAAATGACCTTGCCCAATACGACTGCTTCTTTGACGATGATGGGCTCGTACTCAGGGTTTTCAGGCTGCAGACGAATGTGATCCTTCTCCATATAAATGCGCTTTACGGTGGCTTCATCCCCAATCAGAGCAACCACCACGTCGCCGTTCTGGGCGGTATTGGTGCGACGTACAATGACGACGTCACGATCTAAAATGCCGGCGTTGATCATACTGGTACCGGTGACGCGCAGGGCAAACAGTTCGCCGGCAGGGTATTGGCTACCGCCGGAGAAGGGAACGTAGTCCTCCACTTCCTCCACGGCCAAAATCGGCATACCGGCGGTGACACGGCCCAGCAGGGGAACGCGGGTCACGCTCTCACCCGGCAGACGAATGGCACGGTTCAGACCGCTGCGGCGATCAATATAGCCCTCATCCTCCAGCCGCTTAAGATAGGCATGTACGGTAGAGGTAGACTTAATGCCGGTAGCTTCGCAGATCTCCCGCACGGAGGGGGGGATACCGTCGTTCAGTCTCTCCTTTACAAAAGCTAAGACTTTTTGCTGTTTTTCATTTAAGGGTTTCATATGGAAAACCTCCTATTTTCATACTCCTGCACCCAGTATAGCACATATGTTCGGAAAATGCAAACATTTGTTTGCTTTTTTGCAAAAAATTTTTATGCGGGACGAAATTCATAATTTTCTAACGGGATATTCACGATTCGGTCATAAAAATTTCATATTTTCTCGTTATACTGAACTTGTATTCGGAAGGGCGGTGCGGAGCCGCAACCAATCCGTCTTGTTAGACCCGAATACATCCTCCTCAAAACACCCCTCTAACAAGGAGACCGCCCGATGCGTTGGCATTGGGCGGTTTTCCTTTTTTTCTCTTGACATTTGTCGCCCTCTTTGGTATGATGAGTTTGCTGTAATTGCTATAATATAGTAGTAAAGACTGTGAACGAGACAGTAGCGCAGGGGAGAGACTCCCACAGCGAGCCGGGGACGGTGTAAGCCCGGCGGAGCACCATTGCGCGAAGATCACTCGGGAGTTGCCGGCTGAATGGATGTATCCACTAAGTGCGGACGGTGTTCCTCCGTTAGCGGGAAGGCGTATGATGGTACGTACAATAGGTGGTATAGCGAGGTTTACTCTCGTCCTGTTTTGCGGGGCGGGGGATTTTTTATTTTTCGGAGGTTTTGGAGATGTACAAGAAGGTATCGACCAATATGAATTTTGTACAGCGCGAGCGTGAGGTTCTGCAGTTCTGGACCGAGAACAAGGTCTTCGAGCAGAGTCTGGAGGCCAGCAAGCAGGGGGAGACCTATACCTTTTATGATGGCCCTCCCACGGCAAATGGCAAGCCCCATATCGGTCACGTTCTCACCCGCGTGATTAAGGATATGATTCCCCGTTACCGGACGATGAAAGGGTATATGGTCCCCCGTAAGGCCGGTTGGGATACTCATGGTCTGCCGGTAGAGCTGGAGGTTGAAAAACAGCTGGGTCTGGATGGTAAGGAGCAGATTGAGAAATACGGTCTGGAGCCTTTTATCGGCAAGTGTAAGGAAAGCGTTTGGAAATACAAGGAAATGTGGGAGGGCTTCTCCGGCACCGTTGGTTTCTGGGTGGATATGAACGACCCCTACGTGACCTATCACGATGATTATATTGAGTCTGAGTGGTGGGCGCTGAAGCAGATTTGGGATAAGCAGCTGCTGTATAAAGGCTTTAAGATTGTGCCCTATTGCCCCCGTTGCGGTACCCCTCTGTCCAGCCACGAGGTGGCGCAGGGCTATAAGTGCGTGAAAGAGCGCTCTGCTGTTGTACGTTTTAAGGTGGCCGGTGAGGATGCCTATTTCTTGGCTTGGACGACTACCCCCTGGACGTTACCTTCTAACGTGGCGCTTTGCGTGAACCCCGATGAGACCTATTGCAAGGTGAAGGCGGCGGATGGCTATACCTACTATATGGCCGAGGCACTGCTGGATCGCGTATTGGGTAAGCTGGCAACCGAGGATGCCCCTGCCTATGAGGTGCTGGAGACCTATGTAGGTCGTGATCTGGAGCGCAAGGCCTATGAGCCGCTGTATTCCTGTGCCAAAACGGTGGCGGACAAACAGCGAAAAGAAGGCTTCTATATCACTTGTGACGGTTACGTCACCATGACCGACGGTACCGGCATCGTTCACATCGCTCCTGCGTTTGGTGAGGATGACGCTCAGGTCGGTCGCAAGTATGATCTGCCCTTCGTCCAGTTTGTGGATGGCGCCGGTCATATGACTGAGGATACTCCTTTTGCCGGTCTGTTTGTAAAGGATGCCGACCCCAAAATTTTGGTGGAACTGGACAGTCGTGGTCAGTTGTTCGATGCGCCTAAGTTTGAGCACGATTATCCCTTCTGCTGGCGCTGCGATACCCCTCTGATCTATTATGCCCGTGAGTCTTGGTTTATTAAGATGACCGCCGTGCGTGAGGATCTGATCCACAATAACAATACCGTCAATTGGATCCCCGAGTCCATCGGTAAGGGCCGCTTTGGCGACTGGTTGGAGAATGTGCAGGATTGGGGTATCAGCCGTAATCGCTATTGGGGTACGCCCTTGAATATCTGGGAGTGTTCTTGCGGTTGTCAGCATTCCATCGGCAGCCGTGAGGAATTAAAGGCAATGGCGATCGATTGCCCCGAGAACGTGGAGCTGCACCGCCCCTTTATCGACGAGGTCATCCTGCGTTGCCCGGAGTGTGGCGGCGAGATGAAGCGTGTTCCCGAGGTGATCGACTGCTGGTTTGACTCCGGTGCGATGCCTTTTGCACAGCATCATTATCCCTTTGAAAATCAGGACGTCTTTGCCAAGCAGTTCCCCGCTGACTTTATCTCCGAGGGTGTGGACCAGACCCGTGGTTGGTTCTATTCTCTGTTGGCTATTTCCACGCTGTTGTTTAATAAGGCACCGTACAAGAACGTATTAGTGCTGGGTCACGTGCAGGATGCAGATGGACAGAAGATGAGTAAGTCCAAGGGAAATGCCGTGGACCCCTTTGAGGCGCTGGAAACTTATGGTGCCGATGCCATCCGTTGGTATTTCTATTCCAATTCTGCCCCCTGGTTACCGAATCGCTTCTCCGGCAAGGCGGTGCAGGAGTGCCAGCGCAAATTCTTGGGCACGCTGTGGAATACCTATGCATTCTTTGTGCTGTATGCTAATATCGATGGCTTTGACGCCACCCAGTACCGTCTGGAATACGATAAGCTGTCCGTTATGGATAAGTGGCTGTTGTCCCGTCTGAATTCCACTGTTCGCATTGTGGACGAGCAGTTGGGCAATTACCACATTCCGGAGGCTGCCCGTGCGCTGCAGGATTTCGTGGACGAGATGAGTAACTGGTATGTCCGCCGTAGCCGTGAGCGTTTCTGGGGCAAGGATATGCCGCAGGATAAGATCAATGCTTATATGACCTTGCATACCGCGCTGGTGACGGTGGCGAAGGCGGCGGCCCCCATGATTCCCTTTATGGCAGAGGATATTTACCGCAATCTGGTGTGCGAGAACGATGTTGCTGCTCCCGCCAGCGTGCATCTGTGTGCCTTCCCTGAGGTGAACGAGGCGTATATTGATACCGTTCTGGAGAGAGCTATGGAGAGCGTGCTGCAGATCGTGGTGCAGGGTCGTGCCGCCCGTAATGGTGCCGCCTGCAAGAATCGACAGCCCTTGGGCAAGATGTACGTGCAGATGGATGGTGCTCTGGACGACTATTGCACGGCTATCATTGCCGATGAGTTGAACATCAAATCGGTGGAGTTCATCAGCGATGCCGCTGCATTTATGAGCTACAGCTTTAAGCCTCAGCTTAAGACGGTTGGTCCCAAGTACGGTAAGCAGCTCAATGACATCCGCACCGCTTTGACCGAACTGGACGGCAATGCCGCTAAAGCTGAGCTGGATGCAAAGGGTGCTATTACCCTTAATCTCGCTTCCGGCGACGTAGTGCTGGCTACAGAGGATCTGTTGATCGAAACCACCCAAACCGAGGGCTACTATACGGTGACCGACCGTGGTATCACGGTGGCCATTGATACCCGCTTGACTCCCGAACTCATTGAGGAGGGCTTTGTCCGCGAGGTGGTCAGTAAACTGCAGACCATGCGTAAAGAGGCCGGCTTTGAGGTGATGGATACCATCCGTGTTTACGTGGCCGGCAATGATTCCGTGGAGCAGCTGATCTCCCGCAACTGGGATAGTATCGGCGCTGACGTGATGGCGACGGATTTGACCGTGGGTGAGACCGCAGGCTACGTCAAGGAGTGGAACATCAACGGCGAGCAGGTCACCTTGGCTGTGGAGAAAAACGCCAGCTAATTCCACTTGCATTTGTGTGTTAAAATGCTATAATACTTTTACCAAACGAAAGGAGTTTTCACTATGATTATCACAAAAGAGAGTATCATCGGTGCCATTCTGGATGCCGATGTCACTACCGCACCTTACTTCCTGGAGATGGGTATGCACTGTCTGGGCTGCCCCTCGGCCCGTGGCGAGAGCTTAGAGCAGGCTTGCGCCGTTCACAGTGTCGACGTTAACGAACTGGTAGAGAAACTGAATAAGCACTTCGGCAACTGATGTTGACCCGGTGGCGGTATGCCCTCCACCGGGTTTTCTATCGCAAAAAGCCTTCCCTCAGAGGGGGACGGAGGATGTATGATTACTTTGGATAAACGGCTGTCTGCGGTGGCGGCGCTGGTGCGCCCCGGCAGTCGGCTGGCGGATATTGGTACAGACCACGCTTATTTGCCGGTGTGTTTGGTGCAGGCAGGCGTGTGCCCTGAGGCGATCGCCTCGGATATTGGTGCAGGCCCCTTGGAGGCGGCTCGCCATACGGTAGATACCGCCGATTTAGCCGATAGGATCGCTTTGCGGTTAGGAGACGGCTTATCCACCGTGGCCGAGGGCGAGGTGGATGACATCGCTATTGCCGGTATGGGGGGCGAGACCATTGTGGCGATCTTAGAAGCAACTCTCTATATTCAAGATCCCCACCTGCGCTTGATTCTGCAGCCGATGACGCGGGCTGAGGATCTGCGCCGTTGGCTGTTATCCCATGGCTTTTCCATCCTTGAGGAGCGCCTGATTGTGGATGGACATCATCTTTATCCTGTGATGGCGGCGGAGTATACTGCTGCTCCTGTTTGTGAGGATGAGGTGCTTATCTACGGCGGCTTTTTTACTGCGGAAGAGGGAAGACCCTATCGCCACATGATGGCAGAGCATTTGTTGCGCCGCGCTGCAGGGTGCAATCACAGCGGTGATCATGTCACCGCTGCACAGCTGATTGATTTGAGTAACTTATTACGAAAAAAAGGAAGGAGTGCGGATTATGACAAAGGATATGAAAATTTGGGAGAACGACATTCCCTTATACGATGAGAACATCCCCTTTGAAAATAAAATGACGGCCTATCTTCACGAGGACGACGAGGTGCATCCTGCTATGGTGGTGTTCCCCGGCGGTGGTTATTGCATTCATGGCGAGTGGGAGTGCGATCCCGTAGCACAGTTCTATTACAACAATGGCTACAATGCGTTTATCGTCTACTATCGTGTGCAACCCTATGCGCATCCCGCTCCTATGCTGGACGGCCAGATGGCAATCAAATCTGTGCGTCAGCACGCCGCCGAATGGGGGGTGGATCCGAATCGTGTGTTCGGTGTGGGATTTTCCGCCGGCGGTCATCTATGTGGTTGTATGGCGGTGTTTGATGATATTGTGCCGCAGTACTTGCCGGATGCTCCCGGTTGTGATTCCCGCCTGACCGGTGCTATCCTCAGCTATCCTGTAGTCTGTGCCGATCCCGATGCGGGGCATCAGGATTCTTTCCGCCATATTTTGGGCGAGGATGCATCTCAAGAGTTGCTGGATACCCTTTCCCTAGAGAAACACGTTAACGAAAAAACCTCGCCGATTTTTGCGTGGCACACCATTCCGGATACGTTGGTGCCCTTTGAGCATTCCATTCGTCTGACTAAGGCGATGGCGGCGGCCGGCCGCTATGCAGAACTGCATCTGTTCCCTGAGGGGGAGCACGGCAATGCGATGGCCGGTTGGCTTCCCGGCGCTTGTCAGTGGGGCGCTCTGAGCCTGGATTTTATGAATCGGGTAAAATAAAACGGAAAAGACCGAGCCTTACGGCTCGTTCTTTTTATTCGTGTCTTTGATGTTGGGTAGGTCTAAGCAGGCGCGCCATCCACCGGCAGGCCCGATGGTGGGGAACACGTTATCGGTATCGGAGGTATCCTGTATCTCGTAGGTGCCGTATTTGTTGATCTGATCCCATACGTCTATCGGCTCTCCGGGTACGGGATGCACCGGTATTTCTGCCTCCTCGGGATAAGGAAGGGGACGTTTTTCTTCGTTCATAGTATCACCTCATCCATAGGATGTGTGGATAGATAAAAAATATACGGCGTATGCATCGCATACGCCGTATTCATCAATCCTCATTTTGTACCATATGGTAGGAGAGGGTCATCAGACTATCGCCCATATGGACATTCTCCACGATGACATTGGGATAATCGTGCAGAATATCATAGTGGGAGAAGTTCCAAAAGCCCTTCACACCGCAGGAGACCAAGACCTCTACCAGACGGGGGGCCGCCTCCTTAGGAATGCATAGCACAGCCATTTCAGGTTTATTCTTTTTACAGAATTCCTCCAGCTCATCGGTGGAGCGGATGATCATATCCGCACGGGTGTCACCCACCAGCGTGGGATTGTCATCAAACAGACCGATTAGGTTAAAGCCGCGGGCCTTAAACTCAATGTGATTGCCGACGGCGGTACCCAGATTACCAACGCCTAGCAGAATTGCCTTGGTCAGCTGATCCATACCTAAGATGCGTCCGATCTCGTCGTACAGCTGATCTACCATATAGCCGTAGCCTTGCTGACCGAAGCCGCCGAAGCAGTTAAGATCCTGACGGATCTGGGAGGCGGTCAGTCGCATCCGCTGGGACAATTCACGGGAGGAGATACGGGTGACGCCGTTTTCTTTTAGGTCATACAGAAAGCGATAATAGCGGGGAAGACGCCGAATAACCGGCAGGGAGATAGCGGTATCCTTAGCCATAGAAACATACCTCTCATTTCTCTACGTATACAATACCATTATGCTTGATTGACGATTTTTTGTCAACCCATTTCGTGAATTTTTTATCATCGTTAAGCGACAAAAAAGGATTGACATAGAGGGAGAGGGGTGGTATAATATGATGCGTTATATGCGAGGGTGCTGGAATCGGCAGACAGGCACGTTTGAGGTGCGTGTGTCAAATGGCGTGGGGGTTCAAGTCCCCTCCCTCGCACCAAAAAGAGAGGGTAGGCATTCGCCTACCCTCTCTTTTTCGTACTCAGTCTGCATCTGAACCCCTGAAACGGCTTTGCCGTTTCACAGGTTTTGCGCTATTACGAACCAAGATTCGCAGAAACTTGGTGCAAAACCGGTTCAAGTCCCCTCTACCACCCCGTGAGTTCATACCAAAATGGATAGAGCATCCGTTTTATTCTACCTTTCCAAACACAGAAGGCATCACCGTAAGGTGGTGCCTTCTGTGTTTTATGGAGTGGGAGCCGTGAGAAGCCTCTTTATTTTGAGTGAAAGCGAAAAATAACAGGAGGTCGGCGCAGCCGAACTCCGGGGTTCAGTATCCCTCCTTTCCCGTTTTAACATCGCTCACACAAGTGTTGAATATGGAATGGAATATAAAGATTATTTATTTAATTTGTCTATTGTATCTTATCGAAATTTGTAGTATGATGATATTATGGCTTTTATGCAATTTTCGGAAATGGAGAGTGTATTATGAAAATCATCGCAAAGCGTTCTTTTGCCTGGCTGATCACGCTGGCTATGTGCGTTACCCTCTTCTGCAGCGTATGGACGCCGGCGCAGGCCGCCACCGTGGATTACGTTACCTCCGGCAACTATGTCTACAACTGGGGTGTCCGCGGGCAGTTGGCCACCTTCCTGTCGCCCATGGCAGAGGATTGGTACGAGGAGAACAACACCTCGTATGCTGAGTTGTCGGCTTTGTCCGGCTCTTCTTCTACCGGTAGCGTACCTTCCAGTTCTCTGTACAAAACGCTACAGACGCTGATGAAATCCAATCACAGCTATACCACCAGCTACGACGCTACGAAGAATCTGTTCCGTTATACGGATTGTCAGAACAGTGGCGGCAAGATCTCCTCCTTCTACTCGGGCAAAGAGATCGGTCCCAGCTGGGATGGTACCTGGAACCGCGAGCACACATGGCCTAACAGTAAGGGTGATGCCTCCGGTCAGGGTGAGAACGATATTATTATGCTACGCCCCACCTCCACCAGCGAGAATTCCTCCCGCGGCAACAAGGCCTATGGTGAGGGCGGCAGCTATTACCATCCCAATTCTGAGAGCAATAATAAATACGACCTGCGCGGTGACGTGGCTCGTATTATGCTGTTCGTTTACTGCCGTTGGGGGAATACCGGCTCTATGTGGGGCTCCAGCGGTGTTATGGAGAGCAAGGACGTCCTGCTGAAATGGGTTGAAGAGGACCCTGTGGATACGTGGGAGCTGGGTCGTAACGATGCGGCCGAGTCCATTACCGGTACCCGTAACGTGTTTGTCGACTATCCTGAGTTGATTTTTGCTCTCTTTGATGAGGAAGTGCCCGCCGATTACGATACTCCCTCCGGCGAGGGCGAAGGTGTCAGCTTTAACCTTACCGCTTCCTCCAACAATACCGCTTACGGTACGGTTTCGGTCAGCGGTCGGACGATCAACGCTACCCCTAAGACCGGGTATATGGTCAGCGGTTATACTATCCTCAGCGGTACTGCCACGGTTACCCGTGATGGTAATGCGTTCAAAGTGACCGCCACATCGGATGTGAGCATCCGCATTAATTTCGCTGCCCGTACGCAGGTGAGCGTGCAGTTCTCTCAGCAGGGCACCATCGCAAAGACGCAGAAGGTCTATTCCGGCGATTCCATCACACTTCCTACTCACACCGGCACCGTTCCGGATGGCCTGACCTTCATTGGTTGGGTTACGCAGGAGGTAGAAGAAACCACCCAAAAGCCCACCTGCTATACCGCAGGGAGCAGTTATCCGGTGAGCGGTGCTGTCACGCTGAACGCCTTGTATTCACGTTTTGATAGTGAAGGCAGCGGCAGCAGTGACCAGTTCGATTTGGTTACCAGCGTTGCAGATTTGCAGATCGGTGATAAGGTGATTATTTATGCCGTCGGTAAAAACGTGGCGATGAGCACCAATCAAAAGAAAAATAACCGTGGCGAGCAGGCCGTTACCCCGGATGGCAACAGCATTCCCTTGACGGAGGGCGTTCAGATTATCACTCTTGAGGCCGGAAAAACCGCCAACACCTTCGCGTTTAACGTGGGTAATGGCTATCTGTGTGCCGCCTCCAGTTCTTCTAATTATCTGCACACCGAGACGACCTTGACGGCGAACAGTAGTTGGAGCATTTCGATCGCCTCCAGCGGCTCGGCCACCGTTAAGTCTACCGGCTCTTACACACGCAATTGGATGCGCTATAACAACACCGCCAGTCTTTTTGCTTGTTATTCCTCCGGTCAGGCTGATATTGCTCTGTATAAGCAGAAAGCCGGCACCACCTACTATCTCACCGGTGAGAGTGGTTGTACTCACCCGGATGCTCACAATGTGGAGGGTAAGGATCCCACTTGCTTTGAGGATGGCTATACCGCCGGTGTGTACTGCCCCGATTGTGACGAATATATCAGCGGTCACGTGATTATGGATGCCATCAATCACGAAGAGGCTTATTTTGTAGAGGGCAAGGTGCCCACCTGCACCGATGGCGGCTATACCGATGGTATGTACTGCCCCGATTGCGATGAGTACGTCAGCGGTCACGAGGCTCTGGACGCCCTGAATCACAAGAATGCCTACGACGTAGAGGGCAAAGAGCCCACCTGTTCTGATGCCGGCTATACCGCCGGTGTGTACTGCCCCGATTGTGATGAGTATATCAGCGGTCACGAAGAAATTCCGACAGAGGCACATACTTATGATCACGTTTACGATTCTTCCTGCAACGTCTGTGGTGAGAACCGTGAGGTGGATGCGCTTGTTTTGGGTGATGCTGATGCCGATGGCGTAGCGAACATCCGTGACGTCATCGTACTTCAGCAGTATCTAAACGGTTGGGATACCGTTGTGTATGAGGCAGCCGCCGATATGAACGGCGACGGCGTGCTGAATAACAAGGATCTGGTTCTGTTACAGCGGCATTTGACCGGTTGGTCGATCTGATTTTTACCCCCGAGAGGATTCTCTCGGGGGTATTTTTTCTATAAAAAAGACCACCCCGCAGGGTGGTCTTTTCGTTATTATTTCTTGCCCAGTTTACTCCAGAAGCGGAAGGTCAGCGGCCACACACAGCCGGCGAAAACGGTAATCAGAAAATATCGCACACCATCGGCAATATAGATATCGCCGATCAAAGACTGCAGAGGCGCTTTCAGTCCGCTTTTGATAGCCAGTAGAGGGAGCAGACCGATGACCAGCTTTAGCGCTTGGGCCCACCATACCGCCTTGGTATCAAAGTGGATGTAGGCCGCATCCAGCTCGTAGGTGATCCATAGAGCGGACAGGCATCCCACCATCTTCCATGCGTTTTTCATACCGCTCTCATAGTTGTGGGGGTCGATATCGGCGGGGAAGGGGTAAAAGTACACAAATACTAAAAAGGCGGCTGCGGCGGCGATGAGAACCGCCATGATACCCCGCATCGTGGCCTTACTGTTCATGGCACGGCGGATCAGTGGGTACAGTCCGAACACCAAGCCTACCGCCACCAGAGCAGAAACCCCCACATCGGCGGGGGTGTGCACGCCCAGCCACATACGGGATAGGGGTACCAGCACGCAGACGGCAATACACAGACCGCGGAGCAGAGCATTTTTGTTCCAGCGGGCGATGCCGCCGAAGGTGCCCAGAGCCGATTGGGTATGCCCACTGGGGAAGGAATAGCCGCTGGCGGCCTCCCGCGCGCTCTCTACGATGGTAAAGTTGGGATCCCGTACCCAAGGGCGAGGGATGCGGAACCAGAGCTTTAGAAATTGATTAATGACGGTGCCGATCAATCCTACAGTGAAGAGGTAATAGCCCTCCCATTTGTTGATACACCAAAAGAACAGGATCGCCATAACGATGAATACCGTTTCTTCCCCTAAGGTGGTGATGAGGGAGAACAGAGCATCACAGATCGGATTGCGCAGGCTCTCTAAGAAATACAGAAATTCCATAGTGCCTCCTTATTTCTTCTTGCGGCTGTAGCGGCTGTAGCGGCTGAATTTATCCTTTTTGGGTTTTCCGCCGCTGCGGTGGGTACCCACAGGGGCACGGCCTGCCGCCGGCTTGTCCGGCGCCACAAGGCAGTTGGGGCCGGTGCCGATAAGGTCGTACCGTCCGGCCTTTTTCAGCGCCTCCAGCACCAGCTGGCGGTTCTCCGGACGATAGTACTGGAGCAGTGCCCGCTGTTCAGCTTTCTCTCGCGGGGTACGGGGTACGTAGACGGGCTGGAGCGTGTTCGGATCCAGTCCTGTGTAGAACATACAGGTGGATACGGTGCCGGGGGTGGGATAGAAATCCTGCACCTGCTCGGGGTGCAATCCCTCTTTTTTGAGGAAGCGCGCCAGCTTGATGGCGTCGTTGATAGTGCTACCGGGGTGGGAGGACATCAGATAGGGCACCAGATACTGCTTTTTCCCCTCACTCTTGGTCAGCTCATAAAAGCGATTCTTAAATTTCTCATACACAGAGAAGGAGGGCTTGCCCATATATTTCAGCACGCCGTCGGATACGTGCTCCGGCGCTACCTTTAGTTGGCCGCTGACGTGGTGGCGGATCAGTTCTTTAAAGAATCGCTCGTCCTCGTCGGCAATGAGGTAGTCAAAGCGGATACCGGAGCGGATAAATACCTTTTTGACCCCCGGGATCTGCCGCAGACGGCGCAGGAGGGTCAGATAATCATCGTGTGTCACCTTGACGGCCGGACACATAGTGGGGGCCAGACACTTTTTATCCTTGCAGGCGCCCCGCTTCAGTTGCGCATCGCAGGCAGGGCGGCGGAAGTTGGCGGTGGGACCGCCTACGTCGTGGATATACCCCTTGAAATCCGGCATTTTGGCTATTTTCTGTGCTTCGGCAACCACCGAATCGTGGCTGCGGGAGGCGATTTGCCGTCCCTGATGATAGGCGAGAGCGCAGAAATTGCAGGCACCGAAACAGCCGCGGTTGTGAATGACCGAGAATTTCACTTCTTCGATACCGGGCACACCGCCTGCTTTTTCATAGCTGGGGTGATAATCCCGCATATAGGGCAGTCCGTACACCGCATCCATCTCCTCGGTGGAGAGGGGAGGCGATGGCGGATTCTGTACTAAGATTTGATCGCCGTGGCGCTGGATGACCGTCCTGCCCCGCACAGGGTCATGCTCCTCCTGCTGGATGCGGGTGGAGATGGCGTATTGCCGCTTGCCGCTGTCGGTAGGCTCTTTGACCAGCTCATAGGCAGGGCATTCTGCGGCGGCACCGGGCAGATAGTCGGCGGCATCCACCAGATAGCAGGTGCCGCGGATATCGGTCAGCCCGCGGATATCCTCGCCCTCGTTGAGACGGCGGGCAATCTCTACAATGTGCCGCTCGCCCATTCCGTACATCAGCAGGTCGGCACCGCTGTCCGCCAGAATGGAGGGGCGCACCGCATCATCCCAATAGTCATAGTGGGCAAAGCGCCGCAGTGATGCCTCCAGACCACCGATAGCGATGGGTACATTTCCGTATACGCGGCGGATCGCACGGCAATAGGTGATGGTGGCACGGTCGGGGCGCAGACCTGCTTTACCGCCGGGGGAGTAGGCATCCTGACTGCGCTTGCGTTTGGCGGCGGTATAATGGGCGACCATGGGGTCGATATTGCCGCCGTTAACCAAAAAGGCCAAACGGGGCACGCCAAAGCGGCGGTAATCCTCGTCGCATTGGGGTTGGGGGAGAATACACACCCGATAGCCGTGGCTCTCCAGCACACGGGAGATGATGGCGGTACCAAAGCTGGGGTGATCTACGTAGGCATCACCGGTTACCAGCACGAAATCCGCCTGATCCCATCCCTGCTTTTGCATCTCGTCCGCTGTGATCGGTAAAAAGGGCATTGTTCTCTCCTCCTTTCTTTGTTGTTCTCTATTTTACCACACAATCCTCGTTTCTGCAACAGAAAAAGAGTCTGCACCACAAGGTGCAGACTCTTTCCTTAGTCTTTATGGGGCCGATAGATGGCGTACAGATCAAATCCGCCCGGATCCGGCTTGCGGGAGGGGGGGAGTAGGGGCACTGACGGGGCGGGGGCGACAGGCGCTTTTTTGCGCCGCACCGCACACACCAGCCAGTACACAGCCAGTACCAAAAGAGCGCCGGCTGAGATGTACATACCCATCCTCAGACCGGGGGTCTCGTAGTCAAATCGGATTGCAATATCCTCGCCTGCGGGGCATTTTACCGCCATAAAGCCGATGTTGGAGCGAATGATCTCTGCGGGCTCACCGTTGACGGTGGCGCTCCAGCCCTCCTCATAGGGCACGCTGAAGAATACCAGATTGTCTGCCGCCAGATCAATGACGGCATGGAAACGGTTGCCGCTTTCGGTGAATTGCTTGGCGGCGCTCTGTGCTCGCTGTGCGCAGTCGTCGGCATATTGGGCTTGGGAGAAGACCATCCAATCGGTGTCCAGATGGGGGAGGGTGAAAGCAATTTTCTCCTCGTCCGCATCCTCCACCACCATTGCCTTGAGCAGTGCCAGATGCCGTTGATCCTCCGGCAGTTGGAGCAACTCGCTACGGGTGATGTATCCCTCATAGGTAAAGCCCATGGGAACGTAGTGCTCATTCTGATAGATGTAATAGCCATTCTGGGTGTCGTAGAGCTCCCATCCGGGCATCGCCGTGATTCCTTCTACCATAAAGTAGTCCTCAGCGTCCTTATTGTAGAGCTGTACGTCCCCTTCCTGCTGGGCATAGTCAAACAGCCATTGTACGGACAATAGCCCGCGCAGGCCGTAGTGTTTAGCAGAGGGGCGGGAAGCCACCGTGCGGGATACCCCCACATCGTTATAGAACTCCATCACGCCTCCGGGTACAATACTGTGGAACGCCTGAATGGTGGGCATATTCCAGTACATCCCTTGATTATCCATTCCTTTATGCATATCCACGCGGTGGAACTGTCCGTCGTCGGGCAGAATATAGGGATCGGCGTGGATCAGCTTGTCCACCACGTAATGGCTGGGGTAGTTGCCGGTGGCCTTGCCATAGGTGAGATATCCCCAGCCGCCCGCCATGGATACCACTACGCACACCGTGGTGACGGTGGAGATGAAGACGGATTTGTTGGTGCGGAACAGCCGTACCAGCAGATAGGTCAGCAGCAGGCATATCGCCGCGACGCCCACGAACACCCAAAATCGGGGTGCGTTTTTATACAGACCGAGGGTAATCTTGCCTGTTTCTTCATCGGGGGTCCAGCTTTTGGGCACCAGGCCGATGAATAGCGCTATAGCGGCGGTGATGCCGCCGGACCAGCCGATGGCACGGGACCACTCGATCCGCTGCTCTTCCTCAAAGCACCGCAGGGTGGCGAGAATGAGCATCATGGTCAGCATATAGAACCAGCGGGCATAATACATCGCGTTAAACAGCTGGAATGCGGCATTGAACGCAGGGATGAAGGCACACAGCACCAACACGATGAGCAACCGCCGCAGCCAATCGGTATGCTTGCGGGATTGGAAATAAGCGATGGCGCCGGTACAGCCGAACACCGGCACCCACGCGGACATAGAGGACCAGTTATTGTTCGCATCGGGGAAGAAATTGGCCCGTGCGGGATGATCCGGGGGGAAGAAGAAGCTGTGCAGAATATCAAAGGGGCGTTGCTCGCTGGAATAGATAAGCAGTCGCCATCCCTCCAGCAGATTCTCGGTGCGTCCGTTTTGGATTACGGAGTAGAAGGAGGGGAGCAGCAGGATCGCCGCGCCGGCAGTGCCCAGCAGCGCCTCCAACCACAGGCCGAAAAAGCGGCGGCCGCACCGCTCCCATTCTCCGGACAGGGCACGGATGACCCAATAGATCATCAGGAATATCGCCTGTCCGATGAAAAAATAATAATTGTTCAGCGCGCTCATCAGCACCCCAAAGGCGAACAGACCTTTTTTGCCGTCCTGCATATATTGTTCCATACCCAGCAGGAGAAGCGGGAACCAGATCAGCGCCTCGTGAAAGTGGTTGAAGAAGATGTTGTAGATGGAAAAACCGCTGAAGGCATACAATACGCCGGCTACCACTGCCAGGCGGGGGCTGAGGAACCGACGGGTATAGCCGTAGGCGGTCAGAGAGGCAAAGGCCAGCTTCAGCGCCAGCAGGGGCGCCATTAAATAGGGTACCCACGCGGTGGGAAAGGGGAGGGTCATCCAGAAAAAGGGACTCCCCAGCAAGTAGAAGGAGTAGGAGCCGATAAAGTTGACCCCAAGATCCGTCCCCCAGTTCCAACCGATCTCGCCGGCACGCACCGCTCGATGAGCCAGTTGATAAAAAGGGATCTGCTGGGCGTTGAAATCACCGTAGTAGACAAAGATCCCCTTGTCATAGAGCAAAAAGGGAACAAACAGCATCAGCCCCATAGCCAGTACCAAGAAAAAGGCGATATGCCCCATTCCTTTTTCTCGCCGTAGAGTATGCGTCATAGTTCCACCTCCGTGTTGTGTATTCTCCACCATCATAACATAATCTATAGGAAAAGAAAAGTCCGATTTTCCGTAAAAGGTAGACTTTTGTAGGAGAATGTGGTATTCTATGGATACTATTAGCAGAGGAGCGACGGTATGAAACAGACGGTACGGTATCAAAAATTGGATGAACGAGCCTATGAGCCTCATTACGGCAGCTCTGCGGCGGCAGGAGCCGACCTGTACGCCGTAATGGACACGCCGCTGACCCTTACCCCCGGAGAAACGGCCTTGGTGCATACCGGCTTGGCAGTGGAGATCCCCGAGGGCTTTGTGGGATTGGTCTGCGCCCGCAGCGGTCTGGCGACCAAGCGGGGTCTGGCCCCCGCCAACAAGGTCGGTGTGATTGATGCCGACTATCGCGGCGAGATTATGGTCGCACTGCATAACCACGGCACCGCTCCTCAGACCATTGATCATGGTGAGCGGATCGCCCAACTGGTGCTGGTGCCGTATCTCACCGCTGCCTACGAGCAGGCAGACAGCCTGACCGATACCGCCCGAGGAGCGGGCGGCTTCGGTTCTACAGGCGAAAAGTAAGAGGAGTCCTGTATGAAACGGTTTGTACTAGTAGTCCTTTGCTGTTTGTTTCTTGTTTCCTTGGCAGGGTGTGGCGAGGATAGCGGTGCTTCTTCCACTCCGATGAGCTCTGCTGTGACTACGATCACCGCAACTACTACAACGATAACCACTACCGCAACTACCGAAAGAATAAGCACGACAACGACGACTACGGCTACGACGACAACGACGACCACCTCGCAGGTGACTACAACCACGACGGCTCGTCCGGAGGTGGATGTGACCATCCCTGAGGGGTACACCTTTATGCAGATCGCACGTTTGCTGGAGAAAAAAGGCGTGTGTACAGCGGCTGACTTTTATGCCGTGTGTCAGACCTATACACCGCAGTCCATCTCTATTCCCATCAGCGAGGATCGCTGTTTTCGGATGGAGGGTTATCTGTTTCCGGATACGTATCGTTTTTACGTAAAGGATGACCCGCAGGACGTGCTGATCAAGATGCTGAACAATTTCAAGTTGAAAGTAGGCAACCTGTCAGACGATACGTTAATTCTGGCCTCGATCATTGAGCGGGAGGCCCGTAGCGATAAGCATATGAAGCTGGTATCCTCGGTATTTCATAACCGCCTCAATAATCGGCGGGATTTTCCGTATCTTAACGCAGATCCCACACGGGATTACGTAAATGAGTACATCACCGGCAATGGGTTGGTGAGTCATCAAAGCAAATTTGCCCCTCTCTACAATACGTGCGGAAAACGGGTAGGGTTGCCGGCCGGTCCTATCTGCTGTCCCGGCTTGCGGGCAATCCGTGCAGCACAGGAGCCAACGGAATCACCGTATTACTACTTTTTCTACGGGAAAGATTACGATAATCATTATTCCGTTACCTTAGAGGAGCATGAGCAGAAAATGGCGGAAATCGGCGTCTGTTCAGAATGAAAAAGAGCACCCGATCGGGTGCTCTTTTCTTATACCGGCTCCAGGTCAAAATAGTCCAGCATACCGTTATAGATTCCTTGTGCGAATCCCCAAGGATCCTCGGTCATTTTCCGTACGTCCTCCGCATTGGTGATGTACCCCAGCTCTACCAAAATGGCAGGCATCCGTGTGCGCCGCAGTACGTACAGCGACGGATTGACCCGCACCCCGTTATCCTTGGTGCCCATACGGTTGACGATCCCCTCCAGCACGTCCTCTGCCAGATCCTCTGCCGGTGTATCCTTCCGATAAATATATACCTCGGTGCCGTTGGCGGCGGGATTGGTGCTGGCGTTGGCGTGGATGCTGATGAAATAATCGGCGCCCCACTGGTTGGCGGCATTGACCCGCGCCGCCAGACTGCTGGCATTGCTGGTACCCAGACTGTCGGTGGGGGAAGTGCGGGATACCCGCACCTCAAATCGCCCATCCTGCCGCAGCAACTCTGCCAGACGGGTACCCACGGCGTAGTTGATATCCTGCTCCCGATAGCCGAAGCCCTCTGCGCCGGCGTTGACTCCCTCCGGGTTGTGTCCCTGATCAATGAAAATTTTGATCGCCATAAAAAACACCCCTTTCCCGCTATGTGTATGCAGGAAAGGGGTGTTTTCATTACAGTTGACCCAGCAGGTTTTGCAAGGATTGGCGCACGCTGTTTCCGTTGCGGATGTGGACGGTGATATCCGCATATTTCTCGTACAGCGGTGTCCGCTCATCGTAGAGATCCTGCAGGGTGGCACCGGGGGCGATGGCTACGCCGCGGGCGTGGAGATCCCCCAGTCGCCGCTCCATCTCGTCAAAGGACAGGCACAGATACACCACCTTGCCCATCGCTTTCAGATGTGCCATAGCTTTTTCGGAGTAGACTACGCTACCGCCGGTGGCGATGACCGTCTTTTCTGCCTGCACGGTGCAGACCGAGGCCTCCTCCACCTGCACAAAGCCGGCCACACCCTTGGCATCCAGGATATCCCGCAGGGGACAGCCGTTCTGGCGGATGATCACCTCATCCGTGTCCACAAAATCATAGCCCAGCTCCTTGGCCAGCATACGGCCTAAGGTGGATTTGCCGCAGGAGGGCATTCCGATTAAAATAATGTTATCCATGGTTATTCCGTCCTTTGCTTTTGATGAAAATACTGTTGTATTGCTTCGGCGGCGGGGCGGGTCATCCCCTTCACCAGCAATAATTCCTCGATGGTGGCATTCTGCACCCCGCGCATAGAGCCGAATTGCCGCAGCAGTGCCTTGGCACGGGCGGGGCCGATGCCCTCGATCTCCAGCAACGTGGTGTTAAGGGAGCTGCCTTTACGCCGCTGGCGATGGTAGCGGATGGCACTGCGGTGCACTTCCTCTTGTATAGTGGCCAGCAGGGTGAAGGCCGCCCGCTTGCGGTGGATAGCGATCTCGCCACCGGAGAGTGCAATGGCACGGGTGCGGTGACGATCGTCCTTGACCAGACCGTACAGCGGGATATCCAATCCATATCGTTGCAGGATCGGCGCCACGGCGGCTACGTGTCCACTGCCGCCGTCCAGCAGAATGAGATCCGGCTTGCGTCCGAAGCCGACGCCCTCATCCTGATGGGCAAGATACTCCTCCAAACGGCGGGTGATGACCTCCTTCATAGCGGCATAGTCGTCGCCGCCCTCCGCCTCTTTGATACGGAATTTGCGATAGGCCGTCCGCAGAGGCTGCCCGTTTTCAAACACCACCATCGCCGCCACGGGCTCACTGCCGGCAGTGTGGGAGATATCGTAGCACTCCATATAGGTGGGGGTGTGGGGAAGGTCCAGTAGCTGACGCACCTCTTCCAGCGCGGCGGTGTCCCGTCCGGTCATACCCACCTGCTGGGCGATGCGCTCAGCCGCATTGCTGCGGCACATATCCATTAAATGGGCTTGTTCCCCGATCTGTGGGATGACGATGTGTACCCGCCGCCCTGCTTTTTCGGTCAGCCATTGTTCTAATAATGCGGCATCCTCCACAGTGCCGTCTATGGTCACTTGGGGAGGGATATGGCTGCGCAGGGAGTAGTATTGCTCCACGAACTCCCGGCGGGCAGAGGGGGCGTTCTCCTGCTCATCCAGCAGAAAATGCTCCCGATCGCTGAGCTGTCCGCCGGTAAAGCGGAATACCTCAAAGCAGGCGCGTCCGGAGCCCTGCGCCAGAGCAATCACGTCCTGTTCCTCCACACGGGAGGATACCACCTTTTGCTTTTCACTCAGGCGGCGGATGGCGTTAATGCGATCCCGCAGCCGTGCCGCCTGTTCAAAGTCCAGGCGCTCGGCGGCCTCTTCCATCCTTTTTTGCAGGGTGGCCATAGTCTTGGCGCTACCTTGGGTCAGAAAGTCAATGGCTTCGTTCACCCGCTGCTGATAGGCGCTCGGATCTACTTTGCCGGTACAGGGGGCACAGCATTGCCCGATATGGTGGTTCAGGCAGGGGCGCTCGCCGCCTTTTTTGCCATAGGCAAGAGGGCGGGCACAGGTGGATAGGCAATAGATCTTGTTGGCCTCGTCCACCGCTTGCTTAATGGCATAACTGCTCATATAGGGGCCGATATAGCGGGCGCCGTCCTCCGCCGTCTGCTTGGCTTCGCTCAGGCGGGAGTAGGGGGGCGGAGAAACCCGAATGTAATGGTATCCCTTGTCATCCTTCAGCAGGATATTGTATTTGGGTGTATGCTGTTTGATGAGGGCGCATTCCAGCACCAGCGCCTCAAACTCGCTACCCACCACAATGTAATCAAAGGTGTCCACGCGGCTGACCATCTGACGCACCTTTTCGGTATGGTTCTGGTCGGATCCGAAATACTGGCTCACCCGATTTTTTAATTTTTTTGCCTTGCCGATGTAGATGATATTGCCGGCGGCATCCTTCATCAGGTACACACCCGGCTCTAAGGGCAGCGCCATAGCCTTTTGGCGCAGTTCGGTCAGCTTACTCATAGGTTCTGCCTCACCTGCCAGTATTTGCGGTCTAAACTGCGGTACTGGATAGCTTCAGCGATGTGGGGGGTATCAATGATATCGCTGCCGTCCAGATCGGCGATGGTGCGGGCCACCTTCAGCAGGCGGTCATAGGCGCGGGCAGACAGTCCCATCCGTTCAAAGGCGCCTTTCAGCAGGGTGCTTGCCGCCTCGGTGAGGGGACAGAATTCCTTCAGCTTGCTGGTGGGAATACGGGCGTTGCTGACAATATCGGTGCCGGCAAACCGTGCCTGCTGACGGGTGCGGGCGGCATTCACCCGTTCCCGAATGGCGGCAGAGGACTCGGCCTTCTGGCGGGAGGCCAACTGATCAAACTCCACCGGAGGCACCTCAATATGTAGATCGATGCGATCTAACAACGGGCCGGAAACCTTGCTAAGATATCGCCCTACCGCCTGCTGTGAGCAGGTGCAGGAACGTGTAGGATGTCCGTAATAGCCGCAGGGGCAGGGATTCATCGCCGCCACCAGCATAATGGAGCAGGGGTAGGCCAAGGAGGCACTGACACGGGAAATGGTTACCTTGCCGTCCTCCAGCGGTTGGCGCAGGCACTCCATAGCCTGACGGGAAAACTCCGGCAACTCATCCAAAAACAGCACGCCGTTGTGAGCCAAAGACACCTCGCCGGGGCGGGGCGTGATACCGCCGCCTGCCAGACCTTGGGGAGAGATGTTGTGGTGGGGAGAGCGGAAGGGGCGATAGGGGAGCAGACCGGCTCCTCCTGCCAGTGTGCCGGCGATGGAATGAATTTTGGTGCATTCCAGAGATTCCTCTCGGGTCATATCCGGCAGGATGGTGGGCAGACGCTTGGCCAGCATACTTTTACCCGAGCCGGGAGGGCCGATGAGCAGGATGTTATGGCTGCCGGCAGCGGCAATCTCCATAGCGCGCCGTGCAGCTTCTTGCCCCATAACATCGGCAAAGTCGGCCATCGCCTCCGCCTCTGCAGGGGAGAACAGCTCCGCCTGCAGGGGGCTCAGCTCCTGCTCGCCCTTCAGGTGTGCCAGTAGCTCAGTGATCGTCTTGATGGGATAGACGGAAATGCCTTCCACCACGGCGGCCTCTGCGCCGTTATCAGCGGGGACGTACACTTCTTTGATTCCCGCCTCACGGGCGGCGATCACCATGGGTAGCACGCCGCGGATGGGACGTACCACCCCTTGCAAAGACAGCTCGCCCACGAAGGCACGGTGCTTCATATTGGATTTTAGCTGACCGCTGGCGCAGAGCAACGCCAGCAGCAGCGGCAGATCGTATACCGATCCCTCTTTTTTTACATCGGCGGGGGCCAGATTCACGGTGATACGGCTGACGGGATAGGTAAATCCCGCATTTTTCATGGCGGCACGGACACGGTCACGGGATTCCCGCACCGCCGTATCCGGCAGACCTACTACGTCAAATCCGGGCAGACCTTGGGACAGATCCGCTTCTACGTCCACCATAAAGCCGTCGATGCCTCTCAGGCCCATACTTTTCAGACCGGCAAACATACACACAGTCCTTTCTTAGCGATGTTTATTCATTAAAAACCGAACCAGTTTATACACTTCCATCACAACCAGCGGTGCCAGGGACAGCCCCGCTACCACACCCCAGGCGGCGCCGCTCATTGTCACCAAAGAGAAGATGTCTTGCACACCGGGGATCAGCAGTACCGCCAGCAGAAGAATCAGCGAGGCGAAGAATGCCCCGACCATATATAGGTTGGTGTGGAATCCCACGCGGAACAGCGAGTGGGAGGAGCGCATATTCAAGGCGTGTACCAGCTGTCCCATTGCCAGCGTGGCAAAAGCCATGGTGCTTCCTAGAGCATCGCTCTGCCATACGGCAGAGCCGATGAAATAAGCAATAAGGGTCAGAACACCGAACAGCACACCCTGCCAGACGGCATCCGTGCCGACACCGCCGGAGAACAGACTTTCATTGCGGCGGCGGGGAGGACGGTTCATAATATCCTTTTCGGGGGCTTCTACCCCCAGTGCCAGTGCCGGCAGACTGTCGGTGACTAAGTTGATCCACAGCAGGTGGATGGGGAGCAACGGTGTCTTGTGCCACAACAACATGGCGATAAACACCGTCAGAATCTCGCCCAAGTTACAGGATAGCAGGAATCCGATAGCCTTGCGGATGTTGTCGTAGATGCCTCGTCCCTCACGGGCGGCATCCACGATGGTGGCGAAGTTGTCGTCGGTGAGGGTCATATCCGCCGCACTTTTGGCTACGTCGGTACCGGTGATGCCCATAGCACAGCCGATATCGGCGGCTTTCAGTGCCGGTGCGTCATTGACACCGTCGCCGGTCATAGCCACTACGGCACCCCGCTTCTGCCATGCCTTGACGATGCGGATCTTGTCTGCGGGGGTAACGCGGGCGTATACCCGATAGCGGGTGACGTTGTTTTCCAATTCCTCGTCCGACAGTGCCTCTAACTCCTGTCCGGTGATGGCTTTTTCCTCCTCGTGGAGAATTCCCAGTTCCCGTGCGATGGCGGCGGCGGTGACCACGTTATCGCCGGTGATCATCACGGTGCGGATGCCGGCGGTATCACAGTCGGCAATGGCGGCCTTGACCTCCGGTCTGGGCGGGTCGATCATGCCCACCAGACCAGCCAGAGTCAGATCGCATTCCAGCGTTTCGCTGTCATAGATCGCGGGGGCGGTGTCCAGTAGCTTAAAGCCCACAGCCAGTACGCGTAGCGCCTCGTCCGCCATGGCGGTGTTGGCGTCGTTGGCTTGCTCAACGTTTCCTTTGGTACAGAGGGGAAGCACCATTTCCGGCGCACCCTTCACAATGACGATGGTTTGATCTCCGGCGACGTGGACGCTGGACATTCTCTTGCGCTCCGAGTCAAAGGGGAGTTCTCCGATACGGGGCATATCTTCCAGAAGCTCTGCCTTGTCATAACCGATTTTTCGCAGATAGGCGAGGATAGAGGTCTCAGTGGGATCCCCGATCAATTTCTCCCGTCCCTCGTCGATGACCATCTCAGCGTCGGTACACAGCGCCGCAAGACGGATCAGATGCTCCAATCCCGGCACTTGCTTATTGCTATCCAGATCCACGATCTGGTGATTCACATAGGCACGTCGTAGGGTCATACGGTTTTGGGTCAGGGTGCCGGTCTTATCCGAGCAGATGACCGAGGCACTGCCCAGTGTTTCCACGGCAGGCAGGCGGCGGATAATAGCATTCTGCTTTACCATCCGCTGGACACCCAGTGCCAGCACGATGGTCACGATGGCGGGCATACCCTCAGGGATGGCGGCCACTGCCAGAGATACGGCGGTCATAAACATATCCATCAACGGCAGGCGGAAGAACAACCCCACGATGAAAATGACCACGCATACCGTCAGGGCAATAAAGCCGAGGATCTTACCCAACTGCGCCATTTTATGCTGCAGGGGGGTCTCCATTTCTTCTTCGCCCTCCAATAGGGCGGCGATATGCCCCATTTCGGAGCGCATACCGGTGGCGACCACCACGGCGGTGGCTCTGCCGTTGGTGATGGCACAGCTGGCATACAGCATGTTGGTGCGGTCCGCCAACGGAGTAATATTCTCAAATACGCTCTCCGCAGTTTTCTCCACCGGCAGAGATTCGCCGGTGAGGGCGGATTCATTGCTGCGCAGGCTGTAGGCCTCTAAGATGCGGCAGTCGGCGGGCACGAGATCCCCCGCTTCCAATTCCACAATATCGCCGGGCACCAGCTCGTAGGAGGAGAGGGTGGTCAGCTTGCCGTCACGGCGCACACGGGCTTGGGGGGCAGACATATTCTTCAGTGCCGCCAGCGCCGCTTCGGCACGGCTCTCCTGTATCACTCCCAGCGCCGCATTGAGCATAACGATGCCCACAATGATAATGGGCTCGATCCACTCGCCGGGCTCACCGAGAAAAAATTGATTGTATAGGCAGGTGAGCAGGGAGATGGCGGCGGCAATCAGAAGAATGATCACCATGGTATCTTTCATTTGGCGGACAAAGCGCTGGAAAAAGGTCAGCGCCTTGGCATCCTGCAAACGGTTTTCGCCGTATTCCTCCAAGCGGGCGGCAGCAAGGTCAGCGGAAAGCCCCGCTTTGGGGTCCACTTGCAGTTCCCGCAGAACCTCTTCTTTGCTGTGACTGTGCCATATCATAAAAGCAAACTCCTTTCGGTACGTTTTGCCGCAAAATGCATACATACAATTAGTATATCATATTCACGTTAGAAATCCAATAGTTAACCCTTTCTTTTTTTGAAAAATAAAAAATCCCCGTTCTCGTCATGAAAACGGGGATATCTATGCAGGTTTACAGAACGTAGCGCAGGACGCACACTGCTTGCAGTAAACTGCCTGCTACGACAAACAGATGGAATACACCGTGCATATAGCGATATTTTTTGCCCAGACCGTACAGCACGGCACCGATGGTGTATGCAATGCCGCCGGCCAGCAACCACAACAGACCCGATAGGGGAATCGCTCGGATGGCGGTGGGGGCGGCAATCACGATGCACCAGCCCATGCCGATATAGCACACCATAGAGAGTACAGCGTATTTTTTAAGATCGATGGCGGTGAACACCGCGCCTACTGCTGCGGCCCCCCACACCAATCCGAGCAGTGCGTAGGCCCAAGCGGGGGAGACGGTGCGGATCGAACAGAGCAGAATGGGGGTGTAGGTGCCGGCAATGAGAAAGTAGATGGTGCAATGGTCGATGACCTGCATCACCTTTTTGCCCATAGGGTGGTGCAGCCCGTGATAAACGCTGGATACCGTGTACAGCATCACCAGCGCTACGCCATAGATGACGGCACCGATTACGGACAAACTATCGTTAGAGCGGATCGCTTTGATTATTGCTATAAGGAGAATCAATACGCCAAATCCACCGCCCACGATATGGGATACGGTGTTCAGGATCTCCTCGTTCTGGGTATAATCCGGTAGAAAACGGTCTTTTAGTCTGGTGCGGGTCATAGCATTGCTCCTTTGTCGTTGAATTTCACAACCTGAGTATACCCGGTGATAGGCGAGAATACAACCTACACCGCTATCGGGATATTCTCGCGCAGAATTCGTAGCGGTAGAGTGGATTTTCAGCGTCTCTACCGGTGGTAGAGAGCTGCTGTTTTGTCCCTGTGGGGGTGGCATTTGTGTGGTTGTGAAATTTTTATCGTTTTTTGCTTATTAAGGCTTGCAAAACGCGAAATTTTGTTTATAATAGTATGCGTACGAATATGTGTTTCGACACGTACAGTAAAAACCGAAAGGAGTACCAACAAATGAACTATACTCATGAAGTTGAGCAAATGTGCGTCGTGGCTAAGGGCCCCCACCATGGTCCCGCCCCGATCCCGGAAGAGGGTCTGTGGGTAAAAGCGAAGGAGATCGGTGATATTTCCGGTCTGACCCACGGTGTGGGCTGGTGTGCCCCGCAGCAGGGCGCCTGCAAGCTGACTCTGAACATTAAGAAAGGCATCGTCGAGGAGGCTCTGGTGGAGACTCTGGGCTGCTCCGGTATGACCCACTCCGCTGCTATGGCCGCTGAGATTCTGCCTGGTAAGACCATTCTGGAGTGTCTGAACACTGACCTGGTGTGCGATGCGATCAACACCGCCATGCGCGAACTGTTCCTGCAGATTGTCTATGGTCGTAGCCAGTCCGCTTTCTCTGAGGAGGGCCTGTCCATCGGCGCCGGTCTGGAGGATCTGGGTAAGGGTCTGCGTTCTCAGATCGGTACCATGTATTCCACCAACGTGAAGGGCGTTCGTTATCTGGAGATGGCCGAGGGCTATGTTACCAAGATCGCTCTGGACGACAACGGCGAGGTTTGCGGCTACCAGTTTGTAAAGCTGGGTAAGATGATGGAGGACATCCGTCACGGCGTCAACCCCACTGAGGCTTACGAGAAGAACATCGGTCAGTATGGTCGCTTTGACAATGCGGCGAAGTACATTGACCCCCGTGAAGAATAATAAAGGAGGAATGTACAGATGGCTAACAATGTAAAGTTCGAAGGTAAAGACCGCCGTATGCCCGGTATTGAGAAATTCCTGGCGGACAATGGTCTGGGCTCTCTGGAGGAGTGCCGTGATCTGTGCCTCTCCAAGGGCATTGATGTAGATGCAATCGTTAAGGGCGTACAGCCCATCGCTTTTGAGAACGCTGTCTGGGCCTACACCATGGGTGTTGCTCTGGCTCTGAAGCGTGGCGTCAGCGACGCCGCCGAGGCCGCTGCCGTCATTGGCGAGGGCCTGCAGGCTTTCTGTGTTCCCGGTTCCGTTGCCGACCAGCGTAAGGTTGGTCTGGGTCACGGCAACCTGGGTAAGATGCTGCTGAGCGAGGAGACCAACTGCTTCGCGTTCCTGGCCGGCCACGAGTCCTTTGCCGCCGCCGAGGGTGCGATCGGTATCGCCCGCACCGCCAACAAGGTGCGTAAGAATCCTCTGCGCGTGATCCTGAACGGTCTGGGCAAGGATGCCGCTTATATCATCAGCCGCATCAACGGCTTCACCTACGTGGAGACCGATTATGATTTCTACACCGGCGAGCTGAAGGTGGTCCGTGAGGTGGCCTTCTCCGACGGTGAGCGTGCTAAGGTTAAGTGCTATGGCTGTAACGACGTCAACGAGGGCGTTGCCATCATGCAGAAGGAGTCCGTTGAGGTTTCCATCACCGGTAACTCCACCAACCCCACCCGCTTCCAGCATCCCGTGGCCGGCACTTATAAGAAGTGGGCCATCGAGAACGGCAAGAAGTATTTCTCCGTCGCTTCCGGCGGTGGTACCGGCCGTACCCTGCACCCCGACAATATGGCCGCCGGCCCTGCCTCTTACGGCTTGACCGACACCATGGGTCGTATGCATGGTGATGCTCAGTTCGCTGGCTCCTCCTCCGTGCCTGCGCACGTGGAGATGATGGGTCTGATCGGCGCCGGTAACAACCCCATGGTCGGTATGACCGTGGCTTGCGCCGTTGCCGTCTCCGAGGCGAAATAATCAATTACTGGAATAAGAAGGAGTTGCCCGTGAGGGCAACTCCTTTTTTGTAAGCGAAAACCGCCGTTGAGGATGTCTCAACGGCGGCTTTTCTTACCTCTTCTTTAATTTGTTAACCAGTAGAATCGGTAGATACATCAGGAGCATTACCACCGGCAGCAGGATGGGGAAGCCCCACAGATGGTTGCCCAGCAGCTGTTCAAACAGCTCTAAGGGATTCCCCTTGTCCGGACGCATCAAGAACATAAAGTTGGTGTCAAAAGCCAGATTAACAAAGTAAATGGGAATCGCCATACCAATTAATAGCAGGATGCATTTCGGCATAGTTTTCAGATTCGGCTTCACCTCGCCGCCGGCTACCAGCAGAATGGGATACATCACCAACAGCCCGTGGATAGAAAAACTATGGATGCAGGAGAAATTCCAGCAGGGGAGAGAGGTCCAGTTGGGGAACAGCAGTGCCAGCGAAGCACCGGCGATACTGAAATAATATAGGAAATTCCTCACAGTATTGTTCTGCTTAAACAGGTCAAACCCAATCAGCAGAATGTTGATGCCGCACAGATGGAGTGGCAGGTACCCGACCCCGAATTCGCCCACAATGCCGTGGAAAATATCCTTGGCAATTTCCAGCAGCACTACAGCGGAGCCGATCACGACACGCATTACCCTGCGCTTATTGTCGTCCAGCCTCCGGTATAGCATCGCCGCAGCGATAATGCACAGAATCGTGCACGCCAGCCAGATCAGATGCATCGGCCCGAACGTGCTGAAGCCTACTCCCTCGGGGATGGTATCCTTTGTCATAAAAAACATATTCATCACCGAAAGAAATTATAGCACATTCTGTCGAAAAAGTCACGAAAATATTTCCAATTACCGTTTGAAAAGGTCGGAACAGATGACTCCGCCGCTTTCTATTGACTTTTGCCACCATTTTCCGTATACTGGAGGTAACACAAACCGAAAGGAAGGCGGAACACGATGGCTTTTGATAAACTGGTATTTGAAGAGCATTTTGACGGGGATACTCTGAACCGTGATGTTTGGGACTACGAGATCGGCTTTATCCGTAATCACGAGCCCCAGTATTACACCGACCGTCCCTGCAATATTTTCGTTCAGGACAGCCTGTTGCATATTGTCACCCTGCGGGAGGATTATAAGGGCGCCAAGTACACCTCTGCCAGCATCAACACCATGGGTAAGTACGATTGTCTGTACGGCCGTGTAGAGATGCGCGCCAAGCTGCCCTTCTCTAAGGGATTGTGGCCTGCTTTCTGGATGATGGGTGAGAATTTCCCCGTTGTGAACTGGCCCGCCTGCGGTGAGATCGATATTATGGAGATGATCGGCAAAGAGGACGATCCCGGCTCCAACGGCGAGCAGACTATGAGCCTGCACTATCTGTCTAAAGAGTCCGGCGAGTGCTTCTCCTCCATCGAGCGGTATCGTTCCCCCTATGAGTGCTTCGGCGACGATTTCCACACCTGGGCAATCGAGTGGGAAGAGGGCGAGATCCGTTGGTATTTTGACGACGTAATGACCCGCAAGGCGGCGCTGACCGAGGATATGCAGGGCTGCTTTAACAAGCCCCAGTTCATTTTAGTCAACACCGCTCTCTCCGATTGGAACGATAACGAGCGCCCCGATGATGAGCATACCCAGCTGCCTCAGGAGTACCTCATCGACTACATTCGCGTGTATCAGTAATATTATATTCCAAACGTCGCGGCACAGCTTTCGGGCTGTGCCGTTTCTTTTCGCCTAAAACTTGTTGACATTTCAACAAATTTCGCGTATAATTGTTGAAGTTTCAACAATGGGAGGGCTTATTGTGACCGAACGTTTTGAATTGTTCACGGTGCTGATCAACCGTATCAGCCGTAATATCCGTAAGATTAAGAATCAAGAAATGGCAGAATATCATCTGCGCAGTGCCCACGTATCTTGTCTATACTATCTCTATACCTTCGGCGGCCTCACCGCAACGGAATTGTGCGAGCGGTGCGAGGAGGATAAGGCTACTATCTCCAGAGCGGTGGAATATTTAGAGGAGCATGGCTATTTGACCTGCCCCGATACCAATGCCAAGCGGTATAAGCGTTCTCTGCAGCTGACCGAAAAAGGAATCGAGGTGGGGGAGAAGATTGCCTCTAAGATCGATGGCGTGCTGGAGGAGATCAGCGATAGTCTGACCGAAGAGGAACGGATTGCTTTCTACCGCAATCTGTCCGCTATCAGCGAGCGGCTGGATGCCGTCGCACACAAACGTGACGTGGAGGAGATTGTATAATGGGTGTGCGTATTATTGTGGATTCGACTACCGATCTGTTAACAGAGTATAAAGAGCATGTTACCGTCGTACCGCTCACGGTGCATTTCGGTGATGAGGAATACGTGGATGGTGTCACCATCGACCATACCACCTTTTACGAGAAGCTGGCGTCCGGTGAGGCGATGCCTACCACCAGTCAGGCGACCCCCGATGTGTTTGCACAGGTGTTTGAAGAGGTGCATCAGGCGGGTGACAGTGCCGTAGTGATCACCCTTTCTTCTCAACTGTCCGGCACCTACCAGAGTGCACGGATCGCGGCAGCTGACTACGAGAACATCTACGTGGTGGACAGCGGTAGCGTGGCCATCGGCGGTGCTATTCTGGTGGAGCAGGCGTTGCACTATCTGGAGCAGGGTATGTCTGCTAAGGAACTGGCGGCAACCTTGGAGCAGGAGAAGGAGCGTATTGTCATCGTGGCGCTGGTGGATACCTTAGAATACCTTAAACGGGGTGGTCGGGTGTCCCGATCGGTGGCGTTTGCCGGTGCAATGCTGAATATTAAGCCGGTGCTGTCGGTCCATAACGGTGAGATTGCCATGCTGGGCAAGGCACGTGGCTCAAAGATGGGGAATACGTTGCTGACGCAGGAGATTAAAAAAGCCGGCGGCGTGGATTTTTCCAAACCGATTCTGTTTGGTTATTCTGGACTTTCCGATGAATTGCTGTTAAAATATAGGGAAGAGAGTAAGCCGTTCTGGGATACGGGCTTAAAAACGTTCCGTTATACCAGTATTGGTAGCGTTATTGGCACCCACGCGGGTCCCGGTGCGATTGCGGCAGCATTTTACAGACAGGATACGTAAGAACGAGGAGCAAATGATGGCTGATATGACAAAAAAACCATTGCGCTGGGTGCGGCTGGATAATGCGGCGAAGATTTATCCTGCCGCGCGGCGCAGAAATTGGAGTAATCTCTACCGTCAATCGATGACTCTCACCGAGGAGGTGGATGTGCCCACGCTGCAGGCGGCACTGGACGTGACGGTAAAGCGGTTTCCCTCTATTGCCGCCCGCCTGCGTAAGGGCGCGTTTTGGTATTATCTCCAGCAGGTTGAGCGCGCTCCGGAAATTCAAGAGGAGCAGAGCTGCCCGCTGGTGTTTATGAATAAGCGGGAGATGCGGCGCTGTGCCTTTCGTGTCATTGCTCACCACGATCGGATTGCGGTGGAGTTTTTCCATTCCTTAACGGATGGCACCGGTGCTTTGGTGTTTTTGAAATCCCTGACCGCAGAGTATTTGACCCGCCGCTATGGTGTGCAGATCCCCGCCGAGAGAGGTGTTCTGGATCGGCAGGAGAAGCCCAAAGCCGCAGAATTGGAGGACTCGTTTCTCAAGTACGCCGGCGACGTAGCTGCCACACGCAAGGATACCACTGCGTGGCATATGGGAGGCACGCCCGAAACCGACGGATTTTTGCACTTGACCTGTTTTCGGCTTTCCTCCGAACAGACGCGGGCATTGGCGCGTCACTATGGCGTGTCTGTCACCGTGCTGCTTGGCGCGGTTATGATGCAGGCACTGTTGCGCCTACAGGATGAGAAACAGCCCAACCGCCTAAAGCAAAAACATATTAAACTGCTGATTCCGGTGAATCTGCGACGGCTGTTCCCCAGCACCACACTGCGTAATTTTGCGATGTATTCTATCCCGGATATCGATCCTCGGCTGGGGGACTACACCTTTGAAGAGATCTGCCGTATCATCCAGCATACGATGGGCTTAGAGGTCACGCCCAAACATATGCGCACCATCATCACCACGAATGTACGGGACGAACGGAATCCTTTAGTTCGTTTGATTCCGCTTCCGCTGAAGAATCTGGTGATGAAGGCCATTTTTGATAGCGTGGGAGAGCGGAAATCCTGCCTTAGCTTTTCCAATCTGGGCGTGGTGGAGCTGCCGGACGTGATGCGGCAGTATATCCGCCGTATGGACTTTATTTTGGGCGTGCAGGCCGCTGCCCCTTATAATTGCGGTATGCTGACCTACGGCGATACGGTCTACATCAATTTCATTCGAGATATTCGAGAGCCAGGTCTGGAGCGCCAATTCCATAAGGCGTTGCAGGAGATCGGACTGCAGGCCACGGTGGAAAGTAATCAATGCGAGAGGTGATTCGATGTATTGTGTAAATTGTGGTGTCCGTTTGGCGGATACAGAGAATCAATGTCCCCTGTGCGGCACGAAGGTGTATCATCCGGATATTCAGCGTGAGCCGGTGCGTCCTCTGTACCCACGGGATCGTATGCCGAAGCCGGCGCTCCGTTCCAAGATGATGAACGGCGTTGTTTTGATTTTGTACTTATTCCCGCTGTTGGTCAGTATGATTATGGACTGGCAGTTAAACGGTGCTTTTAACTGGTTTGGCTACGTAGCCGGAGGATTGTGCGTATCCTACGTGATTTGCGCATTGCCGCTATGGTTTCACAGACCGAACCCGGTTATCTTTGTGCCCTGTGATTTCGTTGCTGTTTTGCTGTATTTGCTGTATATTCAGTTGGCAACAAAGGGAAGCTGGTTTATGAGCTTCGCTTTCCCTGTGGTGGGTGCTCTCGGTTTGCTGGTTAGTGCCGTCATCACGCTGCTGCGCTATGTGAAGGGTGGCCGTCTGTATATATGGGGCGGTGCCTGCATAGCGTTGGGCGGTTTGGTGCTGCTGCTGGAATTCCTGCTGACGGTTACCTTCGATATCCTGTTTATCGGTTGGTCGCTCTATCCTTTGGTGGTGCTGGGGGCCTTGGGATTGTTGCTGATTTATCTCGGTATTAATCGTTCTGCCCGCGAGGTAATGGAACGAAAGCTGTTCTTCTGATCCTTCGCAATAGTAATTTTTCACTTACAGCATATACATATTTAATGGAATTCACAGAATATGGCCTTATGTGGGCTGTGGGGTCTTGAAATCTATTGACAACATTTGCCAAATTTCCTATACTCTAACTATGTTGCACCGTTGCGGCACAGTAAGTTTCCGAGAGGGGAAGAGCTATTATGGCATTTGATCAATTGATTTTTGAAGATCATTTTGACGGCGATACTATTAACCGTGACAATTGGAGATTCGAGATCGGTTTTATTCGCAATCACGAGCCTCAGTATTACACCGACCGTCCGTGTAATGCCTACGTAGAGGACAGTATGCTGCATATTGTCACCCTGCGTGAGGATTATGAGGGTGCTAAGTACACCTCTGCCAGCCTGAATACCGAGGGCAAGTTCTCCTGCACCTACGGTCGCATCGAGATGCGTGCCAAGCTGCCGTGGTCCAAGGGCCTGTGGCCTGCTTTTTGGACGCTGGGTGAGAATATTTCCGTAGTAGATTGGCCTCATTGCGGTGAGATCGATATTATGGAGTCCACCGTAAATTCCGACCCTGCCTCCAACGGCGAGATGCGCTCTACCTTGCACTTCCAGACCAAGAGCACCGACGAGCATAATTGTCTCACCGGCTGGTATCACCTGCCCGAGGGCGAGAAGTTTGCAGACGATTTCCACATCTACGCTGTAGAGTGGGAGGAGAAGGAGTGCCGCTTCTACTTTGACGATCTGTGCTTCCACACCCAGACCATCACTGAGGATATGAAGGATTGCTTCTTTAAGCCCCACTTCATCCTCATCAATACCGCTTTGTCCGATTGGAATGATGATGAGCGTCCCAACGATATTGACACCGTGCTCCCTCAGCATTATATCATCGATTATATCCGCGTTTATCAATAATACATAAAATCCCGCCTGTTCCATTGGAATCGGCGGGATTTTCCGTTGACCTGTGTCCAATTTTATGGTAAAATCAAACATATAGCAGACTCTGTTTGCAAATATCCGATACGAGGTGTGCATACTATGAGCAATATTTTGAAGCTTTCTCCCTCCTTCAAGGATTATATTTGGGGTGGCAACAAGCTGATGACCCAATATGGCGTTAAGAATATGGAGCGTGTAGCGGAGGCTTGGGTGCTTTCCGCCCATCCCGACGGCCCCAGTTATCTGCCGGATGGCACCACCTTTGTAGAGGCGCTGTCGAAACTGGGTCCCGATGCAGTGGGTAAGAATGCCGCTACTTTCAAGGAGTTCCCTCAATTGATCAAGCTCATCGATGCTCAGAGCGATCTGTCGGTGCAGGTGCACCCCAGTGATGCTTATGCGCTGGAGCACGAGGGGCAGTTTGGTAAGACCGAGATGTGGTATATTCTGGATGCGGAAGAGGGTGCCGGCATCTACTACGGCTTCCAGCGGGATGTCACCCGAGCCGAGATGGAAGAGGCCATACGCACCAACACGCTGACCGATATTCTTCGCTTTGTCCCGGTGCAGAAGGGGGAGAGCTATTTCATTCCTTCCGGCACCATCCACGCCATCGGCAAGGGCTTGCTGATTGCTGAGATTCAACAGAATTCCAACGTGACCTACCGCGTGTACGATTACGGTCGCCGGGATGCTCAGGGCAACACCCGTCCCCTGCACGTGGAAAAGGCACTGGAGGTATCCGACCTCACCCGTGCCGCTGACGCCGTAGAGCCTACCCAGACTATTGTAGAGGGTGGCGTATTTACCGAGATTTCCTCTTGTCCGTATTTTACCGTCACGAAGTTAGAGGCGGAGGGAACTGTTGCGGTGGATAATCCTGATAGCTTTATCGCTGTGCTGGTTACAGAGGGTGAGGGTACCATTAACGGTGAGAGCTTCGTGCAGTACGATACCTTCTTCATCCCCGCCGGCAGTGAGCCGACGGAACTGTCCGGTCGCTTCGAGGCACTGCTGTCCGAGGTATAATGATTCAATAAGGAGAATGCGCTATGTATACGATTGGTATTGATTTAGGT
Source organism: Acutalibacteraceae bacterium (assembly GCA_045539375.1). Classification (GTDB taxonomy): domain Bacteria; phylum Bacillota; class Clostridia; order Oscillospirales; family Acutalibacteraceae; genus UBA5905. The sequence goes on along the minus strand of JAZQFG010000027.1, from coordinate 49,271 downwards.
GGAACAAACATTGTAGCCGGTTTGGTGGATGAGAATTACTCCATTCTCACCACTGCCCGTGTCAAGACTAATTTGCCCCGTGACCCGCAGGCGATTATTGACGATATGGTAGCTCTGTGCCGTCAGGTGGTGGAGCAGCAGGGGATTTCTATGGATGACGTCGCCTATGTGGGCGTCGGCTGTCCCGGCACCTGCAATGTGGAGACCGGTGAGGTGGAATACGCCAACAACCTGCATTTTGACCACGTTTTGGTGGGACCTGAGATGCAGGCACAGCTGGGCAAACCTGTGTATATTGATAATGACGCCAACGCCGCCGCCTTGGGTGAGGCTAAGGCGGGTGCCACCAAGCATGCCGCCAAGAGCATTTGTATCACGCTGGGCACCGGCGTGGGGAGCGGTATTGTCCTGGATGGGAAGATTTACAGCGGCTCCAACTATGCCGGCGGCGAGCTGGGGCATATGGTAATTGCCGTGGACGGCGAGCCCTGCACCTGCGGACGACACGGCTGCTGGGAGACCTATTCCTCCGCTACCGCGCTGATGAGCCAGACTCGTACGGCTATGGAGAAGAATCCCGATAGCCTGATGTGGCAACTGGTGGATGGCGATATCAGTAAGGTGGATGGCCGTATTCCCTTTGAGGCGGCACAGCAAGGGGATGCCGCCGGACAGGCTGTCGTGGATCGTTACGTGGAATATTTGGCCTGTGGTTTGGTCAACGTCATCAATATTTTCCAGCCGGATATGGTGTGTGTCGGTGGCGGCGTTTGCCGTCAGGGCGAAAACCTGCTGGGCCCCGTGCGTAAGATCATTGAGCAAGATCGTTACAGCAAATATTGCGAAAAACAGACCGAATTGTGCGTGGCACAGTTGGGCAATGACGCTGGTATCGTCGGCGCCGCCTGTTTGGGCGAAAACTGAAATTATAACCTATAAGGAAAGCCCGGACCCGCTTGGTTCCGTTCTTTTTTGTGTGTTAAGTGAGATTACTTTACAGCGCTTTTTAGGAACTTTTTGATGGCTTCTACCGATCTGTCGCTGATGGCGTGCTCGATTTTGCAGGCATCCTCTGCGGCGGTGTCCGCATCCACGCCTAAACGCATCAGAGCGGCGGTCAGAATGGTGTGTCGCTCATAGATTTTTTCGGCTACATCCTGACCTTCTGCGGTCAAGGTGATATGTCCGTCGTCATTCACTCGGATGAAGCCGCCGCTCTTCAATAGACCTACCGCACGGCTGACGCTGGGCTTGGAATAGCCCATATGCTCCACGATATCAATAGAGCGTACGGCGGGAAGTGTTCTGCTCAATACCAATATGGTTTCCAGATACATCTGTCCGGATTCTTGTAAATGCATAAAAGCACTCCTTAACTTGATGATTTATCGTCCGTGCCCCGTTAGGTCACGAATCACTTCGCCGGCCAGAATCAGACCGGCAACGGCGGGGACAAAAGCATTGCTGCCAGGGGTGGGTTTGGGGCGGTTTTGCGCAGGGCGGGTATCGCTCTCAGCGGCGGCTTCTTCTGGCGTCGCACCGGTCAGAGGTAGCTCGGTGGAGTACACCACCTTCAGATGCTTGATGCCCCGCTTGCCCAATTCCTTACGCATAATCCGCGCAAGGGGGCATACGGTGGTTTTGCTGATATCCGCCACACGAAAGGCGGTGGCATCCAGCTTATTGCCGGCACCCATACAGCTGATGATGGGCACACCGCCTGCTGTTGCCGCTTCAGCAAGGGCGATTTTTCCTGCCACGGTGTCGATGGCATCCACTACGTAGTCGTATACGGAGAGGTCGATGCCGCCGGCGGTTTGGGGCAGATAAAATACCTTGTGGGTGTTGACGATGGCATTTGGGTGGATGGAGCGGATGCGCTGGGCGGCAGCATCTACTTTATATTGTCCTACGGTGTCGTGGGTGGCGATGATCTGACGGTTGATGTTGGACAGCGCCACGCGATCGTCGTCAAACAGGTCAAGTGTGCCGATGCCGCTACGGGCGAGTGCTTCTACCGTATAGCCGCCGACACCGCCGATGCCGAATACCGCCACGCGCGCCGTATTCAGCCGTTCCACAGCCTCATCGCCCAGCTGAATTGCCGTGCGGGAGAATGCCTCGTCCATACCCTCGCCCCTTTCCGTCCGTTTTTGGCATCATACCATAATTTGCAAAGCTTTGTCAACCGTCAACGCCTTGACAGGGTATGGGACGGGTGGTATAATCGTGGCAACAGAAACGGGAGGAGTGATCCGATGCGTATTGCTGCTGATTTTACCCATTTGATAGGGGATACACCACTGTTACAATTGCATCATCTTTGCCCGAACGCCACCGTGTTGGCTAAGCTGGAGAGCTTTAATCCCGCCGGTAGTGCCAAGGATCGGGTGGCGGCGGCCATGATCGCCGCTGCAGAGGCGGAGGGATTACTGCGTCCCGGCTCCACCATCATTGAGCCGACCAGCGGCAATACCGGTATCGGTCTGGCGGCGGTGGCGGCGGTGAAAGGGTATCGGGTGATTTTAACCATGCCGGATACGATGAGCGAGGAGCGCCGTCGGCTGCTGAAGGCGTACGGCGCCGAATTGGAGCTGACTCCCGGTGCAGATGGAATGGCAGGCGCCATTAGAAAAGCGCAGGAACTGGCTTCGTCCATTCCAAACAGTTTCATTCCCGATCAATTCAATAATCCTATTAATGCGGCGGCGCATTATGCTTCCACCGGCCCTGAGATCTGGGCGGATACGGATGGCAAGGTGGATGTGTTTGTCGCCGGTGTCGGCACCGGTGGCACCATTACCGGTGTGGGACGGTATTTAAAGGAACAGAATCCTGCTGTCCGCATCGTGGCGGTGGAGCCTGCGGGATCTCCGGTTCTCTCCGGCGCCGCGGCGGGCCCCCACGGCCTGCAGGGCATCGGAGCAGGTTTTGTCCCCGGGGTACTGGATACGACGGTGTATGATGAGGTGTTTCCCGTCACAGAGCAAGAGGCGATCTCCGCCGCCCGTCATCTGGCGCAACAAGAAGGCGTCCTGGCCGGCATCAGCTCCGGTGCGGCGCTGCACGCGGCGCTGCAGGTGGCCTCCCGCCCCGAAAATCAGGGCAAAACGGTGGTGGTTCTGCTGCCGGATACAGGGGAGAGATACCTGTCCTCCGCTTTGTTTGTATAAAGCAAAAACACCGCTCAGACGAGCGGTGTTTTTTGTGCTTGACAAATACCCCCTAGGGGTATATAATGGGTAGCGAAGGGAGGCGGTATGATGGACGATCAGCATACTTGCCATTGCGCAAAGGAAACCGTACGTTCTGCAGAGGAACGGAAGAAACTGATCCATCGTCTTAATCGTATCGAGGGACAGATCCGCGGCATTCGCGGTATGATTGAATACGATGCCTACTGCACCGATATTTTAACGCAGTCTGCGGCGGTGAGCGCCGCTATCGGTAGTTTTAATAAGGAGCTTTTAAGCAATCATATCAAGGGCTGTGTTGCCCGCGACATCCGCGAGGGACGAGAGGAGAGTCTGGACGAATTATTGGAGATTCTCAAGAAACTAATGAGGTGACATTATGCAATTTCGAGTAACCGGGATGACTTGTGCGGCGTGTAGTGCGCGGGTGGAGAAGGCGGCGTCTTCTGTCCCCGGGGTGACACAATGTACGGTCAATCTGTTGACCAATTCCCTGCAGGTGGAGGGCTCTGCCACGGCGGACGCCGTCATGGCGGCGGTACAGCGGGCAGGGTACGGCATCTTTGCAGAGGATGACGCAGAGAAAAAAGAGCGCGCCATACCAGAGGATGATACTGCTAAGCGGCTGTTTCATCGGTTGCTGTGGTCCATCGGCTTTTTGCTGGTGCTGATGTACGTTTCCATGGGCCACACGATGCTGGGATTGCCTTTGCCTGCGTTTTTGGCGAACAGCCCCGCTGCACTGGGCTTGTTACAGCTATTGCTTACTGTGATCGTGATGGTCATCAACCAGCAGTTTTTTATCAGCGGTGTCAAGAACGCTATCCACGGTTCACCCAATATGGATACCTTGGTCACCTTGGGCTCCACGGCAGCGTTTGGTTACAGCACTTGGACGTTGTTTGGGATGATTCTTCATCCGGAGCAGGCGATGGCCGGTCTCCACGACCTGTATTTTGAGTGCGCCGCTATGATTTTGGCGCTGATTACGCTGGGCAAGATGCTGGAAGCCCGTTCCAAGGGGCGCACCACCGATGCCCTGCGGGGTCTGATGGAGCTAAAGCCCCGTATCGCCACCTTGCTGGTGGGGGGCGAGGAGCAGACCGTCCCTGCCGAGCAAGTGCAGGTGGGGGATATCTTCTTAGTACGCCCCGGCGATGCGATTCCGGTGGACGGTGTGGTTATTGAGGGCGAAAGCGCCGTGAATGAATCCGCCCTGACCGGCGAGAGTATTCCGGTGGATAAGGCGGTAGGAGACATGGTTTCCGCCGCTACACTGAATCAGTCCGGCTACCTGCACTGTCGTGCCACCCACGTGGGGGAACAGACCACCTTGTCCCGCATCATTCAGATGGTGGAGGATGCCGCCGCGACCAAAGCGCCCATCGCTAAATTGGCGGATCGTGTGTCGGGGATTTTTGTCCCCGTGGTGCTGGGCATTGCCCTTGTCACCTTGACAGTGTGGCTTCTGCTTGGGGCTACGGCTGGCTTTGCGATTGCGCGGGCTATTTCGGTGCTGGTCATCAGTTGCCCTTGTGCGTTGGCGCTGGCTACCCCAATGGCAATTATGGTGGGCAGCGGCTTGGGTGCCCGTCACGGCATTTTGTTTAAAACCGCCGCCGCTATGGAGCAGGCGGGTCGCATTAAGATTGTGGCGCTGGATAAAACCGGCACCATTACGGCGGGAAAGCCTCAAGTTACCGATGTCATTCCTTTCGATGATAGGGATGTATTACTGCAGGCGGCGGTCTCGCTGGAACAGCATTCGGAGCACCCCTTGGGCGCCGCCGTGCGCCGCTATGGCGAGGAACATCAGATTTCTGTCACACCGATTACGGATTTCCGTGCTCTACCGGGCAACGGTCTGATCGGCAGCATGGAGGGGCATACGGTGGTTGGCGGCAGCGAGTCGTTTATCCGTCAATACGCTTCTCTCCCGTCTCAAGCAGAACAGCAAGCATTGCGCTTGACAGACGAGGGTAAGACCCCCCTCTATTTTGCTCTGGACAACCGTCTTTTGGGTATGCTTGCGGTAGCGGATACGATCAAGCCGGATAGTCCTGCCGCCATTCAGGAGCTGAAAAATATGGGCATCCGTGTGGTGATGCTCACCGGTGATAATGCCCGCACCGCCGCGGCCATCGGACGACAGGTCGGGGTGGATGAGGTCATCGCCGGTGTACTGCCTCAGGATAAGGAGGCGCAGATTCGCCGCCTAATGGAGCAGGGCCCCACCGCTATGGTAGGGGATGGCATTAATGATGCTCCCGCTTTGACCGCCGCCGACGTGGGTGTTGCCATCGGTGCCGGCACCGATATTGCTGTGGATGCAGCCGATGTGGTGCTGATGAACAGCCGCCTGACCGACGTGGTTGCCGCCTTGCGGTTGGGATGTGCGGTGCTGAAAAACATTCGGGTCAATCTGTTCTGGGCGTTTTTCTATAATGTCCTCGGCATTCCGCTGGCAGCGGGTGTGTTTGTCCCGCTGGGGATTACGCTCAGTCCGATGTTTGGCGCGGCTACGATGTCATTATCGGATTTCTTTGTGGCTACCAACGCGCTGCGCTTGAATTTGTTTAAACTGTATCCTCACACTCTTGCGACAGAGGAACGCGATTGTTGCTGTCATGAGGATCATCATTGTTGCTGTAAGGAGGAAACAACTATGGAAAAGATTATGAAGGTCGAGGGAATGATGTGCCCCCATTGCGAGGCGCACGTCAAAGAGGCACTGGAGGCACTGGACGGCGTATCCGTCGCCGTTGCCAGCCATATGGCAGGCACCGTTACGATAACCCTGTCTGCCGATGTGGAGGATAGCGTCCTGCGCTCCACCATCGAGGGGAAAGGCTATAAGGTAGTAGACTGATTTGGGATCCCCGACTGCGGTCGGGGATTTCATTTTTATTATTGCACTATGCTGAAAATTATGATAAAATACGAAGAGATATCCGTAGGTTGGGAGGTGCGCTATGGCACTGGATAATCGATCCAAGGATCGGCTTCGGCTTTTTATACGGGGCTTGATGCTGATTGTTGCGGTCTTTTTGCTGTTGTTTGCGGTGGGGATTCCTATTGCCAACAACGGGGTGGCCCTGCGCATTGAGCAGGATCTGAAGGATATCCCTCTGCCGCCGCAGACGGAAATCGTAGAATCTACCTCTGTGGCAGGTAGGCTGATCGGAAACGGCAATGGAATGCAGTATTTCGGCGCCGTTTTGCTGCGAAGCGATCTGACTGCAAATGAACTATACGATCATTACCGCCCGTATCGTGAGGGCTTGTACGATTGCTTGATCGAGCCCCAGTTCGGCAACGTGATCCGTCCCGGCGGCGAAGAATTCCACGGTGTATCGGCACCCACCTTCCGCGGTGGCGGTGAGGATGGGACATACTATATTCTGTACACCTGGGGTTCTGCCCCCGCGTGGGCGAAGGATCTGCTGGATACCGATTTGCGAGGCCATTGACCGCTATGATGATGTAAATTTAACCGGCCTATGCCGGACGTGAAAGGATGAATGTTATGGCAAACTATCCCACCCCGCATATTAATGCGACTCCCGCTGATTTTGCTCCTACCGTGCTGATGCCCGGTGATCCTCTGCGTGCTAAGTTTATCGCAGAGAATTTCCTTACCGATGCCAAGCTGGTGAATAACATCCGTGGTATCCACGGCTATACCGGCACCTACGAGGGTACTCCTGTGTCTGTAATGGCCAGTGGTATGGGTATGCCGTCTATCGGCATTTACTCTTACGAGCTCTTTAATTTCTTTGATGTTCAGACCATTATTCGCGTGGGCTCGGCCGGTGCCCTGCATCCGCATATCAAGGTGCGCGATATCGTGCTGGGTCAGGGCGCTTGCACCAATTCCGCCTATGCTTCTCAGTACGGATTGCCCGGCACCTTTGCTCCCATCGCATCCTATAACGTACTGCGCACCTGTGCAGACATTGCCGATGAGATGGGTCTGACCACGCACGTGGGCAACCTGCTGTCCTCCGACACCTTCTATGCCGATAATGGCGCCGAGGCCAATGCGGCCTGGACTAAGATGGGTGTAATGGCTATTGAGATGGAAGCGGCGGCGCTGTATATGAATGCCGCCCGTTGCGGTAAGCAGGCGTTGGCGATCTGCACCGTTTCCGATCACATTGTCACCGGCGAGGCTACCTCTGCCGAGGAGCGCCAGAATTCCTTCACTCAGATGATGGAGCTGGCTCTAAAAACCGCGAAAGCATTAGGCTGAAAGGGGAGATGACCGTGAAACGGGTCTTTCTCATTGTGTTGGATTCCTGCGGCATCGGTCAGATGCCGGATGCCGCCGCATTCGGTGATAAGGATTGTCATACGATGCGCCGCATTTCCACCTCTTCGCAGTTCTCTGCGGATCATTTGATTGCGATGGGTCTGGGCACCATTGACAGGCAGGATTACCTGCCTGCCGTGGCACAGCCCACCGCCGCCGTGGCACGGCTGACCGAGCGTTCCGCGGGTAAGGATACCACCATCGGACATTGGGAGATTGCCGGCGTTATTTCCGAAAAGCCGCTGCCCACCTATCCCGACGGCTTCCCGCCGGAGGTGCTGGATGCTTTTTCTGCAGCCACCGGTCGTGGTGTGCTGTGCAATAAGCCTTATTCCGGCACTCAGGTGATTATCGATTATGGTCAGCAGCACGTGGAGACCGGCGATTTGATCGTCTACACCTCCGCAGACAGCGTGTTCCAAATCGCCGCCCACGAGGACGTCGTTCCCTTGGAGCAGCTATATGAATATTGCCGCATTGCCCGTGATATTCTCCGCGGCGAGCACGGTGTCGGTCGTGTGATCGCCCGCCCCTTCACCGGCTCTGCGCCTCAGTTTACCCGTACTGCCAATCGCCGTGATTTCTCCCTTGAGCCGCCGGCAGACACCTTGCTGGATATGGTATCGGCCGCCGGAAAGACGGTGTGGGCAGTGGGCAAGATCAGCGATATCTTTGCCGGTAGCGGCGTTACCCGTTGCGATCTGACCCATGGCAATGCCGAGGGTATGGCGATGGCGCTTCAGGCGGTACAGACGGATTTTGAGGGTTTGTGCTTTGTCAATCTGGTGGATTTTGATATGCTGTACGGTCATCGTCAGGATGTGGACGGCTATGCCGCCGCTCTGACCGCCTTTGATCGTTGGCTGCCCGCTTTTATGGAGCAGATGCGTCCGGAGGACGTGCTGATGATCACCGCCGATCACGGCTGTGACCCCGGCGACAGCCATACAGATCATACTCGTGAATACGTACCGTTGCTGGTATACGGTGCCGGCATTCAGCCGGTCAATATGGGCACTCGTCCCACCTATGCGGATATCGCCGCTACGGTGGCGGCCTATTTGGACGTGCCGTACCACGGAGCAGGGGAGAGCCTGCTCCCCATCTTGTTAAAGGAGTGATTTCCGTGACACATCAAGAACTGTGTCGTGCCGCCATTGCCGCCATGGAAAGATCCTATTCCCCCTATTCCGGATATCGGGTGGGTGCTGCGCTGCTCACCGCATCTGGCACGGTGTACACCGGCTGCAATATTGAGAATGCTTCTTATACTCCCACCATCTGCGCCGAGCGTACCGCGATTTTTAAGGCGGTCAGCGAGGGCGAACGTTCCTTTGTCGCTTTGGCGGTGGTTGGCGGTAAGGATGGGGTGATTTCCGGCGCTTTCCCGCCCTGTGGCGTCTGCCGTCAGGTAATGGCGGAGTTTTGTGCACCGGATTTTCCGGTGCTGGTGGTGACGGGGGAGGACACCTATACGGTCTACACCTTGTCCGAGTTATTGCCCAGCGGTTTCAGTCCGGCGCATCTTCAGGGGTAATACTTTACAGAGCGTTTCGTTTGTGCTACACTGTCAACAAGTCAGCAAGGAGTGATACAGAATGTCGAATATTTGGCACGATATTGATCCGACCCGAATCAATCCGGAGGATTTTATTTGTGTGGTCGAGATTTCCAAGGGCAGTAAGAAGAAATATGAACTGGATAAAGAGACCGGTATGATTCTTTTGGATCGTATCCTGTATACCTCCACCCACTATCCTGCGAATTACGGCTTCATTCCCCGCACCTATGGTGATGACGGCGATCCGCTGGACGTACTGTTGCTGTGCTCCGAGCCTTTGGAGCCTATGACGCTGGTGCGTGCATATCCCATCGGCGTAATCAATATGATCGATAGCGGGCACAATGATGAAAAGATCGTGGCGATTCCCTTTAACGATCCTAACTATAACCAGTATCAGGATATCGACCATTTGCCCCGCCACATTTTTGATGAAATGCGGCATTTCTTCACGGTGTATAAGAACTTGGAGAACAAGGCGACCGCCGTGGATGAGGTCACTGCGCGACCCAATGCAGTACGGGTGGTCGAGGAGGCTATTGATCGCTATATCGAGGTTTTTTGCAAATCCCATAAATAATGTCCGCCACCGGGTGGACGGTGCTTTCAAACGTTAGCGCCCACGCATCTCTCGTTAGGTCTTTGAAGAGAGATGGGTGGGCGTTTTTTGTAGGAGAGAATAGTATGATACGAAATCCTTTTAAAACTCTGAATAAAAAAGATTGGATTGTGCTAACGATTTCATTAACAGTGGTGCTTACTTGCAATCTGTTGACGCCCGGCGTTACCTGGTCCACCGCCCTCGGCGTGGTCGTGGGTGCGGTGGCGCTGGTGTTTATGGCGCGGGGGGACGTGTGGGGACAGGTACTGACGGTGGTATTCAGCATTCTATACGGCATTACGTCCTGGAATTTTCGCTATTACGGCGAGATGATTACATACTTATGTATGACTTTGCCGATGGCGTTGATGGCGGTGGTCAGCTGGTTGCGTCATCCTTATCAGGGAAATCATGCAGAGGTGGAGATTCATAGACTAACCGCCCCTCAGCGGTGGGGGATGGTGTGGGGTGCTGTGCTGATCACGGCAGTCTTGGGAACGGTGCTTTGGTGGCTGAACACCCCTAATCTGTTCTTCAGTATCCTGTCTGTGACTACCAGTTTTGCGGCGGCATATCTGACCTTCTATCGTAGCACCGCCTATGCCTTGGCCTACGCCGCCAATGATGTGGTGTTGATCATGTTATGGGTTCTTGCATCTGTAAAGGATGTTTCCTTTACGCCGATGATCGGCAGTTTTGCGGTGTTTTTGCTGAATGATCTGTATGCATTTGCCAGTTGGCGTCGCCGTGAACGTCAGCAACGTCACAGCTTGGACTTGCAAGAAAAGGCGGATTGTGATACAGTAGAGAATAGTGAATAAAAGGGAGGTCATCCTATGCAACGTACAAAAGGCTCTGCCCGTTTTTGGCTGGCACTGGTGATTTTCGGACTCACGGGTCAGATCGCGTGGGTAGTGGAGAATATGTACTTTAACGTGTTCCTCTATCAAATGTTCCGCGCCTCGGCCGAGTCGATTTCGGCGATGGTCAGCGCCAGTGCGGTATCCGCCACGGTGACCACGCTGCTGATCGGTGCTCTGTCGGATAAATTAGGTCGCCGTAAGGCGTTCATTTGCGGGGGATACATATTGTGGGGTCTGTCCATCGCCGCCTTTGCGCTGATTCGGACGGATTATCTCAGTGCGTTGTTCCCCACGGTGTCGGCGGCGGCTTTAGGTATCACGCTGACCATTATTTTGGATTGCATTATGACCTTTTTCGGTTCTTCCGCCAATGATGCCGCCTTTAATGCCTGGCTGACCGATTCCACCGATCATACCAACCGTGGTGCTGCCGAGGGCATCAATGCGATGATGCCGCTGGTGGCGATTCTGGCGGTGTTTGGCGGCTTTATGTCCTTTGATTTGACCGAGGCATCCAGCTGGACCGCCATTTTCTTAATGATTGGCGGTGCTGTGATCCTAATGGGTATTTTGGGCATCTTCCTCATTAAGGACACCGCTGTTAAAATCCCTGAGAATAACGGCTATTTCCGTAATATTGTCTACGGCTTTCGCCCCTCTGTGATGAAGGCCAATCCGGTGCTGTATGCCACCTTGTTGGCCTTTGCGGTGTTTGGCATTTCCATCCAGATTTTTATGCCCTATCTGATTCTGTATTATCAGGTGTCTCTGCAGATGGATAATTATGTGCTGATTATGGCGCCTGCCATTATCTTGGCATCGGTGGCTACCGCTTTTTACGGCCGTTTGTATGACCGCTTTGGGTTTGCCCGCTCGGTGATGCCTGCGCTGCTATTGCTGATGGGTGGCTACGTGCTGCTGTATCTCTTCCGTGGCACAGCCTTGGTCTTTATTGGTTCTTTGCTGATGATGACCGGCTATCTGGCGGGGATGGCGGTGTTTGGTGCTATGCTTCGTGACCATACGCCGGAGAATAAGGCGGGTATGTTCCAAGGACTGCGTATTGTGGCGCAGGTGCTGATCCCCGGTGTGATCGGCCCCGCTATCGGTGCCGCTGTGCTGAAAAATGCGGATACGATCGTCAACAATGACGGCACGACCTCCTTTGTGCCGAACGCCAACATCTTTTTGGCGGCAGGTGCGGCGGCGCTGTTCGTGTGGGTCGCATTGGCGCTGGTGCTACGGTTAAAGAAAGGAGAGACCACCCGTGAGACCTGAGTTGGTACAGCTTTATACGCCGTCGGGTGAGCGTCTGGCGAAGGACCCGGAACGCACCCCGTGGGACGCATACCCTCGTCCTCGCCTGCGGCGGGATTCCTTTCTGAATTTGAACGGCTGGTGGGATTTCACCATTGTAACCGATGCCGAATCGGCTCCCACCGCCTACGATCGCCGTATTCGCGTACCTTACTGTCCTGAGAGCCTTCTCTCCGGCATTGCGGAGGTTCCCACCGCCGGCAGTTATCTGTGGTATCGGCGGTGTTTCACGCTTCCGGACGGTTTTATTCGGGATCGTGTGTTGCTCCACATTGGTGCGGCGGATCAAATAACCTATGTCTATTGCAACGACCGCTACGTGGGCGAGCATCGTGGTGGATATGACCCCATTACGCTGGATATTACCGATGTCCTTGCCGAGGAGAACGTCCTGACCATTCAGGTCGTGGACGATTTAAACAAGGGTGTCTTACCTTATGGCAAGCAGAAATATAAGCGGGGCGGTATGTGGTATACTCCGGTCAGCGGCATTTGGCAGACAGTGTGGCTGGAGAGCGTTCCTGCGACATACGTACGCAGTTTATCTGTCACGACAGAGGCTGACGGTATTACCATTTTTGCCGATGGTGTGTCCGATGGTGTTGTTACTGTGACCACCCCCGATGGCAATGTGATGGTACCGATGCAGGAGGGTGTGGCACAGCTGGATCTGCCCGCGCCTCGGCTTTGGTGTCCGGAGGATCCGTATTTGTACGAGTTTTCGGTGGATACCGGGGCGGATGTAGTGCATTCTTACTTTGCGGTACGCACGCTGGATATCCGCCACGTGAACGGTATTCCCCGTATGTGCCTGAACGGAAAGCCGGTATTTTTCCATGCCGTGCTGGATCAGGGCTATTGGAGTGACGGATTGTTTACACCGCCGGAACCCACTTGTTACGCTTGGGATATACAGAAAATGCAGGAATTGGGCTTTAATACGCTGCGCAAACACATTAAGATCGAGGCGGAGCAGTTCTATTATGATTGTGACCGTTTGGGTATGCTGGTATGGCAGGATATGGTGAATAACGGAGATTATTCCTTCTTCCGCGATACCGCCCTTCCCACGGTAGGGCTGAAAAAACTGGCGGACAAGCACTTGCACCGCAACAAAGAAACCCGTGCTGCCTTTGTGGCGGGAATGGAGCAGACAGTGCATCAGTTGTCCGATCACCCTTGTATTGTTGGTTGGACCATCTTTAACGAGGGATGGGGTCAGTTTGACAGCGATTCCATGTATTGCCTCCTGCGGCAGCTGGATATGACACGCTTTATTGATACCGCCTCCGGCTGGTTCAAGGGGGCGCAGAGCGACGTGGTCAGTGAGCACGTGTACTTTAAGCCCTATCGTCATCATGAGGCGAAAAAGCCGGTGTTTCTGTCTGAGTTCGGCGGCTATTCCTACAAGCCGGAGGGACACGTGTTCAACAAGACTCAAACCTATGGTTACCGCCTATTTGATAACGCTGATGCCTATATGGACGCAGTGGAGAAACTTTATGAGCAGGAGATTATTCCGGCGGTGGCACAGGGCTTGTGCGGCGCTGTGTATACGCAGCTGTCCGACGTAGAGGATGAAACTAACGGCCTATATAGCTACGATCGTCGGGTGTGTAAGGTGGATGCACAGCGTATGTGTGCATTGGCGTCGGCCCTGAAGATTGATACGGAGGATTGAGTATATGAACGTCTGTGTTTACGGTGCATCCAGCACGCAAATTGATGCATCCTATATTACAGCTACCGAGCAGTTGGGAGAAGCATTGGCGGCGGCAGGACATCGGTTGGTCTACGGCGCCGGCGGTTCCGGTCTGATGGGGGCTGTCGCCCGTGGTATGACCCGTGGTGGCGGACACATTACGGGTGTCGTACCCTCTTTCCTAAAAGTAGATGGCATCCTGTACGAGCATTGCGATGAGATGGTGTATACCGATACGATGCGTCAGCGTAAGCAGGTGATGGAGGAGCGTTCTGACGCCTTTATTGTCACTCCCGGCGGTATCGGTACCTATGAGGAGTTTTTTGAGATCTATACCCTGAAGCAACTGGGACGTCATCAGAAGCCGATCATCATTTATAATATCGGCGGTTATTTCGATAGCTTGTTAGAAATGCTGGCTTTTACGGTAAAGGAGAAGTTTATGCAGGAAAGTTGCCTGCATCTGTATACCGTAGCCACTACTCCTCAGCAGGTATTGACGCAATTATCCCAGTTGGAAACTATCATCGACATCAATGACACCAAATATCTGTAATCAAGAGCGCTCTGTGCAAACGGAGCGCCCTTTTCTTTGGCAAAACCCTCCATCACAAATGGGTAAGTTTCCGTTTTCATAGCACATATTTCAGAGGCAAAACCGCACAATAGAATGGAAATATTGTGAGGTGAAAAGCAATGAAAAAACGTTGGCTTATATGGCTACTGATTCCGGCGGTGGTGGCGTTCGCCGTCTGGTGGTGGATGCCGGATCAACCGATAGCGGTAGACTCGGTTACATTGGAACCCCGTCGCGTGGAGCAGACAGTATCCTGCATGGGTGTTGTAGAATCGGCAGACAGTACCCCTGTGGTGCTACCGTTGGCCTGTGTGATACAGGAGGTCAAGGTTAAGGTGGGGGATCGAGTAGCAGAGGGAGATGTGTTGGCGGTAGTGGATAAAGAGGCCACCCGCCAGCGGCTGTCGGATGCATCTGCGCTTATGGCGTTAGCGGCGCTGGAAGAGGAGATCGTGGCTCCCAATGCAGGAACGGTGCTGGATGTACGTGCCGTTCAGGGGCGTGTATTGGAAATGGGCTCTCCTTGTGCTGTGCTGGCTCTGGACGAAGATACGCAGATTCGTATTGCCATACGGGAGCGGGATCTGCGCGCACTAAAAAAGGGGATGGCAGTTCGTATTAGCGGTGACGGCTTTGATAAAGCGGCCTATGCCGGCGTGCTATCACATATCTCCTCTGCGGCGATCTCGGATGCCGCCGGCAGTACGGTAGTAGAGGGAGTTGTGACCTTGTCTGAAAAGGAGTTTGATCCCTCCTTGCGGCTGGGACTCACAGCCAAGGCAACCATCGTTACGTCAGTGACCGAGAATGGCCTGATTATTCCGTATGAATCGGTCAAAACCGATAGTGCCGGTTCCTATGTGTACGTTATAGAGGATGGACAGGCACAGCGCCGAGATATTCAAGTAGCAGCGCAAGTAGCCGAAGGGATGCTTCTGAAAGATACAACCCTGATGCAGGAGCGGGTGATTTGCGATGCGGAATGCATCCACGACAATGGTCAGCGTGTTACGGTACAGGGGGAAGCATCTTGAGAGGGATATGGCAGAGCGCCTGGATGGCGTTGGGGCGTAAGCGGTTGCGTTCCCTCCTAACCATCAGCAGCATTGCTATCGGCACAGCGATGGTGGTGCTGATTCTATGTATCGGACATATCGGTACAGCGGCGATGGATCAGGAATTGCAGAGCATGGGCGTGGACGGCCTGTCGGTCAGTGCGACCGATGGGCTAAGTATTGGCGCTCTTACGGCTATACGGCAACTATCGGCCGTGCGTCAGGCGATGCCTCTGTCGTTGCAGTTTGCATCTGCCTATACGGAGGATGGCCTTTACTCGGTCGTTGGTTGCGGCATTGATTCCGGAGCGGATCAGGTCATCTCCTTAGAACTGCTGTATGGTCGTATGCTGACCAATAGTGATGTGGCACAGCAAGCGGCCGTATGCGTGGTGGATGAGGCATTGGCTCTGGATATATTCGGTCGCAAAAACGTGGTGGGACAGACTTTATCCCTGCAGTATCAGTCCGGATCCATCGACGTCACCGTGGTAGGAGTATCGGCCACCGGCAGCAGTCTGTTGCAAAACGTCACGTCGCTGATTCCCTATATGGTCTATTTGCCTTATTCCACCCAACAAATGGTGACCGGCGTACTTGCCTTAGATCAGATTGCCGTGCGGCTGAGCGATGGTGTAGCGGCAGACAAGGCAGAGGCGGCCATTCGCCGTCAATTATTATATTCCGGCGAGGATACGGAGGGGCTGACCACAGAGAATTTAGCCTCCCAACGGGAACGGCTGGACAGTATGATGGATATCGTTTCGTTAGCCTTGACCGCCATCGGCGGTGTTTCCCTGTTGGTATCCGGTTTTGGTATTTTGACGGTTATGCTGTCGTCGGTGAATGAGCGCACACGGGAGATTGGCATTAAAAAAGCCATTGGAGCTACCCGTATGCGTATTCTCAGTGAATTCTTAGCAGGCGCATTGCTGTTAAGTTTGTTTGGCGCGGGCTTGGGGCTGGTATTTGGCTGTGGTGCCGTATTGGTTGGTTGTTTAATTCTTGGTTTTGCGCCATCCTTTCCTACAGGACAACTTTTGATTGCATTTTTGCTGACGCTTGTATTAGGGATGGCTTTTGGCGCATATCCGGCGTATCAAGCGGCGGGGCTTCGTCCGGTAGAGGCTCTGCGTTACGAGGGCTGAGGTAATCTTTTTGAAATCTTGTATTTACTTTTATTAAGACTTGTGGTATACTGTTTCCGAGCAAATTGTAGTTTTTGCTTTTTTTATTGTTATTTCTGCCCTTTGCTTGTGATTACTATACTATCAGGGGTGTTGATACGTGAGAAAATACAGGATTACCGGCGGCACTCGTTTATCCGGCGCCGTGGATATCAGCGGCGCCAAGAACGCTGTTGTGGCTATTTTACCGGCCGCTTTGTTGGCGGACGAGCCTTGCCGTATTGAGAATATTCCGGCCATTAAAGATGTAGCTACGTCGCTTTTGCTGTTAGAGTCGTTGGGTGCTCGGGTAGAGCATATTGATGATCATACCGTGGAGATTGATCCCACTACCGTAAATACCTGCTCGGTGGACGATGAACTGGCACGGAATATGCGTGCTTCTTATTATTTCATTGGCGCTCTGTTGGGTAAAAAGGGCCGTGCCCGCGTTCCGATGCCGGGCGGCTGCTGGTTTGGCGAGCGTCCGATGGATCTGCATCTGAAGGGTTTCCGTGCCTTGGGTGCCGATGTGATGCCTGAGGAGGGCGGGTTTATTTCGGTAGCGTGCGATCAGCTGATGGGTAACTCCATTTATCTGGATACGGTCAGCGTGGGTGCTACGGTGAATATTATGCTGGCAGCGGTTAAGGCAATGGGTATGACCATTATTGAGAATGCCGCAAAAGAGCCCCATATCGTTGATTTGGCTAACTTTTTGAATACGATGGGCGCGGATATTCGTGGTGCCGGTACGGACGTTATTAAAATCCGCGGTACACAGTACCTCCATCGTGCTCAGTATTCCATCATTCCCGATCAGATCGAGGCCGGCACATATATGGCGGCGGCTGTGGCTACCCGTGGCGACGTGTTGGTGCGCAACGTTATCCCTAAGCATTTGGAGTCCATTACTGCCAAATTGGTGGAGATGGGCGCTTGGGTAGAAGAGATGGATGACGCCGTACGTGTGCGGTGTAACGGCCCTCTGCAGCACTGCAACATTAAGACGATGCCGCATCCCGGTTTCCCCACGGATATGCAGCCTCAGATCGCTGTGGTCCTGTCTATGGCGCAGGGCACCAGTCATATCACCGAAGGCATTTGGGAGAACCGTTATCGTTATACCGAGGAGCTCAACCGTATGGGTGCTCATATCGAGGTGCGGGGCAATACTGCCACCATTACCGGTGTGCCGCGTCTGACTGCGGCTCAGGTTACATCAATGGATTTGCGCGCCGGTGCGGCGATGGTGATTGCCGGTCTGGCCGCCGATGGTGTTACCGAGATTGATAACATCCGTTACATTGAGCGTGGTTACGAGAATATCGTGGAAAAGTTGACCCGTCTTGGCGCGGATATCTGTCTGATTGAGGATCCCGACGAGGAATAAGAGAACGATACCAAGCCGCAGAGACTGCCTTCCGGCGGTTTCTGCGGCGTTTCTTTGAGAAAGGGATTGTGTTATGTTGCGCTATTGCTCTTTATTTAGCGGCAGTTCCGGTAATTGTACTTACGTCGGTACAGCGGACGGGGGCTTGCTGATCGATACCGGCGTTTCTGCCCGCCGCATTACCACAGCGCTGAAGGAACGTGAGATTGACCTTTGCTCTATCCGTGCGGTACTGCTGACTCACGAGCACAGCGATCACGTAGCCGGCCTGCGGGTATTGTGCAAGCAATTTCATTGGCCGGTGGTGGCATCCGAGGGCACGCTGGATGCCTTAACGTCCCATGATCAAATTAGTGCCGATCAGCGTTTGTATATGCTTCCTCCCGGTCGGAAATTGACGGTGGCGGGGATGCAGATCACGCCTTTTTCTACCCCTCATGACAGTCAGGAATGCTACGGTTACCGCATTGATACCGAGGATGGTCGATCGCTAGCGATGACCACTGACTTGGGCTATATGCCTCAGAGTGTGATGGATGTCATCACGGGATGTCAATTCTTACATATTGAATCGAACCATGATCCGGAGATGTTGCGTAATGGGCCGTATCCTTATTGGCTGATTCAACGCATTCGTGGTGAGGGCGGGCATTTATCTAATGAGGATTGTGCCGCCGTGCTGCCGGCTTTAGTACAGGCGGGGGCAACCCGTATCGTGCTGGCGCACCTGAGCGAGCACAACAACACGCCTGCATTAGCAGAAAATTGCGCCGCTTCCGCCTTAACGACCATCGGTGCTGCAGCGGGACGGGATTATCTATTGTCCGTAGCCAAGCCGGTGGGAGATAGCCCTGTAACTTATTTTTGATGAGGGATATGTGTATGTTGAACATTACACTTCTGTGTGTTGGTAAACTGAAGGAGACCTATTGGCGGGATGCCTGCGCGGAATATGAAAAGCGCTTGGGTGCATTCTGCCGTTTTCGCTTGATTGAGGTAGCGGAGGAGCGCCTACCGGACAACCCTTCTGCGGCGCAGATCGCCGCCACCATTGAGGCGGAAGGAAAGCGCATATTGGAGCAGATCCCAAAGGATAGCGCTGTGATCCCCTTGTGTATTGAGGGGAAAGAATTGGATTCGCCTACACTGTCCACTCGTATACAGAGAATCGCGGTTGAGGGCACCAGTCATATCACGTTTGTAATCGGCGGCTCTTGGGGGTTGTCGAACGGAGTGAAGAGCCGTGCGCACCTGCGTCTGTCTATGTCGCCGATGACCTTTCCTCACCAGTTGGCTCGTGTGATGGTGATGGAGCAGATCTATCGTGCATTTCAGATTGCCGGCGGCGGAAGATATCATAAATAAAAAACAAGACCCGACACCGTATGGTGCCGGGTCTTGCTATTTACTTTGTATCCCACCGTGTCGTAATGCTGTCGTTTTAACCTGCTACTAAAGGTAAGCAGGTGGGTTATCGCCCGTCTCGTTCCGGCTCCCTTCTTCCCGTCATGGCGGGGAGGTCTGCACTCCGGAGACGGAGCATGATTCCCTGATTCAAAGTGTAGTAGGGTTAATGGACAGCAGTCCGCGAGCACCGCAGGAATGACGTCAGCTCAGAGGCTCTTCTACCTCGTTGATCTCATAATAGTCTTCCAGACGCTCCTGGAAAATATCGGCAATATTCTCGAACACCTCATCGTTCTCAATGGGGACCAGCAGATCATCACCTTCGTCGTTAATGACCTCCAGGATAACCAACTCGCCGTCGTCCTCCAGAGCGGCCTCTGCCTTGGTATAAATAGGCAACAGCGCTACGTAGCGCCCTTCGTCGGTCTCGATGGCATCCAGCAGTTCAAACTGGTGCTCGTTGCCCTCTTCATCCAGCACGGACACCAGGCTGTTCTCGTAGTTTTCAGACATATATATTCACTCCTTACGTTGTTGTCAATCATAATGATACTCTATATTTTGATGTTCGTCAAGATGGATTTTGTTACCGCAGGAGGACGGAGTGCATAGATTGTAAATAAAGAGTTCGGATGGGAGGGAAGTATATGGCAAACCATTATATTCACGTGGGCTCCATCACTAATGCGATGCGAGGGCGGCGCCTGTTGGAAGCGCAAGGAGTACGTGCATATCTACATCGTTCTACCCATCCGACCGAAAACGATGGCTGCGGCTATCGTTTGTTGGTAACCGGGGATGTAAATCGTGCAGAAAAAGTGTTAAGGGACAGCGGCGTGCGGATCATACGGATCAGCGATGCGATGTAAGGAGGATTATTGATGATATACTGGGATAATGCGGCCACCACGTGGCCAAAGCCAATAGCGGTCAAACAAGCGGTGGGACAGGCCTTGGAACGGTACGGTGCCAATCCAGGTCGTGCCGGTCACCGTATGGCGGTTAAAGCGGCGGAAGAGGTGTTTTCCTGCCGTCAGGAGGTAGCGGATTTCTTTGGCTTGTACGATCCCTCAAGAGTAGTGTTTACATTGAATTGTACCATGGCACTGAATACGGTCATCCGCGGTGTGGCGGGGGAGATGGGGCGCGTGCTCACTTCGGATTTGGAACATAATGCAGTGGTGCGCCCATTAACTGCTCTTTCGTCTGAATTTCCTCGCTATGATGTGGCGGCTTGGTCGCCGGATCCCTGTCAAACAGTGGAGCACTTTCGTCGTGCAATTCGTCCGGATACTAAGCTGATAGTGTGTACTCATGCATCTAATGTGTTTGGCGTTTCTTTTCCGTTGCGGCAACTAAGCACCTTGGCGCACGAGCACGGTTTGCTTTTCTGCGTTGATGCCGCACAGAGCGCCGGTGTTCTCCCTTTGGATATGGAGGCGGATGGTATTGACTACTTATGTATAGCGCCTCATAAAGGATTATACGGGCCGATGGGGACGGGTATGCTGCTCTGTCGTGAGCCTAATGGCTTGCCGCCCTTGGTGCGTGGTGGCACCGGTAGTTACTCTTTGTTGTCGGAACAGCCGCCGGATCTACCGGATCGTCTGGAAAGCGGTACTCCGAATACCCCGGGTATCTGTGGCATACGTGCCGGCTTACAGTTTGTGCGGGAAAAGGGGAGAGAGCGCATTCATCGCCACGAAATCTGCTGCTTGCAGCGGGTATATGAACGCTTGGCGGGGCATCGAGCCATTCGTCTGTATACGCCGTATCCTGTGCCGGGAAAGGTAGCTCCAGTACTATCACTTAATGTTGTGGACATTCCCTCCGAAGAAACAGCGGCACTGCTGGATAGCCGTGGTATTGCTGTTCGTGCCGGATTGCATTGTGCACCGTGGGCTCATCGTCGCTTCGGCACGTTGGAGGCAGGAACGGTACGCTTGGCGCCTTCTGCCTTTTCTACATTGGAAGAAGCCGATGAAATTGCTAAAGTTTTTCTTCAAATTGCAGAAAAAACATTGCACAGTTAAAAAAGTATGCTATAATGAGTATAAATAGTGGGTTCTTATGGTTGCGTAAAAGGAACTTGAATTTGAATCGGAGTGCTGTCGTGAGCATCCGGTATAGGAGGAAAGACAATGGCTGCCTTGTTTGAAAGAGTCTGGCAGAGTGTCGTTGCGTTTTTTAATAGCTTTAATTGGATAACGGATTCGTTGGACATCCTGCTGGTGGCATTGTTTGTGTTCTTTGTCATTCGGCTGGTGCGTGATTCCCGTGCAGAACAGTTTTTGCGTGCAATCATTATGTTGATTGCTCTTTATGTAATTGCTGTGCTGTGCAACTTAACGACGATCCAGTTTATGCTAAAGGCTGTGTTTGATAACGCCCTGTTGCTGCTGATTGTGGTATTCCAGCCGGAGGTGCGTCGTGCGCTGGAACAGGCGGGACATTCTCGCCGTGGCGTTTTTCGGCTCTTTGGCGGCCTGGGTGCGGTAGATAATGCGGCGGTTATTGATCAGTGGAACAAGGCGATTAAGGCCACGGCCGCGGCTGTGGAAGAATTGCAGAAGCAGAAGATGGGTGCGTTGATCGTTATGGAGCGTACTACGCGTTTGGGCGAGATTGTACGGTCCGGTACCATTATGGAGGCGGATCCCTCTGCCGCTCTCATTTCTGCGGTGTTCTACAATAAGGCTCCTCTGCACGACGGTGCGATGATCATCCGTGACGGTCGCATTTATGCGGCGGCCTGTATTTTGCCGTTGACCGAGAATTTGCAGATCAGCCGTGAGTTAGGTACGCGCCATCGCGCCGGCGTTGGAATGAGTGAAAACTCCGATGCCATTGTTGTGATTCTGTCAGAGGAGACCGGTATGATTTCGGTGGCTGAGGGCGGCGAGTTGCAGCGTAATTTCACACCTGAAACGTTAGCCAAGACGCTGGCTGACCGCATTTTGTGGAATCAGGAAGACAATGCAAATAAGAAGAAATTCCGCCTGCGGAAGACGAAAAAGGAGGAGAAGGTATGAAACGACGTTTTTCATTAAATCAGATCCTCCACAATGATAAATTGATGATGGTGCTCTCGCTGATTCTCGCGATCATTATTTGGAGAACGGTTGTTTATGGCGCAGGCAACTATCAGGAACGGGAGATTACCGGCGTTCCGATTTCCATCACATTAAACGATTACGCCAGCCAAACGATGAAATTACGGGTTGTGGATGGTGCGGATGCGACGGCCACCGTTAAGGTTAGTGGTGTGCGTTCGGTCATTGATCATCTTTCTGCTCAGGATATCACCATCACGGCAGATACCGGTAATGTCATCAAAGAGGGCATTTACGTGTTGCAGCTCCGTGCTGTGGCGAATGGTGATTTTTCGATTTTGAACGTCGTCGGCAAAGACGGCACTACCAGCACCACCACCATCACCTGTGACGTGTGGAGTGAGCAGGAATTCCCTGTTACGGTTGAGATGCCGAATCTAACCGTCAGCGATTCTAAGCAGTATCAGTTTGGCACTCCGTCGATCAGCGGCGCCGCGGTTACGAACAATACGGTAAAGGTTTCCGGCCCTCGCACCGATATTAATCGGATTAATCGCTTGATTGCCAGGATTTCTACCGAACAGGTTATTTCCGAAACGGCGGTATTTGAAGCTGAATTGATCGCCTATGATGAGCACGACCTACCTATTAAGTCCGTTTCTTTTGTCAACGCAGAGGATGCTAAATTGAGCGTTACTGTACCGGTTATGGTGTATCGCAAGGTAGAACTTTCTCCGACTGTTCACAATATTCCTGAGGGTTATAAGGACAAGAGTAATCTGGTTACCGTTTCCCCCAAGGAAATTGAATTGTGGAGTGTGCCCTCCGAATTGGACGAATATATCAACAAAATTCAGCAGTTGTTGACGGTGGATTTTAATCAGTTGGGTTCTGACGGGCTATCTCGTGAGATTGTGCTGAATGCTACCCAGGGCGTGCGTTTAGTCAACAGTAGTGAAACGATTACGATGAAAATCAATCTTTCCAATATCACTATGCGCACGGTTGATGTGTCATTGTCGGAAGAGAATTTCCGCGTTGAGAATTGCCCTGAGGGACTTTCCGTATCTCTTAAGCAGTTGCGCTTGCCCGGCATCCGCATCTGCGGTCCTTCCAGTGTGGTGAATCGTATTCGCACCTCCGATATTGTTCTGGTGTTGGATATGACCGGCAAGACCACCACAGGTCAACAGGTTGTCAAGGCACGCCTGCTCCTGCCGAAGGATACGGCGTGGGTTTATTATGATGATCCCAGTGGTGTTGAGATTCAAGTGGAAGTAATAAGTCAATAAATAAAACAACGGGCGGTAGTCATGCTACCGCCCGTTGTTTTATTTTTTCACCATTGTCAGGACTTGTTGCTCGTTTCTCGCCCATAGATCATAGTCCCACATTGTAAGCTCACTGTCCGACAAGTGTCCGTTGACCATATCGGTCAGTAGCTTTTTATTTTTCAAGAAAAGGATGCCGTTTTCGTATTTTCCTTCGGCAAAGCGCAATTGTACAGTGGTATCACCGGCTCGGATACGGGCGGCGATTTTTTGGGCAATTACTTGTCGTTCGTATGTGTCGATCGTTGTGTCGGTTCGAATAAAGTAGTTATCCTGTACGGCATTGCAAAGAGGCACGTTTTCTCCTTCATCAATGGTATAGGTTGCCGTAATCATCTCGGTTGTAAGATTGAAAAAAGTATGCTGTTCCTGATCGTTGCTGTCGTTCCATGTGGGATCTAAATAGTAATCAGCGCCGTTGATTTTGACAATGTTCCACATATGGGCTTCACCGTTCTCTTTGGCAGTACCGGTGACCAGCGTGGCGGGGATGGAAGCTTTGTGCAGCAGTAGCTGCATTGCCTTTGCATAGCCCTCGCATACCGCTTTCCCCTCTACAAACGCACCGTAGATTGTATAGGCGTTGGGGTTTGCCTCGGCACTGTTTTCCGCTGCTACGGTATCGTACGTACAGAGACGATTAAGACGATCGTGTAAGTATAATTCTATTTCGTATTCATCGGTTGTACTGGGGCGCTCGGAGAAAATGATATCTGTAATTGCTTGGATGTCCTTCACAGCTTGGATCCGCTGTTCAAGTGGCATCGCATATTGCAGTATGAGCGTGTCATAACGGATATCACCGCCTATATTTTTGTGCCCCTCCATACTATAGACACGATCTAGGTAAAAGAATTGAGGGTTATCGGTGAAAAAAGCTTTGTATAACCGAATAATACTTTCGTTGGTCATTGCTTCGCCCGGCATGGTCACTCGCACACCGGGCACTTCATGGGATTGACGGTTTTCGTCGGTGTACTGCACGGTTACATCCTTTGCCATGGTGTCTTTCACAGCGGTATACAAGCATCCGTAAAACGCTTTTTCGTCAGCGTTTAATGTCCCGTATTGCCAATGATGAGCAAATTCGTTTTGATACCGACTTCCGTCATACACGTCGGGGGACAGTTGTGAGAGCAACGGTGAGATCAGGTTACAGCCGCTCAGCAGTGTTGTAAATGCGACAATGTATGCCAATATCTTCGTTTTCATTGCCGGCGGCTCCTTTCATTAGCGGTAGAGTATATTTTCTTTGCGCATGGCTTCTTTATCGGGCAGAAATACGTCGTTTTCGCTCTTCCCGATCAGTGTTGCTGGACGGCATAGTGTTCCGGTGTTGCTGTCTGCCAAGTGGGACAGTACGTGACGAAAGGCATTAAAGTTATCGATACGTAAATCCGTTTGTGCTCCGTTCGCTAAAGCAGCGAAATAGCCGTCCAATCGTCGTTCGGGCAGAAGATATTGGTTGAGGATAGCATTGGTCAGGTCAACAGCCACCGTTTCCTTGATGATGGTATGATTCCATTCTTGATGCTTCAGTACGGCTGCCGCTTGTGCGCCGGTTAATTTCTGTTCTCCCGCGGATAGGCGGATAGTGGCACCGTTTTCATCGGTGTATTGTATATTCTCGGGCAAGGTATAGGTGATGCCGTGGTCCAGCTCACTTAAAAAAGATTGAGCACTGACGTCGTTGAACGTTATATAGTGATCTACAGGCAATTCTAAAGCCGCAGATACGGTCTGAATGACACGGAGCGAACCATGCTTTTTAAGTAATTCAGTAAGGGGAGTACCGTTTTTATCCGCCAAATTAGCGGGCACCGCAACAGTGGTAATTCTGTTGTGTGCCGGATCAGTCTGAATGAGCACAAATCTCTTGGATTGAGAAAAGTCTAATATCAACAAGCAATGATCAACAGCGGTGATCGGCTCTACGTATTGCGAGGCGTCGATGCTGCTATCACTAGGGGATGGGGGATTGCTTTGATGGTGGGTAATGAGCATCCACGCCACCATAACAGCGATGGCTAACAGCAGTGCGCCAATTGCTAAAGCGAATTGTAACAATCGTTTCGGAGACCAGCGTCGTTGCTTGTTTAGATATACTGCCATTGGGCGCACCACCTTTCTTTCGTTGATTTTACTGGGATTCCTCTCCGTAAAGTGTATCGCCTTTACACTCAAAAATGCGTACGCGGAGCATAGTTCCGCTGGGTTGAGCGGTCTTGGTCAGCACGTTTAAATAAGTGTCGGTGTGTCCATCGATGGTACCGTCAGAATAGGGGGTCTCTAACAGCACTTCAACAGTTTTACCAATGTAGCTCTCTGCGTATGTATTGGCCGATTCTTGGCACAAAGCAATCATCTTTTTGCTGCGCACATTCTTGTCTGCATTGCTGACTTGATCGGGGAGGCGATCGGCTATAGTACCGGGGCGACGTGAATAGGCAAATACGTGCACGCGGGAGAATGCGATGCTCTTCACGAACTTACAGGATGCAGCGAATTCTTCCTCGGTTTCGCCGGGAAAACCGACCATAACGTCGGTGGTTAAGGCGCATCCTGGAAAATGCTCTCGTAAGCGGCGGCATAGGTCGGCATATTCTGCGGTTGTATAATGCCGATTCATACGCTTCAACGTGGCATCGCAGCCGCTTTGAAGCGCCAAATGAAATTGGGGGCATAATTTCGGCTGTGCCTTCATGCGGGCGATTGTCTCATCGGTGATAAAGTCCGGCTCCAGCGAACCTAATCGTACACGCTCCAGCCCTTTTACGGAGCAGGCGGCATCCACCGCATCGGCGATGGTTAATCCGCAGTCTTGCCCGTAGGCGGTCAGGTTGATGCCTACCAGTACGGCTTCTTTATATCCGTTTTGCACCAGCCGTTGCAGCTCGGTGCGGATATCCTCTGGAGCGCGGGAGCGTACTCGCCCACGAGCATAAGGGATAATGCAATAGGAGCAAAAACGGTTACAGCCGTCTTGGATTTTAATAAAAGCACGTGTCCGCCCTTGAAAGGCATCAATATCCAACGGTTCATAGACTGTGCTGTGGGGTGGTATTGCCACGATGCGCTGCCGATGGGTAAAAAATGTCTCCAATTGGGGCAGAAGATCACGGCGAGCGGCATTTCCCAGCACGATATCCGCCTCTTGTAATGCGGCGGCCTGTTCGGGATAGGCTTGGGGCATACATCCGGTCAATACCAGCGCCGCCTGGGGAGCCTGGCGGCGACAGCGGCGCAATAGCTGCCGCAGCTTGCGGTCACTTTCTCCCGTGACGGTACAGGAGTTGATGACCAAAGCGTCGCACACCGCATCGGTGGGGGAGAATTCCGCCGTTTCATAGCCGACGTTCTCCAGCATCCGCCGCATGGCCTGTGTTTCATATTGATTCACTTTGCACCCGAGAGTGTGAAAGAGTACACGCATACATTTACCTCAAACATAAATATTCAAATTACATTATAACCTCTCCAAATTAAATATGCAATGAAATCCTTCAATTTCCGATAATTTTCCGAAAAAAGAAGCGATAGGCGGTTGCTTTTTTAAGTGGGAGATGATAAAATGCCCCTATGTTTATACAGTAGCAAGTTCTTGATTGAGTTACACAGGTGAATTTATGCACACGTTATCTTATAAAAGTACACGCATTGCGTGTTATATGGGTTACGTCACGCAGGCGATTTCTATTAATTTGATGCCGCTGCTGTATGTTACTATGCAGACGCAATATGGCATCACTTTGTCACAATTAGGTCTGATGACAACCGTGATTTTTGTGACACAGATTCTAATCGATTTGTTGCTGGCTCGGTTCAGTAGCCTTGTATCTTATCGCGCCGGCTGCGTGGCGGCGCATATTTTCGCTACAGTCGGTCTGGTTGGATTGTGCATTTTTCCATCGCTGTTTCCGATCCCTTACGTGGGTGTGCTTGTAGCATCGGTACTGCTGTCTGTGGGCGGTGGTTTGATCGAGGTTCTGATCAGCCCGCTGATCGATGCTCTTCCCAGCGATGAAAAAACAGGAGATATGAGCCTTCTGCATTCATTTTATTGCTGGGGTGTTGTGGCGGTTGCCCTGCTGTCAACAGTGTATTTTGCAGTTTTTGGCATTACACCTTGGCGCTGGCTGGTGGTTTTATGGGCTCTGATTCCGTTTTTGACGACCGTTTTCTTCTGTGCCGTTCCGATGCCGGAAAAGCCGGAGACACAGGAAAATGCAACAATTGGTGCGAAGGGAAGTATGTTCCGTTTCGGCTTGATTTGGCTGCTTTTGGCGCTGATGCTCTTTGCCGGTGCTACGGAATTGGGTCCTGCCCAGTGGGCTTCTTTCTTTGCGGAAAAGGGCTTGGGTGTCAATAAAACGGTCGGTGATTTAGTGGGACCTTGCGCGTTTGCCTTTTTTCAAGGCGTATCCCGTATATGGTTTGCACGGTTGACACGCCGCTGGGATGCTGAGCGCCTGCTGATTTTATTCGGTCTTTTATGTGTGGTCAGTTACGTGATCATCGTATTGTCACCGTGGCCTTTCGTATCGCTGTTAGGGTTTTGTTTGTGCGGTTTAGCTGTCGGGCCGATGTGGCCTGGTATTCTCAGCTTGGCATCACAGAGGTACCCTGCCGGTGGCACCCGTATGTTTGCGCTGGCGGCTTTGTTCGGTGATCTGGGTGCCGCTATGGCACCGGCCTTGATTGGTGGCGTATCAGATGCTATGCAATCCTCTGGTTTACCGCTGGCTGCAGCATTGAAGTCCAGCATCGGTATCGCCGCCCTGTTCCCGTTATTGTTGTTTGTCTGTTTATTGCTTTTAGGTCGATCAAAACCGATTGATGAAAAGGGTTGAGTGGCTTGTATCAAATTCTTCAAAAAGAGAATCTTAGTCCATCGGTTATACGTATGGTCATCGCTGCACCTCTGGTCGCTACTAAGGCACAGCCGGGTCAGTTTGTGATTCTCCGCGTGGATGCCGAGGGTGAGCGTATTCCGCTGACGGTAGCGGATTATGATCGTGCCCGTGGTACTGTAACGGTGATCTTCCAAACCGTCGGCGCTACGACGCTGGCGCTTAGTCGACTTGAGGTAGGGAACTGCTTGCAGGATTTCGTCGGTCCCTTGGGGCGTGCTACAGCTACAGAGGGGCTGAAAAAAGTGGCTGTGATCGGCGGCGGTGTCGGCACGGCGATTGCCCTGCCTGTGGCTAAGAAACTGTACGAGCAGGGAGCAGAAGTCCATTGCATCTGTGGTTTCCGTAGTCGTGATTTAGTGATTTTACAGGATGAATTTGCAGCGATCAGTCAGCGTCTGATCACCTTGACCGATGACGGCTCTTTTGGCGAAAAGGGTCTGGTTACCGATGCGCTGCGTCAGCTAATCGATTCCGGCGAGGTATACGATGAGGTTATTGCCATCGGCCCGATTCCGATGATGAAATACGTTAGTATGCTGACTGCCGAGTACGGTATCAAGACTGTGGTGAGCATGAATCCCATTATGATTGACGGCACCGGCATGTGCGGCGGTTGTCGCTTGTCGGTGGGTGGTGAAACGAAGTTTGCCTGTGTAGACGGACCGGAGTTTGACGGCCATCAGGTGGATTTTGACGAGATTATGCAACGTAGTCGTTTGTATCAGACGGAAGAACGTCATGCCTATGATCGCTCCTGTAATCTCCTAAACAAGGAGGTACAGTGATGACGAATTTATCTTCAAAAAAAACACCGATGCCTACGCGATCCCCGGAGGAGCGCCGCTGTGATTTTGGTGAGGTTACCACCGGATATACCGCTGAACAGGCGGTTGAGGAGGCCAAGCGTTGTCTGCAATGCAAGCATAAGCCTTGCACCGGCGGATGCCCTGTGCGGGTGGATATTCCCGCATTCATTCACTTGGTTGCCCAGGGGGATTTTGCCGGCGCTTATGCTGTGATTTCTCGTTCCAGCTCGCTTCCTGCGGTGTGTGGTCGTGTCTGCCCTCAAGAGAATCAATGTGAGAAGTACTGTGTTCGCGGTAAAAACGGTGAACCGGTTGCCATCGGACGGCTGGAGCGTTTTGTGGCGGATTGGCACAATGCGCAAGAACAAAGTACACCTGATAAACCGCAAATGAATGGGCATAAAGTTGCTGTTATTGGCTCCGGCCCTGCCGGATTGGCGTGTGCCGGCGACTTGCTGAAAAAGGGCTATGCCGTCACCTTGTTTGAGGCGCTTCATATCCCCGGCGGTGTGTTGGTCTACGGCATTCCGGAGTTCCGTCTGCCGAAGTCTATTGTCGAGCATGAGATCCATTTGCTGAAACAGCAAGGTTTGCAGGTGATGACCAATATGGTCATCGGCAAGGTGCTGTCGATTGATGAGCTAATGGATACTGAGGGATATGAAGCGGTGTTTATCGGCACCGGCGCCGGCTTACCCCGTTTTATGAATATCCCGGGCGAAAACTTGGGTGGGGTATATTCTGCAAACGAGTTTTTAACCCGTGTCAATTTGATGAAAGCCTATCGACCGGATAGTGCCACACCCATTCGGCGCGGTAAGCGTGTGGTTGTGGTAGGTGGCGGCAACGTGGCGATGGATGCCGCCCGCTGCGCTTTGCGCTTAGGTGCAGATGAGGTGACCGTGGTATATCGTCGCTCGGTGGAGGAGTTGCCTGCCCGTGCCGAGGAAGTGGAGCATGCCCGCGAGGAGGGGGTCCGGTTTGCCTTCCTTACCAATCCGGTTGCCATTTTAGGGGATGACGACCATTGTGTGGCCGGTGTCCGGTGTGTGGAAATGGAGTTAGGTGAGCCGGATGAATCCGGTCGTCGCCGCCCGATGGAAAAGCCGGATAGCGCCTTTGTCATGGATGCAGATACGGTGATTATGGCCATCGGCACGTCACCCAATCCGCTGATTAAATCCACCACCTACGGTTTGGATACGCAGCGTTGGGGTGGCATTATCGCCGATGAATGCGGCACCACCTCCCGTCCCGGCGTGTTTGCCGGTGGCGATGCGGTTACCGGAGCGGCTACGGTCATTCTTGCGATGGGCGCCGGAAAAACTGCCGCAGATGCTATTGATGCCTATATTCGCGAAAAAGAATAATCTTTAGGAAAGCACGAAAGCCCCCGCGGTTTTTGTGCTTTCTTTTTTAGAAACGCTTGAATTATACCGCATCTTGTAGTATAATTAGACTAAATTGGGTTCTTGTATACTTTTTGTTGTTCTCCGCATACTATGGCGGGGTGATGACTGTGTGTGATAAGCAAAAAGAAAAACAAGAATCCACCAATGAGAATACCCAATCCGGTCAAGGGTTCTCTATGGTGGAGGAAACCGGGTCGGTAACCACCGATAATGGTCGGCATCGCATTCATTGTATGACCATTGTTGGACAGATTGAAGGGCATTACGTATTACCGTCGGAGACGAAATCCACAAAATACGAGCATATGATCCCGCAGCTGGTGGCGGTGGATGAGAGCCCGGAGATAGAAGGGCTGTTGATTCTGCTAAACACGATTGGCGGTGATATTGAAGCAGGCTTAGCTCTGGCTGAACTGATTGCCGGGATGAAGAAACCCACCGTGTCACTGGTGCTGGGCGGCGGCCATTCGATCGGCGTCCCGCTGGCGGTAGCGGCGGATCGCTCCTTTATTGTGCCGTCGGCGACGATGACCATACATCCTGTGCGTGTCAACGGCTTGGTGCTGGGCGTGCCCCAGGCATTCACCCATTTTCAGAGAATGCAGGAGCGCATTACCGATTTCGTTTGCCGTCATTCTCAGATGACGCCGGAGCGTTTTTTTCGCCTATGTATGAACACCGGCGAACTGGCTACAGACGTGGGTACGGTATTGGATGGCGCCGAGGCGGTGCAGGAGGGCCTTATCGGCCAGTTGGGCGGCCTGCGTGATGCCATGGACACTTTGTTTTCAATGATTGAGCAACAGTCAAACAGCCCGTAATGGGCATTACATAACGGGAAAAGGGATATTGGAGGATTACATAATGGCAACGAAAAAGAAGAGTAATACCCGTAAAAAATCAGGAGGTCGCCAAACGGCGGCGCAGACCAGTGCTCGCCGTCAGATCAATGCAGTCATTTTGTTGGCTGTGGCGGTTCTGGTGTTTTGCTTAGCCGTATTTCAGGGGGAGAACGTTTGGACGTGGCTTCACAATGTTTTATTGGGCCTGTTTAGCTTCAGTGCTTACGTGCTGCCTGCTTTGCTGGCTTTTGTATCGATCATGCTGGCGCTGGAAAAGGATACCAGCAGTTTGACGGTACGTGTGTGGCAGAGCAGCGTATTTGCGCTTTTGCTGAACAGTACCGTGTACACCTTTATGGTGGATTCTGCTACGTATGGCTTCTGGGATGCTATCGTCGCCTGCTATAACGACGGCAAAGTGTATCGTGGCGGTGGTGCTTTGGGTGCACTGCTGGGCTGGCCGTTTGAGCGCCTGTTTGGCGATATGGGAGCAAAGATCATACTGATTCTGCTGACGGTTGTGTTCTTGATGCTGGTTACCGGCACGACCATTTTGGCTGTGATTGGCGCTATGCGTAAACCGGTGCAAAAGACCAAAGAGACCATTGAAACGGCAATCAGCAATACGGCTGAGCGGATTCAGGCGGATCGTGAGCGTAACGCCGATATTGACATTGATCTCGGTGAGGGTTATTCCACCAAGCGCCGTCCCCGTAAGAACAAGCCTGCCGAAGAAACGGATGTGCTCCCTGCCGTGATTCCCACTGAGCCGCAGCCTGCTACGGATAAGCTGGAGGCGATGAAACGGGCGGGCGCCGCTCTGCATGAAGATCCTATCAAGACTCAGGATGCAGAGAAGGAAGAAGATACTCCGATGATGTCTGCGGAAGAGGCGCAGAAAGAGCTGCAGGACGACTTGAAAGTAGGGGAGGAGATCGAGCAGGAAGCGATCTATCGCTATCCGCCCTTGACTCTATTGGATGGTGGCTCCGCCACCGAAAATGCTCGCCTGCAAGAAGGCGATCGCATGGCTGTGGGCAACCTGCTGGTGAATACGCTGAAGGATTTCGGTATCAACACCGAACTGGGCGACATCACCTGTGGACCGTCTGTTACTCGCTATGAATTGGTTCCTTCCGCCGGTGTTAAGATCAGTCGTATCACCGGCTTATCAGATGATATTGCGTTGCGTTTGGCCACCACCGGTGTGCGTATTGAGGCACCAATCCCGAATAAAGCGGCTGTGGGTATTGAAGTGCCGAATAAGGCACGCCGTACCGTGCGTCTTCGCTCCCTGCTGGATACTGCCGAGTATCGTGGTGCCAAGGGTCGCCTGACGGTGGCGTTGGGTCAGGATATTGAGGGACGCACCGTGTTGACCGATTTGGCTAAGATGCCTCACCTGCTGATTGCCGGCACTACCGGTTCCGGTAAGTCGGTGTGCACCAACTCTATGATTCAGTCGGTGCTGTTCCGTTCTCGCCCGGATGAGGTGAAGATGATTCTTATTGACCCCAAAAAGGTTGAATTCGGCGTATATAACGGTATTCCGCACCTACTGATTCCCGTGGTGACTGATCCCCGTAAAGCATCCGCTGCTTTGAGCTGGGCTGTGAATGAAATGCTGAAGCGGTATCAGATGTTTGCAGAGAGCAAAGCCCGTGACATCAGCGATTATAATGAAATGGCCCGCCAAGAGGGTAAATTCCCGCCCCTGCCGTTGATTCTCATTGTGATTGATGAGTTGGCGGACCTGATGATGGCCGCCGGAAACGAGGTGGAGGATTCCATTTGCCGACTGGCGCAGATGGCTCGTGCTGCCGGTATGCATATGGTCATCGCGACACAGCGCCCCTCTGTGGATGTTATCACCGGCTTGATCAAGGGTAATATTCCCAGCCGTCTGGCGCTGACTGTAGCCAGTGGTGTGGATAGCCGTACCATTTTGGACGGCGTCGGTGCAGAAAAACTCTTGGGTAACGGTGATATGCTGTTTATGCCGTTGGGACAGTCTAAGCCTCAGCGTATTCAAGGGTGTTACGTCTCTAACCAAGAGGTGGAGCGTGTGATTGAGTTCCTGAAGGATAGCGATAAACCGCAGGAATATGATCAACAGGTTATCGAAGAGATTGAAAAACAGGCTGCTGCCGGTGGCGGTAAAAATGCCGGCCGTGATGACGGTGATGATGGCGACGATACCGATGAGGCATTGCCGCAGGCTATCGAAATCGCTGTGGAGGCGGGCAGTATTTCCACCTCTATGTTGCAGCGTAAGATGCGCTTTGGTTATGCCCGTGCCGGTCGTATTATCGACCAGATGGAGCAGCGTGGCATCGTGGGCCCCAGTGAGGGCAGTAAACCGCGTAAGGTGCTGATTACTCGTCAGCAGTGGATCGAGATGAATATGAACAACGAGACAGAGTGATCTGTCGGAAATGAGGGGTTATGAAGCGCTCCTACACGAAAAAGCAGAAGCAGTTGATACGAACGATCGCCTTGGTGCTGGTTGTCCTCTGTTTATTGGTGGAATTGATAGGGATGATTCCCGGTGTTCCTTTCGATGGATGGAACGATATTGCCATTGCTATGGGCCTTACTCCGGCTCCGGTGATCCCTGAGGGGGAGTTAGAGGCTCATTTCATTGACGTAGGCAATGCGGACTGTATCTTGGTGCGGCAGGGAGATAAGAACTTGCTCATCGATGCAGCGGAAAGAGACAATCAGCAGGATATTATCCACTATTTGGAGCGTCAAGGGGTTCAAAAACTGGATATGGTGATCGCTACCCATCCTCATGCGGATCATATCGGCGCTATGTCCGAGATAATTAATCGTTTTGCTATTGACCGTTTTGTTATGACCTTTATGCCGGAGGAGGCCACGCCTACCTCGTCGGTGTACACGAGAATGCTGGAGGCTTTGGACGCCCATTCGGTGGTGGTGGAAGAGGCTGTTCACGGAACGCTGTACGAATTGGGCACTGCCCGCCTTCAGATCGTAGCTCCCTTTGAGACGGTGGATGACCCTAATGATATGTCTGTGGTGTGCCGACTAACTTTTGGAGAGCACGCTTTTCTATTTACCGGCGATGCTGGCAAATCCGTCGAAAAGCAGATTTTAAACAGTCCTTACGTTTTGACGTCGGATGTACTGAAATTATCTCACCATGGCAGTAATACGGGTAATTCTGATGCTTTCTTGTATGAAGTAATGCCGCGATATGCAGTAATCACTTGCGGGAAAGATAACAGCTATGGTCACCCGCATCAGGACACCGTAAATCGTCTGGAGCGGCATAGCATACAGTCGTTCCGTTCGGATGTGCACGGGGATATCGTCTTCTCTTCGGACGGTACGACGCTGACCGTTAAGACAGAAAAGGAGTATTTTTAATGGAGAATACCGGTACATACAGCGTTGACCGCATAGAATCCGATTTGGCAATCTTGGTTGATGAAGAGGGGAATAGCTTTCCTATACCATTGCTGGAATTACCGACTGGTATTAAGGCGGGGGATATGTTACGGTGGCAGGATGATGGCTATTGTTTGGATGAAAGGGTGACGCAAGAACGTCGCTCTTACGTCCTCTCTCTGCAGGAGAAATTACGTAGAAAAAAATAAGGATATTCCAAGGACGGAGCTGCTGGTTTCAGCGGCTCTGTTTTTATGTTCAGTTGTACTTAATAAATTACTTATATTTCTTGACTTTAGAAGCAAATGATGATACAATGCATAATGACTAAAAATAGGCTTATTATGCCGCAGTAGCGACATAGAACAGGAGTGTTTATGGTACGCAGTATGACCGGCTACGGCCGGAGCCAAGATACGGTTAACGGATTATCCGTAGTGGTAGAGATCAAATCGGTGAATCATCGCTTTTTTGAGTATTCCTCCCGTCTGCCCCGTGGTTATGGCTTTTTAGATGATAAGCTGAAGTTGTATATGCAGCAGCGTATCGCCCGTGGCAAGGTGGATGTGTTCGTTCAGATCCACGCCATTGAAACTGCAGGAAGTGAGGTTGCCGTGGATCACGGCTTGGCTGAGAGCTACTTGCTGGCGCTTCGGGATCTCGCACAGCGGTATGATTTGCGGGATGACGTATCCGCGACGACCCTTTCCCGTTACCCCGATGTGCTGACGGTGCGTCAGGCAGAGATGGATGAGGATGCCATTTGGACTGCAGTACAACAGGTGACGGATGGTGCACTGACACGTTTTGTTGAGATGCGTCAGATCGAAGGCGCACGCATGCGTGAGGATGTGCTGTCCCGTGCTGCCACCATTCGCAAAGCGGTGGCTGTCGTAGAGGAGCATTCCCCTGAGACGGTGCGTACCCATATGGAAAAGGTGGAGACCCGTATCCGTGAATTACTCAACGGTGTGCCGGTGGATGAGGCACGGTTACTGAATGAGGCGGCGATCTTTGCCGATAAAGTGGCGGTGGCGGAGGAAACCGTTCGTTTAAACAGCCACTTGGATCAGCTGGAGCAACTTTTGAATAGTAACGAAGCAGTGGGTCGCAAGTTGGATTTCCTGGTGCAGGAGATTAACCGTGAGACCAACACTATCGGCTCAAAATGCAGTGATCTGAATCTCACCCGCATTGTGGTGGATATCAAGGCAGAGATCGAAAAGATTCGTGAGCAGATTCAAAACATTGAGTAATCGCTTCGGAGGATGATTAAAATGAAACTTATCAACATAGGTTTTGGTAATATGGTGGCCGCCGGACGTCTGGTTGCTATCGTTAGCCCTGAGTCAGCCCCGATCAAACGAATCGTACAGGATGCCAAAGAGCGCGGAACGCTGATTGATGCCACTTACGGCCGTCGTACTCGTGCCGTTCTGGTGATGGACAGTGAACACGTGATTCTATCGTCGGTTCAACCGGAAACGGTAGCAAATCGTATGATGGATGACGAGGAGGATGGTTATGAGCAATAAAGAAAAAGGACTTTTGATCATCCTTTCCGGTCCGTCCGGTTCCGGAAAGGGAACGATTGTGAAATCGCTGCTGGCTCAGCGGGAGGACACCGTGCTGTCGGTATCCATGACAACCCGTGCGCCCCGTCCGGGCGAGATAGACGGCGTCCACTATCAGTTTGTTACTCGCCGCCAGTTTGAGGAGACGATAGCAGAGGACGGTTTCTTAGAATATGCCGAATACAACGGTCACTTCTACGGTACTCCTGAGGCACCGGTGCGGCGCCTACTCAATGAGGGTAAAAACGTTATTCTGGAGATTGAGGTGCAGGGCGCTGAAAAGGTAATGGACCACCGTGCTGACCTAATCTCGCTATTCATCACCCCTCCGTCTATGGAGGAACTGGAGCGCCGTTTGCGTGGCCGTGCCACCGAGCCGGAGGAGATTATTGTCAATCGGTTACGGACTGCTCAGTATGAGCTGACACGTGCGTTCCGGTATCAGTACGTTGTGCTTAACGATGAGGTGGAGATGGCGGTTGACCGCATCAATACCATCATCGATGCAGAAAATATGCGGTATTCCCGTATGGAATCTATTGTTTTGGAGGTTTTGAACGATGTTAGTACCCAATGATATTGAAGAACTGCAGGGCAAGAATAGCCGTTATGCGGTTGTAGTCGGCGTGGCAAAACGTGCCCGCCAGATTGCGGAAGAGGCTGAGGCCAACAAAGAGATCCTGATTGAGAAGACGGTCAGCTTGGCCATTAAGGATTTTAAGGCAGGGGATTGCACCCTGTTCGCTTCGAATACCGAAGATTAAGTTGCGTCCATAACGCATAGAGGAGGGGAAAGGAATGTCTGCAACGTCGGTCGTACGAATTGCCGTGGATCAGGCAACCTTTTCCTTTGACAAACTGTATTCTTATTTGTGGCCTGCCGCATTGGGCATGCCGCAGGTAGGGGTGCGGGTGTTGGTACCCTTTGGCGGAGGCAATCGCACCCGTCAGGGTTTGGTGATGGAGTGTGTTGAACAGCCGGATACGGCTGGGCTTAAATCGGTTTTATCCGTTATGGATGTTGAACCGCTTCTTAGCTCTGAGATGGTATCCTTAGCCCGTTTTATGCAGGAGCGCACGTTCTGCACGTTGTTTGATGCGGTGCGTGCCATACTTCCCACCGGTCTGTACGTGCAGATCAAGACAGTGCTTCGTCCTGCGATGGATGTGCCGCCGGCTGTGTTGGATACGCTCACTCCGAACGAGCGGCAGATCCTGGCCTTTGTCTCTAAATGCCCCGGAGGTGCAGATCGGGATAGTCTTCTGCGCCGTCTTGGTATGGAAGCGGACGCACCTGCGCTGTCCCATTTATTGGAATTGGGAGTGCTGGTCGGTGCAGAGGAGGGCTTTCGCCACACCGGAGATGCCACAATCCGCACAGTGCGGTTGTTACCGGTTGATCCGGATGTCTCTCCTGCGAAATTAACTGAAAAGCAGCAGTCTGTCCTTTCGCTTTTAGAGGATGTAGGTGCTGCCTCGGTGAAGGAAGTTTGTTATTTCTCCGGTGTGACTCCGGCTGTGGTCACTGCACTGGCTCATAAAGGGCTGGTGGAGTTATACGATGCCGAGGTGTTACGCACACCCTATGATGCGGTGGATGCTGCACCGGAGATCGTTTCCCATACGCTGAATGAGGAGCAGCAGGCGGCTTTTGATCGTTTGCACACTCTGTACACTGTCGGTCAGCCGGCTGCAGCTTTGTTGTATGGCGTTACCGGCAGTGGCAAAACAGCGGTATATATGAATCTTATCGACCGTGTGCTGGCGGATGGTCGTCAGGTCGTTGTGCTGGTGCCGGAAATTTCGCTGACTCCTCAGATGATGCAGTTATTTCTGCGAAAATACGGACGTCGGGTGGCGGTGCTGCACAGTGGCCTTGCCATTGGCGAGCGTATGGATGAATGGAAACGGATCAAGAGGGGAGAGGCCCGCATTGTTGTGGGCACTCGCTCGGCGGTGTTTGCCCCCTGCGAGGAGTTGGGATTGATCGTAATGGACGAGGAGCAGGAGCATACCTACAAGTCTGAGTCCACGCCCCGCTACCATGCACGGGATATTGCTCGATTCCGCTGCGCTCATCACAATGCGTTGCTAGTGCTGACCTCAGCGACTCCCTCTGTGGAGAGCTATCACGCTGCCAAAAGCGGGCGATATAGTTTGGTGGAGCTGACGCACCGGTATGGCGACGTTCAGTTGCCACGGGTTGAGGTAGTAGACCTTCGCGTTGAAGGGGCGGGCGAGTCTGTGCTTAGTTCCACGCTGTTAGAGCATATGCGCGCCTGCCTGGATGAGGATAAGCAGATCATTCTGCTTCTGAATCGTCGTGGCTTTCACACTCACGTATCCTGCCGTAGTTGCGGGCAGGTGATTTCCTGCCCCTCCTGCAGTATTTCATTGACTTACCATCGGGCGAACGATCGGTTGATGTGCCATTATTGCGGTCATAGCCAGTATGCTCCCTCGCGGTGTCCCACCTGTGATTCGGATAAGATTCGCTACAGCGGTCTGGGCACCCAGTTGATTGAGGATGAACTGGCGGAACTGTTTCCGGATGTGCCGGTGCTTCGAATGGATACCGACACAACAATGTCCCGCACTGCACATGAGGAAAAATTCAAGGCATTTGCCGCAGGTGAGTATCGCATTATGATCGGTACACAGATGGTGGCTAAGGGCTTGGATTTCCCCAAGGTTGGTCTGGTGGGTGTACTTTCGGCGGATCAGTCGCTTTATAGCGATGATTACCGTAGTTATGAGACCACCTTCTCCCTACTGACACAGGTGATCGGTCGTGCCGGTCGCCGTAGTGAGCAGGGTTTGGCTGTAGTACAAACCTATACTCCTGATAATCCGGTGATTGAAATGGCCTCCCGGCAGAATTATACCGATTTTTTTGCAATGGAGGATTCTGCCCGTCGGATGATGCATTATCCACCGTATGCCGATTTGTTCCTGTTCGGCTTCTCCGGCATACAGGAGCAGCGAGTGCGGCAGACAGCGGCACGGATGCTGCAGTTGTTACGCACGGCAGTTACCGGCAATTATGCCGGTGTGCCGGTAATTGCGCTGGATCCTACACCGGCGGCGGTGGTGCGCGTGGCGGGCAAATATCGCTATAAGTTGTTGGTCAAAACCCGTAATACTAAGCAGACTCGTGATATGGTGCGCCATTTGTTGCACACCATTCATAACGACTCTGTGGCACGGGGTGTCAGTGTTTATGTGGATATTAATCCGGCATCTATGCTTTGATGCTGTTTCTCCATAGAAAGGAGCCTATTATGGCAATTCGGACCATTTTGACGGATGAAGATCCGATTCTGCATAAAGTGTGCAAATCGGTGGAAAAATTCGATCAACGGCTGTGGCAGCTGTTGGACGATATGGCTGATACCTTGGCTAAGGCCAATGGCGTTGGTCTTGCCGCTCCCCAGGTCGGTATTCAGCGGCGACTGTTTATTATGGATACAGGTGACGGACTTAAGGAGTGTATCAATCCTACGATTTTGGACCGCCGCGGTGATCAGGAGTGTGTGGAGGGATGCCTTTCCAGCCCCGGCCAATATGGGATCATTCACCGTCCTGAGGTTGTAAAGCTTCAGGCCCAGAATCGTAATGGTAAGTATTTTATCGTCACTTTGGAGGGGCTGGCTGCCGAGTGCGCCGACCATGAATGCGACCATCTGGATGGCGTTTTGTTTAAATCCAAGGTGGATAGGATGCTATCTCCCGAGGAATTAGCACAGTAAATGAGAGGAGGGGTACGGATGAAACTGATCTTTATGGGTACACCGGATTTTGCCGTACCCAGTCTTAAGCGCCTGCTGGCGGATGGTCACACGGTATCACTGGTGGTTACCCAACCGGATAAGCCGGTGGGACGTAAGCAAATTCTGACTCCGCCCGCCGTAAAGGTGTGCGCAGAGGAGCACGGTTTGCCGGTGTATCAGCCTACCTCTATGCGTACGCAGGAAGCACATGACCGCTTAGCGCAGGAAAAGGCGGATGCCATCATTGTGGTGGCGTATGGCAAGATTTTGCCGAAAAACATTCTGGAACTGACTCCCGGCGGATGTATTAATGTTCACGGTTCTCTGCTGCCTCGCTACCGTGGTGCTGCCCCGGTGCAGTGGGCGGTTATTAACGGCGATTCTGAGGCCGGAGTGACTACGATGCTGCTGGATGAGGGTGTGGATACCGGTGCGATGCTATTGGCGTTCAGCCGTCCGCTGGACGATAGCATTACCGGCGGCGAGTTGTTTGATCTGCTGGCAGCAGACGGCGCTGAACTGCTTAGTTGCACTCTCAAAGAACTACAGGCAGGTACTTTAACACCTACACCTCAGCCGGAGGAGGGGGCTTGCTATGCTTCTATGCTGGATAAAAGTATGTGTCCCTTGGATTGGAAGCAGCCTGCCCGCGCCCTGCATAATCAGGTGCGGGGTATGAATCCGTGGCCTGTGGCTACCTGCCGTATAGATGGAAAACAAATGAAGGTGTTTACCACCCATGTGGGCGGAGATACCGATGCCGCTCCGGGTACAGTTGTAACGGCGCAGCCGTTTTGCGTT
Organism: Acutalibacteraceae bacterium; assembly: GCA_045539375.1. Lineage (GTDB taxonomy): Bacteria > Bacillota > Clostridia > Oscillospirales > Acutalibacteraceae > UBA5905. Next base: position 8,207 of record JAZQFG010000027.1, on the reverse strand, counting down.
GCTTGCGGGGACGGCAAGACGCTGGTTATTGATGAATTGCAGGCAGAGGGATCCCGTCGTATGGCGGCGCAGGATTATCTGCGGGGTCATCCCGTTGCCGTGGGTACGATTCTTGTGTAATGACAGAAAGGGATTGAGTCAATGCCGTTTTTCTATATGGACTATTGGTATTTGATTTTGGTGGTTCCGGCTTTGCTGATTTCCGTATGGGCTCAGTTCCGGGTGAAATCTACCTTTTCAAAATATAGTGATAAGGGTGTTGGTTGCGGCATGACCGGCGCCGCCGCCAGCCGCTATATTCAGCAGGCAAACGGTATTCATACCGGCTTGGAGGCGGTAGCGGGGACGCTGAGCGATCACTTTGACCCCCGTAACAATACCATTCGTCTGTCGGAGCCGGTGTATAATCGGGCTACGATAGCGGCAGTGGGGGTGGCCGCTCACGAGACCGGACACGCCTTGCAACACGCAGAGGGCTACGCTCCCGTCAAACTACGCACAAAGATGGTGCCGGTTACCAACTTTGCTTCTACTATCTCTCCCATCTTGATTTTGGCGGGTATTCTTCTGAGTATGGATCCGCTGGCGTACGCCGGCATTGCTCTGTTCAGTGTGGCTACGATTTTTCAGTTAGTCACCTTGCCGGTTGAGTTTAACGCCTCGAATCGAGCGGTGGCAGCGCTGGAGAATAGCGGACAATTCACAGAGGATGAGCTGACGGGGGTCAAAAAGGTGTTGACAGCGGCTGCGCTGACGTATGTGGCGGCGCTGCTTGTGTCTTTTGCAAACCTGCTTCGCCTGATTTTGCTTGTTGGCGGCAGAAGCCGTCGTCGTCGTTGAGTGCCCGCAGCGCCGTTATACAGGCGCTTTTAGCCATCTATGATAAGGGCGGTTACTCAAACGTTGTGTTGGACGAACTGTTGTCGGATACCGCTTTGTCAGTAGCCGATCGCGCTCTGGCGTCACGCTTGCTCTATGGCGTCACCGAGCGACGTCTGACACTGGATTATTTACTGAACAAGACTGCTTCTACACCGGTGAAGAAGATGCAGCCTGCCGTGCGTGAGATCCTGCGGGTGGGTGCATACCAGCTGGTGTATATGGATAAAACTCCTGCGTTTGCCGCAATTAATGAGGCGGTGGAACAGACCCGCCAATTTGGTTGCGGTCGCTTATCCGGCTTTGTAAACGGTGTGCTGCGGCAGATTGAGCGGCAGTATGCCGAGCTACTGGCTGCTTTACCCGCCACCGATAAGGGCTTGGAGATTCGCTATTCCCTTCCGCGAGAGTGGATTCGGGCATGGCGAGAGGCGTATGGTGAGCAGGTGCTGGAGGGCTTATTAGCGTCGTTGGATGGTGCACCGCCGGCCTACATTCGGGTCAATACCGGTGCTACCACCACCGAAATGTTCTGCAAAGCTCTACACGAACAGAACATTCACTATACATCTATTGACGGGTTACCCGACGCCTTGCAGGTGTTTCCTGCATCCGCTCTACATACGCTTCCGTCGGCTATGGCGGAGCAATTCTACTTTCAGGATCTGGCATCCCAATGGTGCTGTCGTGCACTGGGCGCTAAACCCGGTGAGCGGATTGCAGATCTGTGCGCCGCCCCCGGCGGTAAGTCTATGACCATAGCGCAGTATATGCATGGTACCGGATCGATTTTATCCGGTGATATTCATCCGCATAAATGCCGTGCGATGACCGAGCGTGTGGCACGGTACGGGTTCGAGTGTATTACAGTGCACCTGCGTGATGCGGCTGCTGACCCTGAGCCGGAACAAATAGGGGCATTTGACCGCGTATTGTGTGACGTGCCCTGTTCGGGAATGGGTGTCATACGCCGTAAGCCGGAGATCCGCTATAAAAAGGCGGAGGATTTTTCCGATCTGCCGGTATTGCAACTGCAGATCCTGAATCAGGGTGCCAAAATGGTGCGCCCCGGCGGTGTGCTTCAGTATTCTACCTGCACTCTACGCCCGGAGGAGAATCAGGCGGTAGCGGCGGCGTTTTTAGAGATGCATCCGGAGTTTTCTCCCCGCTTGTTGCCTATGGAACAGTGTTTTACGGCGGCTTATTTGCCGCCCTCCCATGAGATCACGCTCTTTCCCCATATTCACGGTTCCGACGGGTTTTATATCGCCGGATTTACTAAAAACCAATGAGGTGACTGTTTGGCTACCATAGATCTTCGTTCGTTGTCACCGGAGGAGCTGACTACACAGCTGACCGCATGTGGCTATCCGGCCTTTCGGGCCAAGCAGATACGGCAATGGCTGGATCAGGGTGTGACGGACTTTGAGCAGATGACCAACCTGCCCCAAGCTCTGCGCGCCGATCTGGCACAGCGGTATACTGTCCCCGGTGTCACAATTGTCAGAAAGCTGGTATCGGCCATTGATGGCACGGTAAAATACTTATTCCGTCTGGATGATGGCGAAACAGTGGAGTCCGTTCTGATGCAGTATAAGCACGGATGGAGTCAATGCCTGTCCACGCAGGTGGGATGCAAAATGGGATGCACCTTCTGTGCTACGGGTATGGGAGGCTTCATCCGCAATCTGTCTGCCGCCGAAATGGTGGCGCAGATTGAGGCGGCGCAGCGGGATACCGGTGTGCGTGTTTCCTCTATTGTGCTGATGGGTATGGGCGAGCCGTTGGATAACTACGATCAAGTGGTGCGTTTTCTCCGCCTATTGGGGGAGGAGGGCGGTGTCCATATCGGTATGCGGCACATCTCATTATCTACCTGTGGTGTGGTACCGGGAATTTATCGCTTGATGGAGGAGCAAATTCCTCTGACCTTGTCTATTTCGCTACATGCCCCCAATGATACGATACGCTCTCGCTCTATGCCGGTGAATAAGCGCTGGCCGATGGAGGAGCTTTTGGAGGCCTGTCGTGCATATATTAAAGCAACCGGTCGTCGCATCTCCTTTGAATATGCGATGATCGATGGAGTAAATGATTCCGATGCCTGCGCAGAGGAATTAGCGGATCGTCTGCGGGGTATGCTGTGCCACGTGAACCTGATACCGGTCAACGCGGTGGAGGGGAAGGATCAGCAGCGTAGCTCCCGCGAGCGGATTCGGGCCTTTATGGCCATTCTGGAGAAAAAAGGTATCAATGCTACGGTGCGGCGGACGTTGGGTGCGGATATCAACGCGTCCTGCGGTCAGCTGCGGCGGCAGCAGGAACAGTAAACATTGGCCCTCGGTGGGGCAGAAAGGAGGCATTACCATGAAAGTGATCGGACAGACACATATCGGTCTGGTGCGGGAGAACAATCAGGACGCGCTGGAATACGGTACACTGGGCACGACGGCGCAGTATGCTGTGGTGTGTGACGGCATGGGTGGTGCCAATGGCGGTAATATCGCCAGTAAAATTGCGGTGGAGGTGATTGGTTCTCGCATCCGCGACGGATTTCATGAGAAGATGAGCGTCAGCTCCGTGGAACGCCTGCTGGACAGTGCTATGGCAACGGCAAACGTAGGCGTGTATGACCGCGCCCAGCAACAGCCGGAGTTAAGCGGTATGGGCACCACGGTGGTAGCGGCCATCACCTGCGGTAATACCGCGTATATTTCTCATGTGGGAGACAGTCGTCTGTACCTGTGGAGAGAACATACGCTGACGGCGGTTACCCGCGACCATTCGGTGGTGCAGGAGCTGATCGAATCCGGACAAATTACCGAAGAGGAGGCCCGATCCCATCCTCGTAAGAATTACATTACCCGCGCACTGGGCGTTGTTGCGGAGGAATCCGGCGAATACGATGAACTGGAATTGCAGCCCGGTGACCGCCTGCTGCTCTGTACGGACGGCTTAACCAATGAGGTTGCCCCGGACGCTATAGCACAGTTGTTGGAAAAGCCGGCGGAGGAAGCGCTGGAAGCGCTGATTCGTGCGGCTTTGGATGATGGTGGTGCCGATAATATCACCGTTGTACTGATGGATATTGACTGACCGTATGGTCTCGGATCATTTTACAGAAAGATGAGGACTGAACGATATGGATAAGTATTTAGGTAAGCGTTTGGACGGCCGCTATGAGATGCGTGAACTGATTGGCGTCGGTGGTATGGCCTACGTATATAAAGCATACGATTCGGTGGATGATCGCACGGTAGCGGTGAAAATCCTGCGGGATGAATTTCTGACTAAGGATGAGTTTGTGCGTCGCTTCCGCAATGAATCAAAAGCCATTGCCATTTTAAACCATCCCAACATCGTCAAGGTGCTGGACGTGGGTTTTGGTGAAAAACTGCAGTACATCGTGATGGAGTATATCGACGGTATCACTCTAAAGGAGTATCTGGATCAGCGCAAGGATATTCGCTGGAAAGAGGCAGTGCATTTCACTGTGCAGATCCTGCGTGCATTGCAACACGCCCATGACAAGGGTATTGTCCATCGGGATATTAAACCTCAGAATATTATGTTACTTTCTGACGGCACCATTAAGGTGACCGACTTTGGCATTGCACGTCTGACCCGTAGTGAGATGCAGGCCACCGCTGTTGGCAATAAAGCCATCGGCTCTGTGCATTATATCAGTCCGGAACAGGCACGCGGCGAAATCACCGACGAAAAGACGGACCTGTACTCGGTAGGCATTATGCTGTATGAGATGCTCACCGGCCGTTTGCCCTTTGAGGCGGATAATGCGGTATCTGTGGCTATTATGCAGATGCAGTCTGAGGCCACGGTGCCTCATCTGATCAATGAAGAAATCCCGGAAGGTCTGGAACAGATTACGCTGAAAGCTATGCAGAAGGATACTGCCAAACGGTATCAGTCGGCCGCTGAGATGCTCAACGATTTTGATGAGTTCAAGCGGAATCCTTCCATCAAATTTGAATACACCTATTTCGAGGATGCCACCCCCACCCGTTACGTGGATGCGATTACCCGTATTCGCGGTGATGCGGCGGAGGAGGAGAATGCTACCGACGATGAGAAGAAGCGCAAGGGTAAGATTTCTACCTTAGCGATTCTCGGTGTGGTGGCGGCTGCCATTGTTTTGGTAGCGGGTATCTTCGTGGTGGTGTTTAGCTTGTTGAATCGGGACACTCGTCAGGAGATCGAGGTGGATAGGTTTATCGGCCTGAGCTATATTGACGAAGTGCCGGTACACGCCAATATCAACAACTATGAAATTGTGACGGAAACCGGCTACAACGCCGATTACCCGGAGGGCTACGTGTATAATCAGGATCCCGCGCCGGGTACTAAGATCAAGATGAAAGGGCGCCTGACGCTGTATATCAGTAAGGGCTCCCGCTTGGTCGAGGTGCCGGTAATGAGCGCCGGCGAGAGTGCTAATTTGGTGCGTAGTCGTCTGACCTCTGCAGGCTTTGTGGTGGAGGAAATGGAAGAGAGCAGCACCGAGTGTAAGCAGGGTACGGTCATCCGACTGTCACCTGCTTCCGGCGAAAAGATTCAGTACGGCTCTGTGGTGACGATGTACATTAGCTCCGGTGAGCCGAAGGCCGAGCCGATTAACATGTCCAACGTGGTGGGCATGGAGGCCGGCAGCGCCATTGATTTGCTGGTTTCTGACGGCTTTAGTCGTTCTAAGATCAAGACAGAGTATGTGAACAACGTTGCGATGAAGGATACGGTCATCGCGGTAACGCCCGACAACTCGGAGCCCCGTCTGCCGGATTCTGAGATTACTCTGACCGTCAGTACCGGTTTCCGTGACGTGCAGATCACTCTGGATCTGCCGAAGGTGGATGTGGCGGTGGATCTGCAGTTCTACGTGGCGGGCAAATTCGATAGTGCTCTGAGCGCGGAGTTCCTGAACATTAAACCGAACCTCTATCCGGACGGTAAGATCACCTTCACTCTGAAAGAAACTAAGGCAAGCTACCTCGTCAGCGTAGCGGTATCCAAAGCGAACGCAAACGAGTATAAGGATTATGCTATCTTTGAGGTGAACGGTGCAGAGGGCACCTACGTAGTGAAAAACCAGTATGAGTACGATGCTTCGGACACGCCGGTTCAAGGCGGTGATTCTTCGGATGTTTCGGATCCGACCGATAATTCCGGTACGGAGAATGATTCTTCGGATGTTTCGCAGCCCGACGACGGTACCGGAAATGCCGGCACCGAAACGAGTGGGGAAGCATGATGACGGAAAAACAAGGAATTGTTATGCAGTGCAACGGCGGCTTCTACTACGTAGAGGCCGCCGATGCGGTCTATACCTGCCGTGCTCGTGGCATTTTTCGTCGTCAGGGATTAACACCTGTGGCGGGGGATCGGGTTGTCATCTCCGTTGATGAGGATAATACCGGTGTGCTGGAATCTGTTTTAGAGCGCCGCAATTGTCTGGTGCGTCCGCCGGTGGCCAACGTGGATCTGCTGGTGCTGGTGGCGTCCATCTGTCAGCCAAAGACCAATACGCTGGTACTGGATAAGATGATTGCTATTGCGGAAAAGCAGGGGATATGTCCCGTGATCGTCATTAATAAGAGCGATTTGGGCGATCCTTCAGAATTAGAGACGATCTATCATTCTACCGGTATTGAGTGCTTTACCGTGTCTGCGGCGCATCCTGAGACGCTCATTCCGCTACGGCAACGTCTGGCTGGAAAAATCAGTGTGTTTGCGGGAAATTCCGGAGTAGGAAAGAGCAGTATTTTGAATGGTATTGACCCCACTTTGCAGTTGTCTACCGGCGAGATCAGCCAAAAGTTAGGGCGGGGAAGACACACGACCCGCACGGCAACGCTCTATCATTTGGCAGAGGGTTATTTAGTGGATACTCCCGGCTTTTCTTCGCTGGAGATGGAACAGGTAGAGCCGATTTATAAAGAGGATCTCCCGTATTGTTTTCGCGAATTTGAATCATATGAGGGCACCTGCCGTTTCGCCGGCTGTGCTCACTATAAGGAGCCCGGCTGTAGTGTCCGTCAGGCTGTGGAAAAGGGCGAAATTTCGCGTAGCCGTTATGAAAGCTACGTGACAATGTATGAAGCAGTGAAGGATATTAAGGAGTGGGAAAAGGTATGAGCCGTTGTGTTATCGTTTCTGCCGGACCATTTCGGGATCCCGTACAGTTATCCGGTCTGCTTTTGCCGGATGATTACGTGATAGCCGCCGACGGCGGTTGGCAGTTGGCATGCTTACTTGGCGTTCGACCTGCTATTTTGGTAGCTGATTTTGATTCTATGCCGATACCGGAGCTCTCAGGCGATGTAAAGGTGATTACCTTGCCGGTCCAAAAGGACGTTACGGATACGGCAGAAGCACTTAAAATCGGCTTTGAAGCTGGGTATCGTGAGTTTTTACTGCTGGGATGCACCGGCGGCCGATTGGATCATCTCCAAGCAGCCTTGACCGTGGCGGCGGATTACGCACGGCGTGGATGCGCTTTGGTGCTGGCCGATGAACAGAACGAAATTCATTTGCTAACGCCCGGTACGTATGCATTTCCAACCCGTGACAATGAGAAGATATCCTTGTTTGCTTTCGGCGGGGATGTGACGGGGTTATTCGCTGATGGACTGCTCTACGATGTGACGGATATGACGCTTTCTCCATATGATCCGCTTTGCGTCAGTAACGAATGTGTGGATGAGGATTTCTGCATCACATTTAAGAGTGGTCTACTGATGCTATATTTTTCAAAAGATTGACACGGAAAAATCCCCTCTGCATATTCTGTTAACAGACACAGAAAGGGCAGGGGGGTCTTTTATGCGCCGTCGTCGTCGCCGCAATAGTAATTTGGCACAGTATCTGTTAGCCTTTGCCGTTGGATTGCTGGCGTGTCTAATACTACCGGCGAGGTTTATGGTATTTATATTAGTGGCGGCGCTTTTGGTGTGTAGCCTTTTCTGTGGCAGATGCTGATGGGAGGCGGAGAGCAATGCGTGTTGTTGTCATCAAGAGTCCTAAGCTGGTAGGCGGTATTTTGCGTCGTCTTTTTGGTATCCGTAGGGAGAAGTTTGAAGATACATAAAGAAAAAGCCGCATTGCAACGCAATACGGTTTTTAAATGGAAGAACGATAGATAGAAAGAGAAACAGCCAACGCAATCGCGTTGGCTGTTTCTCTTGGTGGAGATAAGCGGGATCGAACCGCTGACCTCTTGAATGCCATTCAAGCGCTCTCCCAGCTGAGCTATACCCCCATGTGTTGCTCGGAACGTTTGTTATAATAGCAAATCTTATCATAAAAGTCAACCC
>JAZQFG010000026.1:0-3275 GCA_045539375.1 Acutalibacteraceae bacterium | reverse complement strand
ATATGAGCGACAGAAAAAATAATTTTAAGAAATTTTCCGAAAATCGGCCAAAACCCACCTCCGTCAGACCAGTAATGGATGAAAGGGGAAAGAAGGACCTGCCTCCCGGCACGAAGGGAGGTGAGAAAATGAAACCTGATCTCCATGAAATCCATAAGCAGCACACCTTTGATAGCTTCTGCAAGAAGGTGTTGAAGCATGAGGCCAACAACGGTCATAGGGATATCAATCACAGGGCGCTTTGGGAAATTCCTATGAGCGACCTGCCGGAAGGTGCGATGGAGCAGCTTGCGGTGTACGATGAATACCCCTGGGAGTACACTTCCTTCCAGATCGGAAAAGAGACCGTACTTGTCAAGGACGACCGTCTGGCCGAGGCGCTGTCTGCTATTCCCGAAAAGGAACGCAATATCATCCTTATGTATTGGTTCCTGGATATGGCCGACCGTGATATTGCCGACCACATGGGCATAGCAAGAAGAACGGTCAACACGCACCGGCAGAGAGCCTATCGGCTGCTGAAAAAGCTGATGGGAGGTGAAGCGGATGAGTAATGCTACCCAGCATACCCGCATGATCCCGTACCCGGTGATCGAGGCCGCCGTCCACGGTGAAACGGACGCGGTCAATGAGGTGATCCGTCATTATTCCGGCTACATAGCTACGCTTTGCAGAAGGACAGGCCGTGACGAGAACGGCAACTACTGCACTTATGTTGATGAAGAATTGCGTAGAAGGCTGGAAACGAAACTGATTATCTCCATCCTGGGCTTTGACCTGAATTAAAGCGCAGGAGGCACCCGTGAGTCCCCCTTTCCTCACGGGCTGCCGAAGCTCCTTGACAAGAACGCCGGGCGGATAATTCCCGGCCGGCATAGGGCAGACGGATACGATCTGTTTGTGACGAGCCAGACGGACGGTGCGCCACGACCTCCCCAGGGAGCGAGCGAGAAACACGAGGACGTGAAGCAGGTTTGGCAGCCTGCGGGCGATAACTCACAACAGGATAATGAGACTCCCTTACAGCTACAGCCCGAGCGTGCAACCATATTCAGGTGGCGAGGCGTCGCAGGCAATAGGTAGGGTCGCGCGAGAACCGCGTGAGGGTGAAATTCCCGTGGAGCTGAGCCAAGCAGCCGTCCGTTCAGCCTATTTCTATTTTTGGATAAAGTAAAGTTCTTTTCATTTGCGGATAAATCGTAAATTTTCCGCAATTTTCTTAAATGCAGCAGACAAAGACACAACAGCACGGTATAATATAGTAAAGGTTATTACTTGACTATATGAAATATCGTGCTGTTTCATTCATAGAAAGGGGGTTCTAATGTCTAATACATGGAACGGCACGAAGCAAGAGCTCCCCGACAAGAGAACATATACGGTTGAGGAAATCGCCCGCATTTTAGGGATCGGTCGAACCTCCGCATATATCCTTGTCAAAGAGGGACACTTCAAAATCGTGCGAATTGGTAACGCCATAAGAATATCCAAGCGGTCTTTTGACGAGTGGCTGGATACCCTCAACATCTGATCTAAGAAAGGATATAATATTATGGCATCTATCATCAAACGTAAAAAGAATTATTCCGTTATATACAACTATGTTGACGAGAACGGAGAAACCAAGCAAAAATGGGAAACCTGGGGCACTCACAAAGAGGCCCTGAAGCGCAAAGCTGAAATTGAGAACCAGCAGCACACGGGAACATTTCTCCCGCCGAGCAATCAGAAGATATCCGATTTTCTCTTTGACTTCGTATCCTTGTACGGAGAAAAGAAGTGGGGCGTCTCTATGTACGACAGCCAAACTTCGCTGATTAACAACTATATCAATCCGATTATCGGTGATATGGAGGTACAGTCGGTGACACCTCGCGCTGTGGACGCCTACATTCAGACCTTGCAAAAAACAAGGTCGGTATCCACCAAGACGAGAAAAGCGACCACCACCTATGTGAGCAATCAGACCATCGAGAAGATCATCAAACTTCTGCGCTGCGCTTTCAAGCAGGCGGTACGCTGGGAGATCATCGGGAGAAATCCCTTTGACAATGTGGTTCTTCCCAAGACGGAGTACAAGAAACGCGATATCTGGGACGCAGATATGATCCGCACCGCCCTTGATAAGTGTACGGACAGTAAGCTCTATGTGGCAATGAACCTTGCTTTTGCTTGCTCCCTGCGAGTAGGCGAGATATTGGGACTGACCTGGGATAACGTACATATTTCCGAGGAAGATATTGCCGCTGACAATGCTTATGTTTTCATAGACAAGGAATTGACGCGAGCATCCAAGCGAGCGATCGAGACTTTGGGTGAGAAGGATATCTACCATATCTTCACGCCGCTTATGCCAAACACAAGCACGCGAATTATTCTGAAAAAGCCGAAAACGGAGTCAAGTATCCGTAAAGTATGGCTGCCTAAAACCCTCGCCTATATTCTGTGCGAGTGGAAGAAGGCACAGGATGAAATCAGGAGCTTCCTGGGAGACGAGTATCAGGACTTTAACCTGGTTGTCGCTCTACCCAATGGACGGCCTTGCGAGGACCGTATCATCCTGAAGGAGTTTGCAAAGCTCCGTGAAGAAGCAGGACTGCCCAGGGTAGTCTTTCATTCTCTCCGTCATTCCAGTACCACATACAAGTTAAAGCTCAACCACGGCGATCTGAAGGCCACACAGGGCGATACGGGCCACGCAGAGATCGATATGATAACAAGCGTGTACGCTCATATCCTGGATGAAGATAGAAAGGTCAATGCGCAAAAGTTTGAGACCGCCTTCTACTCCAACCCCGATCTGAGAGACGTTCGTCCTCCGGCTGAACCGAAGGAAACGGCACCCGCAACCCTTGATCTGGCAAGCCTGGTCGAGCAGCTACAAAAATCCCCCGAGCTTGCAAGTGCGCTGGCGGCGCTGATTGCCGCACAAGCCCCCGCAGGTGGCCGCTAAAATCAAATTAGCAAATCGCTTATTTTTATTAGCAAACTTGCGGAAACCGTTCGAGTCCAATTAGCAAAATATTCATCGTGCAGCGAATAAAAGAGCACCCGATGATTTACAGACCATCATCGGGTGCAAAGATAAAAATTAACGCTGCAAACCCCGAAAAGGGGCTTGCAGCAAGGGTTTTTGGCATCCCGGATTGGAGTCGAACCAACGGCCTGTCGCTTAGGAGGCGACCGCTCTATCCTACTGAGCTACCGGGACATATACAAAAACTATTCAATTTTCCGCCCCTCCAGGAAACGAACGAGCTGCCGCTTAGGAGGCG
>JAZQFG010000025.1:0-28981 GCA_045539375.1 Acutalibacteraceae bacterium | reverse complement strand
CTCTTTAATCCAGTAGGTTTTTATCTTTGATGAATTGGCTCAGGATGCCGGCGGCGGTGACGTGGGCTTCTCCGGTGGGATGACCGTTTCCACCGTTACTGTTATCGGTGTTGGTGGGGGCCGACGCGTCTCCTGCCGGTAGGGAGGAATCCGTCGGCTTGGTGCCGGTACAGGCGGACATCAGCGTGGTGATGAGTAAAAGGGTGCAGAGAAACAGAGAAATACGCTGTTGGTTGTTTATATAGCTACACCTCGTTGTATTGGGCGGCATCCTTTTCGGTGACAGGACAAAAAGGGCTTGCGTATGATGTCAGTGGGTGTTGGTTGACGCAATCAGGCCATGGCGCTGAAATCGTACTGCCCGTTGGGGTGGTACAGAATATAGCTCTCTGCGCCACCGGCAATGCAGCCGGCGATCTCCTGACGGATCTGCTCGGCGGTATATCCCTCCGCCTGCAGGAAGGGGGTCAGGGTGGGGGCTTTTGCCACCACCTTAATGCGTAGTGCCATCTGTGCCACCAGCGCCTGCACCGTCTGCTGCAGGGTCTCGGGGGTGTTTTGGATGGTGGTTTCACCTACCTTGATGCTCTTGGGCAGGCTGCCGGGCAGAATCAGAGGGGAGGCCACCGTAGAGCCGAAGGTGAGGGGATTGCCGCCGTAGACCTGCGTGGCGGAGCCGAGAGCACTCTCGGCGGTGCAGCACAGCAGCAAGGGGCATTCCTCGCCCAGTTTTTCACGGGCCCGCTGTACAAACAGCCCCAGTATCTCATCCCGCTTCAGCGTGATGTGGGATGAGGAGCCGAAGCTGGCGGAGCTGGTCTGGGAGGGGAACTGGACACTATCCAGCATCACCCCGCCGGCGCCCGCCTCTTTCAGCGCATTGGCCAGCTCGATGATGTAGCTGTGCGCCTCGTCGGTGTAGGGGTTGAGCCACGCCTTGCCGCCGTTTTGGGGATTGGCGTCGTACCATACCCAGCCGGCATTGCTCTGATGAGCGATGCGGGCAGCGGGCAGAGCCTTGGCGCCCAAGTTATCCCGAAAGGCGTGCAGACGGGGCACGGGGAGCAGGCCGGCATCGCGGATGGCGGTAAACAGCTCCTTCAGCTGTGCCTCGGTCAGAGCATTGTCCACATAGCTGTTGACCTGCTGTGCCATAGCGGTGGAAAAGCGGTAATACAGTCTGCCCTCGGTGTCTTTAAGATCAAAGATCACGGCATTGAAGCCTGCCGCCTTGGCGGCGGTCAGGGTGGAGGATAGCGCATCCTCGGTCAGCGCGGAAAAGGGCAGGTAAAAGCCCCGCAAGGTATCGGTGGAAGCCGGTACTTCCGGCGTGCCGGGCGTGTCCGGAGTGACGTCGGTAGGCACCGAGGTATCCGGGCCGGACACGGGCGCGGATACGGTGGGCTGCGAGGTGCCGCCCGGCTCGGTCAGAGGGTGTTCGCTGAACCACTTGGCTCCGAAAAAGCCCACTGCCACCACGGCTACGGCGGCCACAATGCCGCCGATGATCCGCAGGGCGGGATTGCGCTTGCGGAACACGTTGCGTCGTCCGCGATATAACTTTTGTCGCATAGGAGAAACCTCCTGTTAAATTAAGGTGAAGGTGGAGGCGAAGCCCATCAGCGACAAGCCCAGCAGACCGATGTAGATCAGGGTAGAGGGCATACCGCGAAAGGCCTCCGGCATATCCGGATTGTCCATCCGCTCAATGCCCTCGGCGGTCAGCCAGGTGAGGATGCCGAAGCTGAGGCAGGAGCCGATGGCCAGGCCGATGTTGCCGCCCAGATTGACGGCAAAGTGAGCGTTGCACACCAGCGCAATGCCGGTCACCAGATTGTTAAAGGCCGCCATAGGCAGCATACGGCTGACACGGGTGTAGAAATTGGGGGTCAGCCACTGTAGCAGCAGATTGGCCAGCACGTACAATACGGCGGTGATGGCAATCATCATAAAGGGGCGCCACAGATTGGTCATTTCGGTGCCGAACAGCCGATCCAGAGGATAGGCGATGACCACCGTCAGGGTGGAAAACACCGCCAAAATACCGCTGAACAGCCAGATATTCTTCGGCTTGCGTACCATATGCAGCATCACCGAGGAGCCAAAGCCGGTGGTCAGGATCACGTTCTGTAGCAGGGCTACCGTCACGAAGAAGGACAGCAGGTCCTGCAGCTCGGGGAGAAGTGTAGAAATAAACTGGCTCATTGCTCATCCGCCTCCTTTCGATGGAAGAAGGCCGAGATGCGCTGGCGGCTCCACTGCAGCAGCGCCGCCATAAAGCCCAGCATCAGATAGGCAGTAAAGGGGGTCGCCGTCTCGGAGAGGGTGGCGTTCCAGTTCAGAGAAATGCCCCAGATGCTGCCGCTGATGGCCAGCTCGCGCAGGGCGGAGATCGCACAGATGACCGCGCCGAAGCCCACGGTACTACCCAGAGCGTCCACCACCGTGGCGACGGGGTTTACGATCGAGGAAAAGCCCACACTGCGGGTGTACAGCATATTCACCGCCATCAGGGGGATGAATAGGTGCAGTTTGGCAAACAATTCGGCAGAGACGTATTGCTCCATCACGTAGGCGGTGCCCACCAGCAGGAGCGAGGCCAGCAGCACGTAGATGGCGGGGCGGAGCCACTTGGGCAGCCAGTTGCCCGCCACTGCAATAAACAGGCTCAGGGGGATCAGCACCACAGCGGTGCAGACGGTTAGCGCCACGCCGTTTTGCAGGGTGGTGCCGGCGGCAATGATGGGGCACAGACCCAGCGCCTGAATGAGAACGATGTTATTGGTAACGGCATTCTCCACAAACAGCTGGGTGTTACGCCATAGATGGCGGCGATTCCGTTGCTTATTCATAGGCCCGCACCTCCTTACGGATACGTTGGCGGCGGGTCAGACGATACCAGATGTGCCAGCTCCAGCGGTCGATGATGGGGGACAGGGCATTGATCAGCAGGATGGCAAAGCAGGTGCCCGCCTCAAACCGACCGATGCGCTGCATCAGCATCACCAGTACGGCGGCAAAGATACCGTAGAACAGCCGTCCCAGCCAGAAGCGGGGGGCGGTGACCGGATCGTTGATCAGGAACACACCGGCGAACAGCACGTAGCCGGAGCACAGCTGACCCAGCAGATTATAGGTGGCGTTCATACCGGGCAGAGGGAACAGCCAGATAATCAGCACACAGGTGAACAGATAAGGCAGTACCACCCAGGCAGAGATGGTGCGGCGCACCGTCAAATAGCCGATAAAGGCCAACAGCACCAGCGCCGCCGTGGCACCGATGGGGCCGGCAAAATCGCCCAGCAGAAGCTGCAGGGGGGTCTGGGTGGGGGTGGCACCGGCATGGAGCTGGGCCGCCATAGACATCTCGGTGATAACGCTCCCCTGAGGGATGGTGGGGGTAACGGGCAAGGGCAGGGGGCTGATGGCGGGATAGGTGAACATCTTCTCCGGGAAGAAGTAGGTCAGCATCGCCACACCCACCGCCGCGGGATTAAAGACGTTGCGGCCGGTGCCGCCGAAGGGAGCCTTTGCCACGAAAATGGCCAGAGCAGTGCCCACCACCGGCACCCAATAGTCCACCATAGGGGACATCAGCAGGCCGATCAGCAGGCCGGTGACGGCGGCGGTGCCATCCAGCGCACAGCGTACGGGACGGCGGCGGATCAGACAGCCGATTGCCTCGAAAATCATAGCGGAGAGGATGCTCAGCAGGAGTATGTATACGGGGCGCATCCCGTAGTTGACGTAGGCGAATACGCCCAGCGGCACCGCCGCCAGCAGAACGTCGAACATCATCTTGCCGGTGGTGGAGTCGGTACGGACGTGGGGTGCAGTCATTTTATTCATGGTCATCCTCCCCCCAGGACAGGAACACAGTTCCCTTGGTTTGACCTGCCTGCAGCACCTCGGCGGCTACCGGCCGCCCGGCGGGGCAGATATAGGAGCAGGCGCCACAGCCATCACAGTCCCCGGGGGACAGGTGCTGCAGCCGCTCGTAGTGCATATTTTCATTACGGCGTACGATCTCGTAGGGTAGCAGGCCCACGTGGCACACCTCGGCGCACCGCCCGCAGCCGATGCAGGGGCCGGGGGTGCGCACCGCTTTAGGCTCCATGGCCAATATGGTGGTGATGCCCGGCAATAGGGGTGTGTTGGGGTCGGGGCAGGGGACACCTACCATCGCATCCCCCAGCAGGATCCGATAGCCGGATTTTGCTTGACAGGCCTCCACCAGATCCCCTACACGGGTACCAAAGGGTACCCGCAGGTTGCGGGGGGCGGGCAGAGCGTCACCGGATACGGTGACGATGGCGGCGGTGTGCCGCAGACCCTGCTTCAGCGCACGGCCCAAGGCCAGACACGCCTGCACGCCGATGCGATATACCTCCAGATCCTTGGGAGCAAAGACGGTGACAGGGTATTCATCACCCACGGTGTAGATGTTGATGCGTCCCACCGCCTTACGCAGGGGGCGCAGACGCCGTTTGGGTAGCATGGTGGCAATATGATAGCGAGAGAAGCGGATAGCGCGGGCGGCCATCTGCAGGCCGAACTGCACCAGCACGGGCTGTTCCATCAGCACCGCCCAGGCGGAGGAGCCGTAGACGTCGTTTTCGGTGGCGTCGGCAACCAGCACCGAGTTCAGTGCCGCCGGAGCATCGGCAGAGGGAGCCCACTGTTGCAGCTTTTCCCACAAGGGGATACCGTCCAGCTCGTCATAGATGGCGGCCTCGCGGGCGATATGCATAATAGTCTCCGGGGTGAGTTCCTCCTCCGGCAGCACCGGCAGGCGCTCCTCCTCCTCGCCGCCGGCGAGGATATCGGCGCACTGCAAAGAGCCGTACACGGGGTGATGGATCACCACGGTGCCCTCGATCGCACCGGCGACGGGAGAGACGATGGGGAACTCCTCGTCACGGCACAATTCGCCGCCGCAGGCCACCGGCACGTCCGCCGGCAGGTGGGCGATGGGGGAGTCCGCATCCACGGGGGCCAGAGGCACCCGCACCTGCGATACCGATAGGTCTTCTACGCCGCGTTCCAGCGCCTTTCCTTTCTGAAAGGGGAGCACGACACCTGGCAGAAACAGTTGCATAATACCATACCTTTCTGTCGAACTACGTGGGCGGAAATGGATTCCGCCAGAAAGTACCAGTTGCATTTTGTCCGTCGCAACCGCTATGATAACAGTAGCAATTACGGAAGAAATGAGGGGATGCTGTGAAGGTGGAGCCGATCTCCAACGGTAGTCTGCGGGTGTGGATGGCAGACGACGAAATAAAAGAATGGGGGCTGACCGACCCGGAGGAGGAGCCACGCCGTGTGCGCCGTCTGCTCCGCAAGGTGCTGTCCGCCGCCGGATGGCGGTGGGGCAAGACCCTAGCTGCAGAGATGATCCCGGTGGAGGGTGGGTGCGTATTGTTGGTTACGCCGCTGCTGCATCCCCGGGAGGATGAGCCGGCGGTCTATCACCTGGCGGATGGGGATGCGCTGTTGGATCTGATCCGCCAATGGCGGTACATAGGGGAGGATCCACAGCCCCATTGCAGTCTATATCAGTGTCCTGTGGGCTACGATCTGGTGGTGTATCCGGACGTACCCCTGACCCAGCGTCAGCAGCATCTGCTGCTGGAATATGGCAGCCTGTGTGGCTGCGGAGAAGGGGCAGCGGCCCATTGCGGGGAGTTCGGCACCCTGCTACGGGCGGGATGGATGCTTACAGAGCGTGTACCCCGTCCACAAGACGGCGGGGATCCGCCGCGTTAAACAGAGCGCTGCCGATGACGGCGTTGTCAGCGCCGGCACGGGCGGCCTGGATGGCGGTGGTGGCGTTGATGCCGCCATCCACCTGAAGGGATACCGTCAGACCCTGACGGGCGATCTCCTGCTTCAGCGCGGTGACCTTGGGCAGCATATCGGCCATAAAGGCCTGTCCGCCAAAGCCGGGCTCTACCGTCATCACCAGCACCATATCCACCAGCGGTAAATAGGGATAGGCCGCCTCGGCAGGGGTACCGGGCTTGAGGGTGATGGCGGCCTGCTTGCCGTGGGCACGGATGGCGGCGATGGTCTCACGGATATCGTCGGCACACTCCAGATGCACGTTGATGGAGTCGGCGCCTGCCGCCGCGAAGGCGGGGATCAGCCGCAGGGGATGCTGCATCATCAGATGCACGTCAAAGGGCAAAGCGGTGCAGGGGCGCAGAGAGGCAATCACGGGAGGGCCAAAGCTGAGATTCGGCACAAAGACGCCATCCATCACGTCCAGATGCACCATATCGGCGCCGCTGTCTTCTACAAAGCGCAGAGCATCGGCACCGTGGGCGAAATCGCAGGTAAGAATGGACGGGGAAACCTTCATGGCGTATTCTCCTCTCGGGATCGGTGGATAGATACCTCTATTTTAATGGATTATGGCGCAAAGGTCAAGTGGGGGTGTTATCCAGTAGGGGCAACAGCTCGCTGATATGGTGGATGACCGGCACGTCTGCGGGCATCTCCATTTGAAATAGCGGGTGCTCCGGATCCAGATCCGGCTGGATGCGGATGGGAGTGAATCCCGCATGGCGGGCGCCCATCAGGTCGTTTTCGGGGTTATCCCCCACAAATACACAGCTCTCGCAGGGGACACCCAGCCGTGCCGCAGCGATGCGGAAAATGCGGGGGTCGGGTTTTTGGATCTCTTCCTCTCCCGCCAGCACCACCAGATCCACGTAGGGACGCAGACCGGTGTGGTCCATTTTACGAGCCTGATTGCGGGCAGAGCCGTTGGTGATGATACCGATGCGATACCCTCTCTGCCGCAGGGCGGTTAGGGTGGGGAACACGTCGGGGTGGGGTTGCCCCGCCGCCGCAAAGAGGGCGATCATCCGCCGCAGGGCGGTGGGAACGTCCACCTCGATCTCAGGGGGATAGAGAGCGAGAAAATGCTCCAGCATCTCCCGGTAATGGACGATCTGTCCGTATTCTCCCCGCTGATAGAGGAACATGGCCTCACGGCGGGCGAGCACCTCCTCCTCGGTGAGGGAGGGGTAGTAGAAGCGTACCCAATGGGACAAGCCCTGCCGCAGAGCGGCATCACGGTTGTCCAAGGTATCGTCAAAATCAAAGAAAACAGCCCGTATTTCCGGCGTCTGCGGGGCGGCAAACAGAGCCGCCGCATAGCAGGCGTCTTTTTGTATCTGTGCCTGCAATTCCTCCAGCGTGGCAAAGGCCTGTTCCTCACGGAGATACTCCAAGGGATACACCGTGGGCTCGGTTCCATACAGATCGCCGGAGAAATTCAAAATGTAGGTCTCCGCCAGTGGTCGGTCGGCACCCACGGTAGGGCGCACGCCCACGTTGGTCACGGCGGGGTACATCTCCCCTTCGATCTGTACGCAGGAGGCGTACACACCAAAGCGAGGGGCGGTCAGCTCGGCGGGCAGAATCTGATTGATGGTGGGCAGCCCCAGACGGCGGCCCAGATGCTGTCCCTCGGACACGGGCAGACGCAGGTGATAGGGGCGCCCCAGCAGCCGACGCGCCAGAGGCATATCCCCTCGGGCGATGGCACGGCGGATGGCGGTAGAATTGATAGGCGCACCGGCGCAATCCACCTCCGGCACCACCGTTACGGCGATGCCATAGGCGGCACACAGCGTGGTCAGCAGGGCGGCATCGCCCACACCGCCGGCACCGAAGCGGTAGTTAAAGCCGCAGGTGACGCGACGGGCGTGCAGCTGCCCATGCAGAATATCCCGTACAAATTCCTCCGGGGTCAGGTGGCGGATGGCGGAAAAATCCGCCTTAAACAATTCCTTTACCCCCATAATGTCCAGCAGGCGCTGTTCCTCACGGTCATCGCACAGCCGACCCGCCATATTTTTGGTGCTGACGGTGTGTGGCAAAAAGGTGTATACGGCGGGGATGAGAGTGTCGTCATCCCCCTCCACCGCCGCCACGATCACCTTGCGGTGACCGGGATGCAGGCCGTCAAACAGACCCAGCGCCACCGAACGGGGAAGAGGGGCAATATTCACTTGTCCGTCGGTCAGGTGATGGATCGTCACGGTTTCACATCCTTATACGGTTAATAGGCAGTCCATTTTCAGTTCTCCGTCGATGGGGACACCCAGAGCGATACATACCCCATCGGGGTCGTAGACCCGCACGGGGCCGTCTACGGGGGCTTTCAGTCGCTCCAGCGCCAGCGCCCCGCCGTGGCGAAAGCGTGCCGCCTGTGCGGCGGAGACGGTGATGGCGGGGTAGGCCGCCAGAATGGTTTCGATGGGGAGGATGCGACCGGTAAGAGTGCCCTCCGCCGCCATCTCTTTGGCTTGCTCTACGGTGATGCAATCGGTGAGAGAATAGCCCGCCGCCATGGTGCGGCGCAGGGAGGTCATCACCGCGCCACAGCCCAGCATCCGTCCCAAATCATCGCACAGGGTGCGGATATAGGTGCCCTTGGAGCAGGCGCAGTGGAGGGTGAGCACACCCGTTCCCTCATCATAGTCCAACAGCTGTAGCTCGTGGATGGTGACAGGGCGTGCCTCCCGCTGTACCTCGATGCCCTGTCGGGCCAGCTCGTACAGCCGTACGCCGTCCTTTTTCAGGGCGGAGGTCATGGGGGGCACCTGCATAATCTCCCCGCGAAAAGCGGGCAGCGCCGCCTCTACAGCGGCACGGGTGGGGAGGGAGGCACCGGTCTCGGTGACCGTGCCCCACACGTCCAGGGTGTCGCTCACGGCGCCGAAGCGCAGGGTGGCGGTATAGCTTTTATCGTGGATGGGCAGGCGATCCAGCGTCTTGGTGGCGCGCCCCACCAGCAGGGGGAGCACACCGGTGGCATTGGGGTCTAAGGTACCGGCGTGGCCGACCTTTTTGACCCCCAACAGCCGCCGCAGGATGGCAACACACAAAAAGGAGGTCATTCCCTCCGGTTTATCGATGCATACAATGCCGTCCAATGAGAATGCCTCCTTTCCTATTTCAATTAACCTGTAATCAAGCGGGGAAGGGCCTGCTCTGCGGCCTGCAAAACGGCCTTGCGCGCCTCTTCTCGGGTACCCTCGATGGTGCAGCCGGCCGCACGGTTGTGACCGCCGCCGCCCAGCAGGACGCAGATCGCCGACGCATCGGCATGGGTGCCGGTGCGCACGCTGATCTTATAGTTGCCGTCCGCCATCTGCCGCAGGGTGATGCCTACCCACACGTCCTCGATCTGACGGGGGATGGGGGGCAGACCCTCCATATCGTTCTCGGTGGCACCGCTTTTTTTGATCATTTCGTTGGTGATGGTCATAATAGCCACCCGTCCCTCATGCAGGAACTCCATACCGTCCAGCGCCATCCGCTCCAGCTCAATACGGGCGCGGGATTTCATATCGAAATTCACCCGATTGATCATCTCGGCGGGGATACCCAGCTCCATACATTCCGCCGCCACACGGTGGACGGAGGCATCGGTGCTGGCATACTTAAAGCAGCCGGTGTCGGTGGAGATAGCGGTGTAGATGCAGGTAGCCATAGCCGGGGTGGGCTCTACCCCCAGGAGGGGGATGATCCGCCACACCAGCATCGCCGCCGCCGCACTTTTACCGTCTACACAGGAATAGCGGGCATAGCCTAAATTGGTGCTGTGATGGTCGATGCACAGATCCACCCGATCACCGTATTGCGCCTGCAATGCGGGGCCCAGCAGCTTAGGATCGGCCACGTCCACCGCGCAGATATAGCCGGGCTCAAAGTCCGGCATATCCACGTCGGCGGTCATATAATCGTATTTCTGCGGGATGGGGTCGCCGCAAAGCACCCGCACCCGCTTACCCATGCTCTGTAGGGCGATGCACAGGGCATAGTTGCTGCCCAGAGTATCGCCGTCGGGGTATTGGTGAGCCAGCAGCAGAATATCCTCGGCCCGACGCAGATGGTCGGCGGCCTGCTGCAGGGAGATGTATTGTGTCATTCGACGTTCTCCTCTTTTTTAATGCGGTTCAGGGTGGCGGCGATTCCGGCGCTGTATTCGATGGAATCGTCTGCCACAAACCGCAATTCGGGGGTGTGTCGCAGGCTCAGGGCATAGCCCAGCTCCCGCCGCATATAGCCGGCGGCGGATTTGAGCCCCTTGACCGCCTCACGGGCGGCCTCCATGCCGTTCATCGAGCTGATGTAGACGGTGGCGTAGGAAAGATCCCGTGTCACGTCCACCCGCACGATGCTCAACAGACTGCCGGAAACCCGGGGGTCCTTAACGGTGCGCAGGATGGCGGTCAATTCCCGCATAATATCCTCGCTGGTACGGTCCATTCGGTAGTTGGGCATAGAAGTCCCCTCCTTGTAACGATGATAGAGCGAACCCCCCTCTTTCTGAAACGGAGTTCGGATTTATCGCTCTACCCTAGTGCGGCAACAGCCGCAGACAGGCTGTTGCGGGATGATGGGGGCGAGCCCCATCAATCCCGATACTCTTCGATGATATAGGTCTCGTAGATATCGCCCTCTTGGATATCGGTGAATTTCTCCAGACCGATACCACACTCATAGCCCTGGGCAACCTCTTTTTGGTCGTCCTTAAAGCGCTTCAGGGAGATCATCTTATCGTCGCCGATGATGATGCCGTCACGCACGATGCGTAACAGATCGTTGCGGTATACCTTGCCGTCCAGGATATAGCAGCCGGCAACCAGACCCACACCGGTAATGCGGTAGACCTGACGCACCTCGGCACGGCCGTGCAGAACCTCGCGGGTCTTGGGGGCCAGCATACCCTTCATAGCGGTCTCTACCTGCTCCAAAGCGTCGTAGATGACGCGGTACATACGCATATCCACGCCGGCATTGTCAGCGGCCACCTGAGCCAGGGGGTCGGGACGGACGTTAAAGCCGACGATAATGGCGTTGGAGGCATCCGCCAGCATCACGTCGTTTTCGGACACGGCACCGACGGCACCGTGGATCACACGGACGCGGACCTCCTCGTTGGTCAGCTTCTCCAAAGACTGGGTTACAGCCTCCACAGAGCCCTGTACGTCCGCCTTGACGATGATCTTCAGCTCCTTCATCTCACCCTCGCTCATCTGATCGAACAGATTATCCAGAGTGACCTTCTGATAACGGCTGAACATCTCTTCCTTCGCCTCGTTCTTACGCTGCTCTACCAGCTCACGGGCCAGACGCTCGTCGGTAACGGCATTGAAGGTATCGCCGGATACCGGCACCTCGCCCAGACCCATGATCTCCACGGGCACGGAGGGACCGGCGGTATTAAGCTTTTTACCGTTTTCATCGGTCATGGCACGGACACGGCCCACAGCCATACCGGCCACGATGATGTCGCCGGACTTCAGGGTACCGTTCTGCACCAGCACGGTGGCGATGGGGCCGCGGCCCTTATCCAGACGGGCCTCGATGACCGTACCCTTGGCGGCACGGTCGGGGTTGGCCTTCAGCTCCTTCATCTCTGCCACCAACAGGACGTTCTCCAGCAGTTCGTTGATACCCATACCGGTATGGGCGGACACAGGCACGCAGATGGCGTCGCCACCCCACTCCTCGGGCACGATCTCGTGCTCGGTGAGCTGCTGCATCACACGGTCGGGGTTGGCGGTGGGCTTATCCATCTTGTTGATGGCAACGATGATGGACACGCCGGCAGCCTTGGCGTGGTTGATGGCCTCGATGGTCTGGGGCATAATGCCGTCATCGGCGGCCACCACCAGAATGGCGATGTCGGTGACCTGGGCACCGCGGGCACGCATAGAGGTGAAAGCGGCGTGACCGGGAGTATCCAGGAAGGTGATGGACTGACCGTTCACATCCACGCGATAGGCACCGATGTGCTGGGTGATGCCGCCGGCCTCGCCGGAGGTAACACTGGTTTTGCGGATGGCGTCCAGAATGGAGGTCTTACCGTGGTCAACGTGACCCATAACCACCACGACGGGGTCACGGGGCAGCAGGTTGTCATCCACGTCCTCGCTGTCATCGATGATGCGCTCCTCAATGGTGACGACGACTTCCTTCTCCACCTTGGTGTGGAATTCCTCCGCCACCAGATAGGCGGTATCAAAGTCGATCTCCTGATTGACAGACACCATCATACCCAGCAGCATCAGCTTTTTGATGACCTCGGCGGAGGTGGCCTTCAGACGGGCGGCCAGCTCACCGACGGTGATGGTCTCGCCCACCTGGATGGTGGCCTGCTTCTTCTTGCGCTCCATATCAATGCGCTTCAGACGCTCGGCCTCGGTCTCCTTGCGGCGGGGCTTCTTATACTGCTGCTTGGATTTCTGGTTGATCTTCTGCTTTTTGATGCCGCTGCCGTCGCCACGGACGTGGCTGGAGGTCTGGGCCATCATATCAAACTTCTCGTCGTATTTGTTAGAGGCGATCTGCTGGGGCTTGCGGGTGTCCACCGTGCGGCGCTCCTGGGGAGCCTTAGGCTGGGGAGCGGGCTGATTCTTGTTGGCGGCGGGCTTTTGGGGCACCGGCTTGCCGGCCACGGTCTTGGGCTCTGCTTTGGGCTGCGCCTTGGCGGCGGCCTCTTCCTCGGTCATAACCACCACAGGCTCCGGCTTGGGCTCCTCCTTCTTCCGCTCGTTGGCGGTAGCGAAATAGGCGTCCAGATTATCGGTGTTATGCTTTTGGGTATAGTATTCGAAAATGATATCCAGCTCGTGCTCCTCCAGGGCGGTGGCACTCTTTTTAGCAGGCTGAATATGCTCTGCCAGCACGGCAATGATTTCCTTGCTCTGTACGTTGAAATCCTTTGCAACGTCGCTGACACGATATTTGATCATCATAGGGCAACATCCTCCTTTAAGTGGTTACAATGCGTTTGCATTGCTTTGGCGAAGCCGTCGTCGTCGGTGGCTGCCACGGCTACGGGTTTTTCCAAGCCGAGGGCAGCGGCGATCTCGTCCTTCGTCCCGTCGACTGTCAGTATGGGGCAGGTTGTATCCTGACCGGCAAAGCGCAGTTCCTTCTCCGTTTTGGGGGAGCAGTCAGACGCCAGCAATATCAGCCGGGTCTTTTTGGCGAGCAGGGCCGCCCGCACTGCGTCAAAGCCGATGAGGATGTGTCCGGACCGTCGGGCGATGCCCAACAGACCGCACAGTTTGTTATTCACCCTCCATCATCTCCTCTTCCAGTCGATCGTAGATGGCGGAGGGGATAGCGCAGGCAAAGGAGCGCTCCAGCGCCTTCCGCTTGCGGGCGGTGCGCAGGCAGTCGATGCTGCGGCAGACGTAGGCGCCCCGTCCGGCCTTGCGTCCGGTCAGATCCATGGACAGCTCCCCTTCGGGGCTGCGGACCACACGGACCAGCGCGGTCTTGGGCTTCATTTCGCCGCATCCGCTGCATTTACGCAGGGGTATTTTCCGTTCTTTTGCCATTCTGATCACCTCCGTTACGTTTGATGGGCGATTACTCCTCGTCGTCGTCCTCGCCGTAGAAACCGCTCTCAGGGCGGATGTCGATCTTCCAGCCGGTCAGGCGGACAGCCAGACGGGCGTTCTGACCCTTGTTACCGATGGCCAGGGACAGCTGCGCATCCGGCACGGTCACGCGGCAGGCCTTGTTGCCCTCGGGGTCCATCTCCACGCCCAGCACCTTGGCGGGGGCCAGGGCGGCGGCGATGAAGGTGGCGGGATCCTCGCTGTATTCCACGATGTCGATCTTTTCGCCGCCCAGCTCTTCTACGATGTTGGCCACACGGATACCCCGCTGACCGATGCAGGCGCCCACGGCGTCCACGTTCTCGTCGTGGGACAGCACCGCCATCTTGGTGCGGCTGCCGGCCTCACGGGCCACGGCTTTGATCTCTACGGTGCCGTCAAAGATCTCCGGTACCTCGTTCTCGAACAGGCGGGTCACCAGACCGGCATGGGTACGGGATACCAGTGCCCGCATCCCCTTCTCAGTCTCTTTGATATCCACCACGTACACCTTGATATGGGCACCCTCAACGATGTTATCGGTCTCCATCTGCTCCGCTTTGGGCAGGATGGTCTCGCCCTTGCCCACCTGGATGGTGGCGGCGCCGGTACGGGGATCGATGCGGGTAATCACGGCGGTGACCAGCTCCTGCTTGCGACGCTGGAACTCCAGCACCTGCTGGTTCTTCTCCGCTTCACGGATGCCCTGACGGATCACGTGCTTGGCGCTCTGGGCGGCAATGCGGCCAAACCGCTTGGGATCCAGCTTGATGTCGATGGTCTTGCCGATCTTGGCACGCTTGGTGTACTGCAGAGCCTGATCCAGGGTCAGCTCCTCATCGGGGTCGGTGACCTCCTCCACCACCGCTTTGCGGATGGTGACGGAGAACTCGTTGGTTTCGGGGTTCATCACCACAAAGATGTTCTCCTTGCCGCCGAAATCCTTTTTCACCGCGACGATGATGGCATTGCGGATGCGCTCCAGCAGATACTCCACGTCGATGCCCTTTTCCTTCGCCAGTAGCTTCAGGGCTTCAAAAAATTCTGCGATATCCTTGTTTGTCATAATCATACCCTCCACAGGTTTATTTCACTTTGTTTATTCCTCGTCCTCGTCCCATTCATCAATGGCGTGGACGGATGCAACTTGTTTTTTATCCAGGGTCAGGGTCTCGCCCTCTTCGGTCTCGATGGTGTAGCCATCCTCCCAGCCTACCAGCAGACCCGCCAGCTCACGGCGGCCGCTCTCATCGGGGGCATAGAATTTCAGATTGACCGGATAGCCCTCGTAATAGGCGAAGTGCTCCTCGCGGGTCAACTCCCGATCCATACCGGGGGAGGTGACCTCTAAGCAGTAGGATTGGGGGATGGGGTCTGCCTCGTCCAGAATGGGACTGAGCTTGCGGGATACCGCCACACAGTCGTTGATGGAAACCGGCTCATCCTCACGGTCGATGACCACCCGCAGGATCCAGGTGGCACCCTCTTTGATAAAGCGGATGTCCCATAGGATCAAATCCAGTTCGGCGGTGATGGGTTCTACCAAAGGGGCAACCGCACCGGCGATGCCGCCGGGGGCAGTATGTTTAGCCACTCAATACGCCTCCTTCTTAATAACGACAAAGGAGCGGGTCGCCCCACTCCTTTCCGTTCGTTTATTCACTGGGGTTAGTATACCACACCCCGCCGCAAAATGCAAGCCTTTTTATAATATTTGTATATATAGCACAAAAAACCGCCCGCCGCAGGGCGGCAGGCGGTGAGGATCCTTACAGTTCTCCCTCGTGCTTGGCGGTTTCGTGCTTCTTTACGGTGAGCGCCTGCTCGCCGGACAGATACATGGTCAGCAGACCCAGCAACACACAGCAGGTGGAGATATAGACGATGATGGGGAACACCTGCTTGTAGAGCACGGTGCAGATCTGGGCGCCGATGCCGCCCTCGCCGCCGCCGAGAATGATGGCAACGACGTAGCCGAAGAAGGTCAGGCCGCCGGCAAACAGGCTGATCAACACGCCCCAGCCGAACACCACCCGCAGAGCGGATGCGATTTTTTTACATGCGTTTTTCATCACGGCACCTCCTTACAGCCCCAGGGCGGGCCAACCCAGACCGAGGATCGGCAGCCAGCCCATCAGCACAAGCACCTGCAGGGTGAACTGGGCAGCCACCCACCACAGGTTGTTGTTAAAGGTCTTCTTAAAATCGGATTCTGCCAGCGTCATACCGGCATACATACCCAGCCCTAAAGGCGGGGTGATACCGCACATCACACCGCAGATGCAGGGCAGCATCGCCGCACTCAGCAGAGGATCACAGCCGGCACCGGACAGGATCTGGATGAACACCGTGCCGAAGATGACCACCAGCGAGGAGCCGGGGATCACCATGCCGAGGAAGCAGGTGATGGCACAGATGACCAGCACCGTGCCCAACTGACCGAAGTTCCAGCCGCCGATAAGGGCTGCCATCTGCTTGCCCACCTCCAGGTCGGCAAACAATTCCCCCAGCATATAGCCGAATACGCACACGCCGATGGCGGGGGCGATGGTCTTGACCCCGTCGGCAAACATCTTAGCGATGCGGTCGGGGCGCACCTGCCCCTTATCCTTGGCGGTCAGGCAGGCGTATAGGGCGGCAATGCCGCCCACAAACAGCAGGACTGAGCTGGACAGGTACTTGGCGCCCTGAGCGCCCAGCTGTTGGGTGAAGAAGGTATCCTTAAATACCGCATCCAGAACAAAGGGAAGCAGGATGATCACCGGCAACAGTAGACTGCTCCAGCCCTGTTTCAGGGTCTCTTTCAGGGGCGGGAGCTGGTCGGCGGACATGGGCTGCACCTTGTAATACTTGCAGAAGGACCATACCATCAGCAGACGCTGGGCAATGAAGTAGAGGGAAATGCCCCACAGCACCACCCAGAACTGACCGGCATCGATGTCGGTGCCCACAAAGGCGGCAAAGGCGCCCATGGCCGCTACGATGTTGGAGGAGGGAGGGATCATATTGCCCAGATAGCTGGCGTTGGACTCAATGTTGGCGGCCAACTCGGCGGGGAAGCCGGAGCGCTTCATCGCCGGGATGGTGATGGCGCCGGTGGCCATTACGTTGCCGGGACCGGAGCCGGATAGGGCACCCATAAAGGCGCTGGCGATGACGGCGGTATAGCCTGCGCCGCCACGGATGCGTCCGATCAGCGACAGAATCACCGCGATACAGCTGTCCACCACCTTGGTCTTGGTCAGCAGGATGGACATCGCCACAAAGGCCACCATGGAATACAGCAGGTTGGTGGAGAGGGCGCCGTCAATATACAGCCACAGGCTGTCCCGTTTCCCACTGATGAGCACCAGCAGGATAAAGCCCAGCCCCACTGCCTCATATACAGGGCGTTTCACCGTCACAAACCATATCACGATCACGGCTAACAAAATGCCCAGATACCAGATACCGGCGGGCACGGCACTGAGGATGCTCTGCATCCATGCGGCGATTGTCATCGTCATCATCCTTTCCGAAAAAGTTATAATATATATTCCAAACAAGTTATATCTTACCACAAAAATTGGTTTTGTCAACCAAAAGTTGTATTTGGAGAGCAAAATTTTAATTCCACTTGAAAAATGCGGCGGCAGGGAGTATTATGGAATGGTAATAGGGAGTATATCTATTTGGTAATCTCCAAATTCCCGAGATGGGGTGGTTGTATGAACACCAGACAAATCCAATACGCGGTGGAGCTGTCCAAGACCTTGAACATCTCTCAGGCGGCAGAGCGGCTGGGCATTTCCCAGCCGGCACTGAGCAAGCAGATTCTGAATCTGGAGCAGGATCTGGGCATTAAGCTGTTTGATCGCTCTACGGTGCCCATGACCCTGACGGCGGCGGGGGAGCATTTCATCCGTGAGGCGCAGGCGCTTCTGTACCGTGAGGATCAGCTGCTGCGGTCGCTGGAGGCCTATAAATCCGGCGAGAGCGGACGGCTGGTCATCGGCACCACCCCTTTCCGTAGCCAGTATCTGATCCCCCCGATGGTGCAGCGGCTCCGCACCCGTTATCCCGGTGTGCAGGTGGAGCTGCAGGAGGCCGGCAGCGAGCAGCTGCGGCAGGAGGCCGCCGAGGGAAAATATGATTTTGCCGTGGTGAATCTGCCGGTGGACGAGGCGATGCTGGACGTGACCTTGCTGGAGGAGGACACGTTGATTTTGGCGGTGCCGAAGGCGATGGCGGCGGGTCTGCCTGCCGGTGATTGGGGGCACCCCACCTGCATTGCGCTGGAGGTCTGCGCCGATCTGCCTTTTGTGACGGTGGGGGAGCAGCAGGAAATGCGCCGTCTGTTTGACGATGCCTGCACCGCCGCCCGCTTTCATCCCCATGTTGCGATGGAGGTGGTGGGGCTGAGCACCGCCTGGGCTATGTGCCGTGCCGGCATCGGCGCTACGCTGCTGCCGCTACAGTACGTGCGGCACACCGGTGTGGATGAGGGGGTTGCGTTGTACACGCTGAAGCGCCCGCTCCACTCCCGCCAACCGGCGGTGGTCACCCATCGGGGACAGTATCTGTCCCCCTATGCCGCCTATGCCATCCGTCTGCTGACCGGACAAGGTGAGGACGAAGAATGAGAGGAATCGGACGATGAAAAAAGTGCTGTTATTAGGGGATTCCATCCGTATGGGATACCAACACTATGTAAAAGAAGAGCTGGCAGGGGAGTATGAGGTGCTGTATCCGGAGGACAACGGTCGCTTCGCCGCCTATACGCTGTGGCAGGTCAACCAGATGCTGAAATGGCACCCCGATATTACGCTGGTGCATTTCAATAACGGCTATTGGGATATGAACGTAGAGGCGCCCATGACCGAGGCGATCCACCCCGTGGAGGAGTATCAGAGCTTTTTGCGCCGCATTGTGGCGCTGTGCCGTCAGTGTGGGGCAAAGGTCGTGTTCGCCACTACGGTGCCGATTCTGGAGGACGGTGCCGCCGGCGATAACACCGGCGTGCAGGGCACCATCCATTACTCCAACGAGTGGGTGAAGGAATACAATGCCGCCGCCACCGCCGTCATGGAGGAGCTGGAGGTGCCGATCAACGATCTGTACGCGCTGTGCAAGGCGCATCCCCACTGCTATAAGTGTGAGGATCTGCTGCATCTGACCGAGGAGGGCAGCCGTGCCTGCGCCGCGCAGGTGGCGGCGTATATTCGGGAATATGCGGAATAAGCAAATAGAAAGCCCCCCCCCGCCGACCGGCGGAGCGGGTCTTTTACGCTTGTTTGCGGGGGCGGTAGAACAGAGCACCCACCAACATAATGGCGGCAAAAACGATGAGATACCACAGGCAGCCCCATCCGTGGCTGAACACACAGGCGACGATCATAAAGATACTGCCGCACATGGAGAGGAGTGGCAACACAAACCGCCGTAGTACGGACTGTCCCTTTTCCTGCCGCATCCACTGCACCATAATGGGCAGATACATCAGGTAGATGGTGATGATGGGCAGCTCGGAGGAATCGAACACAAAGGCTCCGCTCCAGGTGCCCGCCAGGTTGGACAGGTAGAAATAGCAGAACCACAGTCCCACCAACAGCAGACCGATGACGGAGGAATTGGTGGGCATATTGGTCTTGGCATCCAGTTGGCTGAATACCGTCGGCTTAGGACCCTCGCCGCGGGCGGCGATGGCGTACATACCACGGCTGCAGGCCAGCACCAGACCGTTAGTGGTGCCGAAGCAGGAGATGGCGATGAACAATTTGAGCAGGTTGCCCAGCGTCCCGCCGAAGATGTTGGTAAAGGCAACGGTGGTTCCCTTATCGATCAGCTCCTGATTGGTGGCGCCGCCGGCCACGCCGATGTAGTAGAGGATATACACGGCGGCGATGATGATGCCGCCGATGATCAGCGCCCGTGGCAGATTCTTTTTGGGATCCTTGATCTCGGCATTGATAGAGGTGGCGATGATCCATCCCTCATAGGCAAAGGCGGTAGAGCACACGGCGGAAAAGAGGGGATTATCGGCGGTGCCGTCCACCACGGCGTTGGTCTGAAAATTTTCGGTGAGCGTACCGCTGAACAGACCGTACAGAATGCCCACCACCGCCATCAGCCCCAAGGGGATCAGCTTAATGATCGTGGTACTGGTCTGGAATTTACCCGCCAGACGGGGGGAGAGGGTGTTGATGGCAAAGGAAAGGCACAGAATCAGCATACTCAGGGCAAGGCATTCCGGCCCGATAAGACAGCCACCCTCGGCGGCGGGGATAATGAGAGGGAGGCTGGGATTCACCGATAGGATGAACTCCATGGTATAGCGGGCGGTGACCCAACACAGCACGGCGGTCATGGCGGGGTAATAGATGGTGGCTACAAACCACCCCATCAGATAGCCGTATCGCTTGCCCACGGTGGCCTCGGCATAGTCCACCACGCCGTTGACCTTTTCGTGCTTTTGCCCCATAAAGGAGAAGGCCAGCAGACACACCATCATAATGGCGCCGCCGATGATCCACGCCAGCACACCCAGGGGCATATTGCCGCCGGTCTTTTCCAGAATGGTCTGCGCCTTAAAGAAAACACCGGAGCCGATGACGATGCCCGCCACCATACAGATGGCGGTGAACAGCCCGTATTTTCGCTCTAATTTTTGTTCCATAATTCCCTCTTTTCCGTCGCCACAGAAGCGGGCGGATGCGTATTTTCGGTATTATTATATACAATAGGGGGATAAAAAGCAACCAAAAATCCCCACCGCCTACGTGGTGGGGATAAATGGAATGCGTTTGGGGGTCAGCCGAAACTTCTTGCCCACGTAACCAGAGAGCCGTGATGGGTGTTCTCCTGCACCGTGCCCCGCATATAGTCGGTGACGGGGCCGTTGGCGGCCATCTTGCTCAGAATCACCGCCTGAAGCTCCTCTACGGTCATATCCTCATAGGGCTTGTGGGGGATGGCGGCGGTGGGTGCGGGTTGCTCCATGTTTGCCGGCGGCACAGGTGCGAGGGGAGCGGGTTCTTTCGCCGCCGTTTCCGTCACGGGGGTGGGAGCGGGTTGGTGCACCATCGGCCCTGTCGGTGCGGGGCTCTCGTAGGGGGCGCCGTCGGGCACCCATACCTCGCCGCTGTTGGCGGGCACCGGCACCGTGACGTATCCCGCCTGTGCCGTCACCGACCGACCGGTCAGTGCGCCCACCAGCGTGCCGCTGTGGCGGCAGGGGAGCCGCAATTCCACGTCGGTGTCGCCGTTGTTCACAGCCACCAGCACCGTCTGCCCCGCCCACGTCCGCTCATAGGCGAAGTGGGTGTTTTGCAGTACCAGTTCCTTGTAGTCGCCGTGGCAGAGGGCGGGGGTGGTGCGGCGCAGCCTGCCCAGCGCCGCAATCAGGCGGGTGCAGGGGTTGTCGCGGCGGGCATTCCGATAGGCGGCATAGTCCAGAGCGGGGCGCAGGGAATCGTCCGAATCGCGTTCCTTTTTGCCCTTAATTCCGAACTCGGAGCCATAGTAGAGGGAGGGGATGCCCGGCAGCGTGTACAGCAGAACGTGCACGGGGACGAAATGCGCCTTGTTTTTCAGTTTGGTATAGATGCGCTCCACGTCGTGATTGTCCACAAAGGTATACAGCTTCAGACGGTTGCCCACCATATCGCCCACGTATTTCAGGGTATGGGCGATTTCGAAATAGTTGTGATCGTTGTGGGCGGAGTACAGCGCCTTATGAAGCATATAGTTGGTGACGGAATGGAGGGTGCCGTCGTTGGCCCAGCGGGCGTAGTTGCCGTGGATGACCTCGCCCATCAGCCAGAAATCGGGCTTTACTTCGTCCGCCACCCGGCGCAGCGCCTGCATATAGTCAAAGTCCATCACGTCCGCCGCATCCAGACGGATGCCGTCGATATCGAATTCTTTGACCCAGAAGCGGATCACGTCGCAGATGTATTCCTTCACGGCGGGGTTGCGCTGGTTGAGCTTGGCCAGCAGATCGTAGCCGCCCCAGTTATCATAGGAAAAGCCGTCGTTGTAGGCGTTGTTCCCCCAAAAGTTTACGTTGCAGTACCAGTCCCTGTAGGGGGAGCTTTCACGGTTTTGGCAGATATCCCGAAAGGCGAAGAAATCCCGTCCGGTGTGGTTGAACACGCCGTCCAGGATCACGCGGATCCCCTGCCGATGGCAGGCGGCGACGAATTGGGTCAGGTCCTCGTTGGTACCCAGTCGGCTGTCTAGCTTTTTGTAGTCGGTGGTTTCATAGCCGTGGCCCACCGACTCAAAGAGGGGGCCGATATACAGGGCGTTGCATCCCAACTCCCGTATATGATCGAGCCACGGCAGCAACATGTTCAGTCGATGTACCGGCGCGCCGTAGAGGTTTTGCTTGGGCGCCCCGGTCATCCCCAGGGGATAGATGTGGTAAAAGATTGCTTCGTCGTACCAGGCCATAGTGTCATCCTCGCTCTGTGCTGAAATCTTACGGGTATTATACCATAGTATAGCCCGTATGAAAAGAGGATCGCGAACAAAAAATCCCCTCGGATTTCTCCGAGGGGAAAAATTGTTTATTCGGTTACGAATTACTTCATATCCTTAATAGCAGCCTGTGATGCTATCAGCAAAAGAGGGAAATTAACCATTTACGTTGTAATGGGCATTCATTTTGTTCACAGCCTTAAACATTTTATGTAGATAAATGAAAGGACCAACAACAATCAAACTGCCCAACACATTCCAAAGCCAAAAATCAGTTGCACTGAAGCTGTATGCGATGCCGCGTCTGTTCAATTCTGCGCCAATACGGTTGGAGATTCTGTGAGACCAAACGATTCCTGCAATACCAAACGTAATAGGAGCAACAATGAAGGCCAAAAGGCAGTAATGCATAGTTTTCTTTCCGTCATATCTTGAAGCAACAATATTGATATCGTTAGAAACTGCTGACATAACAACCAAAGGGTAAATGCCAAAAGTAATCAACGAAAGCAAAATGGTTTTAAGTAATCCTTTATTTGTCTTAAGTTGACCAACGGGGGCAGTTGTTACAGTGTTTTCCATAGTAAACATCCTTTCTTTTGACTAAAAATATGAATTTTTTGTTAACTAGTCTGTTTGTAGTATATCATTACTACTAGAATATGTCAATAAAAAATGATAAGAATCCCCACCGAATGCTCGGTGGGGATTCTTTATTGGGAAATATTAGTCTTTGATCGCAGCCTGTGGTGCTATTAGCAAAAGAGGGGAATTTAGATTCCCCAAACGCCCCATTCGTACCAGTGGCTGTTTATTCTATGATATTCACGACCATCTTGCGGCAACTCCGCTTTATAGAGTGCGGCAATAGGATGTTTTGAATATACAAGTCCGTAATATCCCGTTTCATCCCTACAAAAGAAAACCGCATCTTTACAAACGCGAAGGTAGTCAAATTTTTCACTTGCAATTCGTACGGCGTTTTGTTGTGGTACCGTTAATGACAAGTTAGAATTGTCGCATTTAAAATTACAATCATAAATATCAATAATTATATATTCATCTTCGGGTGAAAGTTCGCTATAAGTGTTTAGAGCAAGTTGTGCAATGCTTTCATAATCATTAGAAATTTCCGCAAAGTTTTCAATCTGTGGTTTTCCGCCCCAAATATAAAAATATGCAACGACCGATAAAACAAGCAGCAAAATAAAAGATACAATAATCAAAATCACTTTCTTCATACAATCACCGCCTTTAATATATTATAACATCAAAGCAAAAGTTTTTCAAGGCATACAAAAATCCCCACCGATTGCTCGGTGGGGATCATTTTGTTTATTCGGTTATGAATTATTTCATATCCTTGATAGCGGCCTGAGCGGCGGCCAGACGGGCGATCGGCACGCGGAAGGGAGAGCAGGACACATAGTCCAGACCGATCTTGTGGCAGAACTCCACAGATACGGGGTCGCCGCCATGCTCACCGCAGATACCGCAGTGGATGGAGGGACGGGCAGCCTTACCCTTGGTCACGGCCATCTCCATCAGCATACCAACACCGGTCTGATCCAGCTTAGCGAAGGGATCGTTCTCATAGATCTTGGTGTCGTAGTAAGCAGACAGGAACTTACCGGCATCGTCACGGGAGAAGCCGAAGGTCATCTGAGTCAGGTCGTTGGTACCGAAGCAGAAGAACTCAGCCTCAGAGGCGATGGCATCGGCGGTCAGGCAAGCACGGGGGATCTCCATCATGGTACCAACCTCGTACTTCAGCTCTACGCCGGCAGCGGCGATCTCAGCGTCAGCGGTGGCAACCACAACGTTCTTCACGTACTTCAGCTCCTTGACCTCGCCGGTCAGGGGGATCATGATCTCGGGAACGATGTTCCAATCGGGATGATTCTTCTTCACGTTGATGGCAGCACGGATCACAGCCGCGGTCTGCATCTTAGCGATCTCGGGATAGGTGACAGCCAGACGGCAACCACGGTGACCCATCATGGGGTTGAACTCGTGCAGAGAGGCGATCAGAGCCTTGATGTCGGCAACGGTCTTGCCCTGAGCAGCGGCCAGAGCAGCGATGTCGGCCTCCTCAGTGGGGACGAACTCGTGCAGAGGGGGATCCAGGAAGCGGATGCAAACGGGGTTGCCCTCCAGAGCCTCGTACAGAGCCTCGAAGTCACCCTGCTGATAGGGCAGGATCTTCTCCAGAGCAGCCTCACGGGCCTCCACGGTGTCGGAGCAGATCATCTCGCGGAAAGCGGCGATACGATCGGCCTCGAAGAACATGTGCTCGGTACGGCACAGACCGATACCCTCGGCGCCCAGCTCGCGGGCCTTCTTAGCGTCGGCGGGGGTGTCAGCGTTGGTGCGGACCTTCAGGGTACGGAACTCATCCGCCCAAGCCATGATGCGGCCGAACTCGCCGGCGATCTCAGCGTCAACGGTGGGGATGATGCCGTCATAGATGTTACCGGTAGAGCCATCAATGGAGATGTAATCGCCCTCGTGGTAGGTCTTGCCGGCCAGAGTGAACTGCTTGTTCTCCTCGTCCATGTTGATCTCGCCGCAGCCGGATACGCAGCAGGTACCCATACCACGGGCCACAACGGCGGCGTGAGAGGTCATACCGCCACGGACGGTCAAAATGCCCTGAGAGGCCTTCATGCCGGTGATATCCTCGGGAGAAGTCTCCAGACGAACCAGAATTACCTTCTCGCCACGGTTGTTCCAAGTCTCGGCATCCTCGGCGGTGAACACAACCTTACCGCAGGCGGCGCCGGGAGAAGCGCCCAGACCCTTACCGGCGGGGGTAGCAGCCTTCAGAGCCTTCTGGTCGAACTGGGGATGCAGCAGGGTATCCAGGTTACGGGGATCGATCATAGCCACAGCCTGCTTCTTGTCGATCATACCCTCGTCCACCAGGTCGCAGGCGATCTTCAGAGCAGCCTTAGCGGTACGCTTACCGTTACGGGTCTGCAACATATACAGCTTGCCGTCCTCAACGGTGAACTCCATATCCTGCATGTCACGATAGTGATCCTCCAGGATGGCGCAAACCTTGTTGAACTCCTCAAAAGCGGAGGGGAACTTCTCAGCCATCTCAGCGATGGGCATGGGAGTACGCACGCCGGCCACAACGTCCTCGCCCTGCGCGTTGGTCAGGAACTCGCCCATCAGACCGGGCTCGCCGGTGGCGGGGTCACGGGTAAAGGCAACGCCGGTACCGCAGTTGTCGCCCATGTTACCAAAGGCCATCATCTGCACGTTAACGGCAGTACCCCAAGAGTAGGGGATATCGTTGTCGCGGCGATAGACGTTAGCACGGGGGTTGTCCCAGGAACGGAACACGGCCTCGACGGCGCCCATCAGCTGCTCCTTGGGATCGGTGGGGAAGTCGGAACCGATCTTGGACTTGTACTCAGCCTTGAACTGCTCAGCCAGCTCCTTCAGGTCCTCGGCGGTCAGGTCAACGTCCTGAGTGACGCCCTTCTTCTCCTTCATCTCGTCGATGAGCTCCTCGAAGTACTTCTTACCGACCTCCATAACAACGTCGGAATACATCTGGATGAAACGGCGATAGCAGTCATAAGCCCAACGAGCGTTGCCGGACTTGGCAGCCATGGTCTCGACCACTTCCTCGTTCAGACCCAGGTTCAGGATGGTATCCATCATACCGGGCATGGAAGCACGGGCACCGGAACGCACGGACACCAGCAGGGGGTTCTCCTTATCACCGAACTTCTTACCGGTGATGCCCTCCATCTTGTCGATGTGCTCCATGATCTGAGCCTTGATCTCGTCGTTGATCTTGCGACCGTCCTCGTAGTACTGGGTGCAGGCCTCGGTGGAAACGGTGAAGCCCTGGGGAACGGGCAGACCGATCTTGGTCATCTCGGCCAGGTTGGCGCCCTTACCGCCCAGCAGCTCGCGCATGCTGGCGTCGCCTTCGCTGAACAGGTAGACAAACTTGTGACTCATACTTTTTACCTCCAACATAACTTTCAGATTTTTCTTTGCATCAGGGGCAGGGCGATCGAGGTGTTTTCCCGTCCTGCCCATCGCTTCTGCAAAGCCATCGATTATTATAACAGATAGAATTATTTTTTGCTACCTTTTTTTCAAAAATTTATCAAAAACTACGGATTGTGCATTTTTCGAGAAATTTT
The DNA here is from genome assembly GCA_045539375.1 of Acutalibacteraceae bacterium. GTDB lineage: Bacteria > Bacillota > Clostridia > Oscillospirales > Acutalibacteraceae > UBA5905. The sequence continues at coordinate 2,934 of JAZQFG010000025.1, read as the reverse complement.
ACGCCGCTTTTCGGTGAATATTGCCTAAAATACGGGGACGTTTTTTCAAAAACAGAGGAGAAAAAACCGTTTTTTCTCTTGCGGTGGCGGGATTCTTTTGCTATACTAAAGGCGGAGTCCGTGGGCTCTGATACAGAATTCATACGTCGCACACAGCCGAACATCTGCTGATGTTCGGCGGTTTGTCGTGGCGTTTTTTGGAGGAAACCATATGATTTTTCAGAGAAAAAAGACCGCTATTGATTGGCTGATCGTGGGGCTGGGCAACCCCGGTATGGCCTATGAAAATACCCGCCATAACGCGGGCTACGATGCTCTGTGCGTGCTGGCCGAAGAGGCGGGCATCGTGCTGAACAAAAAGCAGTTCAAGGCCCTCACCGGCACCGGCGAGATCGCCGGTAAAAAGGTGATGCTGCTGTTCCCCCAGACCTTTATGAACAACTCGGGCGAGGCGGTGCAGGCGGCCATGGCTTTTTATAAGCTGAGCCCCGAGCAGCTGCTGGTGCTGTCGGACGATATCGCCCTCAATCCCGGCGTGGTGCGGGTGCGTAAAAAGGGCAGCGACGGCGGACAAAAGGGCCTGCGCAGCATCATCACCCACATCGGGGAGGATACCTTCCCCCGGGTGCGCATCGGCGTAGGTGCCAAGCCCCACCCCGCCTATGATCTGGCGGATTGGGTGCTGTCCAAGTACAAGAAGGATGAACAGCCGCTGATGGAGGACGCTTTTGAAAAGGCGGCCGGCGCCGCTAAGCTGATTGTTGGCGGCAGCATCGAAGAGGCAATGAACAAGTACTCCCACTGAGGTTGACGCTATGAGCATTTGGGAAAAAGGATTGGAGCAGCTGCCGGAATTTTGCGGTGTCTGTGAGGATCTGGCTGCCCGCCGTACCCCGATCCAGCTGGTGGGTCTGGCCCACATTCACAAGGCACTGTTTACCGCCGGATGGATCCGAACCACCAAGCGGCGCGCCGTGATGCTGGTGGGGGACGAGGCGGAGGCCGCCCGTCTGACCGAGGATCTGCAGGCGCTGGGTGTGCGCACCCTACAGCTGCCGGCACGGGAATTATCCCTGCGGCAGATGGAATCGGCCAGTCGGGAATACGAGCAGATGCGGCTGGGCACGCTGGCGGCCATGGCGGAGGGCGGCTACGATTGCGTGGTGGCCTGCGCCGATGCGGCCATCCAGTACACCATTCCGCCGGATACGCTGCTGGAACGGACAATGGAACTGATTGCCGGCGCCCCGTTGCCGGTAAAAGATCTGCCTGCCGCACTGACTGCGGCGGGCTATGAGCGCTGCGCTCAGATCGAGGGCCCCGGCCAGTTTGCTATGCGGGGCGGCATTGTGGACGTCTATCCCGCCGCCTGTCCCGCCCCCATCCGTATGGAGCTGTGGGGGGATACGGTGGATACCCTCAGTTATTTTGATCTGCTGACCCAGCGCCGCACCGATCCTCTGGAGGCGGCGGCCATCCCTCCGGCGGCGGAGATTATGTACGACGATGGGGCGGCGCTGGCGGCGGAGATTGAGGCGATGGCCACCGCCCAGCGGGGCAAAAATGCCCCCACCCTGCGGGAGAATCTGCTGCGGGACGCGGACCGCCTGCGGGGCGGTACCCATCCCGGCTCGGTGGATAAGTATTTACCGCTGATTTACCCTGTAAAGGCAAACCTCTTTACGTATATGCGGGACGCTCTGCTGTTCGTATCCGAGCCCAATCGGGTGCGGGAGCGGGTGCGCACCTATCTGTGGCAGCTGGAGCAGGACGAAACCGCCCTGCTGGAGGAGGGCCTGCTGTGCCGTGGTCTGATGGAATACGCCCCTACTTGGGAGCAGGTCACCGCCCAGCTACAGCAGCGCCCTACCGTTTTGCTGGATGCTTTTTCCCGTGGCGGCGTGGCGCTGGAGCTGAAGAAAATGTACACCGTGGATGCTCGCCAGCTACCGGTATGGTCCGGCCGTGTGGAGCTGCTGGCGGAGGATCTGCGGGATCTGCTGTCCCGCCGGATGGCCTGCGTGGTGCTGGCCGGCAGCGAGGAAAAGGCGGCGGTCACCCTGGCGGAGGATCTGCAAAAGGCGGGTCTGCCCGCCCTGTTTGCCCGCTCCCCGGAGGCACCCATACGGGGGCAGGTGCTGGTGATGGCCGGCGGTCTGTCCGCCGGTATGGAGATCCCCGCCGCCCATCTGGCGGTGCTGACCCACGGGCGGGCGGTGCGTCCGGTACGCCGCTCCCGCCGCCGCAAGGATAAGGGGCTGGAGATCCACAGCCTGTCGGAATTGCAGATCGGAGATTACGTGGTGCATACCGCCCACGGCATCGGCGTCTATCAGGGCGTGCATCAGATCAACGTGCAGGGTGTGGTCAAGGACTACATCAAATTGGAATATGCGAAAGGGGACACCCTCTACGTCCCCGTGACCCAGCTGGATCTGGTGTCCAAATACATCGGCACCAAAGAGGATGCCACCGTGCGTCTGCACCGTCTGGGCGGGCAGGAGTGGCAGAAGGCTAAGACCCGTGTACGCTCCGCCGTCAAGGACATCGCCAAGCAGTTGGTGGTGCTGTACGGCAAGCGGATGGCGTCCCCCGGCTTTGCTTTTGGCCCCGATGAGGAATGGCAGTACGATTTTGAGCGTCATTTCGAGTATGAGGAGACCGAGGATCAGCTGCGGTGCGTGGACGAGATCAAGAGCGATATGGAGCGCCCCGTGCCCATGGATCGTCTCCTTTGCGGAGACGTGGGCTTCGGAAAGACCGAAGTAGCCCTTCGTGGGGTATTCAAGTGCGTGATGGACAATAAGCAGGCGGCCATTCTGGTGCCCACCACCATTCTCGCCTGGCAGCACTATCAGACTCTTCTTGCCCGCTTCAAGGGCTACCCCGTGCACATTGAAATGCTCTCGCGTTTCCGTACCAAAAAAGAGCAAG
>JAZQFG010000024.1:0-16650 GCA_045539375.1 Acutalibacteraceae bacterium | reverse complement strand
GGCTGTTTCGGCTCGGACTCTGAATTTTGCAAAGCAAAATTCAAAGGTTTTGACCGAAGTGCCATCTATGAATGGAGAGCACTGCCTATCCCGGTCAAAACCGGAGTTCAGAGCCGTCCGACGGTTACCGCCACCTTTGATGCGGGTGTCCGTTTTTTGTTTTGCGCTGACGCTGGCTCGAACGAGCCGATTTTCAGCGCAAGATTTGAGATACATTAATAAGCGTTACTGTAAAAATAGATATTGCCTTTTATGTGCTCTGTATAAAACGTGTTGCCACTGACAACACATTGAAAACCGTTTCCTTCAGGGGTTAGTTCATTGGCTTCACACACAATATCAAGATTACAATCGATCGTGACGGGTCTGTTACTCTCAGAATAATAGAAGCCGTAATCTTGTGAAGAAACCGAAATGCCTGCCCCCTCACAAAAAACCACAACATATCCGTTAACCATATTTACGTCCGTTATCCCTTTGATGGACAATAAGGCATCTTCATCCTTTTCTACGCACGCCGCAAGGATTGTATCGTACTTTTTCTCAACGAGATCCAAAACTTTTTCTTTATGTGTTTTCCCGCACCCCGCAAGAAGTAACAAAAGAGAAAGAACAGAAACAAAAGCAAGTACTTTTTTCATCGCTCAACCCCTCCTCATTTACGATTATATCAAAAGCGACCAATGGTCACAAGCAAATACAACTTAGTGGTGGGCCGCTATCACGGGATAGCGGCCTTTTAATGCATATATCTCAATCATTGCGGGAACACTTTTCAGCGTCGATGGCTAGCACCAGCATCAAAGCACACAGGGCGTCTGCCGGATTGGCGACATCAATGCTGTACGTATCGGTCCAGTTGAACAACTCCTTGGTTACGGTGGCGACCACGGCGCCGTTCGCCCCCATCACGCGGTAATCCCACTCAAAGAAATCACCCTCAACATACCAACCATTGCAATCGATCTGATACCGGGGACGGAACAAGGAAAACTCACGACGGATGCTGCCCACAAGCGTTTCGCCGAAATAGATATCAAACCGGGGCAACAGGGTGAACAGACGCTGCTTGACCATACCGACACAATTCTCCGCTCCATCATAGATGCGGAAGCAATGTCCCCAAGCGATCTGCCCCTTCACGGTGTAGATGGTTTCTCCGCTCTCGCCGAAAATGTCGTAGCTATCCAGCCATGAAAACATCCGCTGTTTAAACAATAATTTCATATTCATTCCCCCTTTGTGTCAGTATAGCACATTTTGTCGGATCTGTCACCATCTTTCTGTAACGTAAAGAAAAGTTTGCAAAATTTTGAATTTTCAACGATATTTTATTGAATTTTGTTTCGAAAATATTAATATTGCAACCAAAAGTTGCAAAAGAAGCATTTTCCTATTGCTTTTTCTTTGCAATGGGTGTATGATGGTATCGATGGCGGAACAGCCGTCATACACTTTTGTATTCACAATAATTTAGGAGGTTACTTATGACGATTGGTGAAAAGATCACCGTGCTGCGCAATGCAGCCGGTATGTCCCAGGATGCTTTGGCAGACCATCTCTCGGTGTCCCGCCAGTCCGTTTCCAAGTGGGAGATGGATCAGGCTCAACCCCAGATCGACAAAGTGATGCAGATCTGTAAATTGTTCAGTGTATCTGCCGACAAACTGCTGGACGACAGCAAAGCCATCGACCGCGCCCCCGCCGGCTCCGGCCCGAAACTGAAATACTTCGGCACCGACGGATTCCGCGGCGAAGCCAACAAGACCCTCACCTCGATGCACGCCTATCAGGTGGGACGGTTTCTGGGTTGGTACTACTCCTCTCCCCTCTCCGGCTGCAAAAAGAAGGGCTATCGTCCCCGCATCGTGATCGGTAAGGATACCCGCCGCTCCAGCTATATGCTGGAGTATTCCATCGCCGCCGGCATCACCGCCTCCGGTGCAGATGCCCATATGTTGCACGTGACCACCACCCCCAGTGTGTCCTACGTAACCCGCATCGACGAGTTTGACTGCGGTATTATGATCACCGCCAGTCACAACCCCTTCTACGATAACGGAATCAAGGTGATCAACCGCTACGGCGAGAAGCTGGACGACGAGACTACCGCTTATATCGAGGCCTATATCGACGGCAATCTGGGGGCTCTTGGTGTGCAGGGTGACGACCTCCCCCTGGCCCAGCAGGAGAACATTGGCCGCATCATCGATTACGTGGCCGGTCGAAACCGCTACGTGGGCTATCTCATCTCCATCGCCTCCCATTCCTATAAGCATCTGCGCATCGGTCTTGACTGCGCCAACGGTGCCTCTTGGATGATCGCCAAGGCGGTCTTTGATGCACTGGGGGCCCAGACAGTGGTCATCGGCGATACCCCCGACGGCCTGAACTGCAATAAAGATATCGGATCCACCCACATAGAAAAGCTGTGTGCTCTGGTGAAGGAGCAAAAACTGGACGTGGGCTTTGCTTTTGACGGAGATGCGGATCGCTGTATCGCTGTGGATGAAAACGGCAACGTCGTCGACGGTGACGCTATGATGTATATTCTGGGTCTGCGGCTGAAAAACCGTGGTATGCTGAACAAAAACACCGTGGTGGCCACCATTATGTCCAATAGTGGCTTCTTCGCCAGCCTGAAGCGAGCGGGCGTGGAAGTGGACCAGACCAAGGTGGGCGACCGCTTTGTGTACGAATCCATGCAGAACAACGATTTCAGTCTGGGCGGCGAACAGTCCGGCCACATTATTCTGAAGAAATACGCCACCACCGGCGACGGCATCCTCACTGCCATTATGCTGACGGAGGAAATGTGCGACCGCAAGATGAGCCTATCCAAGCTGGCCGAGCCCGTAACCCTGTACCCCCAACACTTAGTGAACCTGCGGGTAAAGAGCAAGGATGCGGTTATGAACGATGAGGCCGTGCTGGCAGCACAAAAGAAAGTGGACGCCCTCATCGACGGCAACGGGCGCTCCCTACTGCGCCAGAGCGGTACCGAACCGGTGATCCGTGTGATGATTGAGGCCGAAACCGCCGAACTGTGCGAAAAATATGCCGCTATGATTGCGGACGTGATCAAGGAAAGAGGGCATTGCGTTGATTAAATCGGTGAAAACAGCAGAGCTGTACGACTGTCAGGTCCCCTATCTCAAGGAGCTGTTTGATTCCTGCGAGTACCCCTGGGAGATGCTGCCTAAGATCAAAGAGTGGATCTCTGTGCTGATAGAGAAAGGACTGCCGGATTTTACTGAGCTCAAGCCCGGTGTATGGGTGGGTAAAGACGTAAAAATCGCCGACTACGTGACCATCGATGCTCCTGCCATCATCGGTCACGGCACCGAGATCCGTCCCGGTGCCTATCTGCGGGGCAACGTCATCACCGGCAGTGGCTGTGTATTGGGCAATTCCAGCGAATTTAAAAACTGCATTTTGCTTGACAAAGTGCAGGCGCCCCACTATAATTACGTGGGAGATTCGGTATTGGGCAACAAAGCCCACATGGGTGCCGGCTCCATCTGCTCGAACCTGAAATCCGACGGCAAGCCCGTAGTGATCCACGGCGATCGGGATTACGTCACCGGCCTGCGCAAGATCGGCGGCATTCTGGCTGATGGCGCCGATGCCGGTTGCGGCTGTGTCATCAATCCCGGCACCGTCATCGGTAAGGGCACCTCGATTTATCCCCTAACCTCCCTGCGGGGCGTCTATCCGGCGCACTGCATCATTAAGGCACAAAACACCATCGTTGAGAGAAAGGAAGAAGCATAATGAAATACATCATTGTGAACAACTATGACGAGCTGAGCAACAAGGCGGCCGACCTGATCGCCGCTCAGATTCTGGTAAAGCCCAACTGCGTGCTGGGTCTGGCCACCGGGTCCTCCCCCGTGGGCACCTATAAGCGCCTGATCGCCGACAATCAGGCGGGTAAGATCGATTTCTCCACCGTTACCAGCGTCAATCTCGACGAGTACGTTGGTCTGGACGGCAGTAACGACCAGAGTTATCGCTACTTTATGGACAACAACCTGTTCAACCACGTGAATATTGATAAGAGCAAGACCTTCGTGCCCAGTGGCTGTGCCGCTGACCTGGCCGCCGAAGGCGAAGCCTATGACCAGATGATCTGCGATCTGGGTGGCATCGATCTGCAGCTGCTGGGTATCGGTCTGGACGGCCACATCGGCTTTAACGAGCCGGATGCCTATTTCACCGGCCCCACCCACGAGGTAAAGCTGGACGAATCCACCATCAAGGCCAACGCCCGCTTCTTTGCCAGCGAGGATGAGGTACCCACCACCGCCATCACTATGGGTATGAAGTCCATTATGCAGGCCAAGAAGGTGCTGCTCATCGCCAACGGCGCCGCCAAGAAAGCCATCGTCGAAAAGGCCTTCTTTGGCCCCATTGATCCTCAGGTGCCCGCCTCTATCCTGCAGCTGCACCCCGACGTTACGGTCATCTACAGCGAAAACTAATGCAAAAGGAGCCTATCCCACGGATAGGCTCCTTTTTTTGTGGATATTTTTACAAATAGTCCCGCATTTGTACGCTGAGTTTTTCCTCCAAGGCGATCAGCCGCTTGCAAATATCCTTAGAGGACTCGTCTGCGGCAGCGTATTGGTTAAGATAGCGGCTAAGGGATTTCACTCCCATATTACATCCATCCGTCATCAGATCTGCGATCGTAGCATCCGACTCGTCCAGCTTCATTTTTACCGCCGTTTTCATACAGGACATACTTTTCGCCATAGGATTCGGGTCCTTTCCCTCATCGCCGTAACGGTCCAGTAGTTCCTGCAGTTCCTTATCCAACGCATTGTGGGCTTCCTTAGAGTCGCTCAAATACTGCTTAAGGGTGCGGTTGCTCACTTTGTCCAAAACATCCTCAATGGAGGATACCCCCATTTTAATGCCGGCATCACACTCTCGTAACAGTTTAATGGTATCTTGTTCGATCATCCCAATCTCCCCTTTCGGGGGTAGTATACACAAAACCGCCCGGGCTATACACCCGGGCGGTTTTTCGTTGATTTAGTTCTGGGGATTTACCTCCGCATAAGAAGCAGAAGCAATTGCATCATACACGGTGGTCTGTTGACCGTTATACTCGATGACGCAATAGGGACGGGCGTAGATGACGGTACCCTGATGCCGCTCAGGGATATTGGTGATACGGACCGCAAAAAAGCAGGAATCCGCCTCGCACTGGTATAGTAGCTTCGCCTCGATATCCACCATGGCAAACTGCTCTACATTCTCCCGTACCATTGCGGTATCGCTCGCGCCAATGGTGGCATCATTGCACATCAAAGCGCCGATCTCCAACACCTTACAGGTCTGGCCGCGATAGGTGACGGTAGCATTGGACATATCGCCAACATACTGGGCATCCTTGGTGGCACCGGAGGCCAGCAACTCGAACTTGAAGGCCAAGCCGACAACGCCGTCGCCGGTTTCCATCGCACTGTTCTGCACAACGTCAGAATACAGACGGTTTGAGGCAATATCGCGGGTGGTGCCACAGACGTTGCAGTCGGGATCGTACTCGTCGTCGTACACGTGCTCCGGAGCGGCTCCCCCCACAGTAGTAATGCTGCTGACACGCACCTGACCGGAGGACATCGTGCAGGTGAAGGAATCGGCGGTAGCGCCCAGCTCCACAGTGACTGCCGAGCCATTGACCGTTACGGTAACGGCGGTATCTTTGATAGAGTTAGATAAGGTTGTGGCATAAGCAGCACTGGAGCAGGTGAACGTAACCTTGGTCATACCGGGACAGGCAACGATCAACGTAGAATTTTTATAGAACCGAGCGGGGTCGGAATAATCCGCCACGGGGCTGGTGGAGGAGCCTTTGTTGTTGGTAACCGTAATACCGTTCTCCTCCCACACCTGCTGAGAGGTGTTGAAAACCGTGCGCTTGGAAGTGTCATCAAAAGTGAGGGTTGCCTCGCCACCGGCCTGCACCGTGCGGACTGCGCCGCAGATATCACAGACGGTATCGCAATCGGCAGTGTAGGTATGGACACCGGGGGTGCGGGTGGCACTGCAGACATTACAATCCGCGTCGCAAGCATTGAAATACACGTGATCACTGGGGGTACGCGTCGCGCCGCAGACGTTACAATCGGCATCGCAGGCGTTGGTGTACTGATGGTCGCAGACAAGCGGAGGCTCTTCTGCGCCATAGGTGACAGTGATGCTGTCTATACGTACCTGACCCGAAGAGAGCGTGCAGGTGAAAGAATCCACATCATCCAATTCCACCGTCACGACATTACCGCTGACCGTAGCGCCGGAAATAGCAGATGCAAGGTCTGCGGCATAAGAAGCGGAGTTGCAGTTGAACTCAATCTTGGTCATTCCGGGATATGCAACAATCAGCTCGGAATTCTTATAAAAACGAGCGGGGTTGGAATAATCCGCCACGGGGCTGGTGGAGGAGCCTTTGTTGTTGGTAACCGTAATACCGTTTTCCTTCCACACCTGCTGGGAGGCGGTAAGAGTCGTACGCTTAGAGGTAGAATCAAACGTGATGGTGGCGGTACCGCCATCCACGGGAGTGTCGGGGGTATCTACGGCACGAATGGCGCCGCAGACATTGCAATCGCTGTCTTGATCGTCATCGTACACGTGGTCGGCGGGGACACGGGTAGCGCCGCAAACATCACAGGTGGCGTCACAGTTATTGGCATAGGTGTGACCAAAGGTCAAGGTCATACTTTGGATACGCGCCTGATTGATGCCCGCCACGTCCAATTTGATATACTTGGTGGGCTGGGCAAACGCCAGATAATAATCCTTATAACTGTTGGATTCAATCGAAATACCTTGAGGAATCGTATCGTCTTCTGCCGTATAGACGTTTAGTGTATCCGTCACGGATGCGTCAGCCATGGCCATGCTCAGCGTGATGGCAGAGACCGGCCGCGTAGTCGCGATCACCGCATTGGCATTATGGGAACTACTGGAATACAGACGCAACTGGCTGTTGAGATAACCGCCGTTTACAATCAGGTTCACCTGACTGTCAAGCGGATGCACTTCATTCTCAGCGTACTGGGTACCGGCAGCATAATCGGAAAAAACATAGGAGCCGGATGCGCACGCATCGGCATTGGCGGCAAAATTGATCCGAATCGATACGTCGCTGTTGGGGGTTACGGTAAATACGTTTCCGCTGCGCACCACCGTGGCTGTGCCGCTGAGAATGGTGTAACTGCTGACCACGTAGCCGGTAGCAGGAGTAGCAATAATGGTGTTACCGCTGACGTAGGCAGAGCCGTAGTTACCATTATTGACGCTGGCGGAAATTGCGTAAGTAGCAGGAGCACTGCCGGTGCCGCCGTTGGACGGGGTGGAATAATCCGAGGGGATCGACTCCTCAAACAGCTCGAAGGCCAATTCGGGATAGTCTACGAACACGTTACGGGTACCGGTAATGGCCTGCACCGCATCGTTACGCCCCATCTCCCACGTATCGACGGGATCCTCCTCCATCCATTTCAGCAACACGGCTTTGCTCTGGATAGCGCCGCTGCTGCCCCACATATTATCTATGGCACCATCATCATATTCACTGGTGCCCCAGCAGGTATAGACGTACAACATAATGCGGGCCACGTCACCACGCACGTTCTGCCCCAATTGATTGGGATCGTAATAAGAATTCCCCTCGCCATAGGGGGTATTGCTGCGGGAGCCGTTTTCACTCGTAGCAGTAGGACGCAGCATCATAATATCCGTTTCACGCCGGGTATTGCTGTTACTCCCGCTCTCGCTACGACTATTCGGCCAGGTGTGCTCACGGTTCCAGGTCTTACCGGTATCCCATGCAGGGCCAATGGACGTACCGGAGTAGAAAGAGGAAATCTTCGTGCTGGTTTTACCGCTATTCTGACAATCGGTATACTGGAACAACGTGCGAGTAGCGTCGTAAGACGTGGGAGAATCCACGTTGCCATACATTAAAGTATGCAGTTTCTTAAACAAAGCACTGCCGGTCACAGAGGATGTGGACGAAGAACCGGATAAGGCTGCCAACGAAGAATAGGTGACATTATTATCCGCATAAAAATCCTCCGCCATAGGAGACACAAACGTGGCAACGGTATCCCGAACGCCCCAGTTGTACACATAATTACCGGAATAAACGTAGTTCACCGTCGCTGCCGATACCGGCAGCAGAGACAACCCACTAAGCAGGCTGATCATCATTACCAGCGACAGTAGCATCGCCGATATGCGTCTTGTCAGAGTTTTCATTACGATTCCTCCTATTTGATGTCTTTTGCCATGCGGTTTTATAGGCGTAGCTTAATACACATTGATTGCTTCGGGGAGTTCGCTGTATACCACACCGTACTCGGTCTGGAACGCGATACGCACCTTGATCAGACCGGTGGTAGGCTTAAAGCCGGCGGTACCGGCGGCAATCTGCTCGTCATTCAGCAGAGTAATGTGAAGGGTGGCGTTGGTTGTGCCGTTCATCCACTGCACATACAGAGGCTTGGCATTATCGGAATACGTGAAGTCCAACCGCACACGGCGGGCGCCCTCGTATTGGGATACCACCACATCGGTGTCCACCACAATCCAATAGCACCAATCGGAATAACTGCTCTCCTTCTTTAAACGCGCCTTGTAGTTGCCTGCATCCAGACCCGCCAAGGAGAGGAGGTTGGATTTCGGAATACTCTGCGTACTGTACAGAACACCATCCTTGTAAATCTCCACCTGAGAATAAGCAGAACTCAGGACGTCGATCTCCACCGTCTGAGAGGATAGCCAGTTGGCCTTGTCACCCTTACGGGGAATCAGCGCTGTATTATAGGCGACCGTCTGGGCGGTCTGGTTTCCTACCGGGACGTAAGCGGAAGGAATGTGCTGTGTCTTATCAATCAGCGTGTAGCGGCAATACTGGTACCGGCTGGCAGGGAATCTTGCCGCCAATTTCTGCGCCGTATAGGTGGAGGCACTGGTCAGATAGCCGCCTGCCTCGGAGACCTCTACGCTGCAGATCTTTCCGTTTTTATCCCGCTGGATACCGGTGATCAGCACCACGTGACCCTCACCGACGATGGTATCGCCCAGCTGCAGGCTATACACGCTCTGCTGCTCCAGTAACTCCATGCCGGGGATCTCTGCCCACTGGTAGGTGGTATAGTTGGGGACAATGCCCAAAGCATATCCCACAGCCGTGCTACATACAACACCATAGTAGGTATCGCCGTTTTCATTGCCGTAATGTGCACCTAAGTCCACGGTATACAGATAGCTGTTGGGATTCTGCAGGGCTGTCATAAAGGTATGTATGCTGACATTGGAGCCTATGTAAAGCTGTTCCAGACGGCTGGAACTATACGGAGCACCATGATAGGTAGAGCCCGCCTTTAAATCATCGTTTTGTTGCGGGATATCCGCCAAAGGCTTGTAGGTCAATTTGACCAGTTGCTGCATATTCAACAGGGCATTTTTAACTCCCTGATTAGCCGGCACGTCGGCAAACAATTCATCCGGCACGTATTCCGGCACGTCACGCACAGCCGCGCACACGTTACAATCCGCATCATAAATATCATCATAGATGTGATCCTCCGGCACGCGAGATACGCCGCACCAGTTACAGGTGGCATCACAAGCATTGCTGTAGGCATGATGACACTGCACCGGCACGTCCGGCCTCTCCGGCACTTCACGGACGACGCCGCAGACATTGCAATCCCCATCGTAAGCATCATCATACACGTGGTCTGCGGGCACACGCACTGCACCGCATACGTTGCAGTCTGCATCACACGCATGATCGTACACATGCTCGCAGACCTGCGGCGCATCGGGAATGGGATCCTCGGTAGGAATCCGATACTCCTCACTGCCCGGCAGATACGCGTGCACGTGGGATGCGGCAGGGAGAATGGTGCTGATAGCCTCATTATCGCCGGAGCGCACCAGAATGCGCACGTACTCGGCTCCCTCCGGCACAAAATTCGATAGATATTGCGCGGTCTGAGTGAATACCCGACGGCTACTGATGAACCGCTGCTCTGCATCGTAGAAGAATAGGGTAAATGCGGTGGTACCGCGGGGATTGATCAGTACATCCGAAACCGGTAGATAAGCTGTGCGGATGCGGGTAGCATCCTCCCTTTCCGCACCGGTGGCGTGGGACAGACCGCCGCTGTAAAACACCAACGGCAACACCCCGCTGTTGCGGGATGCCCTCGGCGTCACCGCCGCAGAAAATGCATCCGCATCGGCAATCGAAGTGCCCGCTATCGGACGGGCCACCAAGCGTACACAGGTCGTTCCCTCCGGCAGATCCAGCTCGGTCAGTGCCGTCCAATCCGCAGTCACAGCCGCACTGGACAGATATCCGTCGCAACCGTAGAAATAGGCCACGACGTTGATATCGGCCGGCAACGCGGAAATCATCAGATCCGTGCTGTTGATATAGCCGGTGCGCATCGCGGCATTCGAATCCACCTCGACACCGGTAACCGAATCCAAATCCCCCACCGTCCAGCCGGCATCCGGCAGTTCTACGGTGTACTCGCGGTGCTTTCCGCAGACCGTGTCCATCGCAATATCGCCGTATACCAGATAGTCGACGCCGTCCTTTTCGTACACATAGTACGGACGGGCGTAGATCATACGATTCAGCAGTGCCGGATTGCTATTCACCGGAATATCTTTCAGACGCGCCGCAAAGGACACCTCTTCCCTACCCACTTTAAGCGCATAGTTGGCTGCGACGTCCGTCACCCTTTTCGTAGGAACACTTTCCTTAACCAATTTGTCTTCGGTACCGTATTCCGGCGTATTGGCCATCAAAACGCCCATACCAACCAGCTTATATTCCACACCATCGTGAAAGGGCTCAACAATGGCATCGTTGTGAATGATGACACTCTTGCGTGTCATGGAAACGCCCTTGGCCTGAACGGCGAAGCGGAATCCAATGGACATCTTGCCGTTGGATTGCGTCCGATTGGTCCATCCGCCGGACAGCAGATCCTTTTCTGCTGCCACCGGCACTGCACTTATGGGAATGATGGCGCACACTAACGCCACTACCAAAAGAAATGCCAGTAATGTCTGCACTCTTTTCCGCATTGTCATCCACCTCATACAAGGATAATTTCTCTCCGACCGAGGGTCACGGCACATATATGCCCTTTCCCAATAATTAGGTACACTTGTATTTATAATACATTACCGCACAACAAAATGTCAATAGAAAACGACCACGTTTTCGCCCTACGGATTGTGCAGCCGGTCTGATTTTTGCGATCCATTATGGGCCGGTTATTTTGCTGGCATCCGCCCTGTTTTCCATGTTTTTCTGTGCAAAAAAGCCGCCTGACAAGCCTGTCAGGCTGCTTTTTAAGTTATTCGGCGTTTACAACGGCAGCCACGGCGGCGTGGATCTGCTCAACCAGGGTGACATCCCCATCCCACTCCGGGAAGGCGTTGACGGTGGGTGCTCGGCCGGTCAGCACCGCAAACCATGTGGCAGCGGCGGCATAGCGTCCCAGATCCCAGCTCAGGTGGAATCCATCCCTACACAAAGACAAGCCCCCATTTTTGTAGTCAAAAGCAGGCACGTTCTCACGAAGGTACTGGATCACCCGACCGCTGGGCAGAATCTCCGCATCGATCAAACGGGATGCCATCGCCGCACAATCGCAGATGCGACGGTACATCTCCTGCTGATCGCGATTATAGAAACGAAAATCACCGTGGTCCGAATCGATCTCATAGGCCCACGTATGATGGAAATAGATCTTGGCTCCGGGGCATTTTTCCCGCACGTAGGCCACCAGATCGGTCAAATACGGGATATAAGACTGGGGCTGACCGCTGTAGCCGCTGACCTGCTGCACCGTGATCACATCCCACGTGTCCATCTCCAGACCCTCGTCTATGGTGACCGTCCGCTCACAGCTCTGCCCATTCTGCTCCAGATAATAGGCGCTTTCCTTGTCCAACACGTGATTCCAATGGGTCTCCAGGCTGCAACCGCCGATGATCAGGTTGGTGGTATTCAGCTCCACCCCGTTGGCGGCGGCAATCTGATGCAGCCAACGCTGTGCATCCTGAGAAAAACTGTTACCGATGGATAAAAGCTTCATAATTTTTCCTCCTTTTGCGCCGCCAGCGCATCCAGACGGCGATTCCGTACGTACATAACCACATCCAGACTGACCATAACCAGATTGAGAAAATAGAAAAACAGCACGTACCATTTTTCCGCATAGTCAAAGGCCGGATTGACAAACTTGGACGCAATACCGGCAAGATAGCCGGAGATGATCAACAGCAGAAACGGCAGGCTCTTCCCCTTGGCGGTGCGGGCGCGATAGGATTTCAGCACGTTCAGCGGCCAAGAAAAGCCGAAGCAGATGAGCATCGTAATTTCCAGTAATTCGGGCATTTTTTACATCTCCTATCTCTATTACTGCTCATTTTCGAAGAAATGCAGCAGTTGATCCTTGATCTGGGTCATACCGATATCCGAGGGGTGGCCCCAGATCTTGTCGATCTCTGACAAGCAAATGGGCTTTACGCCGTTGCGGGTGGCCGCCTCGATCAACGCCTCATGAATACAGGGCTTCAGCTCGGTGTTAATGATGGCATAGACCTTGACGTCCGGCAGAATCTCCGCCACGCGGCAGAACAGACGACCGATGGCGGGCAGGGCACAGTACATATCTTCCCTGGTCCATCCCTCGTATTTCAGCTCGCCCTCAGGGGCGCCGCACCAATCGTCGTTGGTGCCGCCGAAGATCAGCAGGGTGTCAATGCCGTCCAGCGTGCCCTCCTCGTACATCTTGTCCAAACGGGTATTAAAGCACAGATGGGTATAATCCTCTTTTTCATAGCCGGTATAGCAGATGGTGGAGCCGGACCAACTGTTGTTCAGCACCAGCTCGGAATCGGTTGCGGCGATCAGCTGATGCCACCAGGTCTGTTCTACCCGCGTCACCCGCGAATTGTTGGGATCCTCCGGGGAGTAGTAGATCACGTGCCCCTCCGGGATATACCCCGCAAAAGTAGAGTAACTGTCGCCTAAAATGACGGTTTTTCCTAACTTGACCATATCATTCCCTCCTGTTTGCCGCAAAGGTATGTATTTCGTAGGTTTTCCGCCTGTAAAGGTTTTTGCCTTGCCACGCCGAAACCCCTTGATTTTAGCAAGTTTTTCCCTTTTTCTTATTGCGGATATTAGCATAACAAAATAATCGTTGGATTTCAATACCCATTTTAAAAATTCAAACTGTTTTTTTGCCGTTTCCCGTCGGCGTTTCTCCATCCTTGGAGCCACAGAGGACCAGTAGGTATTGCGACAGAACCTGCGGCGGCGCGCCGCATCGCTGGGAAGAATGTAAGCGCTTTCCCGAACAAGCTTTGTCATTTTCGTCAATTTTTGTCTGCTTTTTTCTCCGTTTTTCTCTATCATTTTGTGGAAGAAATCTCCGTATTTCATTGACAAATCTTTATATGGTGTTAAAATATAAGTTGGTATCGAATTTTGGTATTTAGATTTGATATCCGCGTACCAATCATTTTCACTATTGCAGAAAGGAGGATCATCTATGAAAAAGTACATCGCTCCCGAGATGAAGGCCCTGGCCTTCGTGGCCGAGGAGGCCATCAGCGCTCCCCTGGAAGGCTCTAAGCTGTTCAACGACGGCGAGCTGGAGTGGTAATCGGGCGGCAATATAGCCTGTACCGATGATCGATTTTCTTTGCCGCCTAGCAACAGCGAATCGTAATCGGGCGGCAATATAGCCTGTACCGATGATCGGGCGACAAGCCCGACGGGTCGTATGCCGCCTCCTGAGGAGTTTATCTCTTCCCGAAACGGTGCCAACCGCCACGGCTAACCGTGGTTGTTAGCCCGCCTCCCGAAACGGTATGCGCTCCACCACCCCATTCTAAGCAAGATCCCACGCAAAAACAAATTTTTAAGGAGGAAACAAAACAATGAACTTTCGTAAAATTGTAGCCATTGTGGCGGCGGCTCTGATGCTGTTCAGCATCCTGCCGATTTCTGCTATGGCTGCCGGCGAAGAGACCATCACTATTACCGGTACCACCGGTACGCTGGATGGTACCGCATCCATTTCTTGGAAGGGTACCACCTATCAGGTTGTCAACTACAAGGACAACTCCAGCACCGCTATCCGTACTCAGGATAGCGACCACTTCCGTCTCTATGTCGGTAACGAGTTCCATGTCACCGGCCAGAATGGCGAGTTGATGTCTCAGATCGTTATCAGCTGCACTGGCAGTAGTTACCTGATTAACAACTCTTCCAACACCGTTAATGACGGTTGGGCTGTTGCCGCCAACGGCAACACCATCACCTACACCGCTACCAGCGGCGCCGCTTCCGAACTGCATATCAGCATCGGCAAGCAGTCCCGCATCAAGTCTGTGGTGATCACTCCCGGCACCGCCGTCGGCGCTGACTGCGACCACGACAGTCTGGACTGCGGCGACACCTGCCCCGAGTGTGAGGAGTACGTTAAGGAGCACAAGTTCTCCAACAACTGTGTCGCTGAGTGCGAGAACGGTTGCGGCACTGCCAACCCCGATTACGCTGACCACGTGTACGACGGTGCTTATGACGTTGCTTGTAATGTCTGTACCGCTACCCGCGAGGTTAACTTCCCCGCGGCTGACAGCGAGCTGACCATCCCCGAGGCTGACGAAATCGGTTTGGGTATGTCTCACGACACCACCACCCCCGGTAAATACTACATTACCGGTACTGTAGAGAGTATCGTTAACACCACCTACGGCAACCTGTACATTCAGGATGATGAGGGCAACAAGCTGTATGTCTACGGCACCTATGATGCCGACGGCACCAACCGCTTTGATGCCATGACTGAGAAGCCCGAAGTTGGTATGACCATCACCGTATACGGTGTTATCGGCAACTACAACAACGCTTCTCAGATGAAGAACGCCTGGATCACCGAGATCATCGGTGGCTGCGAGCACGAGTATGAGTACGACTGCTCCACCACTTGCTCTCTGTGCGGCATCGAGACCCGCCCCGAGGCTGCCTGCGAGACCGACGCTGCTTATGCCTGTCAGGACGGTCTGTGCATCTACTGCGGCAACGACGTTGCCGGTCTGGGCCACGCCTATGACGATCAGTGGGATCCCGACTGTAACTACGGTTGCGGCGAGACCCGCGAGGTTGAGGAGCGCCCCGAGATGACCGAGGCCACCATCACCTTTGATGCTGACAAGACCCAGCGCACCGAGTATTCCACCACCGTTCAGAAGTGGGAGAACGGCACTCTGGTGCTGACCAACAACAAGGCCGGTTCCACCAGCAATGTTGGTGACTACTCAAACCCCGGTCGTTTCTACAAGGGTTCCGAGATTATCATCTCCTTCCCCGGCATGACCTCTCTGGTCATCGACGCTGCCACTGTCGGCGGCACCAAGTACAGCGAGCCTTGGGCTGCTACCTTGGACGCTGCCGGTCTGACCTACACCAATGATGGTGAGATCTACACCA
The DNA here is from genome assembly GCA_045539375.1 of Acutalibacteraceae bacterium. Taxonomy (GTDB): domain Bacteria; phylum Bacillota; class Clostridia; order Oscillospirales; family Acutalibacteraceae; genus UBA5905. The sequence goes on along the minus strand of JAZQFG010000024.1, from coordinate 1,097 downwards.
TCACTTTTGCTGAGGCTGTTGACAGCATCACCCTGACTACCACCGCTCAGGTCCGTGCTTCCAGCATCACCGCTACTGCCGTTTCCAGCAGCGAGCCCGAGTGCGAGCACGAGTATGCTTATCCCTGCGATCAGATCTGCTGCAAGTGCTACGAGCTGACCAACCCCGACGCTACCCACACCATCGTCCATGTGGAGGCTGTTGCCCCCACCTGCACCGCTATGGGTAACATCGAGTATTGGTACTGCTCCGATTGCGGCGCTACTTGGTCTGACGAGGCTTGCACTCAGATCACCAACCAGATGAGCGTAAAGCTGTCCATGGTTGACCATGAGTACTTCTACCCCTGCGATCCCGTCTGCATGAACTGCGGCGAGATCACCAACCCCGATGCCGCCCACAGCGTAAAGCACGTTGAGGCTAAGGCTGCTACCTGCTACGAGAACGGTAACGTTGAGTACTGGTACTGCGAGATCTGCGGCGCTGCTTGGACTGACGAGGCTATGACCCAGATTACCAACGTGATGAGCGTGGTCGTTCCCATGGCTCACGCTGAGGCTACTCACGTTGAGGCTGTTGCCCCCACCTGCTACGAGAATGGTAACATTGAGTACTGGTACTGTGAGGCCTGCGGTCAGGCTTGGCTGGATGAGGCTTGCACCCTGAACACCAACCTGATGGCTGTTGTCCTGCCCATGGCTCACGCTGAGGCTACTCACGTTGAGGCTGTTGCCCCCACCTGCTACGAGAATGGTAACATCGAGTACTGGTACTGTGAGGCCTGCGGTCAGGCTTGGCTGGATGAGGCTTGCACTCTGAACACCAACCTGATGGCTGTTGTCCTGCCCATGGGTCACGGCACCATCACTCACGTTGCCGCTAAGGACGCCACCTGCACCGCTCTGGGTAACATCGAGTACTGGTACTGCGAGGCTTGCGGTCAGGCTTGGCTGGACGAGGCTTGCACTCTGAACACCAACATGATGGCTGTTAAGCTGCCCATGGCTGACCACGACTACGTGGGCGAGGAGACCCTGGAGGCCACCTGTGACCTGACCGGTGAGATGACCTACACCTGCTCCGTTTGCGGCGACAGC
>JAZQFG010000023.1:0-17823 GCA_045539375.1 Acutalibacteraceae bacterium | reverse complement strand
CTTAATTAAAACCATTGTTGGTATTTTCGTTTTTGGTATATTTGTACTTATAGTGCTTGGAATATTTATGATTTTTTCAGATGAATTGGAAATTGGTCTATTTACAATTCTCATAGCGATACTTTTAAGTATACCCCAAATTGTTGTTGGAATAATAGTTCGTGTAGTTATGAAAAACAAATAGTAAAGAATTTTCTCGGTTTTTGACCAGTTCTTTTTCGGACATGAATGACAAAAAATTCTCGTTCTTCGGAACGAGGATTTTTTTATCCATTGCGAAAGCAATGGCATATCATCAACGATAGCAACGCTATCGTTGTATCTCATCAGTCCGTTAGGACTGTATATCATCACGCTTTAGCGTGTATCAAAAATACTTTCGCAATGATGATATACAAAACTAAAGTTTTGATGATATGCAATTCCTTGCGGAATTGATGATATACAATGCTTCGCATTGATTTCTTATCGCTTTTATGCTATAATAAACCCAAGGCGGTGATTTTATGAAGAATTTTTTTGTTTTTATCCTTGTAGTTCTATTATTGTTTAGCTTTTCGGCTTGCAAAGATAATTCTCAACAAGCAGATAGCGAACTAACCATAAATACCAATTCTGATAATTCGGTCGAAAAAATTTATAATGATTTTTTAAGTGGAAAAATTACTGCTGTGTATGCCGATGGTTCAGACATTAATATTGATTATTTAACGGAAATGGCAACGCCGAACACGTTAACATATGCCTTATTTGACCGCAATGGAGATTCCGTCCCGGAATTGTGTATTAATAATGAGTTGTATGTTACTACGTTTTGGGTATCCAATGGAACACTTAAGCTTTGGCGTGAAGAAAACAGTTATTCTAAGATATTAAGCAATGGTAATTCTTTAGAAACGCATTATGGCGGCGCACCAAATCATACTGATTATTCTTATACTGTCTACTCTTACACAGGCGATGTTGTATGTTCTGTTACTTTTTCGGTACTTATAAAAAATGATGTTGATGTTTTAGAAAATAAATATATACAGCATACTTACATCAGTAACGGAAACTTTCAAGGGACCGCCGAATCGGTAGAAATTTCGAAGGAACAGTTTGACAAGGGGCTTGCTGAAATAGAAAATATTGGAGAGGCCAATATATCTTGGGAACATATTAAATAATTTATTATTTCAAAGAGAGTCCTCGGTTTTCACCCAGTTCTTTTTCGGACACGAATGACAAAAATCCCGAATGCGTAAGCGTTCGGGATTTTACTTTTTCACTCTTCACTTTTCACTCTTCACTAAATTCGTATTCGGGATTTTTGGAAGTAAGAAGTAATAGTGAATAGTGAAGAAGTATTGCGGCTTCGCCGCTTTTATGCTATGGTTGAGGCGCAATAGGGACAAATATTAATGTTTGCTTGCATATTGCTTTAATTCTTCTAATCAATTTTAAATTGAATTATCGTGTTAATATATTGATACGGCAGGAATAGCCATCATACTTTCGGCATATTTACTGCTTAAAAACAAAGTTTTTAACTACATGTTCTTTGGTATGATTTTCAATGTTTTGGTATGATTTTTGTCATACTATCAAAAATTGAGTTATCTCGCAATTTCGGGATAACTCTATTTTTATATATGACTTAGTAGTGCCCTCTTGTATTTTCCAATTTGCTATGCTATACTACCCTCACAAGAGAATAAACGCAGATCATACGGTTATTACCGTTTATCGGACACGGGGCTTTGACCTCGTTGTTAGATGATAAGGGAATTGCGGTGAAAGTCCGCGGCAACAGCCATTACCGTAACTCTCGCACAGAAATGTGGCGGGTCAAGTCGGAATGCTTATCGGTCTGTGCTACGCAAAAGTCTCTCGGGCAGATGGGGGAGATGTGGCAGACGGACACGGCAGAAGTTCGCTTTTTCACAGCACCCCGGGGAGGGTGCTTTTGTTTTATCCTTTTGTAATGATCATTGGAAAGGATGAAAAACAAATGAAAAAAGTCTTGAGTTTCGTTTCTGTCATCACACTGGTATTGGTATGCCTGACCGCCTGCGGTCAGCCGGCGGCGACCGGCATTTGGGCGGACGCCACCTATACGGAGGATACCGCTTTGGGTACGGGTGCTACCACGCTGACCGTAGTAGTGTCAGCGGAAGATAAGGAAGTTACCTTTACCGTCCATACCGACAAGGATACTGTGGGCGCCGCCCTGTCTGCCTGTGGCTTGATTGAGGGTGCCGATGGTATGTATACCGTTGTCAATGGTATGACCGCCGATTATACCGTGGATCAGACCTATTGGGCGTTCTATGAAAACGACGGTTATGCCACCGAGGGTATGGATACGACAGCGATTGAGGCAGGCGTTACGTACAAGCTGGTGCGTTCCAAATGATACAGCAGCAGGCGCGGCTAAAGGTTTTTGATTTGGTACTGTTGCCGATGTTGGGCGTGCTGATGTACGTATCCAAGCTGTTGATGGAGTTTCTGCCGAACATCCATCTGTTGGGTATGTTCATTATGGTATATACGCTGGTGTATCGATGGAAGGCACTGATTCCCATCTATGTCTACGTTCTTTTGCTGGGGCTGTACGGCGGCTTTATGCCGTGGTGGGTGCCGAATCTATATACGTGGACGTTGCTTTGGGCGGTGACGATGCTGTTGCCCCGTCGTATGCCACAATGGCTTGGTAGTATTGTCTATCCTGTGGTGTGTGCGCTCCATGGTTTTGCGTATGGTATCATCTATGCCCCGGCACAGGCGCTGTTGTATGGGCTGGACTGGAACGGGATGGTAGCCTGGGTTGTAGCGGGATTTCCTTTTGATATCGTGCATGGTATCGGCAACCTGCTCACGGGATTATTGATTATCCCTCTGACTAGCCTGCTGACTCGTTTAAACCGTATGACTGTTCGGAATTAATCATCGAAAAAGACGGAGAGAAATCTCCGCCTTTTTTGCAATTTTTGGTTGTGTAGTTTTACAATATGTGCTATAATAAGCAGAGAATCAATGGGGGGACCGATATGCTAAATATAAAAGCGGCAATATTTGATATGGATGGTACTCTCGTAGATTCTTTGATGCTGTGGGACGTGTTGAGCGAGGCGATGGCGAAGGCCTATCCCGATAAGCTCGGTACCGTCATCAGCGAAGAGGACAACAAGGCCATTCGGGTCATCCCCTTACGTGATGGTATGCAGTTGCTTCACGATCACTATGGGATTGCTGCCAGTGGTGAGGAGCTGTTCCGCCTAGCGACCGACGTGTTTGCGGATTTTTATGCTAATCGGGTGCAGCTCAAGTCCGGTGTGCGTGCCTTTTTGGATCGCCTGCAGGCGCAGGGGGTTAAGATGTGCATCGCCTCGGCTACTAATCCGGATTTGGTGGAGTCCGCTTTGGAGCATTGCGGTATTCGCCATTATTTTGATACCGTGTTCTCCTGCGGTGTGCTTGGTAAGGGTAAGGATACGCCGGATATTTATTTGATGGCTATGGAGTATTTGGGAGAAGATATGGACCACACATGGGTGTTTGAAGATGCTTTTGTGGCGATTCAGACCGCCACCGGCATCGGGATGCCGACAGTGGGTATCTATGACCCGTACAACCCGTATCAGGATCAGATCAAAGCGATGGCCACCCATTATATCGAACCGGGTGAAACCCTGCTGAAATTATTGTAACCCTGCGTCGGATGACGCTTAGAATAAAAGGAGGTAAATACAATGGATTTTTTGAAAAAGTTTTGGCCCGCACCCTTCAAAATTGCTGAGAAGGACGTAAAGTCTTTCATCATCAATCTGCTGATCTTTGTGGTGGTCTGCGCCGTGATTGGTTGGCTTATCGGTCTTTTGGCCGGCATCCCGATCATCGGCATCATCTTTTCTCTGGTTGGCGCTGTGTTTGAGATCTACGGCTTGGTGGGTATCATTCTGTGCATTCTGAAATTCCTCGGCGTAGTAAAATAATCAAAGTTCTGTAAAAGAGGACACCACACGGTGTCCTCTTTTCATCAAAGAATAAAGGATTTGATGGTATGACCGAAAAATTATATGAAACAGATAGTTATTGCAGCCGATTTATCGCTACCGTGTTGGCTTGTTATTCACACGGGAATGGATATGCTGTGCGGCTTTCCTGTACCGCTTTTTTCCCTGAAGGGGGAGGGCAGGCGGCGGATACCGGCGCGTTAGATGGCATACCGGTGACAGATGTGCAGATTGTGGATGGCGAAATTTGGCACTATACTGCTGCACCTCTGACCGTGGGTGCCGAGGTAGAGGGTAACCTAAATTGGGAAACCCGCTTTTCTCGTATGCAGCACCATACGGCGGAACATATTGTCTGCGGCATTGCACATCGCTGGCACGGTCTGGAAAACGTAGGCTTCCATCTGGGGAGTGAGGATGTTACGTTGGATCTGGATGGCGAATTGACCCGCGAGCAGATAGACGCCATTGAGCAGGAGGCCAATCGCATAGTATGGGCTAATGTGGCTGTTACTGCTTCCGTACCTGCAGCAGCTGAATTGGCCAGCATTACCTATCGCAGCAAGAAAGAGCTGGATGGGGATGTGCGCCTGGTTACCATTGATGGAGTGGATTGCTGTGCCTGCTGTGCCCCCCATGTGGCACGTACCGGTGAGATCGGTTTGATCAAACTGCTGGATTTCATCCGCTATAAAGGCGGCGTCCGCATCCATTTACTGTGCGGTGCGGCAGCGCTGGCGGATTACCGCCTGCGGTACGCGCAATGTGCCGCCATTTCGGCAAAATTATCTGTAAAACAATCCGACTTAATAGACGGTATGGATCGCTTAATTGCCGAAAAAGATGGATACAAGCAGGCGCTGCGGGAAGCGAACCGCAATCTTGCAGACGCGATGGTGGCGTCAGTTGAGCCCACCGATGCACCGGTGTATTTGATCGGCTTGGACTGGGATACGGATACGTTACGCCGCATTGTGAATGGTTTAACGGCCCGTTGCCGTGGCCTGTGCGCCGCCTATTCCGGTGTCGGTGGTGCGTATACCTATGTGCTGGGCGGCACCGATTCTTTAAAGGAGGCGGTGGTGGAGATGAATGCTGCCCTTTCCGGTCGCGGCGGGGGAGATCATCGGCAGATGCAAGGCCGCGTTCAGGCTACTGCCGAGGAAATCGCAGCCTATTGGCGAGAAAGAGGCGCTGCAAAATAAAGTGGTTGCAAAACCGTATATGGTGTGCTATAATACCTAGGTATTTTAATAAGTAAGGGGATTTTCCTATGTCCGGACATTCCAAATGGAACAACATTAAGCGTAAGAAAGAAAAGACCGACGGTCAGAAAGCAAAGATCTTCACCAAAATGGGTCGTGAGATCTCTGTAGCGGTGAAAGAGGGCGGTAGTGCCGACCCCAACGTGAACTCGAAGCTGAAGGATGCAATCGCTAAGGCAAAGGCAAACAACGTGCCCAACGACAACATCGAGCGCATTTTGAAAAAAGCCGCCAGCGAAGGCAATAGCGAGAATTATGAGGCTCTGCAGTATGAGGGCTACGGTCCCTGCGGCATTGCTGTCATCGTTGAAACACTGACGGATAACCGCAATCGTACTGCGGCGGATCTGCGCCATTATTTCGATAAATGCGGCGGCAATATGGGTCAGACCGGTTGTGTGTCCTTTATGTTCAATAAAAAGGGCAAGCTGATCATCGAGGCCGAGGGCCTGGATGAGGATCAGGTGATGGAGGATGCTCTGGAGGCCGGTGCCACTGACTTTGAGGCAGATGAAGATGTGTTTGATATCTCCACCGAGCCGGAGGATTTCTCTGCTGTGCGAGAGGATCTGGAGGCCAAGGGCTATAGCTTCCTAACCGCTGAAGTACAGATGGTACCGGATGTTCTGAGTGCCATTGATGATCCTGATGCGATCAAAAATATGGATAAGTTGCTGGATATGCTGGAGGATAACGACGACGTCCAGGATGTGTGGCACAACTGGGATCGTCCCGACGAAGAGTAATGAAAAGGAGCAAATGTGAAAGCATTTGCTCCTTTTTTTCGATTTACTATTGACAAAACGTCAAAAGCGTATTATCGTATTAGTGAACTAATACAAAAAGGAGGCGATGCTATGGGATGGGTATTGAATAAGAATCGACCCGTCTGTCCTCAGATCTGTGAGCTTTTGTGCGTAGATATTGTGAATGGTGTCTTCGAGCCGCAGGGACGGTTGCCCTCTGTGCGAGAATTGGCGATGATGGTGGGGGTCAACCCTAACACCGTTCAGCGTGCCATGGAGACGATGGAGGAGCAGGGACTGCTGTATTCTGTGCGGGGCAGTGGCTGGTACGTGCAGGAGGATACCTCTCGTGCCGGAGAGGTGCTGCTTCATATTCGCCGGGAGAAGACAAAGGAGTATTTTGACGTTATGCAGACCTTAGGATTATCCGCTGAGGAGATCAAGTCTTTTGTAAAGGAGTGGGACTATGAGTGAGTTACTGCGGTGCGATCGTTTGACCAAAACTTTTGGCGGTACGACCGCTTTGAACAATGTGTCTTTCACGCTGGAGAGCGGAAAGATCGTGGGCTTGTTGGGCCCGAATGGATCGGGAAAAACAACCTTGATTAAGCTGATCAATGGTCTATTGACCCCGAATAGCGGCAATATTCTCATTGAGGGTGAGCTGCCCGGCCCTATTACCAAAGCCAAGGTAGCTTATCTGCCGGATAACATTTATCTTAACTCTTGGATGACTGTCCAGCAGATTGTCGAATACTTTGATGATTTCTATGAGGATTTTCTGCCGGAGCGTGCCTACGAGATGCTGCAACGGCTGGATATTTCTCCTAAACGTCGTTTAAAAACACTGTCTAAGGGCAATAAGGAAAAGGTGTGCTTGATTCTGGTGATGAGTCGACAGGCCAAACTGTACGTACTGGATGAGCCTATCGCCGGTGTGGATCCTGCGGCACGAGACTACGTCATCTCCACCATTATCAATAACTATAATCCCGAGGCCACCGTGCTGATTTCCACCCATTTGATTTCGGACATTGAACAGGTGCTGGACGAAGTACTATTCATCCGTGATGGTCAGCTGCTGTTGCAGAAGACAGTGGACGAAATCCGTGAGGAAAACGGCAAGAGTGTGGACGAGTTATTCCGGGAGGTGTTCCGATGGTAAGAAAGTTATTCAGACATGAGTTTGCCGCCTATTGGCGGGTACTGATCCCCGCTTGGATTGCATTGATTGGTGTGTCGGTACTGGGACGCCTGATTCAGATCTTTGAATCTGACAGTACCATTTATAGCATTGTCAGTGGCTCCTCTATTCTGTTCTATAGCATTGCCATTATGGTGGCACTGGCATTTCCTTTCGTTTATTCGGTGATTCGCTTCTATCGCAATCTATTTACCGGTGAAGGGTATCTTTCCTTCACATTGCCGGTAACGCCGTCCCAGCATATTTGGGTCAAGGTGTTGACCGCCGTTGCACTGCAGTTGCTTAGTCTGTTGGTGGTCGCGCTTTCTGCCGCCATTATGGCAGCTGGCGAGTTGTTGGTGGAGGTCTGGAAAGCAGCTATCTATCTGATGGAGAAGCTGTATCAGCATATCGGCGACCATATGGGATGGTTTATCCTTGAGGCGGTGCTACTGGTATTGGTTGTTATGTTCTATCAGTCGATGTTCTACGATGCCTGCATCACCATTGGTCAGTTGTTCCGCAAGAATCGTGTTTTGGCGGCGGTTGGTGTATATTTCGGCTTTTACGTAATTGAGCAGGTGGTGGGGACCTTTGCCGTCATTGTGGCCGCTTTCATCAACTGGGATTCTTTGATGATGTTCATTAGTGAAAATACGTACCTGTGTGTTCACGTAGGTATGTGGCTGATGATTCTATTCTCCGCTGTGCTGACGTTGGTGTTCTACGTGATTACCCATACCATTATCCGCAAGCGATTGAATTTGGAATAAAGGGGGAGAGAGTATGAAAAAGATGAAACGTGTTTTGTGCTTGGTTTTGTCGGTGTTGCTCTGTCTTTCTTTATGTGGTTGCCAGGCGCTGGATGATATGAAAGCGCAGCACGCCCTACGGCAGGCAGACGGATCCATTGTGTGGAATGATACCGTCTATAAGCCGTTGCCCGACATTCACGCCGATGCTAATACGATTTATTTTGTTGATACAGTACGTGTCACCGATCCGGACGTTCCGGTACTGCTCAGCGAGCAGTACGGCGAGTTGTTTGATCGGGATAAGGAGGGTAACTATCTTTACGGGCGCATCCAGATCGATGAGTACGACTATAATCCGTGTCTATATTGCCGTGCCGATCTGTATGATGTGGTGGCGAAGCGTTTGGAGGAAGGATTTGTCTCCAAAGGGTACTGCTACGATTACTACGTCTACGAAGAAGGTAGGATGAAGACCTATTATCTGACGGTGGAGCAGGAGTATGCTGTGAATCACGTATTAACTACGGTGGTGCCGACCTCTTACGAGGATTCCGTCTGGAATTATCAGACGGAGATATCTACCTATAACGAGGGGGATTTGCATCGTCAGTATGCGTTTGATATCACCTCGGACGGCGCTGACTTTTATATTGTGTATCACGATTTAATCTACGCTGTTCCCTATGACTATACGTTGATCTTTGAAGAGATTATGCGTGCGGAATATCAAGCAGAAGGTAAATGGGGCATAGAGTGGTAATTGTTCATTAAACAAAAGGCGGGAGTGCAAGGAGATCGAATCCTTTGCACTTCCGCCTTTTTGTAAAATAATCCGGTTTTTTGTGGTTTAACCTTGTATTTTGACACAAGATGTGGTATAGTGTATCTATGTAAGTATGGGTAGCTATACCATTTAGGAGTTTGAATTATGGAACAAGAGCAAAAACGCTATGAGGACTATATTGCAGGACGAAATGCGGTAACTGAGGCGTTAAAATCCGGCCGCCCGCTGGATAGCGTATTGGTGGCACGGGGTGACCGTCAGGGCAGTATCGGCCCTATTATTGCCAAATGCCGTCAGCTGAATGTCCCTGTCAAAGAGGTGGACAGCCGTAAATTGGACGCCATGGCACAGAATCACCAGGGTGTGATCGCCGTGGCGGCGTGTAAGGAGTATGCTGAGGTGGAGGATCTGTTCGCCTTAGCCGCTGAACGCGGGGAGAAACCTTTTTTCATCATCTGTGATGAATTAGAGGACCCACACAATTTGGGCGCAATTCTTCGTACTGCTGAGGCGGCGGGTGCCCACGGAGTGATCGTTCCCCGCCGACGTGCAGCGGGACTAACCTCCACGGTGTATAAGGCGTCTGCCGGCGCGGTGGAGTACGTTCCGGTGGCACGGGTAGCGAACATTACTGAAACGATTAAGGATCTCAAAAAACAAGGCGTGTGGATATATGGCCTGGATATGGATGGTGAGACTTGGTGTCAGACAGATCTGACCGATGCTATGGCGCTGGTGGTCGGCTCAGAGGGCCGTGGCATCAGCCGTCTGGTTAAGGAACAGTGCGACTTTATTCTGTCTATGCCGATGGCGGGGCAGATCAACTCGCTGAACGCCTCGGTGGCTTGCGGCATTGTGCTGTATGAGGCTGCCCGTCAGCGGCAAGGGATCAAAGCCATTCAGAAATAAACTGGATTTTGCATAAGGGGTGTCCAACCTATGTATAACGAATCTGAAAAAGGAAAAGTAAACGTAAACGTAGATGAACTGGTGGAGCAATTATTAAAACAGCGTACGGACAATAGGACCGCAGTTCCAGAGCCGGAGATCGTTCCTGAACCGGAGATCGTTCCTGAACCGGAGATCGTTCCTGAACCGGAGATCGTTCCTGAACCGGAGATCGTTCCTGAACCGGAGATCGTTCCTGAACCGGAAATCGTTCCTGAACCGGAAATCGTTCCTGAGCCGGAGATTATACCTGAGCCGGAAATCATTTCCAAGCCGGAGTCAATTCCTGAATCAACCTTGCCCACTAAGAAGAAAAAACGGTTTTCCCTATTTTCTCGTCGTGATGACAATACGGAGGACAACGAGGAGAATTGGGCGGATTGGGGCTTGAAGCCGCTGGGCTATCACGATGAAGACGATGCAAAGGCTATACCTCAGGAAGTGGTTGAGCCGGCCCCTGCAGTACCGCAACCGTTGGGTATGGACGAGTTGCCTGCTGTTCAGGCGGTAGCAGAGACCATCACTATGCAGGTGGTGCTCCCCTCCGGCGAGGCATTGCCCAAAAAAGAGGCTGCTACCCGTATCCTCCCTACTAACGCCGAGGGATCTTCTGCTTCTGTCCCCGTGGCTGTGATTGAGCCTGAGGAGGACGATGATCAGCTCCCCGATCAGTTATCCTTAGAGGAAATGGTGCGGGTTGAGGATATTGAGCCCACTGATGAGGATCCGATTACTGTGTCGGATGAGGATCCTGAGGCACGTCTACAACGGACCCGTGAAGAAAAAATACGTGAATTTGTGCTGGACGGTGACGAGGAGGAGACCAACGAGCCGGAGGATGAGGTGGAGGACGAAGAAGAGGAAGAAGAACCGGAAATTGAGGACTTCACCGGCTATCAAGATACGAAAGCGGTCGCCATGGAGTTGCAATACCGCCAGCGCACGGCCTTCTTATCGCTTCTGTTCACAGGTTTGCTGGAAATCGTGCTGTTACTGCTGACGTTGCTAACGGTGCTGGCTGGTGAATCTCCCATTACAGCGGTTGGCTATTTGATGGCACACGCCTTTGCTCTGTCGCTGATGATGGGTATCAATTATGCGGCGATTGGACGTGGTTTGACCGGGCTGTTTATGCTTCGTGCCAACAGCGACACCGCTCCTGCTCTGGCCTCTGTGGTAGCACTTCTCAGTGTGCTTCTGCATTTTGTAGATACGACGGCACCGCTCCCGTATTGGTCGCCTTTGGCCGGCCTGCTGTTGGTGTTCTGTGCCGCAGGCCATTATGCGCGCGCAGTGGGTGTGCGTCGCAATTTTGCCTTTGTTTCCTATCCCGGCGAAAAGTATGCTGCTACTTTGATTGAGGAAGAGAATGCGGTGCAGGAGATCGGTCGTCGCGCTGCCGGTACCACCGGCGAGGCCACAGTGGGCTATTTTCACCGCACCGGTTTCCTGTCGGATTATCTTATTAATGCGTATGAAGATCACCGTGGTGATGATTGGAGCCGCTGGATGGCTCCCATTGCTTTGCTGTTGTCCTTTGGCCTATCCTGCGTGGCTTTGCTGGGCGAGGGTACGCATGGTTTTTGGGATTGGCTTACGGTGTTTGTGGGTATGGTCTGTCTTTCAATGCAGGCAACCCATTTGGCGGTGCAATTGCCGCTGAATCAGTGCGGTCGCGTTATGCTGTCCCGTGGCGGTTTCTTGGTCGGCTGGAAGGCTGTTCGTCAATTTGGTGAGCTGGATGCTTTGGTGGTAGATATTGCGGATCTATATCCGGATGAGAGTATGCTGTTGCACGGCATTAAGACCTTCTCCGGTACGCATATTGATGATGCTATTTTAACCGCCGCCTCCTTGGTGGTGCGCTCCGGTGGACCTCTTTCTATGATTTTCCGCCGCATCATTGAGAACAAAGAGGAACTGCTCCACGACGTGGACAGTCTGGTGTATGAGCAGGGAATGGGTCTATCAGGTTGGGTGGACGGTCGCCGCGTATTTGTCGGTAACCGTCGTCTGTTGCAGAACCACGGCGTGGACGTACCATCTTTAGACTACGAGAGCCGTTACGCTAAGGATGGTCGCCGCTTGGTATACCTGTCTGTAGCAGGTCAACTGTCGGCTATGTACGTGGTATCCTATTTGCCGGATCTGGAGATTCAGGATGCACTGCAGGATCTGTGTCGTTCCCACGTAACGCTGCTGGTGCGTTCTTGCGATCCCAATATGACTACTGCGGATCTATGTGCGGATTTTGAACTGGATGAGTATTACGTGGACGTGCTACCGGCAGCCGCCGGTCGTGCCTATATGCAGTTGGCAGAGCGTGCCAGCGATTCAATGCCGGCGGTTATGGCCTCTAACGGGCATATCCTCGGCACAGCGTGGGCGCTCTCCGTGTGCCGTAGCTTGCGGAGCAAGAGTCTGATGGCGCTTTCGGTGCAGGCGCTGGCCTCTGCTATCGGTTTGCTTTTGTGTTTGGTGTGGGCTTTACACGGCACGTTGTCGTTGTTCCAGCCGCTATTGTTTGTGTTTGGCGTTAGTTTGCTCACCTGGGTTGTACCGCTACTGAAAAGAACATAAGAATAAAACCCCCAACTCGATTCGAGTTGGGGGTTTCTTTTATGTCGGCATCAGTACTTCTTCACCATTTAGATAATTCCTAATCTGTTCCACAAAGTGGGTCACGTTGCGCCAACGGGTGGTGAAGATTTCACCCTCCGTAGTTTCCACGGCGCATAGGGTACCGGACAGGGAATAGTAGGTGGCACCCAAATAGTGATCGCCTGCATTCGTATACAAATCCACCTTCATGATAGCATCTTTTTTGTAGGAAGTGGTGGGGATACCATAACGCTCTAATCCCATTAATTGTTGATAGAGCTCACGGAAATCGTCAGTGGGATACGTCTTACCGTTTTCAGTGACGACCATTTTTTCATCTCTGTCCTCTTTCTCTGGATAGTGCGTCAGTTTGAAGTCGTGACGCTTGCCGTCAACGGCGATGGAGATGCGGCCAATATCACCGATGTTTTTTAGGAACAGTAACTGGGTTACCGAATTTTCATAGGTACGCTCCGCCAAAGCGGCCAGCGCACTGTGGTCTACCAAGAAAATGGTGTTAATCCCATCCACCATCACAACGTAGTTATTACTGCTGTCGATACTGCCAACGGTAATGGTAGAGGTGTAGCTGTTATAATATGTCTTCTTTTCTGCGGTATCTTGCGTATTACTGCTTGTGTCGGAATCCTCAATTGTTTCCACAGCCATCGTGCATTCCATAACAATCAGAGGATCGTTGAAGCCCAACTTCTTTTTCTGATCGGCAGTGGGGTGTAGATACAGTGCCTGAGAAGCCTTCAATGATTTAAAACCACTGAGCAGGCCGGAAACGGTATCGGTAGTTCCACGCATATAGGGCTTTGTAATGACGTAAGAAAACAAGGCCATTTCTTCGCTATCGGTATCATAGGAGCGGCGCAGTTGCAAGGGGGTAGGATAATTCCGGCCACTATATTTCACCGATTTTAGCACGGCCGTGCCGTTGGCATCGTCGGATTTCACCGTAGGTGCTGTCAGTAAGGTGGTGTCGGCAAAGGCCGCTGCACGGACGTTGAAGAGATATACACAATCGCTTTCGAAGATGTAGACGTTATTGTCTCCGCTCATCTGAACGTAGTAGCCGTCCTTGGAGGGCGTTTGATCGCCGACGGTCAGTGTGACAGAAGAGCCGTCGGTATAGGTGATGACGGCGGAGCAAGATGATGCATCCAGTCCGTAGCTTTTCAATTCACCGGGAGCATTAACCTTATCAGTCGCACTGATCAGTGTAGTGTAGGCGATCAACGTCTCGGTTAATTCTGTGTCCAGCGTAATGTCCTCGTACCCTTTGATGACCATCCGTTTTTCCGTAGTGGTGTATTGCAGAGTGAACTGCTCATCTTTGTTACGAATATCCACCTGCTTTACCACTACGGTGTCCTTTACGGTTTTATCCAACAGCGTGATTGTAGTATCTACAACGGGAGTAGAACTGCTACTGCTACTACTGCCGTTAGAACCGGGGGTGGGTAGAAGTGTCAATACGAGAAGAATGGCTGCAAGCACTACCGCCAGAGCTGAGGTGAGAATCAAGGTGCGGGTGCGCTTAGTCAGTTTTTTAGCGGGGGTCGCTTTGTCTGTTTTGGCAACTTCTTCGAAAGAACTAAAGGGGTTGTCGTTGCTTTCTGAATTTGTGCGTTTTACATCGTCGAAACTCATAAGTTCTTCCTCCGCAGGAACACAACCAGACAGACCACTAACACGATGACCGGAATACCGATAGTAAACACACCCAGGCCCAAAATCAACTGCGTGTTGGTGGAGAAGGTTACGGTGTCCGTATCCAGCACTTTACTGGAGACGGATACAGCATTTTCATGTCCGGTAACCGAGTTGATGGTATCCAGTAATAGTTCCTCGTTATAGAACGAGCCGTTCTGAATAAAGTCAGAATAGGCCATGGCAGGGCAACCGGAAACAACAACAGTTCCGTAGGCGGATTTCTGGGTGTTGTTGTTGTAGGTGTTGATAGTAGCGGCGATCATAGAGGTCAGGGGATACTGATCATTCGACGGCTGATAGACACTGTCGGCATTGCTGTTACTGAAATCTTGAAGCTTAATTAACCGTGCAGAATCGGGATAGTTGGTCAGCATCGTGCTCAGGTTAGCAATGGCATTTTCCTCTGCTTCAGAAGACCAGGTAGTGGTCAAACGGCGCGCCAGAGGGGTGGACAACTTACCGGTGTTGGTAGAATTGGCAGTGAACTTGGTGGCGGGAACGTCACACAGGGTGTAGTTGGGGGTGTATTGCTGCATACGGTTTAAATCAGTTTCCAGCAACAACTCATCGGTAACTTGAATGCCATACTCTACGTCCAGTAACTCATACAGATTGGGGCAACTGGCGATGGGATTGGTGTACACGATCAAATGACGGCCGTAGTTGCCGTCATTGTACATCCATTCGTGTACACGCTTGATTTCGGCATCGGAGTAGTCCTTCGCCGGTGCGGCAATGAGCATAACCTCGGCATCTGCGTTGAAAGCGGCCGAGCCGGTGATGTTCATTTCCTCAAACGTGTAGCCGTTCAGCTCGTACAGTGCTTTCAGGCCGGCAATGGTATTACTGTCCTCTTCGTGGCCAACCAGAACCTGAACAATGCGCTCATTCTCGCTTTGCAGATTGTAGATGTTGGATGCCAGTACCTTTTCCACTTTGGAGTAAAACTCATAGGTGCCGTAAGTATAGTAGTTGGAGTCGTCTAATTCGTACAAATCGGAGAGAGAGCATACTTTGTGACGCTCACCGGAGAGGAACAGAATATCGGCACTGGTCACGTCGTAGGATTCGTAGGCAGCAAATTTTGCAGGTTCCTGATTGGGATCAAGGAATTGGATGGAGATCTTTTCACCCGAATGTGTGCGATACTGACGCAGAGCGTTATAGAACTCGCGCAACGCGATATCAAATTCGGGGATGCCGGCGTTGGAGCCGGTGGTGGGGTTGGAGAAGATCTCCTCATCGGTGAATACCACAATCTCGATTTCATTTTTAACCGACTCGGCAATCTTGACACTTTCGTCGGATAGAGTGAATACCTTATCCGCAGAGAGATCCCACGTGATGGGGTAGCGATTGGCGATGATATCTGTTATAACATTTAATAACAGGACTGCAATAACGACGACAACTGTCAACACGGTAGAGGCAGTGCCGTACCGCAGGCGGCGGAGGTTGCGCGCTCTTTCTTTGTTCATTTTTTTCATAGCTGCATCCTCCTTTCTCAGTTCCATCTCTTGCTGTCCAGCACGCGCACGGTCAAGAATAGGAACAGTGCCTGCAGGGACAGGAAGAAAACGATGTTGTCATAGTAAATCAAACCAGCGGTGAAATCGCCGAAACGAGTCGTTACGGATAAAAAGGAGGTGGCGGTTGTCAGCCAGTTCACGTTGCTGAACAGTGCACCCAGCAGGTCGATGCACATTAGTAGTAGAGAGATCGCCAGTGTTCCAATGGCGGCAACGATCTGGCTTTCGGTCAGACTGGAGATGAATACACCGATGGAGATGATCAGCCCACCAACAAGGATAAGACCGAAAAAGTTGCCGGCGATCAGCATCCAGTCGGGGGTGGTTTGCAGGGCAATGATGACGGCAAACACAAGGGTCATAGACAGACCAATGATAAACAACAGCAAGGTTGCAAAATACTTACCGAGAACGATACCGGTCAGGCTGGTGGGGGCGGTCAGTAATGCTTGATCGGTCTTTTGGCGTTTTTCCTCACTGAACAGGCGCATAGTCAGGAAGGGGAGGGACAGCAGTACGACCGAAAACAGGCTACTGTACAGATAAGATAAATCGGCGGTGCCGCCATTCAAATTGTAAGTAAAGAAAAAGAAACCGGAAATGGCAAACAAAACTGCCAAAACTACGTAGCCGATGGGATTTGTAAAGAAGGCGCGCAACTCTCGTCTGAAGATTGCATTCATCAGCCCTCACCTCCATTCTCTCTAACAGTCAGATTGATAAAGATATCCTCTAAGGACAAGGCCTGCGACTTGGAGGACAGCAGAGGCCACTCGCGCTGTGCCAAGCGAGTGAACAGATCGCGGCGGATATCTATGCCGTCAGCCACCTCTATGGCGAATTCGTACACGCCAACACCCTTGCTGCCCAAAGGAGTAACTTTTTCCACGCCATTAATCCCGGCGATGAGATCGGCCACTTCATTCTGCGGGCCGGCGATGCTGACCAGCAGACGGCGATCCTCCGAAACCTTTGTGGATAGAGCCTCTGCAGTGTCATCAGCTACGATCTTACCGTTGTTAATGACGATGATACGATCGCATACTGCTTCGATTTCGGGCAGGATGTGGGAGGACAGAATTACGGTGTGATGCTTACCCAGCACTTTGATCAGAGAGCGGATCTCAATGATCTGGTTGGGATCTAAGCCAACGGTGGGCTCGTCCAGAATCAGTACCGGGGGATTGCCGATCAGAGCCTGCGCCATACCAACACGCTGTTTGTAACCCTTGGAGAGGTTTTTGATCAGACGGCCGTACACGTGCTCGATCTTCATTACTTTGCAGATCTCAGTAATGTGCTTTTGACGGGGAAGAGCACATTTCTTCAGATCGTACATAAAATCCAGATATTCTCGCACGGTCATATCCGGGTAGAGAGGGGGCTGCTCCGGCAGATAACCAATATTGGCTTTTGCCTCGTTGGGCTCATCCAGAATGTCGTGCCCGTTGATGGTCACAGTGCCCTCGGTGGCGGACAGGTATCCGGTTATAATATTCATAGTGGTGGATTTGCCGGCACCGTTGGGGCCCAAAAAGCCTAAGATTTCGCCCTCTCCCACTTGAAAGCTGATATTGTTGACCGCGCAATGGCCGCCATATCGCTTCGTTAGATTTTTGACTTCAATCATAAAATGTACCTCCAAAGACAATTTACTAAATCATTGTACCAAAATTGTGACACTCAGATGTGAATAAATTGCAAAAATTCCAAATTATTATATCACACTGTATAATACATTTCAATAGTAATATTTCGGTGATGCGCAAGAAATGAAAAATAGAAAAACGGTAAATTTTTGCTTGACAACAGTGTTTGTGTATGGTATGATAGTCAACGCTGTAACGAGCAGATGTGCGGGTGTAGTTCAGTGGTAGAACCCCAGCCTTCCAAGCTGGTTGTGTGGGTTCGATTCCCATCACCCGCTCCACACATTTCGTCCGCAGGGACAGACAGGCGCCTGTAGCTCAGCTGGATAGAGCACCTGCCTTCTAAGCAGGGGGCCAGGGGTTCGAGTCCCTTCAGGCGCGCCAATATGGTGGGTGTAGCGTAGCTGGCCTAACGCGTCAGTTTGTGGCACTGAAGATCGTGGGTTCGAATCCCATCACCCACCCCACATTAGAACGGCATCGCATTTTGCGATGCCGTTTATTGTAAGCGAAAACCACGCGATAGTCGCGTGGTTGGATAAAGCTTTAGCGATGAAAAGAATCCTCCAATTGTGTTAGAATGTAAGCGACCTGCCAGTCACGAAAACAAAACACAATTGGAGGATTAATCAATGAAAAAGGA
>JAZQFG010000022.1:0-19571 GCA_045539375.1 Acutalibacteraceae bacterium | reverse complement strand
CTCAAAATTCCTGCTTTATTCCAAAATAAAAAGCTCTGTCTTCTTTTTTGTTTACGTTGTGCTTATTGCAGGGCTTTGTCCACCGCTTCCTTGAGCATCTCATAGGTGACGGAAGAATGATAGATAGCGGTAATGACGCCGTTTTCATCCATTACCAGAGTGTAGGGATAGGTGCCGCGCCCACCCAGAACGGTGTAATAACCGTTCTCATAGGTGCCGCCCTCAGGGATGTAATCGTTGGCAAAGACGATGGCGGTGTCGGGATAATGCTGGGCGATATAGGCGGGGGCGGTGACGGTGCCCATACCGTGGGCGGCGATCACCGTGACCGTGTCCTTGTATTCCGAGGCGATCCGATCAAAATAGGGGAGCTCGTTGACGCAGGGGGAGCACCAGGTGCCCCAGAAATTCAGCACCGTCACCTTGCCGGTGGCAGAGGGGTCGATGGTCTCGCCGGTAACGCCGTCGCCGTTGACGACGGGCAGCGCATAGCCATAGCACCGATCACCCACCTCATTGCCGCTGGCGACGACGGTGTCCTGATTCCAGAAATAGGCAAAGGCGCCGAACAGCACCGCCAGCATAGCCACCACCGCAACGATGCGGGTGATCCACCGCTTGCGGCTGGGCTTGGCGGCGGGGGCGGAGTCCTCATTGGATTTGACTAAGATGCCGCTCCCCTTCCATTGGATAGCACCGGTGGGGCAGACGGCGGCGCACTCGCCGCAGCTGATGCATTCCTGATCCCCCACGTGGTGGATATCCATCTTGCAGTGGGCGATGCACTTGTTGCAGTCCACGCATTTACTGCGGTCCAGCTTGATACCGAATATTGAGATGCGGTTGAACAAACCATACAGGGCGCCCAGAGGGCAGAGAAAACGGCAGAACAGACGGAACACGAAAATGCAGCCCACAAGAATGCTCACCATCAGCAGGAATTTCCATGTGAAGATGGGGCCCAACATGGAGAAGTAGCTGGCGTTGACCTTGTTGGCCAGCAGGGAAATACCGCCCTCCACCGTGCCGGCGGGGCAAATGTACTTACAAAAGGCGGGTAGGGGGGTGTCCCGCAGGGCGTACAGAATAGGGACGATGAACACGAAAAAGACCAGGATCACGTATTTAAGGTAGGAGAGCACCCGGGTGACGGGGCTCTTTTTCACCTTCGGGGTCTTGATCTTATGTAACAGCTCTTGGATCCAGCCGAAGGGGCACAGCCAGCCGCAGATAAAGCGCCCGAACATGACGCTGTACAGCAGTAGGATGCCGCCCACGTAGAACAGGGTGCTGCGCTCGGCGCTGAAGGATCCCTGCAGAGAGCCCAGAGGGCAGGCGCCCACCGCACCGGGGCAGGAGTAGCAGTTGATGCCCGGCACACACATCTGCTTGGTGTTGCCGGTATAGATGTTGCCGGTGACAAAGCCCTTCACGTTGGCGTTGAACAGCAGAGCAAAATACAACTGCATCCACTTGCGCTTGGTGGGCCAATATTTTTGGAAGAAGCCCTTGATTTTATTCATCCTCGATCACCCCAATCCGATGCACTCGGTGCAGATGTTGATGGCTTTGGTCAGTACGTCCATCCAGCCACCCTGAGCAAAGCCGCCCACCATCAATCCGGCGGCCAGACCCACCAGCGCCGCCCGCAGGATCAGCATCCAACGCTCGCTCTTGGCGGGGGTCGCGGCGGCGGGGGAGACCGCCTCCTTCGGGGCCTGCTTCAGCAGGGCAAGCTCCGCCTTTTGGCTGCGGCGGCGGAGATAGGCGGCGAATACGCCGTAAAGGAAGGGGATGCCCATACAGGGCAGCAGCACCCACATCGCCTTGATCATGGAGGCGTTGATTTCACTCTGATGAAAGTGATTGACGTTCAGGGCGTACCACAGAAACAGCACCGCACCTACCGAGAAAAGGCCCCAGGCGATGCAGCTGTGGATGACCCGCAGCCGCCGCTCCTTGTTTACCGCCGCCGTCAGCGGGGCGGGGCAGGCGGACAGATCGGTGCGGGCGGACAGCCGCTTCAGCAGGGTGGCGGTCATTTCCGGCTTGTCGGCGGGGGTCTCCGGCAGCAGCGGGTGCAGCAGAAAACCCACCACGATCAGCCCCAGGCACAGATACACCGGCAGGGCGATGGGGGCAAAGTGCTGCGCCACCACCTCGCGGGAGAAGGGCTGGTCGCCGGGGTTAGGGCCGGTGCGGTAGATGCCCACGCAGGCGGCGATGAGACACACGGCCGCCACAATCAAGGCGACGGTGACGCCCACGTGGTATACCACACGGATTATTTTCTTATTTTTATCGCTCATAAGGGGGTACCTCCTTGCGAATTCTGTCCTCATCATAGCACAAATTTGTCAAAATGTAAACGATTGGTTCATTTTTATCGAAATTTTCGCGTATTAGCGAAATAAAGTGTCGTTTTGCTATTGATTTTTTGCTGCAAAAAAGGTATTATATACGGTGGTATATTTTGCAGTATATATATATTACATAACATAGGCCTGAAAACGACCATACAACGAGAAAGGAATCCACTCATGAAGAAGATGAATTTTCCCCACCTTTTCCGTGCGACGATCAGCACGCTGGCGGCTATGTCCCTGTTGTTGGGCATGGTTCCTGCTGTGTTTGCCGCAGACACGGATCCCACCTTCCAGAGCGGGGGTATCAACCGCTTAGAGGGTCTGAACGTCAACCTGGAGGACTATTTCAATAGTGACGTAGCCTTCCGGCTGCCGGACGAAATCGGAAAGGAGGAGGAGATCTCGGTCATCATCCGCACCGATCTGCCGTCGGTGATGGATGCCTACGATGCCACCGATAAGACGCTGAGCCTGCAGGAATATGCCGTCACCGCAGAGGCGGAGGCGATCATCGCCAAGATCAAGGCCCGCCAGGCCGCCATTCTGGCCACCCTGGATGAGCAGGGCGTCGAGTATAAGGTAGGCGAGGAATACACCGCCTTGTTCAGCGGCTTTGAGCTACTCATCAAGGGGGGCGACTATACCGTCACCTGCATGTCCATGGCGGACGGCGAAAAGGTCATCCTCGGCCAAAAATATCAGTCCCAGGAAGCGGAGCTGGTGGAGAACGACGTTAACGTCTACGAGACCGGTATCTTCAACGCCTCGGACGTTCCTTATGACGGCACCGGCATGGTGGTGGCGGTTCTGGACACCGGTCTGGATTCCAATCACCCCGCCTTCTCCGTAAATAATTTCAAGTCGGATCAGTTGGGTCTGACCTATGACGACGTGGCCAAATTGGTGGGCAAGACCAAGGCGTATGAGTGGGCCGAGGGTCTGTCCGTGGATGATGTGTACATCAGCACCAAGGTTCCTTTCGGTTATGACTATGCAGATAACGACCCCGACGTCTATTCCACCCACAACAACCACGGTACCCACGTGTCCGGCGTCATTGTCGGTAAGGATGATACCATCACCGGTGTGGCCCCCAATGCCCAGCTGGTATCTATGAAGATATTCTCCGACGTAGAAGATTCCGCTATGAGCTCCTGGATTCTGGCCGCTCTGGAGGATTGCGTGATTCTGGGCGTGGATGTCATTAATATGTCGCTGGGTACCGCCTGCGGCTTCGCTCACGAGAGTGAGGAGGAGCTGCTGGACGGTGTGTACGACCGTATCCGCGAGGCCGGCATCGCTGTGGTGGTGGCCGCCTCCAACAGCTACAACTCCGCCTACGGCTCCGAGGCCAACGGTAACCTGCCTCTGACCTCCAATCCCGATTCCGGTACCGTCGGCTCCCCCGGCACCTACTCCGGCACCCTGTCTGTGGCGTCGGTCAACGGTGTGGAGACCCCCTACATCAAGTTTGACGGATCCATCATCTACTTTGACGAGGCCAACGACAACGCCGGTAAGGAGAAGAACTTCTTCGAGGCGGTGCTGGGCGATGCCAATTCCAAGAAGATCCAGTACGTCACCGTGCCCGGTGTCGGCCGTACCGCCGACTATACCGGCCTGGACGTCAAGGGCAAGATCGCTTTGGTGCGCCGCGGCTCCAACACCTTTGAGGAAAAGGCACTGATCGCCGAGGCGCAGGGCGCCATCGGTATCATCATCTACAATAACGTCTCCGGTGAGATCAAGATGAACATCGGTGATGCCACCCTGGCGGTGTGCTCCATCTCCCAGGACGACGGTGAAAAGCTGGCTGCCTCCAGCACCGGCACTCTGAAAATTGATAAGGACCAGACCTCCGGCCCCTTTATGTCCGACTTCTCCTCTTGGGGTCCCACCCCCAGCCTGGGCATTAAGCCGGAGATCACCGCCCACGGCGGCAACATCCTGTCCTCTGTTACCGGCGGCGGCTACGACCGTCTGTCCGGCACCTCCATGGCCTGCCCCAATATGGCGGGCGCCGTGATTCTGCTCCACCAGTACGTGGTGGAGAACTTCCCCGAGATCGCCGAGGACACCGGCGCCGTGACCGCTTTGGTCAATCGCCTGCTGATGTCCACCGCCGATATCATCATCAACACCAACGGCGAGCCCTACGCCGTGCGTAAGCAGGGCGCCGGTCTGGCCAACCTGCTGGCCGCCACCAAGACTCCCGCCACCATCATCACCTATGATGCTGAGGGCAAGGAGATGGACACCACCAAGCTGGAGCTGGGGGATGACCCCACCAAGACCGGCGTGTACGAGATGGTGTTCACCGTGGACAATTTCAGCAACAAGACCCTGTCCTACAAGGTGGATGCCAGCGTCATCACCGAGGGTGTCAGCGACACCAAGACCAACGCCGGCGAGACCACCGTCACCGAGCAGGCTTACGTGCTGGAGGGTGCTACGGTGGAGGTTACCGCCATCGAGGGCGGCAGCCGCAGCGGCAATCGCATCACCGTTAAGGGCGGCGAGCAGGCCAAGGTGACCGTGAAGGTGACCCTGTCCGACGAGGACAAGGCCTACCTTGACAAGTCCTTTGAAAACGGTATGTACGTGGAGGGCTTCGTATCTCTGGAGGCTGTTTGGGGCACCACCGTGGATCTGAGCGTTCCCTATCTGGCTTTCTACGGCGATTGGACTCAGGCTCCTATGTTCGACCTGGAGTACTATGATACCAACGCCGACGAGCTTAACGACGGTATCGACCCCGAGGATAAGCTGATGGCGGATGCCTTCCCCTCCCGTGCGGTGGGTGGCATCTCCGGCGACTTCGTCAGCTATCTGGGCTCCTACTACTTCGTGCAGGATCCCAAGGATATGGTCATTTCCGCCAGCCGTGATTACATCGCTCTGTCCAATCAGGTGGGCGCGGTGCACTCCCTGCGTTTCGTGTGGGCGGGTATGCTCCGTGCCGCCGCCTCCATCGATATCACCATCACCAACGACGCTACCGGCGAGGTGATCTACGAGATCGAGGAAAAGGACGTCCGTAAATCCTACGGCGACGGCGGCACCATCCGTCCCTCCAACGTGGAGATTGAGTTTGACACTCAGGAATACAACCTGTCCAACAATACCGAACTGACGGTTACGCTGGTAGGCCATATGGACTACAACGACGGTATCATGGATACCAACCGCAGCTATACGATGGAATTCCCCCTGATGGTGGACTTCGAGGCGCCCACCATCAGCGACGTAGAGTACTACTACGAGTACGATAAGACCGATAAGAAGAATCGTCTGTATGCCAAGGTTGGCGTGTACGATAACCACTTCGCCATGTGCGGTCAGCTGGGCTACGTCATTATGGGCAAGGATGAGAACGACAACGACGCTCCTGAGCTGAAGGCCTTCGAGCAGTATATGACCCCCATCTACTCTAAGAAGGACAGCACTACCTACGTTACCATTGAGCTGACGGATTACGTCTATCAGATCAAGGACTATGCGATGAACAGCAATTCCTTTGTGTTCACCTGCTATGACTACGCTCTGAACTACGCATCCTACGAGATCCGCCTGCCCGACGCCTACGAGGACTTTTACTTCGAGGGCCTGGAGGAGGGTCTGACCCTCAGCCCCAACGAGGTGTACTCGCTGGAGCCTATCGTCACCCCCGATACCCAGTGGGCAGAGCTGCTGGAATTTAATTCTTCCAAGCCCAGCGTTGTCCGTGTGGTGAATAACAAGTTGGTGGCTGTGAACTCCGGCTCCGCCATCATCCGTGTCAGCGATCCCAAGACGGGAAAGAAGATCACCTTCCCCGTCACGGTACTGAAAAAGGGTGACGACGGCTATCGCAAATACGATCGACCGGTTGCGGATATGTTCTCCTTGACCGGCTACATCACCAAAAAGGCGTACTACATACTGGAGAATGAGGATAAGGATCTGGGCGATACCGGTGCCGAGCGCTTCTTCGAGGGACGGTACAACCTGTCCATGTATCCCTCCGAGTCGGTGCTGCTGACCTACGATATCGACCCCTTCTTCCCCAAGGATACTGAGGTCGTATACGAGACCAGTAACGAAAGCATCGTTAAGGTGTCTGCCGACGGCACGGTCAATGCGGTGGCGGAGGGCTTTGCCTCCATCACGGTGAAGATCCTGCTGGATGGTAAGAGCACCTACTACTCCGAGTCTGTGTCGGTAGAGGTCAAGGATCCCTATCTGGTGACCGGCGGCATTCTGAATCACTATTACGGCCTCGGCGGTCTGGTAGAGATCCCCGCCCGCCTGAAGCTGAAGGAGATCGGCAACTTCGCCTTCGCCAACTTCGAGTACATTGACAAGACCCCCGAAGAGCTGGAAAAGGATGACCGCGAGAGCACTAAGCAGTGGTTCATCGGTGATGGCACCATCACCAAGGTGGTGATCCCCGAGGGCGTGGAGAAGATCAACGCCTACGCCTTTGCTAACCTGACGGCGCTGGAGGAGGTCGTACTGCCCTCCACCCTGAACTCCATTGAATACGGCGCGTTCTACAACTGTACCGCTCTGCAGAAGGTCACCTTCAGCGGTGAGAACAACCTGCAGATCATCAACCAGAACGCCTTTGAGAAGTGTGACCTGCAAGGCAAGCTGGATCTGTCCGCCGCCTGCGTCATTTCCGACTATGCCTTCGCCGGCAACCAGGATCTGGAAGAGGTGGTCACCGGTGAAAGCCTGACCACCATCGGCCGCTATGCCTTCGCCGGCTGTAAGAATATGAAGAAGGTCACCGTTACCGCCGGCTTTGTGAAGTACGGCGCTTACGCCTTCACCGGCTGTGAGAAGATTGCCTCCTTCTACGTGAATGCGGCGGTGCTGCCGGAGGGTATGTTCTATGAGTGCGAGAACCTGACCGATGTATCCATCGGCCCGGACGTCAACTCCATCGGCGAGTTTGCCTTCCGGGATACCGAGATTGCCACCTTCGAGGTGAAGGAGGGCAACAAGGCGTTTAAGGCTGGCAAGAAAGCTTACATCCTGTCCTCCGACGGCAAGACGCTGGTGGCTGTGGCGCCCGGTATGTCCGGTGACGTCACCGCCGAGCAGGTGGGCGGCGGTAAGATTACCGCCATTGCCGACGGTGCCTTCTCCCATAACAGCAAGGTGACCACCGTCACCCTGCCGGACGTGACCAAGGTAGGGGATTACGCTTTCGGCTCTGCCAAGCAGATTACCGCCGTCACGCTGGGCTCCCTCACCGATATCGGCGAGTATGCCTTCTTCGAGACCGCTATCACCACCCTGCCCACCTTCACAGCAAAGACCAACATCGGTCGTTACGCCTTTGCCTTTACCGCCATTACCGAGGTGACCATCCCGGATAAGATGGAGGTTGCCGAGGGTGTGTTCAGCGAGTGTGCCTCCCTGACCACCGTCACCGTGGGCAACAACGTGGTGCTGGGCAAATATGCCTTTGGTATGGATAAGGATTCCGCCTTTAAGGTGGAGAGCACCACCATCAACGGCAAGAAGTATTTCCACTACGTTTTCGGCACAGCGCTGACCAACGTGACCATCGGCGAAAAGGTCACCGTGGGCGAGACCGCCTTCACCAATGCCGCCAGCCTGCAGAAAGTAACGTTGGGCGCCGGCGCTAAGCTGGAGAAGATGGCCTTCTACAACAACGCCAGCTTGACCGAGATCGACCTGTCCGCCGTGGAGTCCATCGGCGACTACGCTCTGTCCGGTGACGTGTACTATATGTGTCTGGACGATCAGATGAGCATCGCCGCGGTGGATAGCACCGGCCACTATATGTACACCTATCACGCCCCCCGCATCCCCTCCGCTACCCTGACGGCGGCGAAGGAGATCGGCGAATACGCCTTTGCCTATTGCCGTGATATGGTTACCGTGACCCTGGGCGAAAAGATCGACGAGATCAAAAACTACACCTTCGCGGGCTGTACCGCCCTGACCGGCATCAATACCGCCGGCATTGAGAAGGTGGGCGAATATGCCTTTACCGAGTGCGGCGCACTGCCCACCGTGGATCTGTCCGCCGCCAAGGAGATTGGTGATTACGCCTTTGTTTACAACAAGCTGCTGACCTCGGTTACCCTGAATCCCAAGGGCGCCACTGTGGGCGAGGGCGCATTCTCCTATTGCGAGGTGCTCGCCAACGTCACCAATATGGGCGCCGTCACCGATTTCGGCAATTACTCCTTTGCTTACTCTGCTCTGGCCTCTGCCGACCTGACGGCGGCGGAGAAGGTGGGCGACCACGCCTTTATGAAGGAGGAGTACACCCCCTTCAAGGTGACGCTGGGCGAGGAGCTGGAGACCCTGGGCGATAACCCCTTCGCCATGTGCGTGCTGGAGCCCTTCTCCAAGACCGAGGAGGATAAGAAGACCGGCAAAAAGACCACCACCGACACCTACGAGGTGAACAAGAACGTGATGGTGGACAACGGCTCGCTGTATGGCAAGGTTCCCTCCGGTTGGGAGCTGATCACCTATCTGGGCACCGACCCGTTGAAGGCGACGGTGGCAGAGGATACGGTACGCATCTCCGCCATGGCCTTTACCGGCAGCAAGGCAAAGCTGGTCACCCTGCCCGCCTCTGTTGCCGCTGTGGGACATAAGGCGTTCTACGACTGCGATGCGCTGGAGATGGTGGTATTCCAGAGCTACAATGCCCCCACGCTGGAAGAGGCTTATGACCCCACCTATTACGAGTCCTACACCCACGTTCCCGGTGTGGGCGATTACGGCACCTACACCGACTATAACGGTGAAGAGGTAGCCATCACCGGCGAGGGCTTCCTGCCCTACTTTATGTGGAATGCCACCGGCGGTATGTACTCCAACGTTTTCTATGGCGCTAACTTTAAGGATTATGTAGGCTACGTGGAGGATAAGATCGCGATGATCCGTCCTACCAACGGTCAGAACTACGACTCCTTCATCTACGACCAGTACTTTGACCTGCGTCTGAACGGCGCTGTGGCGGCAGACGACGTGACCGTGGCCGCCATTAAGGCTATCAAGGCTCTGCCCACCAAGGTGGCGATGGAGCACAAGGCGCAGATCGAGGCCGCCCGTGCTCTGTACAGCAAGATTGCTACCACCGAGCAGCAGGGTCTGGTGACAAACTATGCCGACCTGATCACCGCCGAGCAGCGTCTGGCTGCTCTGATCGCAGAGCAGAATAAGGCCGAGAATCCCGACGACGTGGTGGTGGACGACGGTCCCAACTACGGTTGGATCTGGTTGGTGGTGCTGGGTCTGGGTCTGCTGGCCCTGATCATTCTGCTGATCGTCAAGATCAAGCAGGGCGTCGTCACCAAGGAGAGCACCAAAGCCTTCTTTAAGGCTCTGCCCGGTAAGATCATCGGCTTCTTCCCCTGGCTGTGGGCGCAGCTGAAGCGCTTCGGCGGCTGGTGTAAGCGCACCTTCACCTGGAGCAATATCAAGGCCTTCTTCAAGGCTCTGCCCGGTGTGCTGTGGGGCGTGATCAAGCGCATCCCCGGCTGGATCTGGTGGTTCATTAAGCGTATCCCCGGTTGGATCTGGTTTGTGATCAAATCCATCCCCGGCTGGGTGGTTGCCTTTGGCCTGTGGGCGTGGAAGGTGATAAAAGCCACCCCCGCCGCGCTGAAGGCCGCCGGCCTGTGGATCTGGGGTGTGTGCAAGACGGTCGGCGCCGCCTTTAAGCGGTTCGCCCTGTGGATCTGGCCGCTGCTCAAGCGGTTCGGTCTGTGGGTGGCGGCTGTGGCTGTGACCGCCGTGACCTGGATCGGCTCTAAGCTGAAGAAGAAAGCCGCCCCCGCTGAGGAGACCGCAGAAGAGGCCGCCCCCGTGGAGGAAGCCCCTGTCGAGACCGCTTCTGTAGCGTGCGAGGCGGAGAGCAACCCCATAATCGTGGTGGAGGCTCCCGTAGAGGAGGCCCCCGCTGAGGACGCTCCTGCAGAGGATACTCTTGCTGAGGAGATTCCCGCTGAGATGACCCCCAAGAAAAAGAAAGCCAAAAAAGAAAAAGCTCCCAAGAAAGAGAACGCTCCGAAAAAGGAGAAGGCCCCTAAGAAGGAGAAGGCGCCCAAAAAGCAGCGCTCCTGCAAGTGGGTGAAGATCCTGCTGATGGTGCTGGGCATTCTGGTGGCGGTGGCGCTGATCGCCTTTGCCATCACCCGCATCGATTTCGGTGGCAATCTTACCCCCTATGAGATCAACGATGCCGAAAACTACACGGTCAGCGTGAAGTTCGACGCCAACGGCGGCGAGTTCACCACCGGCGTTTCGGTGATCGCCGACTCCTTTAACATCTCCGGTATGAGCGCCAACGCCGATGGCAAGGTTTCTCTTGCCCTGCTGGCGCCGGACCACGAGAGCCGCGGTAAGGATAAGTTTACCGCTACCAAGCCCGGCAATATGCTGGTGGGCTGGTACGCCACCCGTACCGAGTCCGGTGCAGATGCCGATGGCAACCCGACCTACACCTACAGCGATCCTTGGGATTTTGCCAAGGATCGGCTGGAGGTTGCCGCCGACGGCACCTACACCGCCGCCACGCCCCAGATCACGCTGTATGCGGCTTGGGCGCCCCGCTTTGAGATCCAGTTCTTCGACCGTGCCAACCCCGATAAGGCGCTGGGCACCTACGAGGTAAAGGAGGCGGGCGGCAGCATCACCATCCCCGCGTGGGATCAGGAGACCGGTGCTATGGATCTGCACGATTTCCCCGCCCGCAACGGCTACACCTTTGAAAAGGCGTATCTGGATGCCGCCGGCACCCAGCCGGTGGAGGGCACCACCCTTCAGCACCCCGGAAAGATCAACGTCAGCAACGGCACAGTGGAGAACACGGTGCTGAACGTCTACATTGACTGGACCGAGGGCGAGTGGTACCACATCTACACGGCAAAGCAGTTTGTAGAGAACGCCAGCGTCAAGGGCAGCTATGTCCTGCACGCCGATCTGGACTTTACAGACGTGAACTGGCCCACCTCTCTGATGTACGGCCAGTACAGCGGCATCATCCTGGGCAATGGCCACACCATCCGTAACGTGACCCTGGCCCAGACCAACAACTCCAAGGTGAACGCCGGTCTGTTCGGCGTGCTGACCGAGACCGCTAAGATCAGCGACCTGACCTTGGAGAACGTCACCTTCACCATCAAAAAGGGCACCCGTGTGGCGGGTACCACCTACGGCCTGCTGTGCGGCACCCTGTCCTCCGGGGCAGAGCTCACCGGTCTGACCGTAAAGGACAGCCACCTGCAGATCGACTCCGGCGCCTATTTCGGCACCGAGGATTATGCCATCGGCCTGCTGTGCGGCGCCGGTTATACCGATGCGCTGGCGGTGTCCGGCATTGACTGCACCGTGGTGGGGGATAAGCCCGAGACCATCAAGGTCACGGTGTCCGGCAATACGGTAACCCTTGCATCTGTGGAGTGATTCCCTTCGCAACCCAGTATCAAAAACGGAAAAAAGGAGCGAATACTAGTGAAACGGAAAATTCTTAGTCTGGTGCTGTGCCTGGCCATGTGCATTGGTATGGTACCCACCCTGTCCGGCTGCGGCGGCAGCGCGGACGCTCTGGTTGTGATGACCGACCAGCTGGACGGTCTGTTCAACCCCTTCTTCTCCACCTCTGCGGCCGATGGCACCATTGTGTCCATGACCCAGATCGGTATGCTGTCCTCTAAGTTTGAGGGCGGCGAGGTCAAGGTGGCCTACGGCGATAACGAGGCCGTGGTTACCAAGGATTACGAAATCGTGGAGAACGACGACGGCACCACTTCTTACTACTTCGTGCTGAAGAACGGCATTAAGTTCTCCGACGGTCAGCCCCTGACCATGGAGGACGTGCTGTTCAACTACTACGTCTATCTGGATCCGGTTTACACCGGCTCCAACACCCTGTATTCCACCGATATCGTGGGTCTGGCGGAGTACCGCACCCAGACGGTGGGTTCCTCCTCGGATGATAGCGACGACCTGATCTCTTCTCAGGCGTCCACCCGTGCTTCCGCCCGTATCAACGAGCTGGTCAACCTGTTCAGCTCCGAGCTGAAGTCCTCCTCCACCAAGGAGGTGGGCTACGAGGCCATGAAGGCGGCCATCCAGTCCCACTCTGTTTCCTCCGGCTATCAGTCTGCCATCTCCAACGACCCCTCCGAGGTCACCAGCAACACTCTGCTGATGGACTATGAGTATGCGCTGAAGCTGTTTAAGGAAGAGCTGGGCGACGACTTTGTGGGTGCTCAGGAGTCCTACACCGACGAGCCCTATAAGTCCCACGAGGAGTTCAAGGACGAGATCTTCCGCTTTATGTTCACCGAGGGCTACGTCGAGGTGGAGTACGCTGAGGATGAGGAAGGCAAGAAGGATCGCACCAAGATCCAGAAGCTGACCACCCTGTACCCCAACACCATCAAGTCCAAGGAAGACGCCATTAACTACATTTATAATGATAAGATTGCCCGCGAGCTGGATATGATCCTGTACTTCTGGGCTACCGGTACCCAGCTGCAGACCGAGTTCACCGCCAAGGCGAAGGAGGTCATCCTCCACGAGAATATGGGCGATGACGATTCTCTGGCGGTGTCCAACATCTCCGGTATTGTCTCTCTGGGTCACTCCGATGCCGCCGGCACCACCATTAAGGTCAACGGCACCGATTATAAGATCGCCTCCGCCCACAACGAGGACGGCACCGTGAAGAACGCCGACGAGTACGACGTGCTGCAGGTGACCATCAACGGCGTGGACCCCAAGGCCATCTGGAACTTTGCTATGGCTGTGGCTCCCCAGCACTATTACGGCGAGGGCAGCTCCGTAGCGATGGATATTGAGAACAACAAGTTCGGCGTTGAGTTCGCCAACTTTAACTTCATGAGCGGCATCATCCAGTCCCCCCGCAACGTGAAGATCCCCATGGGCGCCGGCGCCTATAAGGCCACCAACCGTGACAACGAGGATAATCCCTCCGAGTCTGATTTCTACAGCAACAACGTCGTGTACTTCAAGGCCAATGAGAATTTCAGCACCGTGGGTACCGGCATTGAGAATGCCAAGATCGGCAAGGTCCGTTATCAGGTCGTCAGCTCCAACAACGCCATCGGCGCCCTGCAGACCGGTACGGTCCACTACATCTCTCCCTCTCTGACCACCGATAACTATGAGAAGCTGCAGGATATGGAGAAGGACGGCTACAATATGCTGACCACCGACCAGCTGGGCTACGGTTATATCGGTATCAATGCCAAGTCGGTCAACGACATCAACCTGCGTAAGGCCATTATGTGCGCCATGAACACCTCTCTGGCTCTGGACTATTATCGTGCCGGTACCGCTGAGCAGATCTTCTGGCCCATGTCTAAGGTCAGCTGGGCATACCCCGACACCGAGGAGAACGACCACGATTATCCCCAGAGCATCTGGAGCGAGGATATCGCCCGCAGCAACATTGATAAGTATATGCAGGAGGCCGGTGTCTCCGAGGGCGACAGCGCTCTGAAGATCACCTTCACCATCGCCGGCTCCACCCTGCAGGATCACCCCACCTATAAGGTGTTCCGTGACGCCGCCGCCCTGCTCAACGATATGGGCTGGGAGATCACCGTGGTGTGCGACACCCAGGCTCTGACCAAGATCTCCACCGGCTCTCTGGCCGTGTGGGCGGCCGCTTGGGGCTCTGCTCTGGATCCCGATATGTATCAGGTCTATCACAAGAATTCTACCGCCACCAGCACCAAGGCTTGGGGCTACGACTTCCTGAAGAATAGCGGCACCTCTGAGGAGCTGGATATTCTGGACGATCTGTCCGATCTGATCGACGAGGCCCGCGAGACCAACGATCAGGAGGAGCGTGCCGACCTGTATAAGGAGGCCATGGGCTACGTTCTGGATCTGGCCGTGGAGCTGCCGGTGTACCAGCGCGACGTGCTGTACGCCTACAACGCCGAGGTCATCAATCCCGACAGCCTGCCTTCGGACATCAACCCCTATTCCTCTCCGCTGGATCGCATTTGGGAGCTGGAATTCGCTGACTAATGAAACGCCACCGGGGGAGGGGCTATCCCTCCCCCGGAAGTAAAGGACGAAGCTTATGTTAAAATATATAGCCAAACGATTGGGTTACGCCATTCTGGTCCTTCTGGGCGTTTCGCTGATCATCTATTTCCTCACCCGCCTGATGCCCATCGACTTTGTCCGGGATAAAGTGGCGGCTGTGCAGACCTCCGGTGCGGAGGTCACCCAGGAAATGGTGGATGCCATGTATGAGTCCTACGGTCTGGTGGAGAACGCCACCATGGGTCAGATATTCAAGGGATATCTGAACTGGCTGGGCGACCTGTGCCGCCTGGATCTGGGCATCAGCTTTAAGTACGGCATTCCGGTTGCTGAAAAGATCAGTATGCATATGGGCGTCTCCTTTATGATCGCCCTGATCGCCACCATTTTCGAGTTCCTGATCGCGATTCCGCTGGGTATCACCGCTGCCACCCACCAGTATAAGTTCCGTGATTATCTGGTCACGGTGCTGGTGATGATCGGCATTTCGCTGCCCTCCTTCTTCTTCGGCAATATTCTGAAGAGCTGGCTGGCATTGAAGCTGGGCTGGTTCCCGGCCAGCGGTCTGACGAATGAAACGACCAATATGCCCCTGCTGCTGGATTGGGCGCATCACGCATTCATTCCGATTCTGACGGTGGTTATCCTGTCCATCGGTGCCCGTATGCGTATGACCCGTACCAATATGCTGGAGGTTATGAACTCCGATTATATCCGCACCGCCCGTGCCAAGGGTCTGTCGGAGAACAAGGTCATTAATAAACACGCATTCCGCAACACGCTGATTCCGCTGGTTACCTCTATGGCGGGCCTGCTGCCCAGCCTGTTCTCCGGCGCCATCATCACCGAGCAGGTGTTTGACCTGCCCGGTATCGGTAACATCGCCCTGCAGGCGATGAACGCCGGCGACATCCCCTTTATTATGGGATATAATATGTTCCTGGCGGCACTGAGCGTGATGGGTATCCTGCTGGCCGACCTGATGTACGGCATCGTGGATCCCCGTGTAAAACTGGAGTAAGGAGGGTAGACATGGATCAACTTGAATTGAAAGAAAAAGAGGTTCAAGAGGACTCTGTGAACACCCCTCTTGATAAAAACGTGCGGTTGATGTCCCCCAACCAGATGCTGATCCGCCGTTTCTTCCGCTCCAAATTGAGTGTGGTGGGTCTGGTGATGGTCATCAGCCTGTTCCTGTTTTGCTTTGCCGGCCCGCTGGTGTATACCGCCTGGGGCGAGACCGAGCTGGACAAGAGCGGTAAGACCGCCTATTCCACCTCCGAATACACCTATACCGTGGATGGCGTCACCTATACGGTGCACCAGACCACCGAAAAGCAGCTGGAGGACAACTTCCTGTCCTCGCCCTCTCTGCGGCACCCTCTGGGCACCGACGATCAGGGCTATGACGTGCTGGCCCGTCTGATGTACGGCGGCCGCGTGTCCCTGCTGGTCAGCTTTATGACCGTGTTCCTGCTGACCATCTTCGGCGTGCTGCTGGGCGGCATCGCCGGCTATTTCGGTGGCTGGGTGGATAACGTCATTATGCGTGTGTGCGACGTGCTGATCTGCCTGCCCGGTATTCCGATTCTGCTGATCATCAGTTCTGCGATGGACGGCTGGGTTAAGCTGGGTATGGTGGAGGAGAGCTGGCGTATCTACATACTGATGCTGTTCCTCACCTTCATTTCCTGGCCCGGCACTGCCCGTCTGGTCCGCGGACAGATCCTCTCCCTGCGCGAGCAGGAGTTTATGGTGGCGGCAGAGGCCATGGGCTATTCCACCGGACGCAAGATCTTTAAGCATCTGGTGCCCAACGTGATGCCCCAGCTGATCGTGCAGATGACCCTGTCCTTGGGCAGTATGATCCTGTACGAGGCCACCCTGTCTTATCTGAATATGGGCATTAAGGCGCCCTATACCGCTTGGGGCTCGATGATTCAGATCATCACCACCAACCGGGACATTCTGGAGAACCACCTGTATGCTTGGGTTCCCGCCGGTATCTGCATCGTCATCGCCGTGCTGGGCTTCAACTTTGTGGGCGACGGTCTGCGTGACGCCCTTGACCCGAAAGGAAGGCGATAATCGTGGCTGAGAAGAACACCAATAAAAACTATCTGACCGGCCGCGAGATCCGTGCCATTGCCAAGGCGAACAAAAAGGAGATCAAGCGTCTGGAGGCCTACAAGAACCGTAAGGCCGACGAGAGCGAGTTCCTCACCGAGATGAAGAACCCCGATAACATTCTGGAGATCGAGGATCTGCACACCTATTTCTACACCGAGCAGGGTGTGGTAAAGGCGGTCAACGGCGTATCCTACGACGTACCCAAGCACTCTGTGGTGGGCG
Source organism: Acutalibacteraceae bacterium (assembly GCA_045539375.1). Classification (GTDB taxonomy): domain Bacteria; phylum Bacillota; class Clostridia; order Oscillospirales; family Acutalibacteraceae; genus UBA5905. The sequence continues at coordinate 2,790 of JAZQFG010000022.1, read as the reverse complement.
TTGTGGGCGAGTCCGGCTGCGGTAAGTCGGTCACCAGTATGTCGGTGATGCGGCTGATTCAGGGCCCCGCCGGCCAGATTGCCTCCGGCTCCATCCGCTTCCAGTCCTACGATTATCAGCGGGATGGAAAGGGCAACCCCATTAAGAATGAGGACGGCTCCTTCGCTATGGAGGAGAAGTTCTACGACATTGCCAAGATGCCCATTCGGGAGATCCACCGCATCCGCGGCAAGCAGGTTGCCATGATCTTCCAGGAGCCCATGACCAGCCTGAACCCCGTGTTCACCATCGGTCAGCAGCTGGACGAGGTCACCCTCATTCACGTGCCCGGCGCCACCAAGGAGCAGGCCAAGGAGACCTCCTATGAGATGCTGAAGCTGGTGGGCATCATCCCCGAGAACGTGTATAATGCGTTCCCCCATGAGCTGTCCGGCGGTATGCGCCAGCGTGTAATGATCGCTATGGCGCTGGCGGCACAGCCCCGTTTGATCATTGCTGACGAGCCCACCACCGCTCTGGACGTGACCATTCAGGCACAGATTCTGGAGCTGCTGCAGGATATTAAGCAGAAGATCGACGGCTCCATTCTGCTGATCACCCACGATTTGGGCGTGATCGCCGAGATGGCCGATTACGTGGTGGTTATGTACGCCGGTAAGGTGATTGAAAAGGGCACCGTGATGGAGATCTTCCAGGATCCCCGCCACCCCTACACCATCGGCCTGCAGAAGTCCAAGCCCACCATGACGCTGGACGACGACGTAGAGCTGTACAATATCCCCGGCAACGTTCCCAACCCGGTGGATATGCCCAGCTACTGCTATTTCAAAGAGCGCTGCGCCCAGTGCACCCATAAGTGCAACGGCGATTATCCTGAAATGGTACAGGTAAGCCCCACTCACTTTGTGGCCTGCCACCTGTACGGAGAGGAGGCGGACAATGGCTGACGAGAAGGTATTGGACACGGCGGTCGAGACCGTAGAGTACGATGATGCGGCGCTGTCCGCCGCCTATCACGAGGCCCGCCAAAAGCAGATCGAGGAGGATCTGAAGCAGCCCTTCGATCCCGATTGCCTGCTGGAGGTGCGCCACCTGCGTAAGTGCTTCCCCCTGCAAAAGACCATCACCGGAAAGGTGACCCGCGAGCTTGTGGCGGTGGACGACATCTCCTTTAAGCTGAAGGCGGGCGAGACTCTGGGTATCGTGGGCGAGTCCGGCTGCGGAAAGACCACCGCCGGCCGCGCCATTCTGAAGCTGCACGAGCCCACCGGCGGTCAGATCATTTTTGACGGGCAGGACATCACCCATCTGAAGCCCGGCAAGATGCGGGATATCCGTAAGCAGATGCAGATTATCTTCCAGGACCCCTATTCCTCTCTGCCCCCCCGCGATACCGTGGGCGGACTGCTGTCCGAGCCGGTGGAGGTGCACAAGATCGTGCCCAAGGACGAGGTCAAGGATTACGTGCTGAAGCTGATGGATCAGTGCGGTCTGCGGGATTACTATTTTGAGCGGTATCCCCACGAGTTCTCCGGCGGTCAGCGCCAGCGTATTTGTATCGCCCGCGCCCTGTCGGTGCAGCCTAAGCTGATCATTTGCGACGAGCCGGTTTCCGCGCTGGACGTGTCCATTCAGGCGCAGATCATCAATCTGCTTAAGGAGCTGCAGCGTGAGCTGAATCTGGCCTACGTGTTCATTTCCCACGATCTGTCGGTGGTTAAGTTCATCTCCGATAAGATCGGCGTGATGTATCTGGGCGGTATGATGGAGTTCGGCTCCAAGGAGGATATCTTCAAGAATCCTCTGCATCCGTATACAAAGGCGCTGTTCTCGGCGGTTCCCAACCCCGATCCCACCCAGAAGATGCAGCGTATCGCTCTGGGCGGCGATATTCCCTCTCCCGCCAACCCGCCGAAGGGTTGCCGCTTCCACACCCGTTGCCCCTATGCCAAAGAGGTGTGCAAGCACGTGGTGCCGGAGTATAAGGAATACGAGCCCGGTCACTTTGCGGCCTGCCACCTGTTAGAGAAATCCGCCGATTAAACCTTGGTCGCCTTTCTCGACGGCCGCTTTTCCGCCGGCATCGCCAAAAACGCTTGGCAATACATACAGTATTATCTGTGCTTTTTGACTTTCCCGACAAATAATCGGCGCGCCGATAAAACCAACCCGGTTGTAATCGGCGGTTTCAAGAGGAGATACGTTTATGGCGAACAAAAAAGACCACGAAAAGACCACCTATGTGGACGACGGCCGCCCGTTGGCGGACATGTCGCAGGTGAGCGGGGGTTTCAGTCGGTTTTTCCGTTCCGACGGCCCCTCCACCGGCAGCGCCCGGGAGCGCCTGAGCACCTTTTGGGCGGCGTTTAAGATGATGCTGCTGCCCACGCTGGTGTTTGGCGGCGCCTTGGCGGTGCTGTACGGTATGGTTTATCTGCTGTTCCGTTACGTCGCTTAATTTTCCGTTAATAAAAACAACCCCGACCGTCACGGTCGGGGTTGTTTTTTTGCGTCTTTAGACGTGGAAATAAAACCCAGTTCTACTGGGGGAAGATAAAAGAGCGGAGCGATCCCTTGCCTCCCCTTGTCAGGGGAGGTGGATTTTTGCCGTAGGCAAAAAGACGGAGGGGTAGTTTCGTTATCTCTCCCTCATTCTTTTCCGTACAGGTGCGGGAGAATGGGGCGCAGCACCATTCTCGCGGAGGCGGCAACGCAAACTATGACAAGCACAAAGTAGATGCCGCCCTACGATTTTCCGTACAGGTGCGGGAGAATGGGGCGCAGCACCAT
>JAZQFG010000021.1:0-27823 GCA_045539375.1 Acutalibacteraceae bacterium | reverse complement strand
TTACCAACGGGTATGCCTATGGGCCGGACACGGATCTGCAGCGTGAGTTTGAGGAACGCTTCCCCTTTGAGGAAACGCCGGACCAGCTGAAGGCGATTGCCGAAATCAAGGCGGACATGGAAAAACCTGTCCCCATGGATCGTCTGCTGTGCGGCGACGTGGGCTTTGGCAAGACAGAGGTGGCGCTGCGGGCAGCCTTTAAGTGTGTCAGTCAATCTAAGCAGTGCGCCCTGCTGGTGCCCACCACCATTCTGGCATTCCAACATTACAATACCATTCTCAAGCGGTTCGAGGGCTTCCCCATTAAGGTGGAGATGCTCTCCCGTTTCCGCACCCCCAAGCAGCAGGCGGACATTATCCAACGGGTCAAGAGCGGCGAGATCGATATCATCGTCGGCACCCACCGTCTGCTGTCTCAGGACGTTTCCTTCCGTGATCTGGGGCTGTTCATCGTGGATGAGGAGCAGCGCTTTGGCGTGGTGCAGAAGGAGCGTATCAAGGAAATGACCCCCAACGTGGACGTGCTGACCCTGTCCGCCACCCCCATTCCGCGTACGCTGAATATGGCCATGAGCGGCATTCGGGATATGTCGGTCATTGAGGAGGCGCCCCAGGATCGCCGTCCGGTACAGACCTACGTGCTGGAGCACGATAACGGAGTGATCGCCGACGCCATCCGCCGTGAACTGCGGCGGGACGGGCAGGTGTACTATCTCCACAATCGGGTGGATAACATTGAACTGGTAGCGGCGGCCCTCCACAGCCGCATCCCCGAGGCCCGCATCACCGTGGCCCACGGCAAGATGAACGAGGAGGAGTTGTCCGAGATCTGGCGGCAGGTGCTGGAGCACGAGGTGGATATTCTGGTCTGCACCACCATCATTGAGACCGGTGTGGATATCCCCAATGTGAACACCCTGATTATTGAAAATGCCGACCGCTACGGTCTGTCCCAGCTCCATCAGTTGCGCGGTCGTGTAGGGCGGTCCTCCCGCCGCGCCTATGCCTATCTCACCTTTACCCGGGGCAAGGAGCTGTCGGACATCGCCACCAAGCGCCTGGAGACCATGCGGGATTTCACCGAGTTTGGCGCAGGCTTTAAGATCGCGATGCGGGATATGGAGATCCGCGGCGCCGGCAATCTGCTGGGCTCCCAGCAGCACGGCCATATGGAAGCGGTGGGCTACGATCTGTATCTGAAGCTGCTTTCGGACGCCGTTAACGAGGAAAAGGGCAAGACCGCCGCCGAGTCGGTGGAATGTCTGGTGGATCTGCCCATCTCCGCCCATATCCCCGATAGCTACATCAGTGATAATGCCCAGCGACTGGAGATCTATCGCCGCATTGCGGATATCCGCACGGTGGAGGATTCCATGGACGTGTTTGATGAGCTCATCGACCGCTTCGGCGAGCCGCCGGTGGCGGTGCAGGGGCTGGTGGACGTGGCGCTGCTGCGCAATATGGCGGCGACGGTGGGCATCCGTGAGATCAAGCAGCAGCAGGAGTCTCTGCTGCTCTATTGTGAAAAATTGGATGTGGCGCTGGGTGGTCGCCTGACGGCGGCGCTGCCCGGTCGGGTGATGATCTCGGCGGGTGCCAAGCCCTATTTTGCCGTGCGCATCGACCACACCGGCGGCAAGGATGCGCTGGATACCCTGCGGCAGGCTCTGGAGGCCGCCCAGGAACAACCGACGTAACAGTAAAACGCCTGCGGCAACCGCCACAGGCGTGTTTGGTTGCACAATGGGGCGGTTTGTCGTAAAATAATGGAAGAAAACGCAACCTTTTTCCAAAAAATGCGTCTTACGGGGTAGAGGAGGTGTTAGCCAATGACCGACGAACGTATCATTGACCTATACTGGCAGCGGGATCAGTCCGCCATCCGTGAGACCGACCGTCAATACGGACAGCGTCTGTTTCAGATGGCGCGACGGATTCTGGCCGACCGCGGCGAGAGCGAGGAAACGGTGAACGACACCTATCTGCGGGCGTGGGAGAATATGCCGCCCCAACGCCCTGCGGTGCTGTTTGCGTTTCTGTCCAAGATCACCCGCGCCCTTGCCATCGACCGCTATCGCCGCCGCACCGCGGATAAGCGACCGCCCTCCCAATACGCCCTGTCGCTGGACGAGTTGGGGGAGTGTATCCCCGGCGGTGAAAGTCCCGATGATGCGCTGGACGTGCGTCAGTTGGCTCATACCATAAACCTCTGGTTAGCGACCCTGTCCCCGTCGACCCGGGATGCCTTTGTATGCCGCTATTTCTTCGCCGATTCCCTACAGGAGATTGCCGATCGGCAAGGTGTGTCACTGGCGCAGGTGAAGAGTGCGCTGCATCGGGCACGGCAGGGTCTGCGGAAACACTTGGAAAAGGAGGGCTATACTGTATGAAACGAGAACAATTAAGTGATGCCATCGGCTGTATCAGCGATGGCTTTATCCGGGAGCATTGGCATGATCGCCGTCGCCGCCCGTGGTGGCACGCCGCCGTGGCGGTGGCCGCCTGTCTGTGCGTGCTGCTGGGCGGGCTGACGGTGTGGCCGTATCTGAGCGGTGGGAGCACCCCGCCCCCCGTCAGCAATCCCAACCCTAATCCGAACCCTATCCCCGGTCCCGGTAATCCGCAAAATTCCGAAACACCCGCCGTGTTGACCTTGGCCGCCCCCGTATATCCTAAGATGGCACCCCGTCCCGCGGAATACGAGCAGACGGCGCACGATGCCTGGTGGAATGGCGTGGCCGCCCAGCGGCAACAGATCCAAGGGCAGAGCGAGGGAATGACCGATTTCTACCGCCGTACCATGGCGACCTTTTTAGCCGGAGAGGCGGGGGAGAATCGGGTGTATTCCCCCCTGAACGTGTATATGGCGCTGAGCCTGCTGGCGGAGAGCGCCGCGGGGAACAGCCGCCAGCAGATACTGGATCTGCTGGGGCAGAAGGATCTGTCCGCCCTGCGACAGAAAAACGCCGCCCTGTGGAACGGTGTGTATCTGGATGACGGCGCGGTGCTCAGCCGCTTAGCCAACTCGCTGTGGCTGGCGGAGGGGGAGCGGTGGCAGTACGATACCGCCACGGCAAAGATACTGGCAGAGCAGTATTACGCCTCTGTATTTGAGGGGAAGATGGGCGACCCCGCCTACGACGCCGCTTTGCAGCAATGGATCAATGAGCAGACCGATAACCTGCTGAGCGAGCAGGCCGCCGACCTGCGGTTTGATCCCGATACGGCGCTGGCGCTGGCCTCCACCATTTGCTTCAAAGCAAAATGGGTGGATGAGTTCCATCCTGCCGCCACGGTGGATGGAACGTTCCACGCCGCCGCGGGGGACGTGGACTGCCGCTATATGAAACAAAGAACGGACGGCTTTGCCTTCTTTGGCGACAAGTTTACCGCTGTTCAGATGGGGTTGGATGACGGCGCCTATCAGATGATTTTCTTCCTCCCTGACGAAGGGGTATCGGTGAACCAACTCATCGACAATCAGCAGGTGATGGAGGTGCTGGAACAGTTTGAGAAAAGCTCTACCGCCAAATTCTCATACATCAACCTGACCATCCCGAAATTTGACGTGGCCTCGGATCGCGATTTGGCAAAGGGTCTGCAGAGTCTGGGTGTTACCGACGTATTTGATGCGCAAAAGGGCGATTTCGGCGGCATCCTCGACCCGCAGGAGGAACCTGTCTACGTCAGCAAGGTGGACCACGCCGCCCGTGTGGCCATCGACGAGGAGGGCGTCACCGCCGCCGCCTATACGGTGGAGATATTGTGCGGTGCAGGTGCACCCAATGAGATACTGGAGTTTGTGGTGGACCGTCCCTTTATGTTCGCCATTACCGGCCCCGGTAACACGGTGATGTTTACGGGTGTGGTGGAGCAGCCGTAAAAATGTTGGAAAAAGCAAACCCGACGGTTGAAAAACCGTCGGGTTTGTGTTATGGTAAAGGCAATGGAAGGAAAGGAGGGAGAACCCATGAAAAAAGCACTGATCGCTATGAGCGGCGGGGTGGACTCGTCGGTGGCGGCGGCCTGTATGGTTGAGGCGGGGTATGTATGCCGCGGCGTCACCATGCGCCTGCACGATTACGGTGCCACCTGCGGCGCCGCAGGAGAGGCGGAGGATGCCGCCCGCGTGGCGGAGCAGCTGGGCTTTCCCTTCGAGGTACTGGACTGTCGTGCGGAGTTTGAGGAGCAGGTGATCCGCCGGTTTATCGCCGCCTACGAGGAGGGGGATACCCCCAACCCGTGCATCGAGTGCAATCGCTATATGAAGTTCTCCCACCTCCACGAATATGCCGCCGCCCACGGGTGCGATCGGGTGGTCACCGGCCACTATGCCCGTGTGGAGCAGGACCCCGTCAGCGGCAAATATCAGTTAAAAAAAGCGAAGAATCTAGCCAAGGATCAGACCTACGTGCTGTATTTCCTGACCCAGGAGCAATTGGCCCGCACCGCTTTCCCCTTGGGGGAAATGCCGGATAAAGACACGGTGCGTCAGCGGGCGGCGGACTACGGCTTCTCCTCCGCCCATAAGGCAGACAGCCAGGATATCTGCTTTGTCCCCGACGGCAAGTATGCGGACTTTATCCGCCGCCGCACGGGGCGGACGTATCCCCCCGGCGATTTTGTGGATGCCGAGGGACGGGTGCTGGGACAGCATAAGGGACTGATCGGCTATACCATCGGTCAGCGCAAGGGCTTGGGTCTGTCCCTGCCCGCTCCGCTGTACGTGCGGCGCAAAAACGTGGCGGACAACACCGTCCTGCTGACCGCCGAAAATGAACTGTACTCCGCCACCCTTATTGCCGACGGCTTCAACTGGGTGTCCGGTGAGATTCCCGTCGCTCCGGTGCGAGTCACCGCCAAGACCCGCTATTCTGCCAAAGAGGCACCCGCCACCGCCACGGTGCTGGCGGACGGACGGGTGCAGGTGGTGTTTGACACCCCCCAGCGGGCAGTGACCTGCGGGCAGGCGGTGGTGCTGTACGATGGTGATTGTGTGGTCGGTGGCGGCCGCATCTGTGAGGTGTGATGGATGATTTATACCGTGACGTTTAATCCCGCATTGGATTGTACCGTGCGGATGGATAGTTTGCAGCAGGGGCAGATCAACGCGGTGCAGGGCTGTACCCTCACCCCCGGCGGTAAGGGGGTCAACGTATCCCGTATTCTGCAACAGCTGGAGATGGAGAATACTGCTCTGGGCTTTGTGGCGGGGAGCAACGGCACTCTGCTGGAGAGCACCCTGCAAAGGATGGGGATTCCCACCCAGTTCATTCCTCTGCGGGAGGGGCAGACCCGCATCAACGTAAAGCTGTGCGGTGATACGGAAACTCAGCTCAATTCCCCCGGCGCGCCGGTATCCCCCGATGAGCTGATGGAGCTGAACGCCCTGTTGTGTGCGCTGGCGCCCGGCGGGGAGGAGGCGGTGTGCCTGTGCGGCAGTTTAGCGCCGGAGATGCCCCGCAACGCCTATCGGCGGCTGCTCAAGCAGCTGCACAAAATGGGGGTGCAATATACGGTGTTGGACACCGCCGGCGAGGCGCTGATGGAGGCGCTGCCGGAACAGCCGTGGCTGATCAAGCCCAATCGGGAGGAGCTGGAGGCACTGGTGGGACGGGAACTGCCCGACCTGCCCCGTGTGGTCTCTGCCGCCGAGACACTGATGGATCTGGGGGCACAGAACGTGCTGGTCAGCCTGGGCGGCGACGGTGCGGTGCTGTGTGCCGCCGACGGACAGCGGCTGTATCTGCCCACCCCCAGTGGCCGTGTCATCGGCACGGTGGGTGCGGGGGATAGTCTGGTGGCCGGCTTTATCACCGGCTATCTGCGGTATCGGGATATGGCCCGTGCGCTGCAGCTGGGTGTCGCCTGCGGCAGTGCCACCGCCTTTGTAGAGGGGCTGGCCACGGCACGGGATATCGCGGCGGCGCAGATGATCCTGCCGGTCGTGCAAGGTATATAAAAAAGACGGTGTGTCGGAGGACACACCGTCTTTTTTACATCAATATTTTTTGCAGATGATGAGATAGCTGATCCAGTACAGCACTATAATCAGGCACACGCTACCGCTAGCAGCGAACATTAGCGTATCGTTGCCCAGTAGTTTAAATGCAATGGAGGCCGCGGCGGCGATAATGACGAATATATATCCCGCCCAGGACCAGGCTTTGGTGCTCAAAAAGCGGTTGCGCTCGTCCTGAACAGCAATGTCGGTTTCCTCTTTATATTTGGCGTTGGTGTTATAGCGGACAATGCGGATCATCTGCAATGCGCCAATAACGATCAGGGCGGTGCCTAGGCCGCTCCAATAGGAGTCGACGGCGGCAAATTCTCCGTAAATGCTGATGGAAGCGCCGATGATGAAATAGAGAGCGGCGACAACGGCACGGGTAATGATCTTGCGATTGGCTTGCATAATATAACCTCCTTACTCAATCAAACAAAAACACGTCTTCAATAGATAGATTAAAATACTTGGCAATCTTATACGCCAACTGGATTGAGGGATTGTACCGCCCTGTTTCCAGTGAACTGATGGTCTGTCGGGATACTCCCAATGCCTTGGCAAAATCCTCTTGGCGGATGCCGTTTGCCTTGCGGATCTCCTCGATACGGTTTTTCATAACGACCTCCTATGTAAAATGAGCTTTACATTTACAGTATAGCATCCGATCATGTAAATGTCAAGTATGTTTTACAATTTTCTATAAAAAAAGAACCCGCCGCACGGTGGGTTCTTTTTTGCTTATTCTACAATGGTTTTGACCCAGATCCCTTTCTTGACCAGCCATCCGCCCAAAATACACTTGAGAATATTGATGAAGTGGCACATGGCGTAGAGGGGCACGATGGGCAGATCGGTAAACTCCACCAGCACAAAGGCCAAAGGCACGTTGATCACCCACATATAGCAGCTGTCAAACAAGAAGGTGATGAAAGCCTGTCCACCGGAACGCAGGGTGAAATAGGTGGCGTGGGCAAAGGCGTCGATGGGCATCATAAATGCGGTGATGATCATCATTTGAGTGGCCAGATGCCGGATTTCCGGGGTGGTATTGTACAGATAGGGAATGAACGGGGCGCAGAGGCAGTACACGATGGTGACACCGACACCCATTAGGGTGGAGAACACGATCAGACGCACGCTGTCGGCCTTGGCCTGCTCCTTTTTGCCGGCGCCCAGTTGCTGGCCCAGCACGATACCTACGGCAATACCCACCGCCATAAAGGAGACGCTGAACACGTTCCAGAAGGTCTGGGCGATGTTATTGGCGCTGACCACGTCCAGACTGCGCAGGGTGTACTGGCGGTTGAGGGTGGCAAGACCCACCGACCAGGCGGCCTCGTTGACCATCAGCGGCAGACCCCGCAGGGCAATCTGCCCCATTAGCCGCAGGGGGATGCGGAAGCTGCGATACAGCAGAGCGGCAAAGGGATTCTGCTCCGTGTGGGTGTGGGTCCAAACGACCAGCACCGCCAGCTCCACAAAACGGGAGACCACGGTGGCGATGGCGGCGCCCGCCACCCCCAGCTTAGGGGCACCGAAGTGACCGAAGATCAGGATATAGTTGCCGATGAGGTTGACACACACCGCAATAACACCCGCCACCATCGGTGGTGCGGTGCGGCCGGTCTCCCGCAGGGTGCCGGCATAGCACTGGGATAGGGCAAAGGGCACCAGACCGATCAGCATAATGTGCAGATAGCGCTCTGCGTTAGCCAGTGAGGCGGCGGCATCCACGGGGTTGCCCTCGCCCTGCAGATACAGGTTGATCAGCGGGGTGTCCCACAGTAGAAAGGCGCCGATGCCCAGTAGCGCCAGCAGCATGCAGAAATACAGTTTAAAGCGCATGGTGTGGGCGATGCCCTGATGATCCTTTAGGCCGGCGAACTGGGCACCGAAGATGCCCGCGCCCGCCACCGCGCCGAAAATACAGAGATTGAACACGAAAATGAGCTGGTTGGCGATGGATACACCGTTCATCTCCACCGTGCCCACGGCACCGACCATCAGGTTGTCCAGCATATTCACCAGATGGGTGATGCCGTTTTGAATCATAATGGGGAGGGACAGCACCAGCACGTTTTTATAGAAGGCGCGGTCACCGAACAATTTCTGTCTTAACAATGTGATTACTCCTTGGGTTGATTATTCCTTTTCTTTCAGCAGGGCGATGATCATACGGGCGCACTTGTACACGTCACCGCCGCCCATGGTGATCACCAGATCACCGGGCTGCACCCGCTCCGCTACGTATGCCGCAATCTCGGCAAAGGTGGGTAGGTAGACGCCGTTCTCCATCTGTTCGGTCATCTGGGTGCTGTGCACGCCCCACTCGTTGACCTCGCGGCTGCCCATAATATCGCTGATCACCGCCACGTCAGCGGCGGACAGGGCGGCGGCAAACTCGTCCAGATGGCGGGCGGTGCGGGAGAAGGTAAAGGGCTGATGCACTGCCCATACCCGCGTATGTTCCAGCTTCTTCGCCGCATCGATGGTGGCGGCGATCTCGGTGGGGTGGTGGGCGTAGTCGTCTGCTACCGTCACACCGGCATAGGTGCCCAAAAACTCGAAGCGGCGCCCCGCACCGTGAAAGGCGGCGATACCGGCGGCGATGGTGGCCGCATCAATGCCGCACAGGTGAGCGGCGGCCGCCACACCCAGTGAATTCAGCACGTTATGGCCGCCGGGAACACCCAGCTCAACGGTGTGAAGGAACTCGCCTTTACAGTATAAATCGTACTGTCCGTAGGCGCCCCGCACGGTGCGGATGTTCTTGGCCTGCCAGTCGCAGCCGTCGGTGGTGCCGAAGCTGATCAACTTGTCTTTTGAAAGCCCTTTCACCGCCGCCACGGAGTTGGGATCGTCGGCATTGTAGATGACGGTGCCGGTGGTCTGGGAGGCAAAGGTGGCAAAGGAGCGGATGACCCCGTTTAGGTCACCGAAGTAATCCAGATGATCCGCATCCACGTTGAGGATGATGCTGATGGCAGGGGTCATCTCTAAGTAATGGTCCTTAAACTCGCAGGCCTCGCACACCATAGTATCGTTGGTGCCGGCGTGGCCGTTGGCATTGATGGCGGGCAGACGGCCGCCGATGAAGATGCTGGGGTCGGTGCCTGCCTCTAACAGTATCTGACTGAGCATGGAGGAAGAGGTAGTCTTGCCGTGGGTGCCGGCGACAGCGATGGTGTTGGAGAACTGGCGGGAGATCCAGCCCAGAAGAATGGCTCGCTCCAGAGTAGGAATCCCTTTGTCTGCGGCGGCCTGCAATTCCGGATTATCCGCGGGGATGGCGGCGGTGTATACCACCAGATCGGCCCCTTCTACGTTTTCGGGGGCGTGCCCCATCACCACCGGAATGCCTAAGCCGCGGATACGGGTCAGGTTATCCGATTCATTATTATCTGATCCGGACAGGGCATAGCCTTTTGCGTGCAGGATCTCTGCAAGAGGGCTCATACCCGAGCCGCCGATGCCGATGAAATGAATGCGGTGGACATTGTCCAGCCAGTTGCGGTTCTCTGTCATACTGCTCTTCCTTTCAAAATTGCACATCATCCTTTCTATTATATGACTTCCGTGCAAAAAAATAAAGCCCTTTTCTGCTTATTCCGCGATTTTTTTCATATATATAACCGAACAAGCAAAAGAAAGGGTGACCGATATGAGAAAAAGACGGGTTTTCGCTGTGGTTTTGGCCTTGTGTATGTTGACGGTGCCGGTAGCGGCGGACGGCGGACAGATTCTATACGATGAAACGGGGGGCGAGCGTCTGCAGGATCTGCTGGGGGAGGATGGGCAGGCGTGGCCCACGGTGGCACTGCCCGCCGATGGTGCCGATTTGGAGGTAAAAGCCAAGGGGGCGGTGCTGATGGATCAGGGCAGCGGACAGGTGCTGTATGAAAAGGATTCCCACACCCGCCTGCCCATCGCCTCGGTGACTAAGGTGATGACCCTGCTGCTGGTGATGGAGGCGCTGGAGCGGGGGCAGATCGCCTGGACCGATCCGGTGACCTGTTCGGACACGGCGGCCTCGATGGGCGGCTCTCAAATCTGGCTGGAGCCGGGGGAGATCATGGCGGTGGAGGAGCTGGTTAAGGCGGCGGCGGTGGTCTCTGCCAACGATGCCTGCGCCGCTCTGGCGGAGCATATCAGCGGTAGCATTCCCGCCTTTGTGGCGCAGATGAACGCCCGTGCAGCACAGCTGGGGATGCAGGATACCCAGTTTAAGGATTGCAGTGGGCTGGACGATACCGGCTATTCCAGTGCCTATGACGTGGCGGTCATGAGTCGGGCGCTGATGGAGCATCGGGATATTGAAAAATACACCACCATCTGGATGGACAGTCTGCGGGGCGGGGCGTCCCAGTTGGTGAACACCAATAAGCTGGTGCGGCACTATACCGGCGCCACGGGGTTAAAGACCGGCACCACCAATGCGGCGGGGCATTGCCTCTCCGCCACGGCACGGCGGGGGGAGACCGCCTTTGTGGCGGTGGTGCTGGGGTGCGCCACCACCGCCGACCGATGGGCGGGGGCGCGGACCATGCTGGATTACGGCTTTGCCGGCTATACCGCCTATATCCCGCCGGTGGAGCAGCTGACCGTGGAGCCCATTACGGTGCTGGGGGGACAGCAAAAGACGGTGCCGGCTCAGCCGGATACCCCGGCCCGGCTCCTGCTGAAAAAGGGCACCGAGGAGCAGGTGCAGATGACGGTGGAGGTGGCCCAGGATCTACAGGCGCCGGTGTGCAAAGGGCAGACGGTGGGGGTCTGGCGGCTGACGCTGGGGGAGGACGTCCTGGGGGAATATCCCATCCGTGCGACCTGCGACGTGCCTGCCACCACCCTAAGATGGGCATACACGTTGTTACTGGATGCACTGCTGGAATAATTTGTATAGAAAAACAGTAAAATTGTGAATTTTCGGTTGCAAAATTGGAACATATAGTGTAAAATGAGTGTTACAAACCAGTAAAAGGGGACAGATCCACCGATTTGCCCCAAGAAAGGCGGATAAGAATGGCTGTAAAGCTGGAAACCAAGTACGCAAAGAGTTTTATCCGTGATGATGAGATCGCGGCGCTGCAGCCTCAGGTGACGCTGGCCCACGAGATCCTCCATGCCGGCACCGGCCTGGGTAACGACTTTCTCGGCTGGGTAGACCTGCCGGTCAATTATGACAAAGAAGAGTTTGCCCGCATCAAGGCGGCTGCCGCCCGGATCAAAGAGGATACCGACGTGTTTATCGTCATCGGCATCGGTGGCTCCTATCTGGGTGCCCGTGCCGCCATCGAGTTCCTCAAGTCCAATAATTACAACGCCAAGAAGAAGGATACCCCCGACATTTATTTCGCGGGCAACAGCATTTCCGGCACCCAGCTGTCCGAGCTGCTGGAGATCTGCGAGGGTCGCCGTGTATCCATCAACGTGATTTCCAAGTCCGGCACCACCACCGAGCCGGCCATTGCCTTCCGTGTGTTCCGCGAGCTGCTGGAGCAGCGCTACGGCCACGATGAGGCGGTGCGCCGCACCTACGTCACCACCGATAAGGCACGGGGCACCCTGAAGGGGCTGTCCGACCGCGAGGGCTACGAGACCTTCGTGGTGCCGGATGACGTGGGCGGCCGTTTCTCGGTGCTGACCGCCGTGGGTCTGCTGCCCATCGCCGTGGCCGGCTGCGATATTGACGCCCTGATGCAGGGCGCCGCCGCCGCCCGTGGGGATTTCGCCGACCCCGATCTGAACAAGAACGATTGCTACCGCTATGCCGCCGCCCGCACCGCCCTGCACCGTCGGGGCCGTGCCGTGGAGCTGATGGTCAGCTACGAGCCCCAGTTCGCCATGATGAACGAGTGGTGGAAGCAGCTGTACGGTGAGAGCGAGGGCAAGGACGGCAAGGGTCTGTTCCCGGCCTCGGTGATCTTCTCCACCGACCTGCATTCTCTGGGTCAGTTCATTCAGGATGGCTCCAACATCCTGTTTGAAACAGTGGTTAAGCTGGGTGCCCCCCAGCGGGATATTCTCATCAAAGAGGATGCAGAGAACGTGGACGGCCTGAATTTCCTGGCCGGTAAGGCTCTGTCTTTTGTGAATGAAAAGGCCTTTGAGGGCACTGTTCTGGCCCATACCGACGGTGGCACCCCCAACCTGGTGCTGGACGTGCCGGCGATGAACGAGCAGGAGCTGGGTTACCTCATCTATTTCTTTGAAAAGGCCTGCGCCATCTCCGGCTATATGCTGGGGGTCAACCCCTTTGATCAGCCCGGTGTGGAGAGCTACAAGAAGAATATGTTCGCCCTGCTGGGTAAGCCCGGCTATGAAGAGGCCCGTGCCGCCCTCGAGGCGCGCCTGGGCGAGTAAACAACAGAATTCCAATGGGAGTTCCCGTCGTGCGACGGTTTCCAAATATACAACTTTTAGGAGGACAACAGTATGATCACTTTAATTCTCGGTAAAAAAGGCTCCGGTAAGACCAAAAAATTGATGGACCTGTGCAAGGTAGCCGTGGAGCAGTCTAAGGGAAACGTGGTCTTTATTGAAAAAGATAACACCCTCACATACGACCTGAGTCATAAGGCCCGTCTGGTAGCGGCTGAGGATTATTCCATCAACTGCTTCGGCTGCCTGTACGGCTTCATCGCCGGTATGTGCGCCGGTAACTACGACATCACCGACATCTTCGTGGATTCCACCCTGAAGATCGGCGGCGACGATCTGGAGAAGCTGGCCGATTTCGTTGAGAAGCTGGCTAAGCTGGAGGCCAACATCACCCTGTCCATCTCTGCCGCGAAGGAAGACATTCCCGCCCGTCTGGCTGAGCTGGCTCAGGAGATCTGATAAAGACCCTCACCGCTGTACATAATAAAGAAAACGCAGAACGGCGAGGGAGCTTCCCTCGCCGTCTGTTGCGAATGGAGCGAAAAATATGGCATTTTGGTATGAGGGCAACCGCAACAACGAGCAGAATCGCCGTGAAAAGGATGGCGTGACCTATTATATCCGCGGCCTGCGGGAGGTCAACGGCGCCCGCTATGAGCGCTACGGCATTAAGACCCATTTCATCCAGCGCGGCGAGGATTATATCGAGGTACTGCGGCAGTACGTAGCTCCGCTGTATCAGCCCGGTGACGTGGTCACCTTGGGCGAAAAGGTCATCTCCATGTGTCAGGATAACACCGTGGAGAAGCAGAACGTCAAGCTGGGCTTCTGGGCTAAGTTTTTGTCTAAGTTTGCTACCAGCAACAGCAACGGCATCGGCATGGACGAGCCCTATAAGCTGCAGCTGGCTATCAATATGAAAGGTCTGCCGCTGGTGCTGTGGGGCGCTTTTTGGGGCGCCGTGTGTAAGGTGTTCGGCAAGCGGGGCGTATTCTACGAGATCGTGGGGCAGGACGTGGCCGGCATTGACGGCTTTTACAGCCATTCCGCCTTTGAGACCTACCACAATCTGGCGGTGCTGAATCCCAAAGAGCCGGACAAGGTGTGTGCCGCCGTCTACGAGCAGCTGGGCATCTCCTGTATGCTGGTGGATGCCAACGATATCGCCGTCGAGGTGCTGGCTAAATCCCCTGATCTGGCCGCCGTGGCGGACGAGGATCTGGCGGAGCGCATTCGGGATAATCCTGCCGGCCAGGATGACGAGCTGACCCCCTTTATCCTCATTCGGGATATCGGTGATGCCGAGGCGGAGCCCTACGTCCCGCTGGTCGCTATTGACAAACCTGAACACTAATGAGGGGACATGTCCCCGCTGTTTCGTAAAAAAGGACGGAATTTGAAATTGTCTATTGACAAATTCCGCCTGCTCTTATATAATATCATGCGTGACACTTGAGGTGAACTATGCTTTTGCAGTGCAGACCCCTGTTCATGGGCGAGGCCACCAGCCTTCCCATTGATACAGCGTTGGATTTTTCACAGGTTGAGTTCCAGGGCGGTTGCCCCTTCACAGACCCCGTTCGTGTGACCGGTGCGGTTACGGTGCGGGCCGGTGTGGTGCAATTGTCGGCACGGGCGGGCTTCGTGTTCCACGGCGCTTGCGACCGGTGTCTGACCCCCTATGCCAAGACCTATGATATCCCCTTAGAGCATACCCTGGTGACCACTCTCGAGAACGAGGAGAACGACGACTATATCCTGCTGGATAACTATCAGCTGGATCTGACCGATCTGGTGATGGCGGATATCCTGCTGGAATTGCCGTATAAGAGCCTCTGCCGAGAGGATTGCCGCGGCCTGTGCCCGATGTGCGGAAAAGACCTCAATGAAGGACTGTGCGGCTGCAACCGCAAGTCTGTCGATCCCCGTCTCGCAGTTTTGGGACAATTATTAGAGTAATCAACACTCTGTCATCAATGCAAGGAGGTGCTGACATGGCGGTACCCAAGAGAAAAACATCCAAAGCCCGGCGCGATAAGAGACGCAACAATGTGTGGAAGCTGGATGCTCCCACTCTGGTAAAGTGCCCCCAGTGCGGCGAGTACAAGCGTGCTCACCGTCTGTGCGGTAGCTGCGGCTACTACGGTGGCAAGCAGATTGTCAAGGTCGGCGAATAAGGATCGCCTACCCCGGTGCGGAATGAAAGTAGAGGAGGAGCGATCCCCCTCTATTTTTCTTTTTACAAAGAATTCCGCACCTTTTTCTTTACGCGCGGGCGTGCGCGTGGTATAATAACTTGTTGAGGAGGTGAGAGTATGGCTGTTACCATTACCGCTGTGGAAAAACATAGCCCCGCATCCCGTGGACGGATCAAGGCGGGGGATACCCTGCTGACCATCAACGGGCGGGAGATCACCGACGTGCTGGATTATCGCTTTTATATGCCGGACACCCGTCTGGAATTGACCATCCGCACGGCCAAGGGACGGTGCCGTACTCTGACCGTCCGCAAAAAGCCCTATGCGGAGCTGGGGTTGGTGTTTGACACCTATTTGATGGACAAGCAGCGCTCCTGCCGCAACAAGTGCATCTTCTGCTTTATCGACCAGTTGCCCGATGGAATGCGGGACAGCCTGTATTTTAAGGATGACGACAGCCGTCTGTCCTTCCTGTTCGGCAACTATATCACCCTGACCAACCTCACCGAGCGGGACGTGGAGCGCATCATTGAGATGCACATCAGCCCCATCAACGTATCGGTGCATACCACCAATCCGGAGCTGCGGTGCCGAATGATGAACAACCGCTTCGCAGGGGATTGCCTGCGGCATCTCCATCGCTTTGCCGCGGCGGGGCTGGATATCAACTGCCAGCTGGTGCTGGTGCCGGGGTATAACGACGGCGAGGAGCTGGAACGCTCTATGGAGGAGCTGGCGGCGCTGGCCCCTGCGGTGCGTAGCGTGGCGGCGGTGCCGGTGGGTCTGACCAAGTATCGGGAGGGTCTGTCCCCGTTGCGTCCCTTCACCCCGGAGGAGTGCGCCACGGTCATCCGACAGATGACCGCCATGGGGGAGCGGATGCTGGAGCAACACGGCAGCCGCATCTTCTACCCCTCGGACGAATGGTATATTAAGGCGGGTCTGCCCGTCCCCGACGGAGATTTTTACGAGGAATACCCCCAGTTGGAAAACGGTGTGGGTATGATCGCCCTCCTGCGGGAAGAATTTAAGCGGGCGGTGGATGCCTTCCCGCTGTTTGTGGACACCGACCGTGTGGTGATCGCCACCGGTGTGGATGCCGCCCCCTATTTGCAGGAGCTGGCCGACTACGTGACCGCCCGGTCTCCCGCCGCCCAGATTCAGGTGGTGGCGATCAAGAATGAATTTTTCGGAGAAAGCATCACCGTGTCCGGTCTGGTGACCGGCGGGGATCTGATCCGTCAATTAAAAGACGTGCCTATGGACCGTCTGCTGTTGCCGGCGAATATGCTGCGGCAGGAGGGGGATCTGTTCCTCGACGACGTTTCGGTGGAGCAGGTGGAAGAGGCATTGGGTGTTCCTGTCACCTTTGTGCAGGAGACCGACGGCGCAGCGCTGTTTGATGCGCTGTTTGTAATGAAAGGAGAGGACAGCAATGGCTAAGCCGGTTGTCGCCGTGGTGGGGCGTCCCAACGTGGGAAAATCCACCCTTTTCAATAAACTCATCGGACAGCGGCTGTCCATCGTGGAGGATACCCCCGGTGTCACCCGTGACCGCATCTTTGCGGAGTGCGAGTGGCGCGGCCGCACCTTTATGCTGGCGGATACCGGCGGGATCGAGCCCAAGACCGACGACGTGATTCTGGCTCAGATGCGCAATCAGGCGCAATTGGCCATTGACCAGGCGGACGTGATCGTGCTGGTGACCGACCTGCGGGCGGGTGTTACCGCCAACGACCAGTCGGTGGCCACCATGCTGCAGAAGAGCGGCAAGCCGGTAGTGCTGTGCGTCAATAAGTGCGATACCCCCGGTGCTCCTCCGGCAGAATTCTATGAGTTCTACAATCTGGGCTTGGGCGATCCAGTGGCGGTGTCCTCGGTGCACGGTATGGGCACCGGTGACCTGCTGGATGCGGTATTTGAGTATCTGCCCGAGGGGGAGGAGGAAGAGGAGGCCACCGACGCCATTAAGGTGGCGGTCATCGGCAAGCCCAATGCGGGCAAGTCCAGCCTCATCAACTGCATCGCCGGCGAGGAGCGGAGCATCGTATCCAACATTGCCGGCACCACCCGAGACGCCATTGATACCCATATTCACAACAAGTACGGCGATTTCATCTTCATTGATACGGCTGGTCTGCGGCGTAAGAGCAAGGTGGATGACGCCATTGAGAAATACAGCGTGCTCCGTGCCCAGATGGCGGTGGAGCGGGCAGACGTGTGCGTGATCATGATCGACGCCACCGAGGGCTTCACCGAGCAAGACAGCAAGGTGGCGGGCATCGCCCACGAAAAGGGCAAGGCCTGCATCATCGCGGTGAATAAATGGGATGCAGTGGAGAAGGACGATAAGACCATGGATAAGATGCGCAAGCAGCTGATGGTGGACTTCTCCTTTATGCCCTATGCCCCCTTCATATTCCTGTCGGCCAAAACGGGACAGCGTGTGGAGCGGCTGTTCGAGCTGATTCAATTTGTCAGCGAGCAGAACTCCATGCGGATCAAGACGGGTATGCTCAACGACGTGCTGGCACAGGCTACCGCCCGTGTTCAGCCCCCCACGGATAAGGGTAAGCGGCTGCGGATCTATTACGTCACCCAGCCCTCCACCAATCCGCCCACTTTCGTGTTCTTTGTCAATCGGGCGGAATTGTTCCACTTCTCCTACCAGCGGTATCTGGAGAACCAGTTCCGTGATACCTTCGGCTTAGAGGGTACGCCGGTGCGGTTCATTGTCCGCGAAAAAGGAGATCGTACTACCCAGTAATCGGTTATGTGATCGGAGGAACGACACACATTATGGAGAGTTTCGTTTATTTTCTGCAGAGTAGTTGGCTTGCCCTGCTGCTGACCGCCGCGGGCGGTTATCTGCTGGGCAGCATTAACTGGGCCATTATCATCACCCGCTTTATCTTCCGCAAGGATATTCGGGAGGAGGGCAGCGGTAATGCCGGCGCCACCAACGTGCTGCGCAATCATGGCCGCGGTCCTGCCATCCTCACCACACTGGGGGATATCGCCAAGAGTATGGTGGCGGTGCTGCTGGGCGGCTGGCTGATGGCCAACCTGCGTCTGGCGGGGCCCGCCCTGTCCGGTTATAAGGATTGGATCCAACTGCATCTGACCCTCATCGGTGGCTATGTAGGCGGTTTTTTCTGCCTGCTGGGGCACGATTTTCCCGTGTTCTACGGCTTCCGTGGGGGAAAGGGCGTGCTGACCACCCTGGGTATGTTCCTGCTGCTGGATTGGCGGGTGGCGCTGATCTGTCTTGCTACCTTTGCGGTGATCGTGGCCATCAGCCGCATGGTGTCCTTGGGCTCCATATTCGCCATCGGCTGCGGTATGCCGCTGTTGTTCTTTATCCATTGGCGTAACGATCCGGTGATGGCCGTGTTCTGTACGGTGATGGCGGCTCTGGTGGAGCTGCTCATTGTGTGGCAACACCGCGCGAACATCCAGCGCATTCTCAACGGGACTGAAAACAAACTGGGCAAGAAGAACGGAGAGATGAAATGAGCCGAATCACGGTATTGGGCGCCGGCGGCTGGGGCATCGGTCTGGCGCTGGTTGCCACCCGTATGGGGCATCAGGTGACCCTGTGGTCCTTTGATCCTCAGGAGCTGGAGCAGCTACGGCTGCATAATGAAAACCGTCTGCGTTTGCCGGGGGTGTTTTTGCCCCACGGCATCACCCTGACCAACGATATGAAGGCCGCCGCCCAGGGGGATATCCTCATTATGGCGGTGCCCTCCTTTGCCATCCGCTCCACCGCACGGGCTTTGGCACCCTATCTGCGCCCCGATACGGTGGTGGTCAACGCCGGCAAGGGTCTGGAGGACGGCACGCTGATGCGGTTCTCCCAAGTATTGAAAGAAGAATTACCCTCCGCCCGTGTGGCGGTGCTGTCCGGCCCCTCCCACGCTGAGGAGGTGGCCCGCCGCATTCCCACCACCGTCACCGTATCCGCTGAGGATATGGAGGCGGCGGCTCTGGTACAGCAGGCGTTGAACGATCCCCGTTTTCGCATCTATCTCAACAGCGATCTGATCGGTGTTGAGTTGGGTGGGGCGTTGAAGAACGTCATCGCCCTGTGCGCCGGTATCATTGACGGTCTGGGGATGGGGGATAACGCCAAGGCGGCGCTGATGACCCGTGGTCTGGCGGAGATTGCGCGTCTGGGTGCGGCGCTGGGTGCGCAGGAGCGCACCTTTGCGGGCTTGAGCGGTATGGGCGACCTGATGGTCACCTGCGGCAGTATGCATTCCCGTAATCTGCGGGCGGGCATTCTCATCGGCCGCGGCACTCCCGTCGAGGAGACCATCCGCCGTGTCGGCACCGTAGAGGGCTATCTGGCGGCTCAGGCCGCCTGGCAGCTGGCCTGCCGCAGTGGGGTCGAGATGCCCATTGTGGAGCAGTGCTATCGTGTCTGCTACGAGGGCAAGGATCCACGGCAGGCGGCCTCGGATCTGTTGGAGCGCCCCAGCCGTGCAGAGGATGAGCCCCTGTGGCTGAAGTAAACCACGTCTGCGGCGGTTTCAGAGAGTAACGAGATCGCAAAAGGTTCTTAACGTGAAAGGAGGAGAGCAGTATGCAGGAGATCCAACGGATCGCAGCGGTGAACGACCTGTCCGGCTTCGGGCGGTGTTCTCTGACCGTGTCTATCCCCATTCTGTCGGCGATGGGCTTTCAGGTGTGTCCCGTTCCTACGGCGGTGCTCTCCAGCCATACCGGCTATCCCGATCCGCTGATTCGGGATTTTACAGAGGATATGGAGGCCTATCTCGCCCATTGGGAGCGGTTGGGTTTGACCTTCGCCTGCGGCTATACCGGCTTTTTGGGCAATGAGCGGCAGGCGGAATTGCTGGAGCCCTTTCTCTGCCGCCTGCGGCAGCAGGGCGCTCTGCGGCTGGTGGATCCTGCTATGGCGGACCACGGCAGCCTGTATTCCTCCTGCAGCCCCAATCTGATTCCTGCGATGGCCCGTTTGGTATCCCTGGCCAGCGTTGCCACCCCCAATCTCACCGAATTATGCCTGCTCACCGGCGAGGAGTATGCCGCCGTGGTGGCGGACACCGCCTGTCGCAGTCGGGTGGAGGAGATGGCCCGCCGTCTGTTGGCGCAGGGCTGTGAGGCAGTGGTGGTCACCGGTGTGCTTTCCGGGGATCGGATCGAAAATTGTGTGCTGACCGCCGCCGATGCGGCGGCAGAATGGATCGGCGGACAGCATATCCGACAGAATTTTGCCGGTACCGGCGACGTGTTTGCCTCGGTGCTGTGCGGATGGCTGCTACAGGGTCTGCCGCTGAATGAGGCGGTGCGCCGCACCACCGCCTTTGTGTGTAAGACGGCGGCGGCTACGGCAGAGCTACATACCAATAATCAGGATGGTATCGCCTTTGAGCCGTATTTGGGTGACTTAGTAAGGAGCTGATAGTCTATGAAAAAAAAGATCGTATTGACCGGCCTGCTGGCGGCCATGGTGTTTTTCACCACCGCCTACGTGCTACATATCCCCATTGTGGGCGGTGGCTACGTCCACCTGGGGGACGGGGTGCTTTACGTGGCGGCGGCACTGCTGCCCACCCCCTATGCCATGGTGGCGGGGGCTGTGGGCGCCGGTTTGGCGGACGTGCTGACCGGTGGTGCGGTCTGGGCGGTGCCCACCGTGATTATTAAGGCTGTAATGGTACTCCCCTTTACAGCTAAGCAACCCCGCTTTTTGTGCCGCCGCAACCTGCTGGCGCCGCTGTTCGCCGGCATCATCGGTGTGGTCGGCTATTACGGGGCGGAGATTGCCCTGCTCTGCCTCTCCGGCACCTCCTTTCGGCTGGCGGCGGGCAGTGCCTTGGCGGCGATGCCCTTTAATGCGGTGCAGGAGCTGGCGGCCGGAAGCGCTTTCATCCTGCTGGCGGCGGCGATGGATCGCCTGCAGATCAAGCGGCGGCTCAGCCATTTGGATAGGGTAGAGCGATAAATCCGAACTCCGTTTTAGAAAGAGGAATTTTCGCTCTATCATCGTTAAAATACGCGCGAATACATACAGAATTCGCTGTGTTTTGTGCCTCGATAGAACAAAAAAGGAATTCATCCCGCGGGGTGGAAGGGGTTTTTGCGTCTATGGAACAGTTTCCGTAAAGGTGGGTTTGGCAGTGTTTCTCGTCAAAGAGGTGGTTGTAGGTCACCCGCTCATAGGCATCCAGCAGTGCCTCGTAGGGGGAGTCGCCGGGTTCGTAGTGGTTGCCCTGCGCATCCACCGTGCCGATGGCGTTGATCACCGGCAGGGTCTCGCTGAGCTTCAGCAGGTATTGGTTGTACAGGGGCATTTCTACCCCCGCTACCTTCATCACGTAGGAGGACAGATAGTTGGCACTCAGGTGGGGGATGGTCTGCTCGGGAATATCGTAGTTGGCCCAGATGTAGAAGGGGGTCGTGTACCGCTTTTGGGTCTGCTCGATGGTGGTGTCGTACAGATTTTTCACTCCCAGCAGAGCCTTAACGTAGTCCTCCTCGATGCCGGGGTGATGGTCACCGAAGATACAGATCACGGTGGGCTCCTCCTGCCGCTCGAAATAGGCGATCAGTTCGGCAATGGCCTCGTCAGAGTATTTCACCAAAGACAGATACTGGTTGGCTTTGGGGAAGGCGGTGGTCACGTCCTCCACTGTCTCGTTGCCGTGGGGCAGCCCGGTGACATACACCTGCGGGTCAAAGTTGGAGGCCTCAGAGGTGTAGCCGCCGTGGTTTTGCATCGTGATATTAAAGAGGAAGAAGGGCTTGCTGATATCGCGGCTCTCGTACTGGCGGATCAGCTCTTGATAGTTATAACTGTCGCTGACATATTGCCGCAGCAGGACGTTAGCGCCGGGGTACAGATCCTCCACCATCTGCTGTAGGTGCTCGGTAGAATTGCCCCCCGCCGCATATTGGTACAGGATGTCGCGGGGAATGATGTCCTCCAGAAACAGCTTGCGATCAAATCCGAAATGGTTGTACACTACCACCCGATTCCAGCCGTTGGCGTAATAAGGGTGGAAGGCGGTGGAGCCGTAGCCCAGGTTTTCCAGCGCGGATACCAAAGTCTGCTTGGGACTCTTAACATACAGAGAATAGGCGTTACTGCCGGCGGGGAAAAAGGCCATAGGGGTGCCGGTGAGGAACTCGAACTCGCTGTTGCTGGTGCCGCCGCCGATCACCGATACGGACAGATTGCCGCGGATGGTGTTTTCGGTCAGGCTGTTGAGATAGGGCATATATTCCACGTTGGTCTGCACGTCCCCCAGCACCGAAAGATCGGACAGAGATTCGTTCATGATGCAGATGATGTTGGGGGTCTTGGAGGGGGCGTCCACGGACGGGATCAGCCCCAGCTCATCCACGGTGGCATCCCCCACGGTGCCGGTGACGATGTTCTCCACGTCCTCTGGGTTATAGTTCTTTGGTTGGGAGAGGAACAGATATTTGGTGTTCAGGCAGAAGTTCATCACTACGCCGGTGCGGCGATAGCCACGGGCCTGATTCCAGTAGTCCGGCTTCAGTCCTGCATCGGCATAGAGATTCGTAAAGGAATAGATACAGATGACGCAGACGGACAGGGTGGCAAAAAAGACCCGTGCCGCCACCTTGCCCTCCCAGCCCGGGCGGGGGGAGCGCAGCTTATAGCCGGCGATGAGCAAAAAGGCCAGCAGTAGGATGGAGATCACCTGCTGATAATTCAGAGAAAAGTCATAGCCGGCGGCCACCTGCGCGGCGGTGCCCAGGGACAGCAGATCCATCGGTACAAAGGGGGTACCGCGGAACATCATCACGTAGTAGTTGGTCATCGCCAGCAGGAAGACGATGGGGTTGATTATCAGCATCGGAAGCCGCAGACTGCCGGAAAAAACGTAGACGATGCCGTAGAACACCCAATAGAGAATGTAGTTGAGCATGAGGGTGCGGGGGGACCAATCCCACGTGAAAACGCCGTTCAGACATTCCGCCATGGTCATGGCCACGATGGGCAACAGTGCCACCACCCCAATGCTGATGCCGCAGGCGACGCGGGACGTGCGGACGCCCCAGCGCAGGCAGGTCAGCGCCCCCAGAATGCCGCAGGCGGCATAGCACAGCCCGTACAGAAGAGGCCCCTGCACCGTGGCGGGGTCCAGAAAGGAGCGGGTGTGCAGCGCCACCAGCAGCACCATCAGCAGGGTGAATACCCCGCCGCCAATGAGCCGCCGCGGAGTGGTGCTCAGGGTGAAATGCCGCCAAAAGACGCAGGAAAACAGTGGCTGTTCCATGGGGGAGAGCCGCTTGGAATCCGGTGTGTGGTTGGTCGTCGACATATATAAACTCCTTATAGATAATCAAAGCTTATCTCTAGCATAGCATAGAGCTGTGAAGAATTCGTGAACAAAAAAGGACTACTTGATGAATATACTATAAATTCCGGTAAAATGCAACCTAAAAATAATCTCGCAAAAGCGAGAAAATGGGTTGCTTTTTACCAATAAGATGTAGTATAATGACAATATCAAGTTTAAAGTGGGGTAGGGTGGTCTTTTTCTGTGCGACCTGACCCTGCGCAACCATGTCTTACGGAGGTAGATATAGTATGTTATTAGCAGCTGATGTGTCCATTTTGGCCGATGCCGGCAGCGTCATTGCTATTGGCTTGACGGTGGTGTTTTCCGTGTTGCTGTTGCTGACCGGCGTGTTTAAGGTGTTCGGCTCCATTATGTCCGCCGGCGAAAAGAAAGAAGAGATTCCCGCTCCTGCGGCGCCCGTGGCTCCTGCCGCCCCCGCTGTGGCTCCTGCGGCGCCCATTGTGGGTAATACCGAGACGGTATCCTCCCAGCCGGACGTGGACGGCGGTGTTCCCGCCGAGACGGTGGCCGTGATTTCCGCCGCCGTGGCATCCGTTGCCCCCGCCGGCACCCAGTACGCTGTGAAAGGTATTCATAAGGTATAAAGGAGACTCGCCATGCAAGACTTTATTCAAGCTATTCTCGATTTGTGGAACGATTCCGGTATCGCCCGCCTGCTGAACTTTGAGGCCGGCGGCTGGAAAAATTTGATTATGATCGCCATCGCCTGTGTGCTGCTGTACTTGGCGATCAAAAAGCAGTTTGAGCCCCTGCTCCTGCTGCCCATCGCCTTTGGTATGCTGCTGGTCAACCTGCCTCTGGGCGGCGTGATGGATCCCCAGCGCAACAGTCTGGTGGCCTTTACTCAGGAGGAGATGACCGCCTATATTGACGGCACCTACGAGCAGGTCTATCCCGTGTATGAAGAGACGGCCACCATCAACTATGACCAGATGATGCAGATGAACGAGCAGTACGGCAGTGAGATCTACCGTATGGAATCGGTCACCAACGCCAACGGTCAAGAGGTGCAGGTGCTGTACGTAGAAGATACGATGTATAAGATCACCGATATCGCCGTGGATGGCACCATCACGGTGGTGACCCCCTATTGGCAGCACTTCGAGCAGGGCGGCCTGCTGTGGTATCTGTATCAGGGCGTTAAGTTCGGTATCTATCCGCCTCTGATCTTCCTGGGCATCGGTGCGATGACCGACTTTGGCCCCCTGCTGTCCAACCCCAAGAGCTTCCTGCTGGGTGCGGCGGCACAGATGGGTATTTTCGTGACCTATTTCGGCGCCCGTGCGCTGAATTTGCTCCCCTTTGCAGAAGAGTGGGGCATCGCCTTTACCGAGCGGCAGGCGGCCTCTATTGCCATCATCGGTGGAGCGGACGGCCCCACCGCCATCTACTTAACCTCCAAGCTGGCACCCGAATTGCTGGGTGCAATCGCCATCGCTGCCTATTCCTATATGGCGCTGGTGCCGATCATTCAGCCCCCCATTATGCGGGCGCTGACCACCGCCAAAGAACGCAGCGTGGTGATGACCGAGCTGCGTACCGTGTCCAAGACCGAGAAGATCCTGTTCCCCATTATGGTAACGGTGATCTGTGTTCTGCTGTTGCCTTCTGCGGCGCCGCTGATCGGTATGCTGATGCTGGGTAACCTGATGCGGGAGTCCGGCGTGGTGGATCGTATCTCCAAGACCGCCCAGAACGAGCTGATGAACATCGTCACCATCTGTCTGGGTGTCACCGTGGGTGCTACTGCCAATGCCAACAGTTTCCTGCGTCCCACCACCCTGCTGATCATCTGTCTGGGTCTCATTGCCTTCTCTATGGGTACTGCAGGCGGCGTGCTGCTGGGCAAGCTGATGTACTACGTCACCGGTGGCAAGGTGAATCCCCTCATCGGCTCTGCCGGTGTGTCGGCGGTGCCGATGGCCGCCCGTGTGGCCCAGAAAGAGGGCCAAAAGGCTAACCCCTCCAACTTCCTGCTGATGCACGCGATGGGCCCCAACGTAGCGGGCGTCATCGGCTCGGCGGTGGCGGCGGGCGTGCTGCTGACCCTGTTCGGCTAATCAACATAACGTACAAGAGGCTGAACGACAGCGTCGTTCAGCCTCTTTTTGACCGATATTAGCTTGTAGATTCATCCGCCTCCGGTGGCAAAACCGTAGGTTTTGACGGAGGGAGTAAAGGTATGCGCAAAATACTCCCTCAGTCCTCGCCTTGCTCGGACAGCTCCCTCACCGAGGGAGCCTTATCGAAATCTTATCCTTAACTTACAAACACAAGGCAGGTACAAAGTATGCTTTCTTCATTCGAATTCAACACCCTGCGGCGGCAGATCATTGACCGCCAGTTCTCCCGTATGAATCCGCCCCAGCGGCAGGCGGTGTACCACACCGACGGCCCGCTGCTGATTCTGGCGGGCGCCGGCAGCGGAAAAACCACTGTGTTGGTCAACCGTATCGCCAATTTGGTGCGGTTTGGCAGTGGCTATATCAGTGAGCAGATTCCCGCCCTGACCCCCGGGCAGGAGGAAAAGCTGCGGCTGTGCGCTGACGGACGGATCCCGCTGGACGGAGAGCTGGTATCCCTGCTGGCGGTGGATCCCTGCCCGGCATGGCGTATCCTCGCCATCACCTTTACCAATAAGGCGGCGGGGGAGCTGAAGGAGCGGCTGTCCCGTATGCTGGGCTCGGAGGGGGAGGAGGTTGCCGCCGGCACCTTCCATTCCTTCTGCGCCCGTATCCTGCGGCGGGAGGGGGAGCGGCTGGGCTATTCCTCCCACTTCACCATCTATGATACCGATGACAGCAAGCGCCTGATGAAGGCCTGTATGAAGGAACTGAATATCGATGAAAAGACCCTGAGCCACAAGGTGATTCTTGGGGAGATCAGCCGTGCTAAGGATGAGCTGGTGGATCCTGCGGAGTATACCGCCCGCCATCAGAACGGCTTTGACCTGCGGCTAAAGCTGGTGTCCCGTGCCTATGCCCTGTATCAGAAAAAGCTGGCGGATGCCGATGCGATGGATTTTGACGACCTGTTGGGCAAGACGGTGGAGCTGTTTACCGCCCATCCCGACGTACTGGAGCGGTATCAGAGCCGGTTCCGCTATCTGATGGTAGATGAGTATCAGGACACCAACCACGCCCAGTATCGGTTGATCAGCCTCTTGGCGGCCAAGAGCCGCAACCTTTGCGTGGTGGGCGACGATGATCAGAGCATCTATAAATTCCGTGGCGCCACCATTGAGAACATCCTCTCCTTTGAGGAGCAGTTTACGGGCTGTCGGGTGATCCGTCTGGAGCAGAATTACCGCTCCACGGGACGGATTTTGGATGCCGCCAACGCCATTATTGCCAAGAATAAGGGGCGCAAGGGCAAGACCCTGTGGACCGATAATGCCGAAGGAGATCCCCTGTATCTGGTGACTCTGGACAATGCCGAGGAGGAGGCCAAATACGTGGCCGAGACCATTCTGTCGGGTGTCTCCGGCGGACGGCGGTTTGCGGATTTTGCGGTGCTGTACCGTGCCAACGCCCAGTCTAACGCCATTGAGCAGGCGCTGGTCAAGAGCGGCGTTCCCTACCGCATCATCGGCGGTCACCGCTTTAACGACACCCAAGAGGTGCGGGATGCTATGGCCTATCTGCGGGTGCTGAACAACCCCGGCGACGAGGTCAGCCTGCGCCGTATCATCAATCAGCCTAAGCGGGGCATCGGCGATACCACCATGGACAATGCCGCCGCCATCGCCGCGGGGCTGGGGGTGCCGCTGTATGACGTGCTTTCCCACGCGGCGGATTATCCCGACCTGAGCCGCGCGGCGGCCAAAATCGGCGGCTTTATCGCCCTGATTGAGGAGCTACGGCAGGAGATGGAGGACCCCGAGATCCCCCTGCACACCCTGTATGCGGATATGCTGGAAAAGACCGGCTATCTGGCGATGTGGCAGGGGATGGGGGATGTGGAGGCCGGCCGCGTGGAGAATCTGGAGGAATTATCCTCCTCCATTCGCCAGTATGAGAAAAATGCCGGCGACGATTATGCCGATCTGGCCGGCTTCCTAGAGGAGCAGGCGCTGATGACTGACGTGGATAACTACGATGCGGATGCGGATGCGGCGGTGCTGATGACCATGCATTCTGCCAAGGGTCTGGAGTTCCCCGTGGTGCTGCTGCCCGGCTTTGAGGACGGAATCTTCCCCGGCTATCAGACCATGTTCGATCCCGTGGAGCTGGAGGAGGATCGCCGTCTGTGTTACGTGGCGGTCACCCGTGCCCGGGAGCAACTGTATATCACCCGTGCCCAGAGCCGTATGCTGTATGGTAAGACCAACCGTTATGCGCCCTCCCGCTTTTTGGGGGATATCCCCCGTGAGCTGACCGAGGAGATCGATCGCACCAGCCATTCTTACGGCTTCGGCGGTGATTTCGGCGGTAGCCGCTACGGTGGGTATTCCGGCGGCTATGGCGGTGGCTATGGCGGCGGACAAAATCGCTACGGCGACGGCGGAGGCTATTCCTATACCGCCAAGAGCCAGGCGACCAGCCGTCCCACCCCCGCATTTACCACCCCGTCGGCGCCCCGCCCTGCGGCGGGGACCCGTATGACGGTGGGCTCTGCCCCCAAGGCCGCTCCGACGGCGGGCTGCCGCTTTGCGGTGGGGGACGTGGTCACCCACGCCAGCTTCGGAACGGGTACGATCCTGAATATGACCGCTATGGCGGGGGATACCCTGCTGGTCATTGATTTTGACAAGGCGGGACAGAAGAAACTGATGGCGAATTACGCCAAACTGGAGAAGCAATGATAGAAAACGGCGGGGGGGCATCGGCCCCCGCCGGTTTTTGTTTAAGGGGGGGGGGGGGGGTAGAGCCTCC
>JAZQFG010000020.1:0-4257 GCA_045539375.1 Acutalibacteraceae bacterium | reverse complement strand
AACGGTATTAGCCGTCCTAATTTGCGGAAGCAATCCTGTATTTTGAATCAATCCTCCCGTAGAATATTGCTATACATGGAAGCTGAGTTTCCAATTTGGTATTGAGAGGATGTGATTCATTTGAGCGTGAAAGAAAGGATTCTGACGATCCGGCTGATGGAGAAGGCAAAAAGGCAGCCTTCCGCAGCCGCATCACTTGGTATCCTTGTAAAAATGGATTCCAGAAACGAGTGTTGTTCAGAATCCGAAAAGTAATCAATTGGCCTTATATTAGAAAGGAGAAGTAAGAATGGGTATTGTTATTGGCATTGGAGTAGTTGTTGCAGCGATCGTTGCTTTGTTTGCATCCGGTTATGTGAAGTCTCCTCCGGATACGGCGTACATCATTTCCGGCTTCCGGAAGCCCCGGATTCTGATCGGTAAAGCTGGTTTCCGGATCCCGTTCCTGGAGCGGCTGGATAAGCTCTCCTTAAAGATGTTCTCCGTTGACGTTAAGACCACAGACTTTGTTCCCAATGCGGAATACATCAACGTCAAGGTGGATGCCACCGTTAAGATCCGGATTGGTCAGAGCGAAGAGATGATGACCCTGGCCTCTAAGTTCTTCCTGAACGAAGGCGAGGAAATGATCATCCGCCGTGTCCAGGACACCCTGGAAGGCAATATGCGTGAGATCGTGGGCCAGATGAAGCTGGAGGAAATGGTCATTGACCGTAAGGCCTTCGGTGAGCGGGTCCAGGAAAACGCCGTTCCTGACCTGCAGAAGATGGGTCTGGAAATGATCTCCTTCAACGTCCAGTCCTTCTCTGACCAGAACAACGTCATTGAAGACCTTGGTATCGACAACATCTCCCAGATCAAGAAGGGCGCAGCCATCGCTAAGGCCCAGGCTGACCGTGACATCGCCATCTCCCAGGCTCAGGCAGCCAAGGAAGCCAACGATGCCCGCGTCCAGGCCGATATGGAGATTGCCGAGAAGCAGACTTCTCTGGCAATTCGCCAGGCAGAGCTGAAGCAGCAGTCCGACGTTAAGAAGGCAGAAGCTGACGCAGCTTACAAGATCCAGGAGCAGGAACAGCGTAAGACCATCGAAGTTACCTCCGCCAACGCAAACATTGCCAAGGCAGAACGTGAAGCCGAACTGAAGGCCCGTGAAGTCGAAGTCAAGAAGCAGACTCTGGATGCAGAGATCCGCGCAAAGGCTGACGCAGAGCGTTACCGCCAGGAGCAGGAAGCTCAGGCTCAGCTGTTCAAGCGCCAGAAGGAAGCAGAAGCCAAGCGCTTCGAGCAGGAGCAGGAAGCTATTGCTGCCATGAAGATGGCAGAGGCTGAGAAGTTCGCCCGGGAGCAGGAGGCTGCCGGTATCGCAGCAGTTGGTAAGGCAGAAGCAGAAGCCATCCGCGCCAAGGCACTGGCAGAAGCCGAAGGTATCGACAAGAAGGCTGAGGCAATGAAGAAGTACGGTGAAGCCGCAGTGGTCGAGATGATCATGGCTGCTCTGCCCGAAATCGCCAAGAACGTTGCCGAGCCTCTGAGCAAGGTCGACAAGATCACCATGTACGGCGAAGGCAACTCCGCCAAGCTGGTGGGCGACATCGTAAACAGCACCACCCAGATTACCGAAGGTATCTCTGCCGGTATGGGCATTGACCTGAAGAGCATCCTGCTGGGTGCCCTGGGTACCAAGGTTTTAAGCGACAATAATCCTGTGGTCGTGGTGGATAACGACCAGTAAGTAAACATCAGGTCGAGGCCTCACGTTCGCGGGTGAGGCCTCTTTCAAAAAAGGAGATATAATGTTTGAACTATTAACCATTGTTATATTTGTTTGGCTGCTGATCAAGGCCATAGGCCTGGCATTCAAGCTGACCTGGGGGGCTGCAAAGATCGCTGCCAGCATCCTGATCGGTCTGGCGTTCCCGGTGCTGATCGTCTGTTTGGTGTTCGTGGGCGGCATTGCATTGCTGGTACCCATTATTATGATTGCCATTGCAGCCGCAATTCTGAAGGCGTGCCTGTAAGTCAAAAATGAGTTTGGAGGAAGAAGCATGAAGTATGAGATTAAAGGCGGGAGCTTTCCCGTTGTAATTTGCAATCTGGAGAACGGTGAGAAGATGATCACCGAGCGTGGATCCATGTGCTGGATGAGTCCCAATATGCAGATGGAAACCAAGGGGGGTGGCCTTGGGAAGATGTTCTCAAAGGCCTTCTCCGGTGAAAGTATGTTCCAGAACCACTATTCTGCCCGGGGTGGTCCTGGCATGATCGCATTCAATTCCAGTTTCCCTGGCGAAATCAAGGTTATCCAGATCGCTCCTGGACAGGAGATGATCGTCCAGAAGAGTGCTTTTCTTGCAGCGGAAGCCGGTGTGGAACTGTCCATTCACTTCCATAAGAAGCTGGGCGCCGGATTCTTTGGTGGTGAAGGCTTTATCATGCAACGGCTTTCTGGCTATGGCACAGCCTTCGTTGAAATCGACGGTGATCTGATGGAATACATCCTGAAGCCTGACCAGAAGCTTGTTGTAGACACCGGTAATGTCGCAGGCTTTGAGCCTTCCGTACAGATGGATATTCAGACTGTGCCCGGTGCCAAGAATATGCTCTTTGGCGGCGAAGGTATCTTCAATACCGTGCTGACCGGACCAGGCAGAGTGTGGCTCCAGACTATGCCCATCTACAATGTGGCCAACGCTATCCGTCCTTACATCCCCACAAGCAACAATTGATGTTATGGAGGATAGGGAAGAGGAAACGGTGTTTTCCGTTTGGGTGAACTGGAAACAGCGTGTGATTTCATTCACACACGAAGATGAGTTTGAGGAATTGCAGTACCCAACTCATGAGGAGATGTTCCGGTTCGTTATAGAGAAAGGAAACGAAGGATTTGGAATCCAATAGTTAGAATTGCTATTATTGGAAAGGAGATGTATTATGAACGAGAATAGAATTAACTGTGTGAAATGGCTTCGTGTATTGATTTACATTGCGATAGCCCGCATAATCAATACACTGGTAGGTATTCCCGCATTCATTCCCACAGCTCTTACTGCATGGATCAGCAGAATCCTTATGGCAAGCATGGTGTTCGCCATGTTCAAACTTGCCCCTGCAAATGATCGGTACAAAAAGACAGGCATTCATTTGGCAATTGTCTTAATCCTGACGATTGCTACCGAACTGCTGAATACAGGCGCTGTCCTTACTTTGATTGCAGGTATTCTATCCATCGTTGCAGAGTATCAGGAATACCATGGTCACTCGGAACTGATCGAAGAAAAGGATCATCAGCTTTCCGGCAAATGGACCAGCCTGTTTATGTGGAGTATTGTTGTCGGCCTCATTCTGGGTTTTGCTTCAACAGCGGCAGGCGTTCTTGCGGCAGTAGCTGGGGTAGATACAGAAACAGCTGCAGTAGTGATTGCTGCAGCCATGATGATTCCTGAGTACATTATTGATATTTTCTACATTCTCTACCTGAAGAAAATGATTGCGCTGTTTGCGGAAGATAAGGTGAGCGAATATGATGCATGATGATTTATTTGCGCTTCAGCAGAAGGTAGCGAAAAAGCCGCTTCTTGAAAGCAAGCTGTATGAACTTCACACCCAACGGCGTCAGTATGATAATCAAGTGATATCTCTTCGAGTCGCTTCTCGCAAAGAGCAGGAAGACGTTGAGAAGCTGGAAGGAAGAAGCCTTGCAAATTACTTTTACCAGGTCATTGGCAAGCTTGATGACAAACTGGATCAGGAACGTAAGGAGGCTTATGCTGCTAGGGTAAAGCTGGATGCAGCGGAGCGGGAACTTGCCGGAATTGAATCCGATATCAAAGAAATTCAGGAGCAGATTACGGATGTGCTGGTTGCTGAAGCACGATACAAAGATGCTCTTGAATTGAAACGCAGACAACTCAAAGACTCCGGCACTCAGGTCGCTGATCAGATCCTGTCCATGGAAGAGAGAATTGCCGCGCTTCAGGCTCAGAAGCAGGAAATCAAGGAAGCTATTTCTGCTGGTTACAGTGCCCGCAGTACTGCGGATCGCATCCTTTCTGAACTTGAAGATGCGGATGGTTGGAATACCTGGGATATCTTAGGCGGCGGTGGGATCATAACTCACATGGCGAAGCATAGCCATCTGGATGAAGCACAGGATCTGGTGCAGGAGCTTCAGAGTCAGCTCAGACGCTTCAAAACGGAGCTTGCGGACATCCAAATCAGTGCCAACATGCAGGTGAATATCGATGGTTTCCTGCG
>JAZQFG010000019.1:0-59965 GCA_045539375.1 Acutalibacteraceae bacterium | reverse complement strand
CCGCAGGCATTGCCTGCGGGGGCCTCTTGTTTTCTTTCTCTTATGCCTCGTTGCGACCAAACTCGGACAATTCCAAGGTAGGATTGTGCTCGGTGGCCCAGGTGATGTTCCAGGGGTTGGTGAACAGCAGGAGCTTCCGCTCCTTCAGATCCTGAATGCGGCGGGTGTCGGAGGTCAGATTCAGCGCCTTGACGTTGATATCTTCGTTCTCGATCCACCGAATGTACTGATAGGGCAGATTCTGCATCCGAATATCCACGTTGTATTCGTTCTTCAGGCGATAGGTCAGCACCTCAAACTGCAGGACGCCCACCACGCCGACGATCACCTCTTCCATACCGCCGCCCAGTTCTTGGAAGATCTGGATGGCGCCCTCTTGGGCGATCTGGGTAATGCCCTTGACAAACTGCTTGCGCTTCATGGTATCCACCTGAGATACCAGTGCAAAGTGCTCGGGGGCAAAGGTGGGGATGCCCTCAAAGGCGAACTTATCCCCGCCGGAGCAGATGGTATCACCGATGGAGAACACACCGGGATCAAACACGCCGATGATATCGCCGGCATAGGCCTCGTCCACGATCTCGCGGGATTCCGCCATCAGCTGCTGGGGCTGGCTCAGGCGCATTTTCTTATCCCCCTGCACGTGATAGACCTCCATACCCTTTTCGAACTTACCGGAGCAGATCCGCATAAAGGCCACACGGTCACGATGGGCCTTGTTCATATTGGCCTGAATCTTAAACACAAAGGCGGAGAAATTCTTGGCGAAGGGGTCGATCTCGCTGTCCCCCGCCTTGCGGGGCAGGGGCGAGGTGGTCATATTCAAAAACTCCTG
Source organism: Acutalibacteraceae bacterium (assembly GCA_045539375.1). Taxonomy (GTDB): domain Bacteria; phylum Bacillota; class Clostridia; order Oscillospirales; family Acutalibacteraceae; genus UBA5905. Next base: position 59,130 of record JAZQFG010000019.1, on the reverse strand, counting down.
CAGGAAGGGCTCTACGCCGAAGTTGGTCAGCGCCGAGCCGAAGAACACGGGGGTCAGCCGACCGCCACGCACCTCGTCCATATCGAACTCATAGCCGGCGCCGTCCAGCAGCTCCACGTCATCGTTGAGGGTGTCGTACAGATAGGGGCCGATCATATCCTTCAGGCTCTCATCCTTCAGATCCACACGGGTGGCGGCCACCTCGTGCTGGGCGTTGGCATTCTCATCATTGGCGGTAAAGGCAATGATGCTGCTGTTATTACGGTCGTACACACCCTTAAACTCCTTGCCGGAGCCGATGGGCCAGTTCATAGGATAGGTGCGGATGCCCAGCACCGTCTCAATCTCCTCCATCAGGTCAAAGGGGTTGCGAGCCTCGCGGTCCATCTTATTGATAAAGGTGAAGATGGGGATATTGCGTAAGAGGCACACCTTAAACAGCTTGATAGTCTGGCGCTCCACACCCTTACTGGCATCGATGACCATAACGGCAGAGTCCGCCGCCATCAGGGTGCGGTAGGTATCCTCGGAGAAATCCTGGTGACCGGGGGTATCCAGAATGTTGATGCAATAATCCTTGTAGTTAAACTGCATCACCGAGCTGGTGACCGAGATACCGCGCTGCTTTTCGATCTCCATCCAGTCGGAGACGGCGTGCTTATTGTTCTTTTTGCCCTTAACCATACCGGCCTGCTGGATGGCGCCGCCGTACAGCAGGAATTTCTCGGTCAGGGTGGTTTTACCCGCATCGGGGTGGGAGATGATGGCAAAGGTGCGACGACGCAGGATCTCCTCCTCGGTCGGACGCCCGGTGGTATTGACAATATCCATAAAATAGCCCCTCCTCATCGTGGGAATACACATACCCGACTATTGTACCGCATTTTTTCAGAATATGCAACTGCATTTTTTATGCTATCTTACAAAAAAGAGCCCGTGGCAGATGCCACAGGCTCTTTTTTCACTTCACAAACAGGTTGTAGGCATTATCCCACAATATCCGACGGAACTCCTCCTCGGTGAACTGCATGGACAACAGGGTGGCCAGCTCTTTTTTCGCCGTCCACATGGGATAATCGGTGCCGAACAGCACCCGCTCCGTGCCCCAGCGGCGAATGAGTTCCTCTGCCTTTTCCACCGACAGGCGGAAGAAGGAGGAGGAGCAATCCACGTACAGATTGGGGGCGTGACCCAGCTTATCGCAGGCCTCCTCCCAGATGGAATAGCCTGCCAGATGGGCGCCGATAAAGGTCAGATCCTTGTAGATCTCCAGCACCGGCAGCAAGCGATTGGGGTTGGAATAATCATAGCGGTCGTCCCCCGTGTGCAGCAGCACCGGCAGGTGATGCTCCTCGCACAATTCATAGATTTTCAGACAGCGATAGTCGTCGATCTTAAAGGCCTGAATATCGGGGTGCATTTTCACCCCCCGCAGACCCAGCTCCAGAATGTGCTCCACATCCCCCTGCAGGTCGGCGCTGTCCGGATGGAGGGTGCCTAAGCCGGTGAACCGCCCCTCCCCCTCGGCAACGGTGCGGGCGATGAACTCGTTGATGCTCTTCACCTGCTTAGGGGTGGTGGCCACTGACTGAATGATAAAATGATCCACGCCGGCGGCGACCGCCTTGTTCAGTAGGGTCTCCACCGTGCCGTCGTGGGCAGAGGTTACCCCGTAAAAGGCGTCGGTGCCCCCCACCGCCTTAGACGCGATGGCAGCGGGGTACACGTGGCAATGGGCATCGATTACTTTGTATGAACCCACCATCGGTGGTCACTCCTTACTGTTTACTCTTGATCCATTCCTCGGCTTCCTCACGCATCTTATACTTGAGGATCTTGCCGGCGGCATTCATGGGGAAGGTATCCACAAAGCGGATGTAGCGGGGCACCTTATGCCGTGCCATATGGTCGGCAATATAGGCGGTCATCTCCGCCTCGGTCATCTGCTCCCCCTCCTTGAGGATGATACAGGCCATAATCTCCTCGCCGTACCGCTCGTCCGGCACGCCGATGACCTGCACGTCCCGCACCTTGGGGCAGGTGTAGATAAACTCCTCGATCTCCTTGGGATAGATGTTCTCGCCGCCGCGGATGATCATATCCTTCAGGCGGCCGGTGATGAGATAGTTGCCGTCGGGACGGCGGCAGGCCAGATCACCGGTGTGCAGCCAGCCGTCGGCATCAATGGCCTCGGCGGTGGCGGCAGGCATCTTGTAATAGCCCTTCATAATGTTATAGCCACGGGCCACGAACTCGCCGTTGACCCCATCGGGGCAGTCGGCGCCGGTTTCGGGGTCGATGACCTTGCACTCCACGTGGGCAAAGGCGCTGCCCACCGTTTCGGTGCGCACCTCCAGCGAATCGTAATAGCTGCTCATGGTACAGCCGGGGGATGCCTCGGTCTGACCGTATACCGATACGATCTCCCGCATCCCCATCCGTCCGGTGGCGGCCTCCTTCATCAGATCGGCGGGGCAGTTGGAGCCCGCCATAATACCGATGCGCATATAGGAGAAATCCGTCTTTTCAAAATCGGGGTGCTGCATCATAGCGATAAACATCGTGGGCACACCGTTAAAGGCGGTCACGTGCTCGTTGTGGACGCAGGCCAGCGCCGGCTTCGGAGAGAAATAGGGCAGCGGCAGCATGGTGGTGCCGTGGGTCATACTGGCGGTCATACTCAGCACCATACCGAAGCAGTGAAACATCGGCACCTGAATCATCATCCGATCGGCGGTGGACAGATCCATATGATCGCCGATGTACTTGCCGTTGTTCACCACGTTATAGTGGGTGAGCATAACACCCTTAGGAAAGCCGGTGGTGCCGGAGGTATACTGCATATTGCAGACGTCGTCCTTGTTGACCAGTGCCGCCATCCGATGCACCTCGGACAGAGGCACCTGCTCCGCCCGCTCCAGCAGCTCTTTCCACTCCATACATCCCTTTTGCCGATAGCCCACGGTAACCACGTTCCGCAGGAAGGGCAGGCGCTTGGCATGGAGGGGCTGACCCGCCTTGGTGGCGGCCAGCTCAGGGCACAGCTCGGCAATAATTTCACCGTAGTGACAATCCTTGGCGCCCTCGGTCATAATGAGGGTGTGGCTGTCCGACTGGCGCAACAGATACTCGATCTCGTGGATCTTGTAGGCGGTGTTCACCGTCACCAGCACGGCGCCCAGCTTTACCGTCGCCCAAAAGGCGATGTACCACTGGGGCACGTTGGAGGCCCAGACCGCCACGTGGGTGCCCGCCTTGACACCGCAGGCAATCAGGGCGCGGGCGCACTGGTCCACGTCGTCACGGAACTGGGCATAGGTGCGGGTGTAATCCAGCGTGGTGTACTTGAAGGCGTACTGGTCGGGAAATTCCTCCACCATCCGATCCAGCACCTGCGAGAAGGTGCAGTCGATCAGACGATCCTTTTCCCATACGTATTTACCTGTGTGGGCGCGGTTGTAGTAGAGGGCGCTCTCGTTGCGGGAGGTATCCCCAAACTGGCGCATATAGTGGACAAACTGGGTGAGGATGATCTCCATATCATCCAGCTCGGGGCACCAGGCAGGATCCCACACCAACGAAATAAAGCCATCGTAGTTGACCGAGCGCAGTGCCAGCATCATCTCACGGATGGGCAGGGCGCCCTCCCCCATCAGGCAATACTCCATAACGCCGTCACGGCACACCGCATCGCTGACATGGACGTGGCGCACGTAGGCACCCAAATTCTTAATGACCTGCTCAGGGGACTCGCCGCCGGCGAAATAGGCGGCAGACCAGTGCCACAGCGCCGCCACCTGATCGCAGGCGAAGGACTCCAGCACGTCCCGCAACAGGGCCGTATCCGCAAACAGGCCGGAGGTCTCGATCACCAGCGTGACCCCCTGCTCCTCGGCGGCGGGCAGCATCCGGGCAATCAGCTCCTTGACCCGCTCTACGGCGGCCTCCTTTTCGGCCGCAGGGGCGGCCTTCAGCCGCACGCAGGGGATGGAGAGGTTGGCGGCGATCTCAACGCACCGCCCGATCTCATCCACCGCCCGCTCGGTGGCACCCTCAGAGGCGTTGCACACCGTATCGATGCAGGGAATGTTCAGATTCTTCTCAAATAAGCGGCGGCGGGTGGCCGCAGCCTTATAGTCGTGAAAGGCGCCGTCCTTATCGGTGAACAGACGGTTGTAGATATTGTGCAGCTCAATGCCCTGAAAACGGAGATCCTCCGCCGCCTCGCAGAACTGCTCAAAGGTGGGCTGGTGCCACCCTTTGGTGGAAAAAGACAGTTTCACCCCTTAACCCTCCTCGTAGATGATCTTGTTGACCGCATTCAGATAGGCACGCAGAGAGGCACCCAAAATATCGGTAGAAATACCGGTGCCGGAATACAGACGGCCACGGTCACGGAGCTTCACCAGCGCCTGACCCACCGCCTCTTTACCCTCGGTGACCGCCTGGATCTGGAAGTCATCCAGCTCATAGTGGTGGCCGATGATCTGGTCAATGGCCTTAAAGGCGGCGTCAATGGGGCCGTCGCCGATGGACACTGCCTGGAGAGACTTGCCGTCCCGCTCCAGCGTGATCTGGGCAGAGGCGGAAATGATATTGCCAGTGTTGATGACATAGTTGACCAGCTGATAAGCCGCCGGCACCTGCAGCGCCACATTGGCAACGATGGCCTCCAGATCCTTGGCGCCCACCGTCTTTTTCTCCGCCACGCGACCGAACTCCTCGTACACGCGGGCGGCGTCCTCCTCGGACAGATCGTAGCCCAGACGGGCCACCGCCGCCATCACGGCGTCACGGGTGTCCTGTGCATCCAGATGGATGCCCTCCTCCGTCGTCGCCGTCGCGCCCGTCGGCTTTTCGTTGCGGGTGGGGTCGGTGATCCAGCCGATCTGCCCCACGATGCGGGTCATCTCGGTATAGCGGATGCCGCAGGAAAAGCCGTAGCTATCGCCGCAGTTCTTCACCATCGTAGCAAAGGTCTCCAGCTCCACGGCATCGCCGCCGATGGCGGCCTTAACGCAGGCGGCACCGCTCTGCACCGCCAGAATGGCAGAGGCGCAGGCCAGCCCGTTTTTGTTATCGCAGGCCACACCCAGAGGAACGCCGACCTGAATGGCGCTGACAAAGGCGGCAAAATCATCCGGCAGACGAGCACCGGTGGAATCGCACACCGCCACGGTATCGGCGCCGGCGCCCACGGCGGCATCCAGAGCCGCCTGCAGATAGCCGTCGTCCGCACGGGTCGCATCCACGGCGCAGAATTCCACCGCCACGCCCTTTTCCTTGGCGGCGGATACCACGGCGGGGATCCACTGGAGCATCTTATCCGGCTTTTTGTGGCAGGTGTACTCCATCCCCACCGGAGATACCGGCAGTTCAATACGGATTTGGGGCTTGGCGGCGCCCTCCAGCGCCGCAGCGGCCAGCTCCACGCTCTCGGCGGTGCTGCCGGCGGCCACCGACAGAGTCGCATTCTTGACAAAGGAGGCCACCGTACGCACCAGCAGGGTGTCGGTACGCTGGTCGGTGATGGCGGGCAGCTCGATCACGTCCACCCCCAGCTTTTCCAGCTGGCGGGCGATCTCGATCTTCTCCTTAAAGGTGAAGTTGCCGCGGCTCAGAGTTGTGTCAGCGATGCGAATGTGTTTCATATAGAAAACTCCCTTTCTGCGGACGCGTGTTGGCGCATCAAAAATAAAAAATCCCTAAGGCAATACTATGCCTCAGGGACGAAATGTGTCATTCCGTGGTACCACCCTAATTACCGCATAAGCGGTCTCTCTGCAAGGCTCCAACAAGCCTCCTGCCATGGTAACGGGGCAAGCCGTAGCACCCTACTGCCGCGGGGGGTTGGGATGCTCTGCTCAGGAGCCAGAATCCCACTCGGATCGTACCGCCCTCACAGCAACGGCGGCTCTCTGGAACGATCGGATGAACGGGAAATTCTCCGTCAACGCATTTTACAGATTTAAAGTGTGAAAAAATTATAGCACCGCCCCACCCGTTTGTCAAGTGGGACAGTGAAATTTTTAAAATTTCATTTTTTTGTACCGCTCCGCCGTAGGCGCGGTAATGCCCACCGTCCGTAGCCTCTCCCCCCCGAGGGGGCCTTTGCTCTATCCAACCAAAAAAGGCGCACAAGGTCGATGACCTTGTGCGTCTTTTCACATCTTAATCCAATTGTACCGTCCAACCATACGGGTCGTCGATCTTGCCCCACTGGATACCGGTAAGGGTATCGTACAGCATCTGGGTGACCGCGCCGATGGCGCCGCCGTTGACGGCGTACTGCACACCCTCATAGCTCAATTCACCAATGGGCGATACCACCGCGGCGGTGCCGCAGCCCCACGCCTCCTCCAGCGTGCCGTTGGCCATGGCCTCTTTCAGCTCATCAATGCTCAACAGCCGCTCGGATACGGTGTAGCCCTTGCCCTTCAGCACCTCAATAATGGACTTACGGGTAATACCGGGCAGAATGGAGCCGGACAGAGCAGGGGTGACGATCTCGCCGGCGATCTTGAACATCACGTTCATCGCGCCCACTTCCTCAATGTACTTGCGGTGGACACCGTCCAGCCACAGCACCTGAGAATAGCCCTTTTCCTCCGCCCGCTTACCGGCACGGTTAGAGGCGGCGTAGTTACCGCCGCACTTGGCCTCGCCGGTGCCGCCGCGGACCGCACGGACGTCCTCGGACTCGATCATAATCTTAACGGGGTTGATGCCCTCCTTGTAATAGCTGCCCACGGGGGAGGCAATGATCACGTAGGTAGCATTGTGCACCGCGTGCACGCCCAGCGACTCATCGTTACCGAACATAAAGGGGCGCAGATACAGAGAGGTGCCGGGGGCGGAGGGGGTCCACTCCTGCTCGGTCTTGACAAACTCTGTAAGCGCTTCCAATGCCATATCCTCAGGGATGGGCGGCAGGCACATACGCTCGGCGGAATTGTTCATACGGCGGATGTTCTCCATAGGGCGGAACAGCTGCACCTTGCCGTCGGCACGGCGATAGGCCTTCAGCCCCTCGAAGATTTCCGAGCCGTAGTGCAACACCGTAGAGGCGGGGTGCAGAGACAAGGGGCCAAAGGGGATGATGCGGGCATCGTGCCAGCCCTCACCCTCGGTATAGTCCATAATAAACATATGGTCGGTGAAATACTTGCCAAAGCCCAGGGTATCCGCCGCCGGCTTCTCCTTGGGGGTGGCGGTGAGAAATTTCTGAATCTGCATGCTTCTCACTCCTTACTCAAAATCGGCACCTAGCTGCAGGGCGGTGCGGTTCATATCCAGCATATTCGCCTTTCGGGCGGAGATCACCTTGTTCAGGGTGGCGGTGATGCCGTCGGGGTCATACTCACCCAACACCGACAGCAGCTTGCCCACGATGATCATATTGGCCAGCGTCCCGATGCCGTTATCCCCTGCCATCTTGGTGGCGGGGATGTAATAGGTGGTTACGTCGGTGCGCTGCACCTTGCGCTCCACCAGCGTGGAGTCCACAAGGATGATGCCGCCGGGGGCGACGGTGTTCTCAAACTTATCCAGCGAGGGCAGGTTCATCGCCACCAGCACGTCGGGGCGGGTGACGATGGGCGAGCCTACAGGCTCATCGCTGAGGATGACGCTGCAGCTGGCGGTACCGCCACGCATCTCGGGGCCGTAGGAGGGCAGCCAGCTCACCTGACGGTCCTCCATCAGCCCCTTATAGGCCAAAAACTTGCCGGCGAACAGGATGCCCTGACCGCCGAAACCGGAAAACAAAAATTGGGTCTGGCTCATCTTACGCATCCTCCTCTGCCGTTTTGTCCTTATACACGCCCAGGGGGTAATAGGGCAGCATATTTTCCTCCAGCCACTTCAGAGCGTCGGCGGGGGTCATACCCCAGTTGGTGGGGCAGGTGGAAACCACCTCGATCAGTGAGAAGCCCTTGCCCTCGATCTGATTCTGAAACGCCTTTTTGATGGCCTTTTTCGCCTTGCGGATGTTGCCCACATTGTTCACGGTCACCCGCTCCAGATAGGTGGCGCCCTCCAGCTCGGACAGCATCTCGCACACCCGGATGGGATAGCCGCAGTGGTTCACGTCACGGCCGTAGGGGGAGGTCTGAGTGACCTGCCCGGGCAGCGAGGTGGGGGCCATCTGACCGCCGGTCATACCGTAAATGGCGTTGTTGACAAAGATGATGGTGATGTTCTCATTGCGAGCGGCGGCGTGCACCGTCTCTGCCATACCGATGGAGGCCAGATCGCCATCACCCTGATAGGTAAAGACGATGTGCTTATCCGGGTCTGCCCGCTTGACACCGGTGGCCACAGCGGGGGCACGGCCATGGGCGGCCTCGATCATATCGCAGTTAAAGTAATCATAGGCCATAACCGAGCAGCCCACAGGCGCTACGCCGATGGTGCGCCCCTCGATGCCCAGTTCGTCAATGACCTCCGCCACCAGACGGTGGATAATGCCGTGGGTACAGCCGGGGCAATAGTGCAGCGGCACGTCACACAGGGCATGGGGTTTTTCAAATACGACAGCCATTAACGGGCACCTCCATTCTCATACGCGGTTTCAATAGCGGCCAGCACCTCTTCAGGCGAGGGGATGATGCCGCCGGCACGGTTGCACAGGGTAACCGGCTTTTTGCAATCGGTGGCCAGCTTGACGTCCTCGATCATCTGACCCATAGACAGCTCCACAGAAATGAAACTGTTGACCCGCTCTGCCGCCGCCTTAAAGGGGGCTACAGGGAAGGGCCACAGGGTGATGGGACGGATCATACCCACCTTAATGCCCTTTTTGCGGGCCTCGTTGATGGCGTTCTTCGCCACGCGGGAGGCAATACCGAAGGCGGCAACGCAGATCTCGGCGTCCTCCATCAAATACTCCTCATACATAGCCTCGTTCTGTTCGATATAGGCATACCGCTCATACCGCTCAAAGTTGGTGCGCTCCAGCGCATCCGGCTGGAGGAACAGCGAGTTGACCACGTTATGCTCCCGCTTCATCTCGGTGCCGTTGGTTGCCCACGGCTTGGCGATGATCTCCGGCTCCGGGAAGTCCAGCGACACCGGCTCCATCATCTGTCCCATAGTACCGTCCGCCAGAATCATCGCAGTCATACGGTATTTATCGGCCAAATCAAAGCCCTTTACCGTCAGAGAGGCCATCTCCTGCACCGATGCGGGGGCCAGCACGATCATCCGATAGTCACCGTGACCGCCGCCACGGGTAGCCTGGAAATAATCCGACTGGCTGGGCTGAATACCGCCCAGACCGGGACCGCCACGCTGCACGTTCACCACCAGGGCGGGCAGATCGGCGCCTGCCATATAGGACAGACCCTCTGCCTTCAGGGAGATGCCGGGGCTGGAGGAGGAGGTCATCACCCGCTTGCCGGTGGCGGAGACGCCGTACACCATATTGATGGCCGCGACCTCGCTCTCCGCCTGCAGGAAGCATCCGCCGATCTTCGGCATCTTCTTCGCCATATAGGCGGCAATCTCAGTCTGAGGGGTGATGGGATATCCGAAATAGTGACGGCAACCGGCGCAGATCGCCGCCTCGGCGATGGCCTCGTTACCCTTCATCAATACCTTTTCTGCCATATCAATCACCTCACCTTTCCACCGTGATTACACAATCGGGGCACATCATCGCGCAGGAGGCGCATCCCACGCAGGCCGCCTCATCGGTCAGCTCGGCGGGGTGGTGTCCCTTTTTGTTGATTTTGTCCGCCGCCAGATGCAGAATCTTCTTCGGGCAGGCGTCCACGCACAGCCCGCAGCCCTTGCACCGGTCGGTCTTGAATGTCAGTTTTGCCATGAGTCATACCTTCTTTATCGTTAGATTAAAATGGTTTGTTTTGTTGTAATTGCAGGGGGAACAGATGGGGGATCTCCCCCTCCAGCGCCCCATACAGCCGTTCATCCACCGTGGTAGCAACCAGCGGCAGACCGGCCGCCTGCGCCACAGCGGCAGCATACTCCATAGAGGAGCGCACCGTGTCGGCGGTAGTCTCGACGCCTAAGTTGGAGTTATTGACGATACCGGTGAACCGCAGTCCCGATGCCACCTCGATCTCCCCCATCATCTCCAGAGTAGAGGGGACGTCGGGGGTCAGAGGGCGATAGCGGTTGACCACCATCCACATATCGTAGTCGCTCTCCTCTATAATGGCGGGGGCCAGACGCCCCAGCACCATAGCGCCGCTGTCATCGCCGCCCACGTCCACCACCACGCGCCGACTCTTGTCATCGGTGATGGCGTACAGATCCGGCGGAAGGGAGGGAATATCCACGTTGGAATTGGCAAAGCGGGAGCAGATCAGACGGATGCCCGCCCCATCAAAAGCGGCGGCGGAATCCAGTGTACGGAAATAGGGGTTGACAATATCCAGATCCGCTACCGTCACCGCCTCCCCTGCCCGGGCGAGGGCCAGCGCTACATTCACCGCCACGTTGGTCTTGCCGGTGCCGTAATGCCCACATAGGATGGTCAGACGTTTTTTCGCTTTCATAGATCCACCTCTCATAGCTTGTTCCGCTGGATCTTACCGCTGACCGTCTTGGGCAGGCTGTCCTTAAATACCACGATACGGGGATATTTGTAGGGGGCGGTGTGCTCCTTAACGTAGGTCTGGATCTCCTTGACCAGTGCCTCGGAGGGCTCGGTGCCGGGCACCAGCACGATACTGGCCTTTACCACCTGACCGCGCACCTCGTCGGGGGCGGCGGACACGCCGCACTCCAGCACGTAGGGCAGCTCCATAATCACACTCTCGATCTCAAAGGGCCCGATGCGATAGCCGGAGGACTTGATCACGTCGTCCACGCGACCCACGTACCAGAAGAAGCCGTCCTCATCCCGCCAGGCGGTATCGCCGGTGTGATAATAGCCGTCGTGCCACACCTCGGCGGTCTTGTCGGGGGCATTGTAATACTCGGTGAACAGGCCGCAGGGGGCGCCGTTCTTCACGTTTACCACGATCTCGCCGATCTCACCGGCGGCAACGGGATGGCCCTCAGCATCGATCAGCTCCACGTCGTAGATGGGAGCGGGCTTGCCCATAGAGCCGATCTTATGGGAGGCGCCCACCATATTGCCGATGATCATGGTGCTTTCGGTCTGGCCGAAGCCCTCGATGATCTGCAGGCCGGTGGCCTTTTCGAATTGGCGGTACACCTCGGGGTTCAGCGCCTCGCCGGCGGTGGTCATATGCTTGACCGAGGAGAAATCGTACTGGGAGATATCCTGTTTGATCATCATGCGCAGCATGGTGGGCGGCGCGCAGAAGGTGGTGATGCCGTAACGGGCAAACATAGGCAGGATATCCGCCGCGTCAAAGCGGTCGAAATCGTAGACAAAGGTGGCCGCCTCGCACAGCCATTGGCCGTACAGCTTGCCCCACATGGCCTTGGCCCAGCCGGTGTCCGAGATGGTAAAGTGGAGGCCGTCGGGATCCACGTTGTGCCAATAGCGGGCGGTGTGGAAGTGGCCCAGCGCATATTTATAGTTATGCGCCGCAATCTTGGGATAGCCCGTGGTGCCGGAGGTGAAGAACATCAGCATCCGGTCGTCGCCGCCGGGAGCATCCGCGGTACGGGAATAGTGGGTGGAGTACAGGGTGTACTCCTCGTCAAAGGTGCGCCAACCCTCGCGGGTGCCGTTGACGATCAGCTTGTGCTGTACGGTGGGGCATTTTTTCGCCGCCAGATCCACCTGTGCGGCGGTATCTCCGTCGGCGGTGCACAGTACCGCCGTCACGCCGGCGGCGTTAAAGCGGTATTCCAGATCGTGCTCTAACAGCTGGTTGGGGGCGGGGATGGCGATGGCACCCAGCTTGTTCAGACCCAGCATCGCAAACCAGAACTGGTAGTGCCGCTTGAGGATCAGCATCACGCGGTCGCCCTTTTTGATGCCCAAGGATTTGAAATAGTTGGCACACTGGTTAGAGGCCTTTTTCATATCCTTAAAGGTGAAGCGGCGCTCGGTGTGGTCGCGGGATACGTGGAGCATCGCCAGCTTATCCGGCTGCTTGTCTGCCAGCTCATCCACCAGATCAAAGGCGAAATTGAACTTTTCGGTATTCTTAAAGGTAATGGAGGTGGGGGTGCCGTTTTCGTTCTCCACCACGTCGATAAACTTCTTATAGATACGGTTGGAATCGTCCCGCTTATCCACAGGCAGATCCACGATGGCCTTGGTGGGGGCCAACTCGGGGATGGGCTCGCCGGTGGGATTCAGCACAATGGCGTAGAAAACGCAATCCTGGCCGCCGACGGCGATCATACCGTGGGGGGTCTCGGAGTCAAAATAGATGCTGTCACCGGGGCCTAACACCTCCCGATGCTCGCCGATCTGCACCATCAACTGCCCCTCCAGCACCAGATCCAGCTCCTGCCCATCGTGGGAGGTCAGCTCGATATCCTGCTGCTGGGCGGCGGGGTCGTACACACTGCGGACGTACAGCGGTTCGGCAATACGATTCTGAAAGGCATAGGCCAGATTATAATAGGTCATACCGTGGGCCTGGGCAATCTGCTGCCCCTGTCCCCGTCGGGTGACGGTAAAGGATTTCAGCTTCGGGCTGTAGCCCTCGATGATGTCGGTGACGTTGACGTTCAGCGCCTGCGCACAGCGGTAGATAAAGGCAAAGTTCAGATCGCTCTTACCCGTTTCGCACCGGCGGTATTCCTCTACGGATACACCGGTCTTCTCCGCCATCACCTCGGGGGTCAGTCCCTCGATCTCCCGCAGTTCCCGAATACGGGCGGCCATTTCCCTAATTTTGTAGTCCAATGCAGTAATGGGTTCCATACTCATTCTCCTATCCGGGAGCGGGTGTAAAAGAAAAACACTCGTCCCAAAGTGTTGACTTTGAGACGAGTGTTGTAAACATACACAGCACCCGCGGTACCACTCAAATTGCGGTCGTCACGACCACCACTCTTCGGAATCCAGCAATTCCTATGCCTTTACGCAGCATACACGGGAAGATTCTACTGACCCCACAGGGCTTTCTTTCTTCCGGCTCAGAAGCTACAAACAGATACCCTTTCCCGACAGCTCGCACCAACCGCTGTCTCTCTGATGGGACGATGGCATCTGCCCTCTTCGTCAACGCCTTTAAAGTATTAAAGTATGGTAGTATTCTAGCACACCGATACCGGTTTGTCAACCTTTTTTGCTATTGGAATATATTACAGTTTATTTCTCTGGATCTTTCCGCTGATGGTCTTGGGCAGGCTGTCACGGAATTCCACCACACGGGGGTACTTATAGGGGGCAGTGTGTTCCTTGACGTACTGCTGGATTTCCTTCTTCAGCGCCTCGGTGCCCTCGGTGCCCTTGGTCAGCACAATGCTGGCCTTAACCACCTGACCGCGCACCTCATCCGGCACGGCGGACACGCCGCACTCCACCACGTAGGGCAGCTCCATGATGACCGACTCGATCTCAAAGGGCCCGATGCGATAGCCGGAGGACTTGATGACGTCGTCCACACGGCTGACGTACCAGAAATAGCCATCCTCATCCCGCCAGGCGGTATCGCCGGTGTGATACAGGCCGTCGTGCCAGGCCTCGGTGGTCTTGTCGGTATCCAGATAATACTCCTTAAACAGGCCGCAGGGCACGCTCTTATCGGTGCGGATGACGATCTCGCCGGTCTCGCCGGGGGCCACGCTGTTGCCGTCGGGGTCCACGATATCCAGATCAAACTGGGGCGACGCCTTACCCATAGAGCCGATCTTAGGCACGGTGCCCACCAGATTGGCGATGGCCAGCGTGGTTTCGGTCTGACCGAAACCCTCCATGATCTCTAAGCCCGTGGCGGCCTTAAACTGCTTAAACACCTCCGGATTCAGCGCCTCGCCGGCGGTGGTCATATGCCGGATGGAGGACAGATCGTACTTGGACAGATCGCCACGGATCAGCATGCGCAGCATGGTGGGCGGCGCACAGAAGGTGGTGATATTATACTTGGCAAACATGGGGAGAATGTCGTTCTCGTCAAAGCGGTCAAAGTCATAGACGAACACCGCCCCCTCGCACAGCCACTGGCCGTACAGCTTACCCCACAGGCTCTTGCCCCAGCCGGTATCCGAGATGGTCAGATGCAGACCGTCCCGCTGGCAGCAATGCCAGTACTTGGCGGTGACGTAGTGACCCAGCGCATAGGTGTGCTTGTGGGCCGCCATCTTGGGGTTGCCGGTGGTGCCGGAGGTGAAGAACATCAGCGCCGTATCGTCGCCGGCAGAGGCGTCGGCGGGGCGCACAAACTTGCGGGAGAAGAGACCGAACTCCGCATCGAAATCGTGCCAGCCCTCCTTGCTGCCCCCCACCAACACCTTGGTCTTGACCTGGGGGCACTTCTTCGCGGCCGCGGCGGCGATGTCCGCCGTATCCCCGTCTGCGGTGCAGACGATGGCGGATACACCGGCGGCGTTATAGCGGTATTCAAAGTCGTGCTCCTTGAGCTGATTGGTGGCGGGGATGGCCACGGCACCCAGCTTATGCAGGGCCACCATCGCAAACCAGAACTGATAGTGGCGCTTGAGCACCAGCATCACCTTATCCCCCTTTTTGATGCCGAGGGAGGTGAAATAGTTGGCGCACTGGTTGGAGTACTGCTTGATATCTTTAAAGGTGAAGCGGCGCTCGGTACGGTTGACGTCCAAATGGAGCATCGCCAGCTTATCGGGGTATTTCTCAGCGATACCGTCCACGATGTCGAAGCCGAAATTGAAGGTATCGGTATTCTTGAATTGGATGGATTGGAGGGCGCCGTTGGCATCCTCGGTGGTGTCCACAAAGCGCTCGCACACCAGCGGCTCCGAAGACTTGGCGGTGACGATGCTGGCCCGCACCTCTTCCTCCTGGGTCTCTTCGCCGGGCAGCACCACGGCACAGAAGACGCAGTCCTGTCCGTCCACAGCGATCATACCGTGGGGGGTGGAGGAATTATAGTAGATGCTGTCGCCCTCGCCCAGCACCTCTACGTGATCGCCGATCTGCACCTTCAATTTACCGCTGATCACCAGATCAAACTCCTGACCGGAGTGGGTGGCAAGGTGGATGGGCTTATTCACCAGAGCCGGATCGTATTCGTACCGTACCCAGTAGGGCTCGGCGATCTTATTGCGGAATTTAGGCGCCAAGTGGGCAATATCGATGCCCTCCTCCTTGGCGGTCTGCTGACCCTGCCCCTTACGGGTGACGGTGTAGGAGGTCAGCAGGTTGGCGCTGCGACCCTCCAACAGGTCGGTCATATCCAAATCAAAGGCCAAGGCACACTTGTGAATGAAACTGAAGGGGAAATCCACCGTGCCGGATTCGTAGGTTTCATACTCTGCCACGGATACGCCGGTCTTCTCTGCCATTTCCGCCACAGACATTTCCAGAATCTCACGCATCTCGCGGATTCGCAGAGCCACCTCATACAGTTTCAGGTTGTCGTTTGTTGCCATCTTGCCTCACTCCTTTTCGGAAAATAAAAAAGCACCCGTCTCAATGCTGAGACGGGTGCTGAATACACTCGCGGTACCACTCAACTTGCGGCACGGGGCCGCCACTCTCGGGATCGAACAATCCCACAGACCTTTACGCAGTCGTCACGGGGGCGGTTACTGACCCAAAGGGGTTCGCCGCTCCGGCTCGGAAGGGATGGGTCATCTGAAAATGCCTGCTGCCGATTCGCACCAACCATCGGCTCTCTGTGAACACTCATTTTCGACCGTCTTCGTCACAGCCTTTGTTCATTTTTTTGCATTGTAGCACAGGTCGACCGATTTGTCAACACTTTAAAGTAAAAAAGTTTTTACAGCTCTACCTCAAACTGGGTGTTCTTCGAACGGCGGGGCAGATACTCCGACACCAGACCCAGCATGCGATACATCCGCTGCTCGGTGCGTACAAACAGAACCAAAATCGCCGTCAGCGCCGCCACCAGAGCCGCCACGATCAGCACGACACTCCATCCGTTATTCTTCTTCTCCATTTGATTCACGCATCCTTTCATAGCGGCGGTGTCCCGCCGACAATATCCTACTTTATTATTATAATATGGATGCCAAGGCTTGTCAATCATCAATTATTTTACCGTCTGTTAATAATGTATTCACATTCCTATGATATCGTGTTATAATCAAGATACGATCGAAATCCATTTTTTAGGAGAGATGCCTATGCTGCAACTGAAAGAGATCACGAAGGTCTATGCCTCCGGCGACAATGCCGTGCAGGCGCTGGACGGGGTGAGCCTCACCTTCCGCCACAATGAATTCGTGTCCATTCTGGGTCAGTCCGGCTGCGGAAAGACCACCCTGCTGAACATCGTGGGTGGCTTGGACCGCTACACCAGCGGCGACCTGATCATCAACGGAAAATCCACCCGCCATTTTAAGGATCGGGATTGGGACACCTACCGCAACCACACCATCGGCTTTGTATTCCAGAGCTATAACCTCATCCCCCACCAAACGGTACTAAACAACGTGGAGCTGGCGCTGACCCTCTCCGGCGTATCCAAGAGCGAGCGGCGCCGCCGTGCCAAGGCGGCACTGGAACAAGTGGGTCTGGGAAACCAGCTGCGCAAAAAGCCCGGTCAGCTCTCCGGCGGACAGATGCAGCGTGTAGCCATCGCCCGCGCTCTGGTCAACGACCCGGATATCATTTTGGCAGACGAGCCTACCGGCGCTCTGGATACCGAAACCAGCGTGCAGGTGATGGATCTGCTCAAAGAGGTGGCCAAGGATCGTCTGGTGGTGATGGTCACCCATAACCCCGATCTGGCCGAGCAATATTCCACCCGTATCATCCGTATGCTGGACGGTAAGATCACCGACGACTCCGCCCCTCTGACTATGGAGGAGATCATTGCCGAGCAGCAGCTGGAAAAGGAAAAGGCCGGCACCGGTAAAAAGCGCCGTCGGGAGCGTAAGCCCTCTATGTCCTTTGCCACTTCCTTCGGCCTGTCGCTGAAGAATCTGTTCACCAAAAAGGGGCGCACCGCCCTGACCAGCTTTGCGGGCAGCATCGGCATCATCGGCATTGCGCTGATCACCGCCGTGTCCAACGGTATGACCACCTACATCGACACGGTGCAGGAGGACACCCTGTCCTCCTATCCCCTGACGCTGGAGGCCACCCATATGGATATGGGCAGTCTGCTGACCACCTTTATCGGCGAGGCCCAGTCCCACGGCACCCACGAGAACGATGCGGTGTATCAAAAGACCATGTTCTACGATCTGGTCAACGCCCTGAACACCATGGAGTCCAGCGAAAACGATCTGGGCGCCTTTAAGACCTATCTGGAAAACGAGATGGACAAGGAGGACAGCGTCCTCAAAGAGGCGATCACCGGTGTCCAGTACACCTACGATCTGAATATGCTCATTTATACCAAGAATATTGACGGGGACATCATTCTGTCTGATTCCCAGCAGCTGCTGCAAGATCTGCTACTGGAATACTTCGGTATGGATATGTCCGGTATGATGAATATGGGCGCCAGCTACGGTATGAGCCCCCCCATGATGACCATGCCGGGTATGAGCGCCGTCACGTGGCAGGAGATGCTGCCCGGGGATAAAGGGGATCCCATCAACCCTCTGCTGAAAAAGCAGTACGACGTGGTGTACGGCGCCTGGCCCAACTCCTATAACGAAGTGGTGCTGGTGGTGGACAGCCGCAACGAAGTGGACGATATGACCCTCTATGCGTTGGGTCTGAAATCCAAAGAGGACATTGATGCGCTGGCGGATGCCGCCATCGACCAGAATCAGGTGGAGCATGAGCAGGAAAGCTGGTCCTACGAGGATATCTGTGGGATGGAATTCCGCACCGTCTTCTCTGCCGATTGCTACAAGGAGGATCCCGTCACCGGTCTGTACACCGACCTGCGCACTACCCAGGCGGGTATGAAATACCTCTACGATAACGGTACGGCGCTGAAGGTGGTGGGCATCATCCGCCCCAACGAGGATGCGGTGTCCGGTATGCTGTCCGGCAGCATCGCCTACACCCATCAGCTGACCGAATACGTCATTAACCACGCCGCCGATTCTGCCGCCGTCAAGGCGCAGCAGGCGGATTCCTCCAAGGATATTTTCACCGGCCTGCCCTTCAAGGAGAATACCGGCAATATGTCTGACGGGGAAAAGGCCACCGCCTTTAAGAGCTACGTGGAGAACCTGAGCCAGAAGCAAAAGGCCGAAACCTACGTAAAGATGATGAGCATCCCCTCCGCCGAACAGCTGGAGGATATGGTGGCAACGGCGATGAAGGACGTCACCCGTGAGAAAATGGAGCAGATCATCTCCCAGGCGCTGGCACAGCAGACCGGTATGGCGGCCGAGGAGATCGGCGAATACCTCAAGAAAATGACCGACGAGGATATGACCGAGACCTATACCGAGATGGTCACCCAGCAGGTGAAGATGCAGTATGCCGCCGGTGTACAAAAACAGATGGCGGCGATGCCCGCCGAGCAGCTGGAGATGGCGCTCACCGCCGGCATGAAGACCTATACCGATGCCCAGTTCGCCACCTACTATGACGAGGTGCTGGAATTTGCGGAAACCTCCTACGAGGAGAATCTCATCGAGCTGGGCTGTGTCCAGCTGGACGATCCCGCCAGCATCAACCTGTACGCCTCCTCCTTTGAGAACAAGGATTTGATCGAGGAGGTCATCGCCGATTATAACGAAGGCAAGGAAGAGTTGGAGAAGATCACCTATACCGACTACGTCGGACTGATGATGTCCTCCATCACCACCATCATCAATGCTATCACCTACGTGCTGATCGCCTTTGTGGCCATCTCGCTGGTGGTGTCCTCCATTATGATCGGTGTCATCACCCTGATCTCGGTGCAGGAGCGCACCAAGGAGATCGGTATCCTCCGCGCCATCGGCGCCAGCAAGCGGAACGTATCCAGTATGTTTAATGCCGAGACGGTGATCATCGGCTTCACCTCCGGCCTGCTGGGTGTGGGCATTACCTATGCCCTGTGCATCCCCATCAACCTGATTCTCCATCACCTGACGGACATTGAGATCCTCAATGCCATCCTGCCCCCCGAGGCGGCCGTTCTATTGGTGGCGATCAGCGTGATATTGACCCTGTTTGCAGGCATTATCCCCTCCCGCTCCGCCGCGAAAAAGGACCCCGTAGTGGCACTGAGAACGGAATAAGCGCATTTTTATAGATAAGAAAGCCGGCAACAAGTATAACCTCGTTGCCGGTTTTTGTATTACAAGCAGAATCCTGCATACCGCTATCGGCGTGCAGGATTCTTTCTTTTATAAAAGGAAGAGGCTGCCGCAAATGTATGCGGCAGCCTCCTGCTATTCGTTTTTAACCGAGGTTCTTTTTAGCAGTGAACGCCAAAGCAACAGCGAACAAAGCAAACAGCACCATCATAGCGATGGGGAACGCATCACCGGTATCGGGAACGATGACGTTCTCCTCCTTATCGGTCGACTCGTTGTCATTGTCGTCAGCGGGCTGATTGTTATCGCCACCGGGCTGGTTGTTGTCGCCGCCGGGCTGGTTGTTGTCACCGCCGGGCTGATCGTTGTCATCGCCGGGCTGGTTGTTGTCACCGGCATCCGAAGGATTCAGATCCTTAGCAGCATCGTAGTCGCCTACGTTGTAGACAACGGGATCACACCACACACGGTTCATCCAGCTCTTGCACTCGTTGTCCATCTCCACCACGATGCGCAGAGAATCGCCCTGCTTCATAGCGGTGATGACCTCGGGGAACTCCACGCGGAAATTCTCCTTATCGTTGGGATCCAGCTTCAGGGGCTTGCCGTCGGCGGGCCATACGATCTTGTTATCCTTGGTAATGGACACGTACACGGGGGTGGTGTAACGGTCGCCTTCCCACACGCTCTCGGGGTTGAGGACGCGCCACTCATCCAGACCGATGGTGGACATCACGGCGGTGTGGGTCAGCTTGTACAGACCGTCCTCGGGAGCCACGTAGGTCAAAGCGCCCTTGGCGTTCAGGCCGATGGGCTTATCGCAGTTGAGCAGCAGAATATCTTGCTCGGTGATGTTCATAGCGGGAGCATCGGTATGGGCCAGGGTGATACCCCACTGGTTCCACATAGCCATCTCGCCTACACGCCAGCCCTGCTCGTTGGTGCCCAGCAGGCCGTCATAGGCTACCTGCCACTGCCAATCGCAGATGGTCTGGTCGATATCCAGCCAATCGGCGGCGCCCTGAGGCACTTCGTAGAAATACTCCATATTGGCCTTAATGGCAGCCACAGCTTCGGAGATGCCCTTGTACACGCCCACCTTCACGGTGACGGTCTCGGACTCCAGCTCGGCATCGGCAGCCTTCAGGGTGAAGGTATCGTCGCCGATGAAGCCGGCATCGGGAGTGTAGGTCAGGGTGCCGGCGGTCAGATCCAGGGTAACCTCACCGTGGGCAGCCTCCACCGTCTGAGTGACGGTGATGTCATCGTTGTTAGCATCAAAGGCAGTCAGATTCAGGGTAATAGCCTTGTCGATCAGAGTGGCCACATCGGTCTTCTCCACCGTCAGAGTGGGAGCCACATTGGCCAGATTGATCTCCTTCAGGTAAACAACCGGCACCGCCTCGATCACGGTGCCCCACCACACGGCGCGCAGGGAGGCAGGAGCGGACACGCAGAAGGTGATGGTCTCACCGGCGGACAGCTCCACGTCGGTCAGAGCAGGGAACGCCTTTTCGGGAGCGTTCTTGCTGACGCCAACAGAAGACAGAACCTCATCACCCTTCAGGATGGCAAAGGTGATCTCGTCAGTGTCATTGGCAATGCCGCCCAAAGCATTGTTGGTAATTTTCACGTTGGGGAAATTAGCAGGAGCGCTGATATCGTACTTACCGGATTCGGGAGCCGTAAAGTTGAGCATCACCTTCTGGCAGTACCAATCCTCGCCGCAGGCCCACCACAAAACGCGGCTGGCGGGGTCGTCCTTGGTGTACTCCAGAATCTTGATGTAACCGTTGGTCATGGAATAGGTCGTGCCATCGTGCTCATAATCCGCGGGATAGAAGCACAGAGCGTTGTTCCAAGCGTCGCTCTCCACCTTCATCTTGTTCAGGTCGATGTTCTGATCGGGATGCTTCCACTCGGTGGTGTCGGCACCGGCCAGAGAGAATACGCCGTCATAGGTAACGGTAGAGGTTGCACCGGCTACGTGGCCGGCGCCGCCGATACCCAGATCGCCGGCGATGGTATTCAGGCTGCTGATGGGGTTATACACGCCCAGATAGGTGGAATCATCCCCACCGGGAACGTCGGGAGTATCGGGGGTGTCGGGGGTGTCGGGGGTATCGGGAAGGGCACCCTTAGAAACCACGGGCACAGCCTCGATCACGGTGCCCCACCACACAGCGCGCAGGGAGGCAGGAGCGGACACGCTGAAGGTGATGGTCTCACCGGCGGCCAGCTCTACGTCGGTAACGGTGGGGAATGCCTTTTCGGGAGCATCCTTGCTGACGCCCACAGAGGACAGAACCTGGTCACCCTTCAGGATGGCAAAGGTGATCTCGTCAGTGGCATTGGCAATGCCGCCCATTGCAGGGTTAGTGATCTTGACGTTGGGGAAGGTGGCGGGAGCGCTGACGTTGTACTTACCGGCCTCGGGGGCGGTGAAGGTCATCGTCACCTTCTGGCAGTACCAATCCTCGCCGCAGGCCCACCACAGAGCGCGGCTGGCCGCGTCACCCTTGGTGTATTCCAGAATCTTAATATAGCCGTTGGTCATAGAATAGGTGGTGCCGCTGTGCTCATAATCCGCAGGATAGAAGCACAGGACATTGTTCCAGTTGTCGCTCTCAACTTTCGCTTTGTTCAGGTCGATGTGCTGGTCGGGGTGCTTCCACTCGGTGGTGTCCGCACCGGCCAAAGCAAATACGTCGTTGTAGGTAACGGTAGCGGTCGCACCGTTGGTGTGACCGGCAGCGCCGATACCCAGATCGCCGGCGGTGGCGTTCAAAATGGCAACGGGATCGTAAATAACGGTCGAAGGCTCTTCCTCAGCCATGGCCGAGAAAGACAAACAAGTAGTCGCTGTCATAATAAGAGCTAAGATGATTGCTGCAATTGCTTTTACTTTCATGTCTTTTCCTCCCAAAATTTTATTGTTAAGGAATCGGCGTCTATCGCCTTTCCCATTAACCAAATGGAATTTTGCGGACCGGAACCTCATTAACCGATCATCTGCAACAGCTTCACACGAGCCTGCAGGTACTTATCGGGGTTCCGCTCAAAGTCTACGTAACTGCGAATGAGGCTGTCTACCATCTTCTTGACCTCACCGCTGTTCTTTTTGGCCGCCAGGCGCAACAGCTCGTTGTCCTCAACTGCGTCACGCATAGCCGTTGCCCGAGTACCCTCCAGCACACTGATATTCTCTAAGTCGGGATAGACCAAGAAGCCGTCGCCAGGGCCGCCGGCACAGTGGATATCCGCAAAGGGATCCATGCCGCTGACCGTCACACGATCCCAGCGATTCCAGGCCCAATGCAGATAACCGTCCACATTGTTCTGCCAGGTGTACCAACCCAACGCACGGGTGCTGATGAGCGGGAAGTCGTTCAGACGGGACATGGAATTGCCCTGAGGGCCGTCACAGGTATAGGTCCAAATTGCGGTTGCGGACTCTGCCTGCAGCTTCGCGTAGGCGTCCTTGCTTTTGGAAAAATCGTCCAGACGGGGAGCCGGGATATCCAGTTTGTCGCCATATCGATTGGCCAGCTGCGAGCCGGCGTCGATGGTCTTGACCGTCGGCATCAGCTTGTGAACCAGATCATAAGTGGCCGCTACCTGGTTCTTCGGTTTCATACCGGTGACCTCGTCCGCCACGTTCTGGATCCACATCTTGTCCCAGCCCTTTTCCTTCAGGTGCTTATACAGAGCGGTGAGCAACTGATTCAGATGCTTCTGTGCCTTATCCGAGTCGGTGAACTGCCACTCGTAGGTCACCTTGCCATTCTTCTTCACAAACACCCACGCATCGGTGGAGTTGGTAGGCCAGCTGGGGTCGTTGGGAGAAATGTACCAGTCCTTATCCAGCAGGTGGTTACCATTGAGATACTTGATAGAGCCATATTTGAGATACGTCTCTACAAACCGATCGAAATTGGTGAAATCAAACTGGTAGGTGCCGTCATCCTTGATCGTAAGACCCGAACCCAACAGATTGCGCAGCGGCACTTCCACTACGTTCTGCCGCTCCTTCTTCATCACTTTGGCGTAGTTCTCCTGCAGTTTCCAGAAGTTGGCATTGTAGCCGGCGGCATCAAAGAAGGTGCTGTTCATCTGATCGTCACCGTTGCCGTTCCAACCGGCCGACTGATGCCAGCAGACATAGTCAAACTCCGAGTCTTTGGGCTCCGGCAGCGTGCCGTTGTACACCTTGATCTGCAGCGGCAGCTTACGCACACCTTCCTTACTGCGGATCACGATGTTGGTTTTATAGGTACCCGACTTGGTTTTGGCAGTGGTGATTGCCTCCACGCAAAAGCTCACCGTGCTACCCTTGGCGATTTTCTCCGCCTCGTTGGTATTCATATAATACTCCGGCAGTGCGGTGCCAGCTTTCGCTCGGCTATAATCTCCGATCAGAGCCGACGCCTTACTGAACTTAATGTTGCCGATCTGATAGACAGCCAGCGACAATCCGCTGACAGCCTCTACCGTAACGGATACATTGTTTAAGGCACCGCCCTCCGGTCGTACCGCCACCTGCAGGCTCTCCGCCTCGTTCTTCAGCATATGCAGCTCGCCGGTAACGGACGCCTTAGCAGGCATAGCCGTGCTTTCGAACACGTCAGTAAGCGCACTTTCCGTCCAAATCTTCACAGAGTCCGCCAACGGATTGTTGTTGACCGGCACTTTGGTGGCGGTGGTAGTCTTCTTTGACTCCTTAGAGGCGCCGGAACCGGTCGTCTTGCTGTCGCCGGCACTTGACGCTGTAGCATCGGTATCCGCCGCCTGGCTGGATGTGGTGGAGTCACCCACAGCGATGGAGTCACCCACAGTGGTGGAGGTCACGTTCTCGGAAGTGTCTGTTATATTTGACGAGGTGTCTCCATCAGCCCCGCAGCCGGCTGCCGTACATAACAGCAGCAGCGACAGAATGCCTGCGAGCCACCGTTTTGCTTGTTTTCTCATCCGTGCACCTCCTTATTTGTTATCCAAAATCTTGAACAGCTCCAGACGGGCATCCAGCAGTTTCTGCTGATCGCGCTCAAAGTCCTGGGAACTGGTCATCAGCTTGGATAGCAACGCTTGGACCTTTTTGGCATCTTTAGCCTCTGCCATACGCAACAACTCGTTATCCTCGAAGCCGTCCCGCACAGCAGTGAACCGTGTGCCGGTCAGCACGCCGGTATTCTCGATGTCCGGGAACACCAGCCAGGCATCCATGGGGCCGCCTGCGCAGCTGGTCTCCTCCAGCGGCTCACTGGGTTTGACATTACCATAGTCCCAATAGTTCCATGCCCAATGCAGATAGCCGTCCAGATTCTGATAATACCAGTACCAGCCGATAATGCGGGTGCTGAGTAGCGGGAAGTCGGACATACGGTTGACAAAATTGCCCTGGGGTACACAGCAGGTATAGCCCCATAACTCGCTGACGTCTTTGCGCAACTTGTCGTAATGCCCCTTCAGCCGGTCATAGTCGTCGATACGCGGCACCGGCACAGCCAGATCGCTGCCGTATTTCTCCACCAAATTGGAGCCGGCCTCGCTGGTGCGGCAAGTAGGCATACGGTCCTTCACAAAGCGGTAGGTGTTACGCACCTGGGAGATCGGCTTCTCGCCGTCCACCTCGTCACAGACGTACTGTATCCACATCTTGTCCCAACCCTTTTCCTTCAGGTGGACATAAAGTGCTGTCAGCATCTGCCGCAGGTGTTGCTCCGCTTGGGCATCATCCGAGTACACCCACTTGGTGTGGATGGTACCGTTGTCGTTGTAATAGACCCATGTAACACAGGAGTGGGTCGGCCATGCCGGATCCGATGCTCCCGGGTTAATGTACCAATCCTTCTCCATCAGGTGACAGCCGGCAAAAGATTTCACCGAGCCGTACTTCAGATAGGTCTCGATAAATTTATCGAAATTCTTGAAAGAGAACTGATACTTACCATTTTTATCAATGGTCATATCCGATGCCAACAACTGCTTAATAGGCACGAATACTACGTTTTGCCGCTCCTCTGTCATGGCAATGGCATAGTTTTTCTGCAGCGTCCAGAAATTGTCATTGTAGTTGGCCGCATCAAAGTACAAATCGTTCATCGTGTCGATGTGATCGCCCTTGAAGCCGGCCGTATACGTCCAGCAAGTGTAGGAGAACTCGGAATCCTTAGGCTCCGGCAGGGTGGCGTTATGCACCTGCACGCTAAAGGGTAGCGTGCGATTCCCCAAAGGCGTGGACAGCGTCAGCGTGGTAGTATATGTACCCACGGGAGTGTTTTTCGGCACATACACCTTTACTACCATGGCGCGGGTCTCGTTTTTCTTCACATCCGCTGCCGTATTGTAGTTGGTATAGTACTCCGGGAAATACGCCGGGCACTTGCCGCGGCAGTAATCACCCATCAATTCGGAACCGCGGGTAGCGCGTACATTCACGACCTCGCCGATGGTGATGGTAGGCACCGTCTTTCCGGAAAAGGGTTTGGCCGTCAGAGTGATATTCCCCAGATCAGCCGCCGTACTACGGATGACCACTTGCAGGCTCTCGTATTCGTTGCGTGCCGCGTGCAGCTCACCAGAGGTAAGCGCGTTCTTCGGCATTGTCGTCTCGTAGAACGCATCCGTCAGCGCATCTTGAAACCAAACATTTACTGCGGACGGCAGCGGCTTATTAGGAGCGACCGTCGTCGCAACGGTGGTCTTTGTTGGGGTGCTTGTACCCTTTGTGGGCCTATCCGTTTTTGTACCACTTGTGGCCGCAGTGCTGATAGCCGTAGTCTCATCGTCTGTCACACTGTCGGACGTAGAGGTAGTAACAGTATCCGATGGGGAAACGATCCCACCGGAACTGTCATCGGAAATAGACGGTGCGGGTCTGCAGGCGGTCATACCCAGCATCAGCAATGCCAGGGATCCGGCCAGCCAGCGATAGTTAGCCATCTTTTTCCCTTCTTTCTGTGTTTATATAACTTATCTGCCGTTGATCATGTCTTCGATCAACATATTCCACTCGGGGATGTACTCCTCCAATTTAGCGGACATAGAGCCATTGTTACGCATAGCGTTGCAGAAGCCGTTGTTAAAGGAGACATCCAGACCATAACAATTGATCAAAGACACAGAGCTGACAATGTTGGCCAGTCTCTTCTTCTGGTCAGCACTAAAGCCGATCTTTTCGTTAAGCTTCGCACGGTCGTTGATCTCAAACTCAGCAAAGGCAATACCGCCCAAAGGATTGGAGCAATTAACACCCAGAGACCAACCGTCGCCCATAGCGGTGCCGTAGTAATCCTTAGCACCTTCAGCCTTCGGGAAGGGAACAATTTCCCAATTAATCTTGGCTTCCTTCAGACGATCGATACTATCCGAATCCGCACGCCAGTAAGACATGGCGGTCTTCTCCTCCAAGAAGGCATTGAAGTTCAGCCAACGCTCAGCGTACACACTCTTGTCGGTATTACACATCTTGTAGAAGAAATCCATAGAAGACGTGAACTTGGGGTTGTCTACATTGAGCTTAGGAGTACCGTCCTTAAATGTGATAGCATCGGTGCCGGCAGACAGCAAAAAGATCGTTTCATCATCAATACCGAAGCCATAGGTCTTCACCTTACCGTTCTGCACATCGGTCATATTGGCCGCCACGGTACGGAAGGTGTTCCAGTCCCATTTGCCCGCCTTGTAGTATTCGAGGGGAGTCTTCTCGCCGAACTCCTCGAACATATCGGCGTTATAGTAGATAGCGTAGGGATAGGCGCTACGCATAAGGGCATAGTGTTTGCCGTTATAAGAAGTCACCATTTCCATGGTGTTCTTGTTCAAAGAATCGCCCATCACCAGATACTCATCCAAAGGCTGTACCAAATTCTTGATGGCACGCTCAGGGAAGTCATTGTAGTAAGCCGACACGCAATCGACGTATTTCTTAGCCTTGACCTGGTTAGCCAACTTGGTGTTGCGGGTATTCCAGGGAGAGGTGATATACTCGATCTCGGTGCCCGGATAGGCAGCCTCAAATTCTTTCTTCAAACGCTCATAGCGTGCGTCCACGTCCCAAGGGATAAACACGCGGATTTTACCCTTGACGCCACTTCTCTTGGGGAACTGGTAAGTGCTCAGCTCCTCAACCTTGTCGTTCAACTTATCCTCACCGGGTAGTTTAGCGGCAGTGGTCTTGGTGTTCTCTTTGCCCTTTGTAGTGGTCTTCTTTGTGGCGCTGGTGCTCTGTTGGCCGTCGTCCGTACCACTCGTAGTGACATTCTCACCGGAAGAGTCTGTAGTTACATCCCCTCCTTGTCCTCCAGGCACATCGCTTTCATTTCCACTGGTGGAGATGGTCGCATCCGATACGTCGCTGCCACTGGGATCTTCTTGCGGGCCACAGCCAACAAACAGACAGCTGATTACCATCAGAAATGCCAAAATACTGCAAAGTTTTTTCATACTTGAATCCTCCTTAATATTTTTAATCGGATGACTCCGATTATTAACATCAATCAGCCGACGATGCCGGTACGGTCCACACTTTCGGTGAAAAAGCGTTGACCGAACAAGAATAATAGCAACATCGGCACCACGCACAGGAAGGCACCCGCCTGTACTAAAGTTTGAATGAGCATCTCGCTCTGTCCGCCAGCCTGAGACTCGAACACCTGCCGTTGCAGTAGCGTACGCAACTGTGACAGTGCCACCGACAGGTTGGAGCGATTCGTGCTGAGCATAGAAACCATATAATAATCGTTCCAATGCCATACGAAGGAAAACATACCCACCGTGCTCATAGCGGGTATCGCGTTGGGCAGCATCACACGGAAATACGTGCCAAAGGGAGAGCAACCATCAATCTTGGCAGCCTCCTCCAATTCCGTGGGAAGATTGCGGTAAAATTGCCGATAGATGTAAATGAATAGGCCCGATTTAAAGCCCATACCAAACAGACTTTGTACCCAGAAAGCCGCCGGTGAATCAATCAGCGACAGAGTACCGTTCTCCCCTATCCCCAGCAATCCCAACAGCCAGGATACACCCGGTATGCGGAAGAAGCGGAAGGTCATAAACAGCGGAGAAATATACGTCTGTACCGGCACGATGATGGTGGCGATGAGCAACGCAGTCAGTAGCTTTTTTCCCTTGAACTCAAACCGTGCAAGGCCATAACCGGCCAATGCGCAGACAAACATCTGCAACACAGCGCTTACTACGCTTATCTGCAGAGAATAGGAAACCAGCTTGGGATAGTCCATAATGTCGAAAAGTTGACGTACATTTTCCAGACTCCAGTGGCGGGTAATCCACACCACGCTGGGATTCATCAGATCCGCCTGACTGCGAAAGGCTGTCACCACGATAAATAGCAAGGGATACAGCAGTGTAAACTCCACGCCGATCAATAGAAACGTCCGGCATATTTTCCAAATGGCGGAAGAGGAACGTCTGCCGATGATTTGTGCTTTTTCACGGCCAGTGAGTCGATGCCAATGCTCTTTCATGTGCTCCTCTCCCCTCATTTCTCAATATAGAATATGCGACGGGACATTAAGAGCCCGATGGCACCGATGACCACACCAACGATGAGGAAGTATACGATCGCCAGCGTAGCACTGTAGGAATAGTTCATCTTCTCGAAATACTGTGACACCCGTATCATCACGGGATTGTTATAATCGGTAAAGTAATCGATAATAGTATAGAATGTGTTCAGCAGCAGGAACGGGGTGATGAGCGGGAAGGTAACCAGCCAGAATGATTGCCACGGGGTGGAACCCTCGACGGCGCACACCTCATACAACTGCTTCGGAATGGATTGCAGAGCCGCCAAAAACAGCAACAGCTGCACACCGGAATACCAGATCATATCAATGATCTGACTGATATAACCCGTAATCTTTCCTACTGCCTCTGCCGAAAGGCCAATGCTCAGCATAGTCTGTTTGAGCACCTCGCCCTGAAAGATGGTGAAGTCTGCCTGGTCGATCACCGACTGGGCAAACAGATCCTCCTTGAAAACCGCCAGCAGAACGCCGGAGGAGATGATGATAGGCAACGCCAGCACCATACGGGAAAACGCGCGGCCGACGAATTTCTGGTTCAGTATAATCGCCATAAACAGGCTAAAGAACAGCACCATAATCACTCGAAGGAACATATTGCCCAAAGATTCGGCAATCAGCTTGATGGCCTCGGGACTGGACACGAAGATGGTGTTGAAATTCTCCCA
Source organism: Acutalibacteraceae bacterium (assembly GCA_045539375.1). GTDB lineage: Bacteria > Bacillota > Clostridia > Oscillospirales > Acutalibacteraceae > UBA5905. Next base: position 29,693 of record JAZQFG010000019.1, on the reverse strand, counting down.
ACCAACGTAGGAGTATTCCAGTCCGTTTTCGCCAATGACCACGTGATGAAATACATATCGCACCGTATCAACCATCGGGAGGATGAAAAAAGCAATAAGGCCGATAATCCACGGTGCAAGAAAGGCATAAGCATACATGTTCTGCCGACGTGATAGGCGACCTGTACGATTCAGACGCTTCATCATTGCACCTCCGCTCTGCTACGCTCGTAGGACATGGCCGGCAACGTCACACCGTCTGCCGTCAGCGCATTCTCGGTGTAGTTCACATACAGCACGTCACCGGAATCATACTGAATGCGGCGCACGCCGTTTTCCAATATGCTGTACTGCACTACCTTAGCGCCGCCAAGGCCCTCAAGGGCCGCTTTAAGCTGCGCCGTCTGCTCCAGACAGTCATCCTTGACCAGCGAGAACTCAGAGGAGTACCAATCCTTCTTCGAGGTTCCATCCAGCTTATCAAAAGAGCTTTGCATCAGTGCAAAGGACGGCATAGAGCCGCTTTCTATGGCAAAGAGCAACGCTTTTTGATTATCCGCACAGAGATTGAGCGGCTGGTTGTAATGGCGAATATACCCCTGCAGCACCATCTGCAGGAAGGGAATGGTCTCGTCCTCCATATCGAATCCATTGGATCGCACGGGCAAGCCGGTAATCTCGGTAGCATAGGGAATCGCATAAGCATTGGGGCTCTCCAGAGAGCAATCCAGCGTTGCCGCTGTATCCTCCAGTAATTGTTCAAACATCCTCTGTGTTTGATCAAGGCCCACCTTTTCTCTGCCTAAGTCAGTGTACAACCGATTAGCCACGCCCGACAAGGCGATGCGGCCAATCTCCTTTTTCTCAAAGGCGGCTCGCAGCTTCTCTCCCATCGCCAGCACCTTGGCAGGGGCGAGTAGCACACTTTCCTTGCCGTCCAGCACCCGCTGGCCGGTAACCATAGAGTGAGTATACAAAGACAGCCGCTTGCGATCGACGGAAATAATGCTGTCAACCATCTTTCGCACACCATTGCCGCTCTTTTGGAAGAGGTTAAGCTCGGCAAAGGGATACACGGTGACATCATCCCGCTGCAATAGCGCCGTTAGCGACGCCTTGCTACCCAGCGACGAGGCAGGATTCCACCGCCCATCAATGCGGCCCGCCGCCGCACCGTTTTTGCTCCAGTCCTTGAGGGTAACGGAAACGTCCCCCTCCTTAGCAAAAGCATCCACCATCTCACCAAGGGCTTCCCAGGTGGTGAGAGGCTCGTAAGCCGTATAGGGAATCCCCAAAAAAGTTTTGCGCTTCTGGGCGCCGCTGAGCACCGTCAGCGAAGAAACAAAGGACAGGTCCTCCTGCTTTTTGAAGCCGTCCGCCTCCAGATAACGACGATATTTATCCGCCACACCTGCGATATGCGCCTCGCTCTCGTTCAGCAGATAATAGCCAACAGCAAAGGCGGTACCCTGATTGTTAATAGGCGCCGTCATATACATTGAGACCGCCGCATTGGTACGATCTAAGAAAACGACCTCTTCGCAGGCACGGTATGCAAAAGAGAAACAGGCAGCGCTATACGAGGATTCCACACCACCCGTAACCGCCTCCAGAGTAGCACCTGCAGCGCCCTTTTCTGCCACTGCCATATAGCCGGTCTGCTCCCCAAATACCGCCCCGTACACAGGTAAAGTAGCGGGCAGCAGATCCAGCATGGTGGTGGTGGGGCGATAAACTCCATCCGTGCCATACACAGCAAGCTGCACCTTTTGGGCATTCGTTTTCTTATTGTTAAAGCGCAGTAGTGCGCCGCAACCGTCAGGCAGTATAAAATAGCCTTCTTCCTCTGCGGCGGCGGCACCAAAGTTCGGTAACACCGTCACTTTGGTCAATACATTATCCCCCGTTTCGCGGATGGACTCGAAGGGTACCTCCACCTGCAGACCGCCGTTCTCCACACGGTAGACCAAAGACAAAATAATCTGCGCCTCTTCAAAAGTATAGGTCACCCACAGCGCATCCTGCTTGTATTCCATCAGAATGCCGCCGTTGTCAGGATCACAATCCTTGACGCTGTTGGTGTCTGACAGATTACGATCCACATCTACGTAAGAGATAAGCAATTGGGAGCCCAACTTGGTACGGTTGCTGCCACGCGCTATGGGATCCTCTTTATAATTGATAGGATTGGTCTGCCAGCGGCGGCCGGTAGCCGTGTCCTCTAAGGCTACTGTGCCGCTTTGCGGATGCGCCAACAACCGCAGTGCACCCTGCTGCTCATAGCAGAACCAGCCGTCCCCCTCCTCCGAGAGGGGTGCAGACGTCTGCGGTGCCGCATCGACCAACGCTGCGCCCGGCAGTAGCAGGCAACTGATGGCCAGCCATGCTGTTATTTTCAGTATCATCTTTTTCATACGCATGATACATTCCTTCCATTGTTGTGCCAATAGGCTTACGACAGCATTGTAGATAACTCGTCCGCAATGGACACCACAAACGAGGCCACTTGCTGCATAAGGCTCCAGACCAAAATGGCCAAGAGCGCCATAATCACCATACCGACCAGCGTGCAAAATACGGTGAACAGATTTCTGCCAAAAGAAAACTCGTGTATCGTCTGCAAACCGAGCAGCAGAATAGTCACGGCCCAGATGTAGAAGACGGCACCGATGACCCATACAAAGCCGCTCTCTTCGATAGTAAGCAGATTGCTGAGAAGCAAATCCAGCACCCGGAACATCAAGAAGGGGATCAGTCCGAGTGATGTGACGAAAGCAATCTCGCACAGCTTACCGCCGCCGTCAGTCATCACGCACACAAACCAGTTTGCAATCACAAACACCACCATAAGCAGAACGGTCTGCGCCACCTGTCCCCAAATACTGAAAGAATCGGGGTCGTGAGTGTTAAAGGCGAAGCCCGTACCATGGTAGGAGATCACACTGACAAGCAGCCATGCCGCCGCCACAATGGCAGACACGATATACTGCTTGGCAGGAGACACCGTTTGAGTAAACAGTTCCACGCCGTCAATAGGATGGAACAGCGCATACCTCACCTTAGCAAAGGCGCTGCGATCCTTCAAACCGTAGTCGTAATCCTTACGTCCCTTACTGCGATAGCCCAGCACAAACACCGCGCCCAGCAGTCCGCAGAGGATCAGGAACACCAACCAGAAATGGCGGGAAAGCAGCTCGTTACGATAATAACTAAAAGCCTTTGAATACTCCAAACGGTCTTTTCCAAGCCGAAAGGCCTCGGCGGCTTCAGCGTATTTTTTCTCCTGCAACAACAGCTTGCCCACGCCCACGTAGGCCATCTCACAGCCCGCATCCCGCTGTAGCACCTGTTGCCATTTCTCATAGGCCTTTTCGAACTGACCTTTTTGCGTGTACTGCACGGCAGAGAGTAACAGGTCGCCATAGTCAGTCGGAGTGAAGCAGCATAGGGATTTCTTCGCCTGATCCAGCACATAGACATCCCTGCCAAGGGATTCCACCGCCACAGGCAGGCGGAAACTGCCCCCATACTCGCCCATACCGCCGAACACGCCCAACTGGTTGCCCAGCTCGTCATACAAAAACACACGGCCGTAGGTGGCATCCAGCGCCACTACAGTGCCCTCCTCCATTACAGCAACATCCACAAAAGAGGTGTCCACCAACACACCGTTGTCGTAGTAATACTCCAGATCACCGTATTCCTTGGACTTCATAATATTGATGCCCTTGGCATTGATCTTTTTCACCTGCTCTTTATCAGAGCCACTACCCGCATTGGCGGAAGTCACAGTATAGATGAAGTTCTGCTTGTCTATGTCCAAATTGGAATATTCTACAGGAACGTATTTGGCCATTTTGCTTTTCTGCTCACTGTTGAGCAGCTTCTTCCAAAAATGGTCCAGCAGCAGTTTGGCGGTCACCTCCACCTGGTTGCTGCCGTAAAAGCCTAAGAACTCGCCCTGCGCCGAGAAGGCCACGGCGCCCATATACAGCTGCGGTATGATGGTATACACCACACCGGTATTGTTGACAACCACTTTTTGAGGGGCAAACACCAAGGATTCGGGAATCAGATTGGATTCCGGGCGAGTCATATGTAACTGTACCTCACCCTTGGCGTTCGCTACCAAAATGCACTCTCTGGTAGCATCGGCAATATAATAGGTCTTCTCTGCCCCACTACCCCGGACGAACAACCCCTGAGCGCTGGTGAAACGGCACTCCGCACCGTTCTCCGTGAAAACCATCGTCCTCAGCAGTTGCAAGTCCTTATCCAGTTGAATGAGAAAACCGTTTTCGGAATCCAGCAGATGCAAGATTCCCTCATCATCTACAAATACATCCGAAATCGTGCCATAGGTCTCCAGCGCCAATTCCGACAACTGCACCGCCTTTTTCACCTCGTAAACGGAAGGCGATACCAGCACCTCACCGTCCTCCGTATACTGATAGCTCGGCGTTACGGACTGGGGAGCGGCGCAGACGGATAAGCCGGAGGAGAGCAGCAAGAGCACCAGCAGTACACAGCCGGCACGCTTAATAAAACCGCTGTTCATCTTGTAACCTCCTTCGTTTACTCCTTAATGCCAGAAAAAGCCATGGTTTCCACAATGCTGTTCTGTGTAAACACAAACACCAGCATAGGCGGCAACATCAACAACACACCCGCCGCCATAGACACGCCCAGACGAGCGATGCCTGCAGAAGTTATTTGAGTGATGGCCATATTCATCATCTTTAATTGCTCGTCGAATACCATATTCAACGGCTGCACGTTCCATATATTTTGGAAACAGAACACAATCAGCGTCAACCAACCCGGCCGCACCTGCGGCATCACCACGCGCCAGAAAATGATCCATTGGTTGGCACCCTCAATCTGGCTTATCTCGATAAGAGAAGTGGGCACCTGCTCCATAAACTGCTTCATCAGAAACAGACCCAGCGGCGACGCCACATAGGGAAGAACGTACACCCAGTAGGTGTTGATGGCTTGCAAACGAGATAGAATCACATACTGAGGTAACCAAAGCACCGTGCTGTTAAACAGCATCGCCGTGACAACCACCTGGAACAGCCACTTTACTTTCAGGCGGTATTTCGCCAGCGGGTAGGCAGCCATAGAGGAGATCAGCACATGCAGCACCGTAGTCAGACCGCTTATGAATACACTGTTGAATATGTATCGCGAAAAAGGAATACGTGTGCTGGCCGCCACCTGAAACAACATAACGAAGTTAATGATGGTTGGCCGCTTCACAAAGAATTTCGGCGGAAACAGGAACAATTCATCCAGCGGCTTAAAAGAGTTTATGATAGAATATACCAGCGGTAATACCATAAACGATGCCGCTATCATCAGCAGGATGAATATCGTTATGGTACCACCCGCAGAACGGCTCACACGCTTATGTATTTTGAAAATACCGTTTTTCATGCGTTCACTTTCCCCTTTAGGTTAACTGTCACCCACATATTTCATCACAATATCCACCAGTTGCTTAAACAGCAGCACCAGCACGAACAGCACCACCGATATGGCGCAGGCATAGCCCATCTCGTAACGGGTGGTACCGTGGTCCATAATGTGCAGCACCAGCGTATGGGCCGAATAGTTGGTACTGGGATAGCCACACAATTGCATGGAAATGGTGCTCACCGCAAAAGAGGTGGAAATCTGCATAATGGCACCAAAGATAAGCTGAGGCTTCACCATAGGAATGGTGATGTAAATCAATTCGTGGAAACGGCTCTTGATGCCGTCAATAGCACCTGCCTCATACAGCGAGCGATCCACACACTGAAAGCCCGAAATAAAGGCCAGGAAACCGGTACCAAGACTCATCCACAGCTGTACCAGCATCAATATCCACAGGTTGTATTGCGGGTCGCTAAACCACTGAATCGGCTCCTGAAGGATACCGATATTCATCAAAAAGCCGTTGATGAGACCGTAGGAGTCGCCGCTGAACAGGAACTGCCAGATGAAGTACACCGACGACGATATGGACGGTGCATAAAACATAAAGGTCAGCAATACCCGCAGTCCTCGGCCAAGCTCGTTGACCAGCCAGGCGAACATGAAGCACAGCAAGTAGCTTAAAGGACCCGTCAAGAAAGCGAACAACAGGGTGTTTTTCAGTGCAATGTAAAACACCTCATCGTTCATAAACAGGTTAATGTAGTTCAGCAGGCCACGCCACTGGGGTGCCTGAAACATATTGTAGTATGTAAAGCTCAAGCCCGTAGACACCAGTATAGGCAATATTGTCATAAGAAAGAAGACCGCAAAGAAGGGGATGAGCATCAAATACAGCCCCTTGTTCCGTCTCACTTCGTCAACGAAGCTTGTTTTTCTGACCTCTGTCAGGTCATTCGACCGGTTTACCCGGCGATTACGCTTCTGCTTATCCAAGTCCAAACTCATCTCGTTTCCGCTCTAATTCTTGGTTAATCTTCTCGTTCCATAAACCCAGTGCCTCGTAAGGATTCTGCGACTCGTACAGCACGCTGCGGAAAGCGTTATCCAGACCACGCAACAGGTAATAGCTACCGGGAACCTCATCGATATTCTCCACTGCCTCCCACTGTGTGAGCAGGGCCTCTCGAACCTTTTCAGGGTAAGCGATCGTGGAGAAAGCCGCCTTGTTAGCGGTAGTGTGACGGGACACCATACCTAACTGAGCTTCTATGTTGGCACAATACTCTGCCTGTGCTTGCTCGCCTGTCCACCACTTGAGGAATTCCCACGTTTCATCGGGATTAGAGGTGTCCCGCAGAATCACCGCACCCGTGCCACTGCCGGCCTGGGTGATATCCAGCGTGCCGTCTGCCTTAGGGGTACCCGGCAGAGGGCGCATCTCCCACAGATCCCGAATCTCAGGAGCAGCCATAAACAGACGGTTGTACTCGCTGTAGCCCGCAATCGCCAACGGCATGGCACCGGTGCGGAAGCGGTTAAAGAAATCATAGGACAACTGCGCCGAATATTTCTGATACAGCTCCGTCCATTGCTCAAAAGCATTCATAGCTACCGTGGTATCCAGCGCCGTGCGGGACAGATCCTCCGTGTAGAATTTGCCGCCCGCTTGCAACAACAACGCAGGGAATAAATTGCGGGTACCCATACCTGCATCCACCGAGCCGCTGACATCGATAGCGGTATACGGTAGGCCCACGTCCATGTTGTACTGCTGAATCTGAGGCACCACCTTGTAGAAATCATCCCACGTTTTGGGAATTTCGATACCCAGCTCCTCAAAAATGTCAGTACGCACAAACATCATATAGAAGCCTTCCGTATCCGGCAGAGCATAATATCCGTTCTGAAAGCGGAAAGGACGCATCGCACTCTCACCGAAGGAGGCATACACTTTATCAAAATCATCAAACTGGGTCAGATCCATCAAAGCGCCGCGTATAGCCAGATTTACCGGCTGGCCACGACCCATAAAAATGGTGGTGTCCGGTGCGTTACCAGACAGGAAGGCTTCCACCATCGAGGAAGAAACCACCTTCATATCCACCGAAATGCCCGTCTTGGGAGTAAACAGTTCATCGATCATACGACGCAAGATCTGCGCCTGCTCGGTACCCAGACCCGTCCACAGGGTAATTTGGGTTCCTTCTCCATTACCGGAATAGCTGTTGTAATCCTCCAAGAAGGAATAGAAGAACTTCTGCAGTCCGTGATACAGAGAACGGAAAAAGCCCGCCTTCATACGCGGCATCTCGCCATTTGCTTGCACAAGAAAGATCGAATCTAAGTCCAGCGGCTGATTCTGCAGCTCGGTGACCCAAGTAGACAGACTGGTCACGTTGCTCTCAAAACTGGTCAAACGGTCAGGAATGGTATCCGGCCGCGCACAAAAGTCCCGCAGCTGGCGGGCCAAGGTCTTGAGAATACCGGTATCGCCACCCTTGGTCATCAGTTTTTTTACTGTATCCGCACAGACCTCCAACCGCTCCGCGCTGTCCTCCAGCGTATCCAGCAGTCCGGGGATGTCCCCCGCCAGGTCGTAATCCCGGAAAGGATCGGGGCTGGCACCGGTGATCATCAGTATCTTGCGATACAGGGTGTTGAGGTTGAGCACCACATCGTTCAGCTCGTAAATCTCATTGGACAGGGAGCCGAGGGTGACCTCCATACGCAACTGATGGGTACCCTTCGTAAGATACACATACAGGGGCTCTCCTTTGTCATTCTCAATGCGGCGGCTGTCCCAGCCAACGGTAAAGGGGAAACTGACCAGCGCCATTTCATCAAAAGGCACCGTACCGTCGATGTAGATCTTACGATACACATCATAGCCTAACACATAACCCTGCTGATAGCGGAAAACCACCTGATAAAGGCCGTCCTCCGGCACATCCACATCCCATTCCAGCCACTGACCCTGTGTCTGCCAGTAGGTGCTGCCGATCATATTGATACGCAATTTATTGGGGCTATAGGGCTCCATCAAAGGGTCAGAAGTATCCCACAGGGGACGCAGGGACTGGTCAGATTTACGATCGGCGGCCTCCGCCTCTATACGCAGGACCTGCTCACCCGCAGGAATGCGGTCACCGATATATTCGGCATATGTAGGCACCGTCTGCGTGAAAGTGACAGCAATCTCGCCCAGCATCACCGGGTCCTCACCCACACGCAGTGTCAGAGTATGCTGTCCCGCCTCCATGGCAAACTGCAGAGGCGCACTGCTAATCTTATTGGGGTCGGTCAGCCGCTTCGTCACCCACGCGGTGATTTCGGTCTGTTTGGCCGCATATTGGTTGCCATTGGCATCGTACAGTTTTTCGTCGGTCTCATCTTTCCACAGACGCTCCAGCTGCAGGCCGCGGCACTCGTCAAAGGGCACCGTCCCATCCAGTAATAGCTCCAGTTCCACCAGACGGTTGCTGCTCAGCAGCGGGCAATACTGCAGCTCAATCTCATAAAAGCCTCTCTCTGGCACGGTAAACTGCCAGGAGGCCTCCCCTGTGCTGAACAGCAGTGCCTCGGTCACGCCATCATATTCCTGCACAGGCTTGGCACCGTCAGTAGGCTGTAGCACGGAGCCGGCGGAGAAGCGAACCTCCTGTGCAGCCGCCACATAGTCGGCGTGGGTCTGCAAATACGCGCGATAATCACTATCGCCCGTCGTTTGCTGCACAGTCGGCGTCACCTCGTCAGCCTGTACCAACAACGGTGAAAAAGGCCCCTGTGCCGTAAGGCACAGTGCCAAAGCCGCACCACATGCAATTATCCGTTGCCACCATTTCTTCATGCGTACAATCCCTCCGGTGATTTTTCCCGACATCGCTGATGGCGCCAATACGCCATACTTACATAATTAAGTATACCATTTTGCCTATTTTTCATCTATATAAGAAATTTTAGATTATGTTGATTTTCACTCTTAAACCGACACCGCCGGCTACAAACAACCGGACTGCTCCCCCAAAAAAACAGAAAAATAAACCCCCTGTCGTAGTGTCCGGTTCTACAACAGGGGGTTATTTAATTCTATGTCCGTTTCGGGGGTATCGTCCAAACTTCCTATGTGTTTTTTTACGGAAGGCCCACATCCAGATACATCAGTTCTTCGCTCTGTCTTAGTTGATTCAAAGACCTGTGCAGGTCTTCCTCATCCCAACTTTTCTTTTCCACCAACTCCACAAGCAGGGATTGTATCTTATTCTCCACTAAGTAGCGATATACCTCTTCCACCTCATCCCCGTACAGACTTTCATCGTTCGGAGCAGCGAGAATATCCAATGCCTGTATGGGGAGGGAATACCCCTTAACCCCCAAGCCTGCCGTGCTGAGATACGGAAAACGCAGGATGCCCTGCCGCAAAGCCGCTGTTTCTGACTCGTTCGTCAGGGGGATCACTCCGCCCCCGACACCATCGTATATCCAATTTCGGTTCTGCTCGCCCAGCACCGCCAACAGTCCCATCTCTTCTGTCAACAGCGCCTGCACACACGCTGCGGCTCGCTGTTCGTTGTTACGGCCGTTTCGGCAAAAGAAGGTGAGATAATGTCCTTGCTGACTGTAGCTTTCCAAAAAACCGTCCTCAGAAAAAGCCGCCTGTACCGGCACAAACTGCTCTGCCTCGGTCAGCTGCAGATTGGCATAACTCACCGGCTCGTGCCGCCCGATATACAGTTGCACATCCGACGAAAGCAACGCCTGCACCATATCCTGTGAGCGCCGCAGGGGCATATGCTGCGTGGCATTCCCAAGCTCACTTAAAAACCGCAGACACGGCAGCCAATCCTCATCAAAAATGCGATGAGCGGGGCCGTTTTTGCCACTGTAGATGGGGCTGATGCCGAATAGATGCTCCAGTGTGCGGAAGGGCTGATTATCCATATCCAACAGCACGGGATTAAATTGCTCCTTTGTCAGCGAGGAAGCCGTCTCCCGCACCATAGCCCGCTCCGCCAAGCGCAGAAAATCCGCCGTACTCAGCGCCCCATCGGTATCCAGCAGCCGACGGCGCACATACATTCCTTCGCTCAGGCGAGGAACGGAAAACGTCGTCGATACACCGCCCGGCACGCCGTGGCCGCCACCGATGCTTTCAAACAGATGCTGCGCTGCGATAGGGATCATCTCCCCTAGGGAAGACTGCACTTCTTCTACTGCATAGGTGTAGGTGCGTTTACGGCACAGTTGTACCACATTATCAGCGGCCTCCACGGTAAACAGATCCGGTAATTGTCCGCTGGCATACAGACGAGAAAACTCCGCCGTCGCATCGCCGTTAAAAAAACGCAGTTGCGGCACTTCCGGCAGGTGATCGGCTAACAGATGACCAATGTTGGTTTCCTCAAAAAAAGTTTCACCGTCGGCCGTGCCCGGCACGCAGATATACCAGCTCAGCGGCGTTGTTTCCTCCTTTTCGGGCGGAGCGGAGAGAGGCGGATCCTGAGTTACAGAACAGGCCGTATGCGGCAGCAGAAAGAGTAGCACCAGCGCCGCAGCAGCACACCGCTTAAGAGATATCCGCTCCACGGTCTTCGCCCTGATACAGGATTGCCGGTATCGTAACAACACACTCCGTTCCTCCTTCCACTGCGCCGATCTTCACGCCGTATTCCTTACCGAAAAACAGTTGTATACGCGTGTTGACATTTTTGAGACCATAGCCGTCCCCTTTATGGGTCAGGGCTTTTTCAGCCTCTTCCTTGGTGATTTGCGAACCATTGTTAAACACCGAAATAACCAGTTCCTGCTCCCTCTTGTGGATGGACAGACGAATCAGTCCGTCTGCCCCCATATGAAAGGCACCGTGCTGATAGGCGTTCTCTACAATGGGTTGCAAGGTCAGGCTGATGAGGGTATACGGCTCGGCTTGCTCATCGATATCATATTCCACCCTAAACTTGCCGCCCATAGCGGTCAATAGGGATAGATAACTCTTCACGTTTTTGATTTCGTTGCTCACACGGGTTGCGCTGCGCCCCTTATTAAGCGAGGTGCGGTAAAAATCCGCCAGCATAGTCACCACATTGCTGATCTGTTCATCTCCCAGCATAAGCGCCCGAATATTGATATTATCCAGACAGTTGTACAGAAAATGCGGCTTGATCTGTGCTTGTAGCGCCCGCTGTTCCATTTCTTGTTGCTCCAGCTTGCTCTTATAGACCTCCTCGATCAGCCGTGCGTTGCGCTGGCTCATCAGGTCAAAAAATTGCGACAGCTGGCCGATCTCGTCACCACCCAAATCGTCCCGCACGGGCAGGCGCACGTCGTCCACACGGTAGGTATTCATACGGCCAACCATCACATTTAAGCGATAGGTCATGGAATAGGCCACAAACAGCGACAGGAACAGCACCGCCACAATGCACACCAGCACGGTAGTGACTGTGGTCAGCAGAATGGTATTTACCTGCGTTTGCAACAGCCGCAGAGGCACAAAGCAATACAGCACCCATTCCGCAGCAGGGAAATCTTCTCGCGCGGTGATATACTGTTCCCCATTGACGGTGCACATCCCCGTCGGCTGATTGGCCATGAAGGAGGCTGTTGGATGCCCCGTATCCACTGTAATATTCCAGTTGGCAAACACCTTGTTGCCCTGCTCGTCAAACAGCAAAAAACCGTATTCCTCACGGTCCATCTGCAAATATTTGTCCAGAAATGAAAGAAGAGAGACACTGATTCTCAGCTCTCCCAATACTTCTTCGGTATATAAATTGCACACCGCTTTGGTGAAATACAGAGTCCCCTCCTGCCGACTGACCGACAAGCGATAATCCTCACTCGTTGACTGGCGTAATGGCACAGAAGCATCCCGGCGAGCGGGAATGTATACGGCATCTGTCACCCGTATAGGCAAATTGGCATCCGCCACAATCTGCGCACAGGATTGCTGCACGGCGGCATCCGTCACCATGCCGCCGGCATGGGCACGCACCTGCTGCTGGAATTGACGGTCGTATATCTCCTTGGATAAAAAGCTGTCGATAGCGGTCAACTGCCCGTTGATGGTTTCAGCAATACGCTGCTGGTTGAGGGTAACGGAACGGGACAAGTCCTGGTGCATAGTGCGGTAGGCCAGCGTATAAGAAATCACGCCGATACACACAATGGGAATCAGCGATAGCACCATAAACGACAACATCAGTTTTTTGAATATGCTGATATTGTTTAGCCATACGGTCATCCGCATACGGCCCTTCATACGACTCCTCCCCCCGTCACTTTATCTGCGACTCGCGGTACTGTGAGGGCGACATCCCGTAAAAATCACGGAAAAGCATGCAAAAATAGGAAGCGTTGGCATACCCCACCTGCTTGCCAACCTCGCCCACCTTCAAATTAGTATTGCGCAATAGCTCCTTGGCCTTTTTCATACGCAGACCGGTGAAGAACTTGATATAGCTCTCCCCCGTATTTTTCTTAAACAGATAACTCAAATAGCTGGGAGACAGATACACGCGCTTAGCCAAGGAGTTGAGGCTGATATCCTCTTGACATTCGGCGTACATTATCTCGATGACACGGTCGATGATCTGACGGCCGCTGGCATCGCCCCGCTCCTGCTGCAGGCGGTAGATCGTCTCGCAACACCAGGCGCACAATGCATCCACATTCTTGCTGAAAAAGACCTGCTGAATGTATTCGTCCAGTCGATTGGTCTCTTTCTCCTCCGGCAACTGGATCTTCCGCAGAAAATCCACCACCAGATATTTCACATACAGATCAGAACAGTGCCCGCTCTGCTGAATAAGCGCAAAAAAACGCACAAGCATCTTCTCCGCTTCTTCAAGACGGCCGACCTGCACCAGCTCCGCCACCTCGTCCAGCGACTCGGGGCAGCTATCCGTGCGGCACTCACTTACGAAGGGCTCATCGAGGTCATAGACGTGGCCGCTCTCCATATAAAAGCGGAAGGAAACCAGCAGGTCCGCCACCTTTTTAAAAACATTAGGCAACTGCATCGCCTGCAGCCGTCCGCAATTAACAATAACGAAATCCACGTCCGTCCACTGGCGAATGACCTCCGCCAACGCGACCCGCTCCATATCCGCCGCCACGATGACCAACTGGCACTCATTGAGCATTACCGCCTGCGCCTCATTACCCAACAACCGCCGCAGCGCCTGCTCAGAATCCTTCTCTGTCAAAACACTGCACTCAAAATCCACCAGCGCCATATCGCAGGGGAAGAGGTCGGTACCCATCTCGTTTGCGTCAGTACCGTAATAGGTTTTGCAGAGCAGGTCTCTCATACGCTCGCTGTTGCTTGCACGGCACTCCTCAATGACCGACATGACCTCCTGACAAAACTCCTCCACGCGGATGGGCTTGAGAATATAGTGCTTCACGCCCAACCGCATGGCACGTTTTGTATACTCAAATTCACTGTGGGCGGTATAGACGATCACCCGCAGCTCCGGCTGCTCAGCGCAAATGCTCTCCACGATATCCAATCCGGACAGCACCGGCATATTGATATCCACAAACAGGATATCAAATCTCTCCGCCCGCAACAACTCCAGGGCCTGTTGCGCATCGTCGCACACTTTGGTTTCCAGTTCAGGAATATACTGCCCCGTCAGATGCTCAATACCCTGACAGTGCATAAAGTCGTCGTCTACGATCAACATGCGCAACATACAAAGGCCCCCTTCCCTAATAAATCGAATCTACACTCTATCCATCAGACATCATCCAACGTGACGAAGCGATGCTCTTCTGCGGACTGGGTCGCCTTCAGACACAGATAGGCGCTGTCCAGACCCTCACGCAGGGTAGCCACCGATTGTTTGATCTGTCCGGTAATCAGTTGATAGAAGTTGTCCACCAGACGGTTGTCGCCGCCAAAATGGCTCTCCATACTGGGGTCGTAACGATACGTATCTACACGATCTATATCGTGCTGATACACCGTCAGGCTGTTGGTGTACCAATCGAATTCCAATGTACCCTTTTCTCCCAGGAAACGGGCGCCTCGCTTTTGAGCAGACCGTTTGATGAAGAAGTTCTGGGTATAAGCCACGTGCATACCCGTGTCATAGCGGATCAGCACACTGCCGCTATCCTCGTTCTTGGAATCCTCGCCGTAGCAGCAGTATTCTCCGAACGTCTCCTGTCCATTTCTCTTCAGCACCAAAGCACTCTCGCGGCATGTCTCCCGCTCATCACACTGAGAACACAGCAAGCCTGCCGGCTTATTGCCGTTAAACACCTGCTTGGATTTCATAGCGCACAGCTCAACGGGGCGCATCCCACCCAGAACATACTGGATATAGTCCAGATCGTGAGTGGCTTTTTGCAGGAACAGCCCGCCCGCTACGTCGTAGTTGCGGTACCAGCTATGGTAATACACGCCGCCATAGGGCACATTGTTATACCCCTGCACCTGCTCCACACGGCCCAACTGACCCGATTCAATGATCTGCTTAGCATCCAGACAGATCTGAGACACCCGCAGAGGGAAGGATACCACCACCGGCACATCGGGGTACTTCTCCCCCGCTTCCTTCAAGCGATAATAATCCTCCATATTGGTGCACACGGGTTTCTCCAGATACAGAGGCAACCCTTTTTCCAGAACTTTGATGGCTATTTCCGTATGAGAGGAGCAGTTGGTAGCCACGATCACACAATCGCACGCATCCGCCGCCAGCATACTGTCGATATCTGAGAAAATCTGCACCTTATCCGGATCCAGACCCTCTTCTTTCAATTTAGCCGGCACGCTGTCCATGTCCCGGTCAGCCACCGCCGTTAACACAAACTCCTCGTGCCGCCGATACATCTGCATCGCCATATACCGGCCACGGGAACCGTAGCCCACCACACCTAAACGAATCGACATAACTTTTCTCTCCCTTATTTTTCTTTCGCAATAGCCAAGCTTTTCTGCACTTTTCATTTTACCGAATTGTAAACCCAAATGATATATCTCTTTTTTGCGATTGTATTGCTTTTTTACTCCGTTATGAAGAAGATTCGCTACCTAAGTATACACCCGCCGCTTCCCCTCCGTCAAGCAAAGAAAACAGGAAATTCTGCCCATGATAGGCAACAATACTGTGGTCATAACATCACGAATACCATACAGATACAGAAACTCCCTATTGTAGTTGTTATTCTACAATAGGGAGTTTATTGTCCACTTTTCCGGACTGGTTCCTTTTTCTCCGATTGGCTTATATATCAAATCCGGTAGGATTTTTACTCTGCCAATTCCAGGTATCGCGGCACATATCCGTCTGATCCTTGGTAGCCTTCCAACCTAAGATTTCTGCGCTCTTAGCAGGGTCAGCATAGCAAGTGGCCAGGTCTCCGGGCCGGCGGGCAACGATCTCGTAGGGAACAGAAACACCGTTGGCAGTTTCAAATGCCTTCACCATATCAAGAACGGAATATCCGGTGCCGGTGCCCAGATTGAATACGCTCTCGCCGGAGTTATGCATCAAATGGCCAATTGCCGCCACATGACCCTTTGCCAGGTCAACAACATGGATGTAATCACGAACGCCGGTACCATCATGGGTATCGTAGTCATTGCCGAACACGTTCAGGTGATGGCGCTTACCAATAGCCGTCTGAGAAATAAAGGGCATCAGGTTATTGGGGATACCGTTGGGATGCTCGCCGATCAATCCGCTGGCGTGTGCACCTACGGGGTTAAAATAGCGCAGCAGCACAACAGACCACTCGGGGTCAGTAACGGTCAGATCCCGCAGAATTTGCTCGCACATATATTTGGTCCAACCGTAGGGGTTGGTGCAATTACCGGTCTTGGAGGTCTCACGCAGAGGCATTTCATTGTCACCGGAATAGACGGTTGCGGAAGAGGAAAAGACAATTTTCTTCACACCGCACTGACTCATAACACGGCACAAGGTCATGGTGGAACACAGATTGTTCTCATAATATTCCAAAGGCTTTGCAACGGATTCTCCCACAGCCTTCAGGCCTGCAAAGTGGATAACACAATCTATATCGTGCTGCGCAAAAATGTGGTGAAGCAAGCCTTCATCCCGCACATCCCCCTTGTAAAAAGGCACGTCATAGCCGGTAATCATTTTAACACGATGAAGGCTTTCTTCGCAGGAGTTGCATAGATTATCGATGACGATAGGTTCATGACCTGCTTCAATCAGTTCCACGCAGGTGTGACTTCCGATATATCCGGCACCGCCGGTAACCAAAACTTTCATTTTGCGATCTCCCTTACGATTTCATGCATCTCATCCCACTGTGCTTCCATATCAGCAACCAGCTTGAACTGGGTACGGCAACGATCCAAATTCTGTTCGGGATAGTGGATGTGGAAGTAGTTGTCGCCATCCAGATAGTCGGTCAGGAAACGGATGCCACATTCCAAAGTCATCAACTTCGCGCCCCAAGGCAGGTATTCCAGCTCCGCCGGAGTGAGACCTCCCTTTGCACCCTCCAGGAAACCACGGGCATAACGCTTATACAGTTCAATATCAAAGTTAACCTTACTCAGATCCTTTTCGTCTTCCGCGCTGTGGTTCGCACCAAAACGAATCGAATCACCAAAGTCATAGATAGATAGGCCGGGCATAGTGGTATCCAGGTCAATGATGCAAACGCCTTCTTGGGATTCTTCGTCAATCAGAACATTATTAAGCTTAGTATCGTTGTGAGTAACACGTAAAGGCAGTTTGCCTTCCCGCAATGCGTTCATCGCCACGGAGCAATCCGCCTTACGATCCATGGCAAACTTGATCTCAGCCGCTACGTCCTTTGCTCTACCCAGCTTGTCTGCTTCCAGCACCGTCAAAAACTTAGCAAAACGGTCCTCCGTGTTATGGAAGTTTATGATGGTTTCGTGCAGAGTTTCAGCAGGATAATCGGCCAGAAGCCACTGAAAACGACCAAAAGCGCGGGCAGATGCCTCAAACAAATCGGGGGTAGCCTTCTGAAGGCAAACCGTGCCCTCTACATAGTGAGTCAGACGCCAGACCCTTCCGGTGGAATCCATATAGTAAGGCTTGCCATCACGGGTGGGAACGATGTTCAGCGTCTCACGCATGACATCGCCACCGGCTGCTTCGATCTTTTTACGCAGGTGAGAGGTGACGCCGATAAAGTTCTCCATCAGTTCCTCTTGACGGGGGAATGCTGCCACAGACAGACCCTGCAGAATGAAACGGATCGCCTTGCCCTCCTGGGGTTGGCAAACCAAACAGTACGTATCATTGATGTGGCCACTGCCGTAACGAACTGCGCCCAACAGCGTTTTGGGGAAATCGTAAGCAGAGATAACCTCGGTAAGGATCTTCTCGTTTTCGGGAATGTACATAGTTTATTCCTCCTCGCTTAATTCCAGAGATTTTTATCGTAAATCCCCTGATTTTTCATATCGCAAATGGCATCTTTAACAGACTCCAGATCCTCCCGATATGTCACGCCAAACCAGGTTTCTTCGCAGGGAAGAACGCGGACAGTAGCGGTACCGACCTGCAGTTGATCATTGACAACAGAAGGCAGGAAATACTCGCCCTTCAGAGGATTATTTGCCAGCGCGTCATCCAAAAATGCAGGAAAACGGTCGTCCAGTTCCTGCAGCATCTTGGGGGTGAAGCCCCAAAAATTCATAGAAACAATGGTATCACCGGGAAGATTGACGAAAGTCTCACCGTCTTCCGTATACTTGGCATCCAAACCATTCTTGTAAATTTTGGTGCGCTCAGTAACGCCGGTCAGCAGGCCATTCTCCACTTCACAAACGCCACGGGCAACAGAGCCGTGCTCGGTCACCGTATTGCGAACACGGTAACCAACCATGGCATACTGAGAGTTGTCCTGATTATTCAGCAAGTAGTCATAGATTACAGAGAAAGCAGTAGGCCCATAGAAATCGTCTGCGTTGATAACAGTAAAGGGACCGTCTACAACATCCTTGCAACACAAAATGGCATGACCGGTGCCCCAAGGCTTTTCGCGACCCTCCGGAATGCTGTAGCCGGCAGGCAGTTTATCCATGGTCTGATGAACGTAAGCAATGTTGAAATACTTCTCCATACGATCGCCGATCACTTCACGGAAAGAGCCCTCCATCTCCGGTTTAATGATGAAAACCAGGTCCCGGAAGCCCGCGCGCCAAGCATCATACAAAGAAAAATCCATGATAATATGCCCCTGTTCATCCACAGGTGCAATCTGCTTGAGACCGCCAAATCGACTACCCATGCCGGCTGCCATAATGACTAATACGGGGGTTTTCATTTCTATATCCCTTCCTTTCAGTTTCTTGTTTTATTCTAATTTTTTTAGATTAAAAGTGCAAGTGTTCACTTCCATCTTTCTGCAAAAATATAAATTCCATCGTTTTATAGACAATTACTCGTGTCCATTTCACATAGAAACATATAAAACAACGAGAATGCAACATTGGAGGAATATCAGTATGCTTATCCCCTAATGGATCCCTCTATTTATCCTACGACAGAATGGAGACACGATGGATAGAGAATACCCCCTAATGTAGTACTTCTATCTTCCTACATTAGGGGGTGTTTCATCTATCGTCCGTTTTTGCCGGACTTATTCTCCCTTGTAGCAGGAGGTTGGCTTTGCTTTTTAGACCTTCATTTTTCCTCAGCAATGTCCAGCAGCTTCTCACGAATACGCATAAAGGTGTTGGGATCGGTATCGTAATCGCGGGCATCCACCAGCATCACATCCAACAGCATTTTGACCGCCTCCGGATCCTTTTGGGCGGCCAAGCGGAGCAGCTCGCGGTCCTCCAAACCGTCACGGTTGGCGTGGGTACGTACCGTCTCCCATACATTCAGGTTCTCCACGTCAGGGAAAACCAGCCAAGCATCGGTAGCATAGCCGCCATCGAACGTGCAGGTATCCTCAAAGGGTTTGTTACTCACTTTACCGGTATACCAGTAGTTCCAACCCCAGTGCAGATAGCCGGAGGCGCCCATCTTGTAGTTGTACCAGTGCAGCAAGCGGGTGCAAATGAGCTTGTAGTCACCCAAACGGGACAAATAGTCCTGATGAGGCAGCATACAGGTGTAGTCCCACACCTCAACATTGTCGTTTTCTGCCGCAAATGCCACCAGCTCACGGTGAGATTCTTCAAATTCATACAGAATCGGCACATGGACATTCAGTTTATCTCCGTAATACTGAATCGTGCGGCTGTTGACCGCATCAATCGTGCGTACGCCGGGCATACACTTGTGAACCATCTCATAACCCCAGCAGGTTGCACGCAGCTGTTTGTCAGAGGACATCTCATCCGCCACATGCTGCATCCACATGGTGTCCCAGCCCTTTTCCTTGAGGTGGTCGTACAGCGGACACAGCAATGCTTTTAGATGCGCTTCCAGTTCCGGGTCACCCACCAGACGGAAACCGATACGGGGAGCACCGTTTTCATCCTTTTCATAGACCCAGCCGATGACGTCACACTGGTTCCAGTAATCCTCTGCCGGAGGATTAAACCAGAAATCACGCCAAAACAGGTGGTTGCCCTCCAGGCGACGGAAAGCACCGTTTGTCAGGAAGGTCTCTATGTAGCGATCCAGCTTGGAGAAATCAAAGGTGTAGGTGCCGTCCTCGTTGAACTGCAGATTCTCAATCAGCAATCCACGGATCGGTACGGCGACCACATCCTGACGCTGGCGCTTCATCGCCTTAGCATAGTTGGCCAGCAACGTCCAGAACTCCTCAGAGTAGTTCTTAATGCCGTACACAAACTCATGCATGCGCTCGGATTGCAGAGTGTTGGCCTCTTTGGTCGGGGTGGTATCTACGGTATGTATCCAGCAGGTGTAGGAATAATCGCTCTCAGTGGCGGGAGGAATAAGCACATTACGCACCCGAACCGCCAGCGGAATATCCCAAGAAAGCTCGCCCGCCGTCAGACGGATCGTAGTAACGTATTCGCCAGGCTCGGTGTCCGCATCGGTCCAGGCGGTAAGGAAAAAGCCGCGGGACTCCCCTGCTCCCAGTTCCACCGTATGGATGGGGCGGATATATTCGGGAAATTCACAGGGTGTCACGCCACGGATGACCTTGCGACCGATATCATAGGACTGCTCAGAGGCATAGGCGAAGTGGATCAGTCCGCACTCGATGCGGGGGGCCTTCTCCTCCGAAAAGGGCAGCACCTCTACCGACACTGTGACGGGGCACTCGGAACGCACTGCCAGTTGGATGCTTTCGCCCTCATTACGGGCCATGTCGATGTAGCCGGTCGTGGGCGAAAAATGATAGGGCGGGGTATCCGCAAACACATCCTCTAACGCACCGGTAAACCAATAACGAAATCTGTCCATCTGTTACAACCTCATTTCTATGTAAATAGAGAGTAGCGAAAAGCACTTCGCTGATTTCATTATATCGAATTGCCCATTGAAAAGAAATAGCGTTTTTTTGCGATTGTTTTGTTTTTCCATTTCATTACCGCAGGCAAAAACATCTTATCAACCATATTGAGGGCCTTACAACCGCTCATACATAAGATTTTCACCCACAGTTTTACAGTGAGCCAAGTTCGTATCCCCTCAGGATTGCACGACGAAAGCTATTGCAACCGCGCATTAATAATCATGTCAGCATTCTGCCGTGTGAATGTGCAAAAGCATCCCGAAATCATTCGGGATGCTTTTCTTTTACGACACGTCTTTTAATTGTTGTTTCACCACACCTTGGGCAGTGTCCAGCATATTCTCGGCAAAAATACCGTAGCCGCGGGTGGGATCGTCCATCAGCACGTGGGTCACCGCACCGACTAATTTGCCGTCTTGGATGATGGGAGATCTGCTCACGCACGTGTCAATATAGGACCAACAAGTCAAGGCACACAACCGTCCCCCTGTCTTTTTCCCAAGCTCCTTCTTTAAACAAGCCGTTGCAACCACGGATACACATATTGGACTAACCAAAAGAAAAACACAGGCAAAGATAAGAAAGTAATTAATGCGTCAATAAGAACTCCTTTAACCGACAAATTGCTTTGTCGCATTTTAATGTAGAAGAATACGGACAACAAAAACGCTAGTAATGACACGAGTCCACCCACGATACTCGTAGGATACGATATAGGGCTTTCTGACATTGCTTGAAAAGCGACGATACTGATCCAAACAAGAAAACATGTGAGGCCCGCTGCAACCCAGAAAGAGATCATCAAAGACATTGCGATGGTTTTCAAATTGCAATATCTAAAAATAGATTTATGATTTTCTTTCATTCTTCCCTTTTCCTCCTTTTAACGGCAAACAAAAAGCTTATTACGATAATCATAAGTGAAAGTATAATATAAATAAACTGTATGTATTTTAAAAAAGATACTTTTCTAACTAAAGCATAAAGAGAAACAGCATAAGTCTGAGCAGGAATCAGCATGTAAATAATTAATGTGAGTGCCAAAAATATGCAAAGTAATATTTTAAATTTCCGGTTGGTTTGTTTTTGAATTATTGATACAGTAAAAAGAAATACGGTTGTAAGGCTTAATAATACAAAGAGTACTGAACAAGCACAACCCAAAATACCACCCATTATAAAACTCCATGTTGGTAAATCTGCACCGCCGATTATTGTTATACTGGGATCTCTCCGTTGAATTTCAGTAAGATTATAAACAAAATTACTTGAAATAATATAGCACCATAAAAGCGATACAACATTATAAAGTATTACAAGTGCAGATAAAATAGATTTTTTGACCAAATTAAACATATTAATTACATATCCCTTTTTCTAATAAACTTTTTGACAATATCAACAATTAGTTCCAATATCCAAAAAACAAACGCCGTTAAAATTCCAACATAAAAGGAAAACAACAAATGCGGAGGATTTATTACATCAAATACAGAAGGTTTATAATCTAAGATATGGGATACAATTGTTTGAGCAGCATACAAATTACTTGGCACACCAAAAAGTACAACATTAACACAGAGGATATAAATCAAAGCGGTCATTCCACCAATCAACATACTACCTAAATAAAACACCCATCTCGGTACTTTTATCTTTTTTCTGACAAGAAAAACAATAACTGCAAAAACGGGCACCAATAAAAAACTAACTATTGCAGGCGTTAAAATAGTATTTCGTAATGCCTTTCCAAAGGTTTTGTCATGCAAGAACATTCTTATGTAATTTTCAACACCGACAAAGCTCGGTCTATCCGAAATTAAATCGGCAGCAAACCCTGAAATGACAAAAAACAGCACAAGAGGCGCAACCAAAAGTGCTAGGAATAATAACATTTCTTTTATTTTTCTCATATCATGTCCTCATTTAAATTTAAATAATGCCGCTGTTGAATCAGAACCAAACAATTCTAAATTAAACGGATTTTCAACCGCTGAAACGCTTCCTGCGATTACTAAAGAGCCGTTTGGCAACATGATAGAATCACATGGCATATTATTTTGATCACACCTGAAAATTTTTCTATCGAGTTCGTTACCATTGCCGTCTATACAAGCATTATATACACAAAAAACACGGTTTCCTTTTTCGTTTGGCAAAATCTGTTCACAAGGATATTTTACTTGATAACCATCGAAATAATCGGACATTCCGACAACATTAGCTATGTCGTCTTTTATATGTATGCCGAAAACCTGGTCAACGGCTAAGCCTTTATTTGCGAGAGGCGCTCTATAAACAATATTACCTTTTCTATCTAATTTAACAAGCATTCGGCGATAAGGCATAGACCGTTCAACGCTCATATCCCAAAAAGAATCTGCGCCGTACCAATTTGTACCTACAGCAAGATAAATATTGCCGTTTTCGTCAATTGCGGTCTCTTCTATCCAATCGTTTCCGCCACCGCCTAATGTTTTAACCCATATCAATTCTCTATCCGAAGAAAAATGCATTATTATTGCCTCGGTCGCTTTTGAACTATCATAATTTTCGGCAACCAAAGGATACATATCTGCCGTTGATTTGTTACAGGAAGTCAATAAATAGAAGCCGCCGTTACCATCCGAAATTATATCCGTACCATCCGCAAAAATATCATTTACAACATCAATAGTTTCTACGATTTCCCCGTTTTTATCTAAAAATACAATTTTCAGTTTCATGACATCATCAAATGACGCAAAAGCAACCGCATAACAATTTGGATTTACCTCCTCAACATCATACACTGTTCTAAATGGTGAGAATTCTTCATACATTACAGACCATTCCGATTCAAGATTACGGTTAATTTTGGTTATATGTGGAGAAATAAACGATGCGGCAATAAAGCCACCATCACTGCAAAGTGCCATTTTGTCAAAACCATTACCGTTGTAACGCTCATGTTCTTCAAGGATATGCTTATATTCTTTTTCAAATATTGCGTTTTTATCGTAAATCTGTATAATCGATTCAATGACTGTTTCCGTATACCTGTGCCCCGAAACAGCAAATCCCCCATTTGGAAGATTTACCATATCAGTAAATTTAACATTACTGTCCTTGACCGAAAATTTGACCGCAGGCAAGCGGCTTACGGGCGTGACCGTTGGCAGTGTTGTGCGCACCGTCGTGGTTGTTGGAGAAGGCGGCCTAGTAGGACAAATAGTCTTAGTCTTTTCCGTTGTTTTTTGTGTGGTGGTTTTCCACTCCGTTGTAGTGGTTGTGGTGGTTGTGGTATCTATATGCTCACTGCTCCCGTTAAGGGTCGTACTCGTTTCGCAGTCAATAGCGCTGGTAACCGTGGTCGTAGCGGACTGCGCGTTCGCTCCGTCGTCAAAGGACGAGTTGTCCATTGTCCCACAGCCAGCGACCAAAAACAAGAACAATACCACCGCAAATAAAAATACCAGTGTTCGTCTCATTATATACACTCCTTTTTATTACCCCAAATATTGTCGGTGTATTCTGTTTTCGGGTTTGGTATCAAACGTATAAAGAACCAAGAGGAACACCCATTCAAGCGGTTTCATAATGAAATATACAATATTTGAACGGCGTTTGGTGTTGATATGCTTTGAAATCGGCAATCCTAATCGGTCATAAGTTTTTCTAATGAGTTTATGCAATCTTGGCGTTCTCTCTGCGATTAAGTCTTCAAATGCATTTGCGACCAGCAACTGCCTATTAACAATAATCAATTCGTTGTTTCTCTTTCCTGCTCGCAGAGGCTTAACAACCTTTTCATCACCACATGCAGCAACGGTGCAAAGATAATGACCGTCATAATCTAGCCTTGGTGGCGGTATTTTTTGTGATAGGGTCCATTCGGCGGTTTCGGTAAACATTTTAATAACAGAATCGGGTTGTTGTCCAAACAAAAGAAGAATGATAATTACAATTACAAGAAGCGGTATTGCCATAAGAAAAGAAATAATCATAAAGGATGCCGATTTACTTAAAATTGCTTTACATAATTGCAAAAGTTTATTATCGTAGTTTGTATTTGCAATTTTCTGTGTATATTCCGAAACCGTATTTCTAATAAGACGAACCGAACACAATACATAGTTATAAGGAAAAATCAAGAAAAGTATTGTTTGGAAGTTTAGAATATCACACCAAAATTGAATGGTTAACACTACCGTTAAACAAAAACCTAAAAATAAACCGCCATAGCAAAGTGACGCTATAATAGGAGATAACTTTTTGCTGAAAAATCTCAGTAAAATATAACTTATAACTGCAACTATGCAAATGGTTATAAAAGTCGGCAGTGATTCAAATGAAATCGGAGAATACGTTCCGCCGTCTGTGTATTTTCCACCCGTAAAATACAGTTGCTCATTCCATTCGTGAAAATCAGAAAATCCCGTCAATAGTATCGTAAATGATATTCCAAGGTAAAATGTCATAACATCGATGACATTGACAGTTCGTATCTTAAATTTCTTTTCTGTAAATAACAGAACAATATTTATTAAGGTCAATATTATAGGAATACCGATGAAAATAAATAATAATAAAATCAATAATGGATACATAGTTAATCCCATCATTTAATATCCTTCCTCCTTTTTGACACCGCCACTTTGCGAAATTCAGCAGGAGTTGCGCCTGTATGTTCTTTGAAAATTCGGTTAAAATGCTGAACTGTTTTGAATCCCACCATATTAGCAATATCTTTAATAGGAACATCCGTAAAAGCAAGTTGTTTTTTGGATACGATAATACGATATTTCATAAGATACTCGATTGCGGTACAACCAAGTTCTTCTTTCATAAGTGCAGTAAGAGTAGTGTGGTTTATTCCGGCATTAGCTGATATATCAGAAAGAGTTATACTATCTCCGTAATGTCCCTCTATGTAAAGTACCGCATCACGAAGTTTTGGATTTTTGATAATTGGTGCGTTGTCCGATTTTTGATGAGTGAGTCCATAACCAATAAGACCGTACATACGCTCCAAGGCAATAATAATCTCCATAAAGTAGGAACGACCTCTACAAGACCAATACCAGTCTCGTTGCTCGGTCAGTTCCTGTAGCATATAATCGGCAGATTGTTCGATTTTTTCTACCTGTGTCTCAG
This sequence comes from Acutalibacteraceae bacterium, assembly GCA_045539375.1. GTDB lineage: Bacteria > Bacillota > Clostridia > Oscillospirales > Acutalibacteraceae > UBA5905. The sequence goes on along the minus strand of JAZQFG010000019.1, from coordinate 3,743 downwards.
CAATAGGAATCACATACGCTTTATCAATAAACGGTTTTAACATAAACATATCGTGGGTGGTAGCAATATCACCATAATTTTTAGAACGCAACAGTTCAAATGTCATATTGATGTTTAAGAATTTAGGGTGGAAGTACACACAAGTGTATTGAGCTTTTAATTTAGAAACAAGCATAGGGTTTTCAGACTCGTCAAAGCACAAAAAAGACGGAGCATTAGCAGTAATTTTCTCACCGCCAACTTTAAATTCCAACTTTCCTTTTGTGAGTATAATGAGCAAAAAACACTTGTCCTTAATATTGATATTATCAAGTGAACCGTTCTTAACGCACTCAACAAAAGCAACCTTGCCTTCGTTATACTTTCTACCAATGGTAATGTGTTCCATATATCCACCACCTTTAACTGTTTCCATTTTACCATTTTTCGACTCTCCCTTCAATGTTCAGTTATTATCTAATTTTTAATTTCTTTTATCTAATATTAAAACCGTTGCAGTTTTCTGCAACGGTTTTAAGATTATGATGCTTCTTTCAATTTATTGTTCTCTGCCACGCTCTGCGCTGTTTCTAACATAGTCTGCGCAAACACCGCATAGCCACGTGTAGGATCGTCAATCAGCACGTGGGTCACCGCACCGACTAATTTGCCGTCTTGGATGATGGGGGATCCGCTCATCCCCTGCACAATGCCGCCGGTGAGGGCCAGCAGATCGGGGTCAGTGACCCGCACCACCATATTGCGGGTGGCGTGGATGCCGCTATACCGCACCTGCTCGATCATCACGTCGTAATAGCGGGGGCGGGTGCCGTCCAAGGTGGTCAGCACCTGCGCCGCCCCCTCCTGCACCTGCCGGCGCTGCGCCACCGGCAGGCTGACGGCACCCATCGGATACACCGTCAGCGTTCCATACACGCCGTTTTCGCCGTTTTTCCGTAATCGGCCCAAGGTGCCGGGGTCAAAACACCCCTTTAATTCCCCCGGGGTGCCCGCAGTCCCCTTGACAATGCCGAAAATACGGGCGGGTACCACCTCGCCGGTGGAAAGCGGCAGCTCCTCGCCGGTGTCCACGTCGGACACGGCGTGCCCCAACCCACCGAAGGCACCGGTGGCAGGATCGTAAAAGGTCATAGTACCCACACCGGCGGCACTGTCCCGAATCCACAGCCCCGCCCGATAGCCGCTCTCCCCCGTGGGGTGCACCGGCGTAAAGGAGGCGTCAAATTCCACTTCATCCCGCCGCAGACGCAGGGTCAGACGCGCGCCGTCGCAGTCCTTAATGATGCGGGACACCTGTCGGGAGGAGGTGACCTCCTCCCCGTTGATGGCCACGATCACGTCACCCATCTGTATGCCCGCCGCGGCGGCAGGATTGACCCGACCGGCGGCGGTGGACACATCTGACAGCCCCACCACCAGTACCCCATCGGTATACAGCTTGATTCCAAACGGGGTGCCGCACACCATAACTGTCCGCTCCTCGGTGACCGACACGGTCACCTCCTTCAGCGGAAACAGCCCCGCCAGCGTCAAGCGGGCACGATACCGCTCCCCTGCCGGAACAGAGGCCGCCTGCGCCTTTCCCACCGCGGACAGCGGCCGGCTTTGCACCAGCGCCCCCACGGAGAAGATCTGCCCCTGCCCCACCGACACCTGCTCCGGAAGAACGTAGGTGAAATAGCCCACTGCACCCATAATCAGCACACAAAATGTGAATAATAAACCATATATAATTGAAAACGCCCGTTTCACGGCATACACCTCGCAATTCAAACTGCTGATAGTGTATCCCGATAACCGCGGGTTTGTCGTGGTAAAATTCCGCCGCATTGCTAATTTCCGACAGAGGGCGGCAACCATTTCCATTCAATTCTGGCACCATTCTGCATAGGCTAACACTATGCGCAAAAAGAAAAATCCCGACAGCGCAGGCTGTCGGGATTCTTTAAGCATAGATTTCCGAGCGAGAATCGGAAACCGCTGACGAAATCGTGGTGCCGGTATCGACGAGATGTTTTTCTGTCGGGAAGAGGCGAAAAACGCAGGCAATACTGTATGTATTGCCGAGTATTTTTGCCCTTTACGGCGGGAAAACAGCCGATGAGAACGGTGCCAAAGATTGAGTCAGGGGTTTCTACAATTACATCTCAGCGAAATACTTGATGGTGCGAACCATCTGGCTGGTGTAGGAGTTCTCGTTGTCGTACCAGGACACGACCTGCACCTGATAGGTATCCTCGTCGATCTTAGCCACCATGGTCTGGGTAGCATCGAACAGGGAGCCGTAGCGGATGCCGATGATGTCGGAGGAAACGATCTGATCCTCGTTGTAGCCGTAGGACTCGGAGGCGGCAGCCTTCATCGCGGCGTTGATGCCCTCCTTGGTGATGTCCTTGCCCTTAACAACGGCAACCAGCAGAGTGGTGGAGCCGGTGCAGGTGGGCACGCGCTGGGCAGAGCCGATCAGCTTGCCGTTCAGCTCGGGGATAACCAAACCGATGGCCTTGGCAGCGCCGGTGGAGTTGGGAACGATGTTCTGAGCGCCGGCACGGGCACGACGCAGGTCGCCCTTGCGATGGGGGCCGTCCAGAATCATCTGATCGCCGGTGTAGGCGTGCACGGTGGTCATGATACCGCTCTGGATGGGAGCGTAATCGTTCAGAGCCTTAGCCATGGGAGCCAGGCAGTTGGTGGTGCAGGAAGCAGCGGAGATGATGGTATCCTCTGCGGTCAGGGTGCTCTCGTTCACGCCGAAGACGATGGTCTTCAGATCGGAGCCGGCGGGAGCGGAGATAACAACCTTCTTAGCGCCGGCATCGATGTGAGCCTGGCTCTTCTCCTTAGAGCAGTAGAAGCCGGTGCACTCCAGCACGACCTCGACGCCCAGCTCGCCCCAGGGCAGATCGGCGGCGTTCTTCTCGGCATAGATCTTCAGGACCTTGCCGTCTACGGTGATGGTACCGGCCTCGTCGTCAGCGGTGACGGTGTGACCGTCGTAGCGACCCTGAGCGGTATCGTACTTCAGCAGATGAGCCAGCATGCTGGGCTTGGTCAGGTCGTTGATCGCGACCAGCTCGTAACCCTCAGCGCCGAACATCTGACGGAAAGCCAGACGGCCGATGCGGCCAAAACCATTGATTGCAACTTTAACAGCCATGATAAATACCTCCAAATATTTTAGTCTGCCATTATTCTACCGCAAACCCTTTAGAAATGCAAGCATAACTTTTGAGATTGTTTATTTTTTAACTAATTTCGGAGATTTGCCCAAAGTCGTGGCGGCAACATCCCCGTCCCTATTCATTTTTAATAAAAAGGAGCAGCCTTTTATGACCAATCCAAACACCGCGCCCACCGAGGGCGCTCTGCGGGAGCAGATGGCGGCCTATTTCCTGTCCCTGCCCCCCTTTGCGGAACAGACCCCCGCCATGCGGCGGGACTATCTGCGCCAGCTACAGCGGCTGGGGCAACTGGAGCGACAAGAAATCCTCACCGCCGCCGACAGCCACCGCCCTCTGGTGTGGGGCAACCCCGCATCGCTGTTGCAGGCCTTTCTCTCCACCGCCCAGCGGTTAGCGGCAGGGCTGGGGCAGGTGCTGCTACTGTTCCCCGCCAAGGATGCCGCTATCGGCGGCGACACCCTGCTGCATCCCCGTGTGCTGAGCATCGGTATGGCGGCGGTGCTGCTGGATGCCTGCCGTGCGGTCCCCCGCCGCCCGGTATGGGTGCGCCTGCAGGAGCAA
>JAZQFG010000018.1:0-4540 GCA_045539375.1 Acutalibacteraceae bacterium | reverse complement strand
GGTATAGTAGTACGTTCCGGCTTTCTCATATGTAATTGTGCCCAGATCTACCGCTGTCGCACTCTTCGCATAGACCGTCTTCGTACCGTTCGTGCTGCCGCTCGGCATCGGCGTGTCAATATTGCCTTCAGCGTTGTTCGTTCCAGCACTCAGCCTGAACTCGAACCCGTCTTCCGGCCAGGTCTCGCCGTTGTACGCCTTCTCCAGCTGGATGTCCGCTTCGGAGGTCTGCGTCTTGTTTTCAAACGTTATAGCGTCCTGGCTGCCCTGTTCCTCGGTCAGCGAGATCGTATCAAGCCTTCCGGTATTAACAGTGTAATTGTTGCCGGCAATATGATCGGAATCCTCAATAATCAGATCTTCGGGATCCTCCTCATCCTTGACCTTGAAATATGTCTCGCCGTTGTGAAGTTTCTGTTCATTGGTATCATAATCATAGTAAGTAGTGATATCTTCCTTAACCACATAGTAATGGCTGTCCATCATCATTCCGACGATGGGGTTGCCGTTGATATCTTCTTCCAATTCGTGGATCCTGTACCAGAAGATGCCCACCGTGTTGAAAGTGATGTCCTTAAAGGAAATGGTGTCGCCAATGTTAGAAGCCTGATCGAAGGCCTCCCAGTTACCAGTTTCCGTATTCAATTTCTCCATTTGGAACACAAAGTTTCTCTTCGGTTCCTGACCATCCACAGTCTTTTTGGCTTTGAAGCCAAATTTCGTGTTGATGATCTCGCCACCCTGATAGGGCCACAGATGGCCTTCACCCTGGGTAGAAACCCAGTTGCCGACCAGGGAGCCGTTATAGTTCATCGATGGAATATTGATATGTCCGCGGGGGGCCAGCATGTGGCCGTAGCCGGGGCTCTGGCCATAGCAGATGTCTCCTTTTACCTTGGGATAGTTGAACAGGATGGACATACCGCCGCCATTTTCCACGGAGGTCAGGGTTTCGTAGTTCAGGTGTTCCGTATCCGAAAGAGAACCATAGGCCAGCGTAATCGATGGCGTATAAACCGTCGTGCCGGAGTTTTCCTCTGTGGCGACAGCGCTGCTGATGACCGTGCCCGGCGCATCACGCCAATCCGATGTCTGCCATTCTTGAGGTCCAATGATCACGACATTCTGTACGGTATCGTCGATTTCCACGTGTTCGCCCACCGCAATATACACCGTTCTGCCAGTCACCTTCCGGGTAGAAGTACTCAGCATGGCATCAGACTGGGCTAGAATGTTGGTCTGTAGGTAGTTCCAATCCACGAAATCGTCGCTGACGAGCGTTTTTCCGTATTTGTTATAACTTACTTCATCAGTCAGTACATGGCCGTTGATATACGCATACGTCTGCTCCCAGGATTTGGAAGGCCCGCCACCATACACAGAGTTGACGCTGCCAATATAGAAGTCATTGTTGCGGCCTTCTCTTTGTACACCACCGCCGATGATATTGAAGTTAACATTGGGAACCAAGCCTCCCACTGCAGAGGGGCTGGTGGCTGCTAATCCGGAACCAATATCAGTAAAGCTGGCTCCACCCGGGACCAGATCGCCGCGGACCAGGACGCCGCCAATGGTATGCAGGCCGTCCACAAAGTCGCCGGGCCCTCCCGATTCGGTCGATACGGTGGTGTTGGGGCAGATCGTAATTACATTGTACTTCGACAGCAGGAATTCCAGTGAATAATCGCTCAGATGCTTGTCGTCCAGCTTCAGCCTGACAATGTCATAAACATCATCTTTGGTGTCATCTGTCGGGCAGGGGATGGTGATCCTCTCATCGTCATTCTTGGTAGGATACTTGGTAATCAATGCGTTGTTGACGTATTCGCCCACCTTCATAGCCTTGGCAGGCGTCGTGCTCGGGGTGATATTATCATAATCGGTGGGGTTCGGATAATACACCAATTCAACGCTGATGGATTTTTCGTTGCCGGTGTAAGTTTCACCGTTTGCCTCTTGCCCGTTGGCGTAAATCCATTTGTCGATCGGTACGTCAATAATAACATTGCCATTCTCGGCCTGCTTCATATTGTCGGTCAGGCGCACAAAGCCATAAGTGTTATCGCCGCTCTTGTGGCCGATTGTCACCTTTACATATACGCAGCCGTCCTTCTCCAAGCTGGCGACATCGGAAGTGCTTTCCGCACCTTCAAATACCAGGCGGACGTGATAATTCTTGGGCTTTTCCTTCTGCAGCGTCACAGCCCAGCCGCTGGTCCCGTTGTAGCTTTGTATTGACCCGCCCTTATGGCTGTAGGGAGCAGGCGCGTCTTCTATGACGTTGGTCTTGGGGTATTCTGTGCTGGTCCAGGCGTCATCGAAGTTATTTACCCAATCCGAATGCTCGAACTGGATCAGACGGACCGCCTGAGGATCGCTCGTGTTAATCCGGTATTCGGGACCAAAGTCTACCTGATCGGAAGGATTATTACTCAGGGCGTTTTTATTCAGCTTAACGAATTTCTCGATTGTAACCTTTTTTACCCCGTTTTCTGTATCTCTTAAGTCGACAGGTTGGCAATACCAGCCATAGTCGCTCCATGTAGCACCCGGGCCCTCGCCGGTCTTTTTCTGGATTTTGACGCGCAGGTAATACGTACCCTCTATTGCTGGTTCAGGCGCGGCTACCGTTCCGTCAATTTCCTTGAAGACGACGAAAATGTTATTGGTCATCTTCTCGCTGATCGTGAACACGAAAGCTTTGTTTTCGCCCGTGCCAGTTGTTTCCGAAGGCACAGAGTAATTCTTTTCCTTAATTTCTGTCTTGGCGTCCTTCGCAGCCAGCACGCTTAGGGTCTCAGCGTCTTGCGGTCCCTTCTCAACGAATTTGAAGACCGTTCCCTCAGGCAGGTTGACGGAAGTCCCCTCAGCATCCTTGAAGTCGATATCGCCGCTTGCGTTGGATACGCTGGCGAAGGCATACGGCTCGCCGTCTATCGAGGCAACAATATAAACGTTTTGGGTGTCGGGGTTATTGGCAGTAACCTCCAGCCGAGACGGATACGTCGGCACCGATTCCACAGTGAAAGCATACAAGTAATCATTCTCATTGGTAGCCAGCATATTCCAGTTGAAGACGTTCATGCCAATGCGGCCTTCGCCTTCTGTTGCCTTTTGGGTAGCAGTGGTAAGGGCTTCCCTGGTCACTTCGGTCCCCGCGGGAACGGCCACGACCGCAAAGACGGTATCCTCGTTAATATCGTTCATCATGCGGGTGAAGGAAAGGAACGAATCCTCCGTGGTGGCCGCAGCGAACGGCGCATAAAGGACGGCGGTACCGTCTATGTAAGCAACGATATAGTAGTCGTGATCCGTCAGCGTAACGCCGTTGAGAACATTCGCTGTCACGTGGCACAGATGTGCTTCCGCCAGCTTGATGGATTCATACTGCCCGTACTCGTTGGCATAGTACGTGCTGGGCGTGGATTTCAGGTTGTAATGATCCAGCCTCTCCACAACAGCGCCGTCTGCATTCTCGAAATGGAAGCCGGAACCGCCTTCCACCAGTTTGGGCAGGTATGTTTTGCTGTTTCCCTGACTGGACCAATTGCCCACGGTACCGTCGTTGTTGACAGATGCCTTAAAGATACCGTCCACCGTATTGGCAACCAGTTTATAAGTCCCAGTCAGCTCAGGCGTAATCACATTGCCAAGTTTATCACGGAACTCCAGGGCCACCGAGTACTGGCCAGGCTTCTGAGCCTTGATCACATAGATGTGGTCGTCGTTCTCTTCCACCACGGAGGGATTCTCCGCAGAGAAATATACTTCATAGCCGCCGATATCATCCCCGGTCAGCTCCCAGGAAGCAATTTCGGGGATCCTCGCCGGATCAAAAGTAATAGCGCCATCCGTGCCTACCGTACCGACATGGTTCACTCCAGACAGATCCTTGGCGGTGATGGTCGCACCGGCAAATCCATCGGTAAATTTAGGAGCCTCGGCAATAGAGGAGAAGCAATCAAAATAGTCAATACGAACGCTGTAATGGTTCGGCTTATGCGCTTCGAATTTGTATACTCCGCTCGTAGCGGTTTCAGGGATCACAATTTCATAATCACCGATCGTCACGGTACCATTCGTCGCAGCGATGACGTCATCGCCGTTCATGAACTGCCAGGAGATGATCATGGGCAGCTCCGTAACAACGGAACTGTCAGAGCCTTTTGTAAAGGTATCGCCAAGGCCGCTGCCGGTAACAGAGGTGGTGTAAGTCACGCCTTCGTTGTCAGTACCGACCAAGCTATAAGTATTCCCGGCAGGCAGCGTTCCGGGATGGCCCGGCTGATTCCATTCTTCAAAATACCTCAGTTCCGCAGTATAGGTGACTGGGGTGTTGACTTCGCCGATATTTATAGTTGATGATCCTTTATCTTCACTAATTGTTATACTAACTGTATTAGAATTATAAGATGTACTATAGTCTGCTACATTGTTCAAGCTTTCTCCACCAAAGTGATAGTCTTGTAAATCAGTAGGTGAGCACAGAAAAACTTGAGTCGTTTCATTATTCAATTGGAAAGCTACATGTTTATCATTG
>JAZQFG010000017.1:0-102025 GCA_045539375.1 Acutalibacteraceae bacterium | reverse complement strand
TAATGAAAATAGCAATCAGAAGGATACTACCTATCAGAGTGCGAAGCAGTACAATATTCTGACTGCTTAAATCAATAAAACTCGCAACAATTCCGTTAGAGCCAAACAGAAGCAGAGCGAATATGTATTTAAAAAACGCCTTGTTATTCATACGATACCTCTTGTAATTGAACTGGAAATAGTATATCATAATATCAATCATAACAAAAGCAAATGTTTGTAATATTCAAAATCATAATTCAGAATAGGTGTTCTTTATGGATATGAATTTGCAAAAATATCTCTCGTTTGTAAAAACGGTGGAATACGGCAGTTTTACAAAGGCGGCAAAGATACTTAATTACACACAATCGGGCGTCAGCAGAATGATAGCCGATCTTGAAAAAGAATGGGGCGTAACGCTTCTTGAACGAAGCAAGTACGGTGTTAAGCCTACAAGTGACGGAATGAAGTTGTTACCATACGCACAAAACCTCTGTGCTGATTTTGATAAGCTGAAAATGCAGGTGGATGAGCTGAACGGCTTGCAATCGGGGCTTATCCGTATTGGTACATTTTCAAGCGTGGCTACTCATTGGCTGCCAAACATCATAAAAGAGTTTCAGAAGGACTATCCCAATATTGACTACGAACTTCTACTGGGTGACTATACCGAGATTGAAGAATGGATACACACGGGCAGAGTAGATTGCGGCTTCTTGAGATTGCCGACACACCCCGATTTTGAAACCCTCTTTTTAGAGAAAGATAAACTGATGGCAATTATCCCCGAAAACCATCCGCTAAAGGATAGCGAAAAGTTTCCCGTGACTGCTCTTTGTAATGAGCCTTTTATGCTTCTGGAAAAGGGCGCAAAGGCAGAAATATCGGAGATATTTGAGAGAAATAATCTAACCCCAAATGTTAAATTTACCACTTGGGATGATTATGCAGTAATGTCTATGGTGGAAAGTGGTCTCGGCATTGCGATACTCCCCGAACTGATCTTAAAAAGAGTACCATATAGAATTATCGCAAAAGAGCTTGACGTTCCGTCATATCGCAATATCGGACTTGCTTTGAGAGATAAAAAAACCGCCTCACTTGCGGTGAAACGGTTTATTGAATATTTGCAGTATAGATAATTGCTGATATACTAAAAAATATGGATGGAACAAACGCCTGCTCAAATTAGCAGGATTTTGCTAAAAATCCGATTAGCAGGCGATTAGCAAAACGCTGATTTTCTGTTAATTTACTGCTAATCGGGATATGTTAAAAGTTTGATTTTGTTTTACTACCCAAAAACAACAAAACTCACTCTAAAAAACGAGTGAGCAAAGAAAAGTAAAAGTGCCGAAAATGTAGTGTTTTCGGCACTTTTTGGCGCGCTTGAAGGAATTCGAATCCCCGACCTTCCGCTTAGGAGGCGGACGCTCTATCCTGCTGAGCTACAAGCGCATATACTATACAATTCGAACAGATTACCATTTGCCTTTCTGCAAAGGCGGGCGCTAAAACACCCACTTAGGAGGGGGCTGTTATATCCATTTAACTAAGAGGGCATATCCGCTATGTATAGTAGTTTAGCGGCACTTCCACAATTTGTCAAGACGCTGGGGTATTTTCCTATTGAAAAACCACCCCTGCCATGCTACAATGGGGATATATGGAACAAAAAGGAGCGAGCGCTATGAAATCACCCCATCTCCGTCTGTTGACCGCTGTTTTGGCTCTGTGCCTGCTGCTGGGCGTCACCGCCTGCGGCGAGCGCAACCCCGCCCCCAGCGCGCCGGTGGACGATATTCCCTCTACAACAACAACAACCTCCACCACAACCACCACCGCCGCTCCGAAGCTGGGTGTGAATCCCCTCACCGGCATTGAGGATATGGAGACCGACAACAACCGCCCCGTGGGCTACGTAGTACCGGATGAATCCTCCAAACTGGTGCAGGTGGGCATTGACCAGGCGGATATGTACTTTCAGGCCGAGACCGAGGGCGGCATCCCCCGTATGCTGTGCATCTTCTCCTCGGTGGACCGCATCCCCGATGCCATCGGCCCCATCCGTTCCGCGCGCCCCCACTTTGTCAAGATGGCGGCGGCACTGGATCTGATCTATTGCCACATCGGCGGCTCCCCCTCCGGCGTACAGACCATTAAAAATCTGGGGGTCAAGGACATTGAGAACGCCTCTGTGGTGGATCCCACCCTCACCGCCGCCGTAAAGGCGGGTAACAACGCCAGCTGGAACAACAAGGTGTTCACCAAATCCAAGGTAAGCGGCATTATTAAGAACAATAAGTGGTCCACCACCACAACCCGTAAATCCCCCTTCGTCTTTGGGGATAAGGCAGGTGACAAGCCCGCCACCACCGTGGATATCAAGATCTCTGCCTCCTATCATATGGGCTTTACCTACGATGCCGCCCGCGGTGTGTATCAGAAGCATCGCAACTCCCTCAACACCGGCATTCACAAGGCCGCCAACGGCAACGCCGTGGAGGTGAGCAACGTCATCGTGATGTTCGACACCCGCTACGTGGACACGCTGGAGCCCAAGGAGGGTACCACTCGCTGGAACTTCGAATTAAAGAGCGGCAGCGGCTATCTGGCCAGCGGCGGCACCGTGCGGGAAATTAAGTGGACCCGCCAGAACAACAAGCTCTCCTATTACGAGGCCGACGGCGTTACCCCCCTGACCGTCGCGACCGGCAAGACCTATATCGGTCTGGTCGCCAAGGATTATAAGAGCCAGACCACCTTTAGTTGATTCCCGTAAAAAATGTAAATCAAGCCATCGAAAAACCCCGACAGCGTCTGTCGGGGCTTTTTTTGCGCCAAAATCAGGTTATTGTGCCACCCCCGCCGCCTGTTTAGGGATGCGCACCACGTATTCGATGTAATCCTCCCCGTCACGGCGGTGGCTCTCGGCGGGGATCCCACCCCGCCGCATAATGTCCACCGCGTGGTTGACCGTATTAAAAAACACCCGCACGTCCCGCACCAGCGGCTTGGCGGGGCGGCGGCGGGCGCGCCCCGCCAGCAGGTCGTCCACCAGCCGCTCTGCGGCGGCCACGGTCATTTTACCGTCAATCATACGGCGGATCACCAGCCGCCGCTGTTCCCGATCCTCCAACCGGAGCAGGGCGCGGGCATGGCGCTCGGACAGCCCCGCCGCCACCAGCTCCGCCCGCTCGCTCTCCGGCAGACGGAGCAGCCGCAGCTTATTTGCCACCGCCGACTGGGACATCCCCAACTGCTGTGCCGCCTCGCACTGGGTCAGCTCGTGATCGTGAATCAAGCGGCGGATCCCCTCCGCCACCTCGAAGCAGTTCATATCCTCCCGTTGCAGGTTCTCAATGAGTGTGAGCACCTGCCGCTGGCGGTTTTCCACCTGCATCTCCACGCAGGGCACCTCCCGCAGTCCCGCAATGCGGGCCGCCCGCAGGCGCCGCTCTCCGGCGATGAGTACCGGTGTGCCCCCCTCCATGGTGATGGTCAGGGGCTGCAAAATCCCATTCTCGCTGATGCTTTGCGCCAGCTCCACCAGCCCCTCCAACGGGAATTCCCGCCGTGGCTGGCTGGGGTTGGGGCGGATATCGGTGGTGGGGATCATCCACACCTTTCTATAAGACGGATAATTGGGTTTCTTTTTCATAAACGACACCTCATTCAAAAACCTACGTCTAATCCAATGTTTCATGTGAAACACCGTGCTCCGGAGTGGGTACAGACCGCTCATTAGCGTTGCACGGCCACGAGAATGGCACACAGTGCCATTCTCCCGCACTTCTACCCTGTATTTGTGGTGCACTGTTTCCGGTCACATAGCGTTTCATATGAAACAAAAACAGCCTCTTCCCACAACCGGTAGGCTTGTCCGTAGGTTAAGTCTACCATATCTTGTGGAAAAAGGCTGTCACATTCGGTTGTCGTAAAAAGAAAATTTTCAATCAAAAGCAAGCACAAACAAGAAAACCGCCGAAAAAGAAAGTATGGTAACCGCTGATACAATCGGGTTGTGATGATCAGTGAGATAGTTTTTCGTTGGGGAGAGGTAAAAAGCGCAGGCGATACTGGATGTATTGCCGAGCATTTTTAATCTTTCCGACGGAAAAATAGCCACTGAGAATGGCAACTAAGATTGAATCAGTGGTTACTCAAAGAGGCTTCTTGGCAATTTTTGAGCCGTGGCGGGGATAGGCGGGCGGGGTGGGTCGCACCTTGTCGACCACCACCAGACGCCGCTCCATCGGCTCCACCCCCTCCATGGGGGTGGCGGGCAGGGTCAGGGCGGTCACCGCAGTGATCTTACCCCCCAGCACGCCGATGCCATGGGCGGCCTCGGCCCGCTCCCGATCGGCGTCGGGTCCCTTCAGCGCCAAAAAGCGGCCACCCACCCGCACAAAAGGCAGGCAATACTCCGCCAGCACCGGCAGATTCGCCACCGCGCGGGCGCAGGCCACGTCATACTTCTCCCGCAGGTCGGGGCGGCGACCGCCCTCCTCCGCACGGGCGTGGATGAAGGTCACCGGCAGCTCCACCGCACGGCACACCTCCTCCAGAAACACCAGCCGCTTATTCAGGCTATCCAGCAGGGTCAGGCGGCAATCGGGGCGGCACAGCGCCAGCGGCACGCCGGGGAATCCGGCGCCGGTGCCTACGTCAATGAGGGAAAACTCCCCCTGCGGCAGCAGGGGCGCCACCGTCAGGCTGTCTGCAAAGTGCTTCACCGCAATCCCCACGGGGTCGGTGATGGCGGGGAGATTCATTTTCTCGTTCCATTCCACCAGCAGACGGGCATAGATGCCCAGCCGCTCGGTCAGTTCAGGGGTGATCTCTACGCCAAAGGGCTCCGCCGCACGGGCGAACAGATCTTTCTCGTACATAGGGGTCACTCCTTTCCTTGCTGGCTGCTCCAGACGATCAGCACCGATACGTCGGCGGGGCTGACGCCGCTGATGCGGGACGCCTGCCCAATGCTGCGGGGGCGCACCTTTAATAATTTCTCCTGTGCTTCCTTGCGCAGGCCGTGGATGTGGTCATAGGGGGTGTCCGGGGGCAGCAGACGGCATTCCAGCCGCCGCATTTCATCAATCTGCGCCTGCTCGCGGCGGATATATCCCTCGTATTTCAGCTCCACCTCTAATTGCTCCGCCACCAAGGGCTCCAGCGCAGGGCGATCGGGGTCGATGGGAGCCAGATCGGCATAGGAAAGCTGGGGGCGGCGCAGTAGATCGATCATTTTGGCACCGTCGGTGACGGGGGTGGTGCCATGGGCCACCAGCAGATCGTTCAGCGCCTCGGAGGGCGCCACACCGGTGGCCTCCAGCCGGGCCCGCTCGGCGGCGATTGCCTCCTGTCGGGCCACGTATCGCGCCCAGCGGGTGTCATCCACCAGCCCAACCCGTCGCCCGATGGGGGTCAGGCGGCGATCGGCGTTATCCTGCCGCAGTACCAGGCGGTACTCGCTGCGGCTGGTCATCATCCGATAAGGGTCGGTACACCCCTTGGTGGTGAGGTCGTCAATGAGGGTGCCGATATAGCTGGAAGCACGGTCCAGCACCAGCGGCTCCCGTCCCAGCAGCTTCAGCGCCGCATTGGCACCCGCCACCAGGCCCTGTGCCGCCGCCTCCTCATAGCCGGAGGAGCCATTAAACTGTCCTGCACCGTACAGACCGGGGATATCCATAAATTCCAGCGTCATATCCAGCTGCAGAGGGTCAATGCAATCGTACTCGATGGCATAGGCGGGGCGCATCACCTGCACCTGCTCCAATCCGGGGATGGTGCGCAAAAACTGCATCTGAATATCCACCGGCAGGCTGGAGGACAGCCCCTGCAGGTACATTTCATCGGTGTTTTTGCCGCAGGGCTCGATAAACACCTGATGGCGCTCCTTGTCCGCAAACCGCACCACCTTATCCTCAAAGCTGGGGCAATAGCGGGGGCCGACCCCCTCGATCTTGCCGCCGTAGAGGGGGCTGCGATGGAGATTATCCAAAATCACCTGCTTGGTATCCGCCCCCGTCCAGGTAATGTGGCAGGGCAGGGTGTTTTGCAGCGTTTCGGTGGTCTCAAAAGAAAAGGGAACTACGGGATCCTCGCCGTCCTGCCGCTCCAAATGGGAAAAGTCAATGCTGCGGCGGTTGACGCGGGCGGGGGTGCCGGTCTTAAAGCGGCGGGTGGTGATACCCAGCGCCAGCAGGCTCTCGGACAACTGTGTGGCGGCGAACATTCCGTCGGGGCCGCCCTCGTAGGACACGTCCCCCACAAAGATCCGCCCCCGCAGGAAGGTGCCGGTGGCCAGCACCACCGCACGGGCGGTATACTGTGCCTCCAGACGGGTGGTCAGCAAAAAGGTGCCGTCCGCCTGCCGCTCAATGGCGGTGATCTCTGCCTGCCGTAATTCCAGATTGGCGGTGCGCTCCAGCACACCCTTCATATAGGCGGCATAATCCCGCCGATCGATCTGGGCACGGAGGGAATGCACCGCAGGCCCCTTGCCCCGATTGAGCATCCGGCTCTGTAAAAAGGTGGCGTCCGCCGCCTTTCCCATCTCGCCGCCCAGAGCATCCACCTCACGGACCAGATGTCCCTTGGCGGTACCGCCGATGGAGGGGTTGCAGGGCATATTGCCCACCCAGTCCATATTGATGGTGAAAACGGCGGTCTTACAACCCAGCCGTGCCGCCGCCAGACCGGCCTCGATTCCGGCGTGTCCGGCACCGATCACCGCCACGTCATAGTGGCCGTCAAAAAACAACATGTGGTGCCCCTCCTTTCTATCCAATAAAAATCCTTAAAAAATAAAATATCCGAAATCCTGTATTCCTATAAATTCAAAAAATCCTCTTGGCTCCCCTTGTCAGGGGAGCTGCCGAACCGCCCTGCGGCGAGGCTGAGGGGTCGTCCCAACAGATAGGAGTTTCGACTACCCCTCCGTCAAAATCAAGGGTTTTGACACCTCCCCTGACAAGGGAAGGCAAGACGGGGTTGTTATGCTGTATCGGATGGGTGTCAGCCCAGCCTTTCCGTCCTGAAAAAGGATAGCAAAAAACAACGGTTTTTTGGCTAAAAATCCGTTGAAAATTTACACTTTTTCGGTTTTGGGGAGAATTTTTGGGGAAAATCTGCCTTTTTATGGGTTTTCCACCAAATCACCCACTTTTCCACACCGATTTTTCACATTTGGTGTGAAACTTGGTGGAAAAGTACTTCTTCTTTACCCGTCAGGTGGGGAAATCCACCTCAAAACTTTCACATTTTCAACGGTCTTTTCCACCGAAAAACTGGCGCAAACCCTTGATTTGACGGGGTTTTCGCCCCTTTTCGACCAAATGTTCTTTCCACATTTCGCTCTCCTTTTCGGGTGCATTTTCGGCACCCTCTCGGTGGGGGCGGCGTGGGATGATTCGGTGGATTCTCTCCCCTCTCAGCAAGGAGAAAATAGGGCAAAAACTGACCGGGCAAAGCTGCCCGGTCAGTTCTGATCATTACTCCTCGGTGACAGGCTGGCCGTTCACCATCACGGGTGCCTGCACAGGGATCTCGCTTTTCTCCACAGGGCTTGCGATTACCTCACCAGGCTCGGCGGGCAGCTCCTGTGCAGGAGCTTCGTCGGCAGAGGCAGGGGTAAGGGACGCTGTTTCCATAGCGGCCAGCTCCTCAGGGGACATGTTCTTCATCTTGGACACGGCAACGGTGCCGGTAATCAGATAATACAGCACCCACACGTGAATCAGCAGGTCAATGATCATGGCGACAACGTCATACAGCGCCAACAGCACCAGCGTATCCAGCACAAACAGCACCAGCGCCACGACCAGCCACCCGCGGTGCTTCTTGGACAGGGCCCAGCACAGCAGATACAAGCCGATCACCACAAACGCCAGCACGGCGGCCACCGTCGTAACCGCAGGAACATCAATGATTACGGCAATATCCAACAATGCCAGCGGAGCGGAGGCAGAAAACAAGAAATATGTGTCCGCGCTCACCAACCGCAGGATGACGTTGATGGCGGAAAATGCCACCACCAGCAGCAGATTACTCCGTGCCGTATTGAAAATACTCAGAGGTGTCTTTGTTGCTCCATTTGGATTCTTATTAAAAAGCGCCATATTGATTTCTCCTCACACGTATACCAATTACTCCACAGTCTCGGTGACGTCCTCCACACCCTCGTCAGCATCTAAGTCCTCGGTGCCCTCGTCGGCGCTGTCGGTCTCCTCGGCGTGGGCGTTGACCTCCGCCTCATCGTGCTCCGCCGATGCGATGGACACAATAGCAGTACCCTCCGGCACACGCATCACACGGACACCCTTGGATACACGGCTGCACAGACGAATCTCGTCCATCGCCATACGGATGATGATGCCGCCGCTGGAAATGAGGATCAGGTCCTCCTCCTCCGGGTCAACGGTCATGATCCCCACCACGTCGCCGTATTTCTCGGTGCGGTAGTTGGTCAGACCCTTACCGCCACGGGACTGAGTGCGATAATCGGAGAAGCGGCTCAGACGGCCGTAACCGGTCTCGGTGACGGTGAGCAGCAGACGCTGATCGTCCACCGGCTCCATACCCACCACTTCGTCATCCTCCGCCAGCTTCAGCGCCTTTACGCCGCGGGCGGTACGGCCGATGACACGGGCATCATTCTCCTCAAAGCGGATGGCCATACCCTTTTTGGTGGCCACCAGCAGATCCTGACTACCGTCGGTGATCATCACACAGCACAATTCGTCACCCTCGTCAAGGTCAATGGCGATGAGGCCGCTCTTACGCACGTTGGCATAGGCATCCAGACGGGTACGCTTGATAATGCCCCGCTTGGTGATCATACACAGATACTGTCCCTCGGTCTGATCCTCCATACGGATCATGGCGGAGATCTTCTCCTCCGGCTGCAGGGGCAGCAGGTTGACGATGTTCATACCCTTGGCCTGACGGCTGCCCTCGGGCACCTCAAAGCACTTGAGCCGATAGACGCGACCCAGACTGGTAAAGAACATCACGTAATCGTGGCTGGAGCAGACGAACATGGTCTTAGTCACGTCCTCGTCACGGGTGGTCATACCCGTGATGCCACGGCCGCCACGGCGCTGGGCGGAATACACGTCCACCGCCTGCCGCTTGATATAACCCAGATTGGTGAGGGTGAGCACGCACTGCTCCTCGGGGATCAGATCCTCAATATCCACCTCGCCGGAGACGATGGAGATCTCGGTGCGGCGCTCGTCGCCGTACTTATCCCGCATCTTCAGGCACTCTTCCTTCACAATGGCCTTTACCTTGTTTTCGTCCGCGAGGATGCCCTCGTACTCGGCGATCTTCATCAGCAGAGCGCCCAGCTCATCCTCAATCTTCTGGCGCTCCAGACCGCTCAACTGGCCCAGACGCATCTTGACAATCGCGTCCGCCTGCACGTCGTCAAAGGAGAAGCGCTCCATCAGACGTTCCTTGGCAGTATTCTGATCCTTAGAGCCACGGATGATGGCGATCACTTCGTCGATAAAGTCGCTGGCGGTCTTCAACGCCTCAAAGATGTGGGCACGATCCTTCGCCTTACGCAGGTCGAAGATGGTGCGGCGGGTGATGACCTCCATCTGGAACTTGATATACTGCTCCAGCATCTCCTTGAGGCTCAGCACACGGGGCACACCGTCTACCAGCGCCAGCATAATGGCACCGAAGGTCACCTGCATCTGGGTATAGGCATACAGCTGGTTCAGCACCACCTGGGGCACGGCGTCCCGCTTCAGCTCGATGACCACCCGCATACCCTCCATGGAGGAGTGGTCCACCACGTCGGCAATACCTTCAATGCGCTTTTCATCCGCTAGCTCGATGATGGAGGTAACCAGATTCTTCTTATTCACCATATAGGGGATCTCGGAGATGATAATGCGGTTGCGATTATGCTCCTCCTCGATCTCGGCACGGGCGCGGACGGTGATACGACCGCGGCCGGTGGCATAGGCGGCGCGGATGCCCGCACGGCCCATAATCACGCCGCCGGTGGGGAAATCGGGGCCCTTGACGTGCTCCATCAGGTCCGCCAGCTCCGCCTCGGGGTTATCGATGAGCAGGCAGATGGCATCCACCACCTCGCACAGGTTATGGGGCGGGATGTTGGTAGCCATACCGACGGCGATACCGCTGGAGCCGTTAACCAGCAGGTTGGGGAAGCGGCTGGGCAGCACCACCGGCTCTTTGGTAGTGTCGTCGAAGTTGGGGATAAAGTCCACCGTCTCCTTCTCAATATCCGCCAGCATATCCAGGCTCATCTTGCTCATTCTGGCCTCGGTATAACGATAGGCGGCGGCGGGGTCGCCATCCACCGAACCGAAGTTACCGTGACCGTCAATGAGGGGATAGCGCAGAGAGAAATCCTGCGCCATACGCACCAGAGCATCGTACACAGAGGCATCACCGTGGGGGTGATAGTGACCCAGCACGTCACCGACTGTGGTGGCGCACTTACGGTGTGCCTTATCGGGGGTGAACCCATCCTCGTGCATGGTGTACAGAATACGGCGGTGCACCGGCTTTAGACCGTCGCGGACGTCCGGCAGGGCGCGGGCAACCAGCACGGAAACGGAATACTCCAGAAACCGCTTGCGCATCTCCTTATCTAAGTCAACTTCTATCAGCTTTGCCTGGGGGATATTCTGCTCCTCCATATTGCTCACCTGACCTTTCCGAGTTTATACGTTGAGGTAGTTTTTATATTAGGCCCCTCTAAGAGGGAGGCTATATCTATCCCATTTTTGTGGAAAATTGTATACTATTTGTATATTTTATCTAAATTTATACTCACTGTTGCCCATTTTTACCCTCGCGACAGCGTTTCAACGCCGCCTCAAAGGCTTCTATATCCTCGATGGCACGCTTTGGGATCGGTAGACTGGAACCTTTGACGATCTCAATTTCAATAAAGGGATCATTGTCGTACACGTGCTTAACGTCGCACCACAGCACCGGCATCTCACTGCCGCGGGGCGCCTGCATCCGCAGGGCGGTGGTGTCAAACCCCACCTTGACGGTGAGATCGTGGGGGGTCATCAGCTCCACCCGCCGCTTATTCTGCAGCAGAGGGAACACCAGATTCATCAGCACCACGATACCCATAAACAGCAGAAAGTATCCGATGGCGGGGGTCAGACTCTCGCCACTCCAGCCGAACACCAGTGCACCGATGAAGGCCATCGGCGTCATAGCCGGAGCCAACCGCCAAAAGCGGTGCAGGATGCTGCTCCGTGCCACGGCGGCGTACTCCTCATGGGTGTAGGTGAAGGTAGCAGTCCACAGCAGTTCGGGTTTAACCGCCTCCACGGGGATCACCATCTCCCCTTTTGGCTGAATACGTCCCACAAACTGCCGATTGCGGGGGGACAGTTGATCCGCCGCCCGACGGATGGCGAAGGCCATCTCCTCGGTAATACAACGGGCGGGCAACACCAGCCCGGGGCTGTCCGGAGTGATAAACACCATCATATCCGCCGTTTCAATGAAAAACGCACGCTCATCCAAGCGGATATGGGCGGTGGCGGAGGGGCTGATTTTCTCAATATACTCCTCTGTGACGGTGAGCCGTCCTGTGTAGACAATACCCGCCGACACACTGCGGTCATACTGACGCAGGGCATTTTTGCGGATGCTGCGGGGTAGGATCCAACACACGTACAGGGCAGGGAGCCAGATCAGCACCCCGCACAGGGCGGTAACGTAATCAAAGGCTTCCGTCATACCCGCCATCCACTCGCCAAAGGCCAGTCCCAACAGAATCACACTGCACAGAGCGGCTGTGATGGTCGCGGTCTTACGTGTGCGCAGAGGTCCCCGCAACCGCGCCACTAACAGTGCGTAGGCGGCGGCCTCTTCACGGGTCAGATCCACATACCACGCCGATTTCTCGGTTTGGACGGTGGTTTCTATATGATCTTGTAGTTGCATAACATTCCTTCTTTTGTAATGGCTAATGAAATTGTGTTATGGTGATTTGCGAGATAGTTTTTTGTCAGAGCGAGGCCAAAAACGCAGGTAATACTGTATGTATTACCGAGTATTTTGGACCGCGCTGACGGAAAAATAGCCGCAAAGCAGCGTGACAAAAATTGAATTAATCATTACCTAATCAGATATCCAAATTCTCTACGTACTGGGCGTTCTTCTCAATAAAGTCACGGCGGGGCTCCACCTTATCCCCCATCAGGATGGAGAAGGTCTCGTCCGCCTGCTGGGCATCCTCCAGATGCACCTTCAGCATAGTACGGGTAGCGGGGTCCATGGTGGTCTCGAATAACTGCTCGGGATCCATCTCACCAAGACCCTTATACCGCTGGATGTCGGCACTGCCGCCCAATTCCTCAATATAGCGGTCACGCTCCTCATCCGAGAAGGCGTAGAAGGTCTTTTTCGCCTTAGACACACGGTACAGGGGCGGCTGGGCGATATAGACGTGCCCCTCCTCGATCAGCGGGCGCATATAGCGGAAGAAGAAGGTCAGCAGCAGAGTGCAGATATGGGAGCCGTCCACGTCGGCATCCGCCATAATGATCACCTTGCCGTAGCGCAGCTTGGTAATATCAAAGTCCTGCCCGATGCCGCAGCCCAGCGCCGCAACCACCGGCACCAGCTTTTCGTTGGTATATACCTTATCCATACGGGCTTTTTCCACGTTCAGCATCTTACCCCACAGGGAGAGGATGGCCTGATAGTTACGGTCACGTCCCTGCTTGGCGGAGCCGCCGGCGGAATCACCCTCGACGATGTAGATCTCGGTACGCTCGGCATCCCGCCAGATGCAGTCCGCCAGCTTATCCGGCATACGGAAGGAGCTGAGCTTTTTACTGTTACGGGCGTTATCACGTGCCTTTTGCGCCGCCTCGCGCACCTTGGCGGAGTTGATGGATTTCTCCAGAATCACCTTCGCCACGGCGGGGTTCTCATCCAGATAGGCGGTCAGCTTATCGGTGAGCAGCTGGTTGACCAGCGTACCGATGGCGGTGTTACCCAGCTTTGCCTTGGTCTGGCTCTCGAACTGGGCGTCCTCCAGCTTGACGCTGACCACCGCCATAATGCCCTCACGGACGTCGTCGCCCTTCAGGCGGAACTTCTCGTCCTTGAACATCTTATACCGCACCGCATAATCGTTGAAAATACGGGTGATGGCGGTCTTAAAGGCCACCTCGTGGGTACCGCCGTCCACGGTATTCATATTATTGGCGAAGGACACGATGTTCTCGTTATAGCTGTCGTTATACTGGAAGGCCACCTCAGCGGTGCTGCCGCCGCTGGTGAGGGTCAGATGAATGACCTCCTCGTGCAGGGCGGTGTAGCCGCGGGTCTTGTTCAGAAACTCTACAAAAGAGGAGATACCGCCCTCGTAGCAATAGTTCTCGCTGCGGACGTTCTCGGGATCCCGTCGGTCGGTAAAGGTGATGGACAGACCCGCATTCAGGAAGGCCTGCTCACGCAGACGCTTCTGCAGGGTGTCATAGTCGTATTCGGTGGTTTCGGTAAAGATGGTGGGATCCGCCTTAAACCGCACGGTGGTACCGGTCGCCTCGGTGTCGGCGATGATCTTCAGATCGGTGACGGTTTTACCCTGCTCAAAGCGCTGATGATGGGTGTGCCCCTCACGGCTGACCTCAACCTCCAGCCACTGGGACAGAGCGTTAACCACGGAGGAACCCACACCGTGCAGACCGCCGGCCACCTTATAGCCGCCGCCGCCAAACTTACCGCCGGCGTGCAGAACGGTCAGCACCACCGTCACGGCGGGCAGACCCAATTTCTCGTTGATACCCACGGGGATACCACGGCCGTTATCCTTGACCTCAATGATGTCACCGGGGAGAATGTCCACCTCGATGTGGTCGCAGTATCCTGCCAGCGCCTCGTCGATGGAGTTATCCACGATCTCATACACCAGATGGTGCAGACCGCGGGGGCCGGTGGAGCCGATATACATACCGGGGCGCTTACGCACCGCCTCCAAGCCCTCCAGCACCTGTATGTCGCTTTCGTTATAGGATACTTCTTCCTCTACCTGAGGCTGTAATTCCAGTTCGTTTGTCATAGCAGTTGTTCCTCCTACTACTGATTATTGATCCGTTAGCCGTGCCCTCTTTTTGAGGGTGGCGGGCGCCATCTGCGCTATATATACCCGATCCTGCCGACGGCGCCCTTGCTCAGCGCACACCACAAAGGATTTGGGCAGTTCCATACTGACGTAGGTCACCCGCCCGTCCTTTTCCGCTTTGGTCAGATACTCGCGGGTGTGGGGGGATACGGTGGTGTTGTCCAGATCAAAGACACCGATGACGTCCCTGTGGCGGACCACCACCTCTTGTCCTACGTGCAGATACATGCAAAATTCATTCCATTCTGTATAATTTTACTCGGATATTACTCCTTGTTTAACAGAAAACACCTTTGCGGCGGTATCCTTCAGCGCCGCAGAGGGCTCACAGCAGGTGATGAACACCTGCCAGCCGTCGATGTGGTTTAAAATATAGTCCTGACGGGAGGTATCCAGCTCGCTCATCACGTCATCGAGGAAGGCTACCGGGGTTTCTCCCGTCACCTCCTGCAGCAGGCTGGCCTCCGCCAGCTTCAGCGCCAGCACCGCCGAGCGCTGTTGCCCCTGGGAGCCGTAGGAACGGGCCGTCAGACCGTCAAGGGTCAGCAGCAGATCCTCCCGATGGGGGCCCACGGTGGTATAGCCCACCGCCAGATCGGTGCGGCGCACCTCTTGCAGGGCATCCATCCAATAGCGGGCGATGACGGCGGCGGAATCTCCCTGTCGGGGCATCTCCCACGCCACGGCCAACTGCTCCCGCCCGCCGGACAGGCCGTCATAGATGCGGGCGGCAATGGGCTGCAGGCGACGGATATACTCCTCCCGATAGCGGGTGACACGGGCCCCCGCCACGGCTAGGGTCTGGTCCCACAGATCCAGCTGATCGCCGTCGGCGGTAAAGCCGCCCCGCTCCTTGCATTGGCGGAGAAAGGCGTTGCGCTGGATCAGCGCCTTATGGTACTCGGTAAGCACGCTGACGTAGCCAGGGCGCAGCTGACAGCAGGCGCTGTCCACAAAGCGGCGGCGTCCCTCGGGTCCGTCCTTGATCAAGGACAGATGGGCAGGGGAAAACACCACACCACAGAACACACCCGCCAAACGGGCCGCGGAGGGCAGCTTGACCCCGTTGAGGGTCACCTGCCGCCGCTGTTGGATGGTGATGGCGGCCTCCTGCTCCCGTCCGCCGGCCTCAAAGGTCAGGGACAGGGCGGCCTTATCCGCGCCAAAGGCCACCATTTCGCTATCCTTGGCGCCGCGGAAGCTCCGCCCGCCGGTAAACAGCCAGCATGCCTCCAGCAGATTGGTTTTTCCTTGGGCGTTGTCGCCATAGAGGATATTAACACCCTCGCTCGGCTGCCACCGATCGGGATGCAGGTTTCGAAACCCCTGAAAGGTCAGCTCACGGACGACCAACGAGGATCTCCTCACCCAGATCCGGTACGGCGATGCATTCGCCGCCGCGGAGCTTTTTGCCCCGCATGGTGCATACCTCGCCGTCCAGCAGCACGCCGCCGGATTGGATCAGCACCTTGGCCATACCGCCGGTCTGTACACAGCCGGTCAGCTTCAGCAGGTCATCCAGACGGATATATTCCGCCTCTAAGATAAATTTTTGTCTACTCATTTCTTCAGTCTCACCGGCAATACCAGGAATAAGAAGGCATTGCCCTCCTTCGGCAGAATCTTCATAGGCTTGAGAGCGCCGCCCAGCTGGACCGACACCTCATCCGACTCGCTGTTCTTCAGGGCATCCAGCAGGAAGCGGGAGTTAAAGCCCATCTCCTCCTCGTTGCCGTTGATGGCGGCGGGGATGCTGTCGTTGGCGCTGCCCAGGGGGGTGGTGCAGGATACGGCGATGGCGCCGTCACGGAAATCGCACACCAGGGGGGATTTCAGACGATCGTTGATCACCAGAGAGACACGGTCCACCGCATCAATGAAGGAGCGGGTGTTCACCGTGACGGTGGTGCTCACGTCGGGGGAAATGATCTTATCATAGGCCATAAACTCGCCGTCCAGCAGACGGGAGATCACGGCATAGCCATCGATCTCAAAGATGATATGACGGCGGCCCACCACCAACGAGCAGGGCTTATCCTCGTCCTTCAGCAGCTTTAGGATCTCCTGCAGAGTCTTGCCGGGCACCACGAAGGACAGGGTCTCTTCGTTCTGCATGGGCTCGTTGCGCATCGCCAGACGATAGCCGTCCACGCTGACCAGACGCAGCTCGTTGGGCAGCATCTCAAACAGGGTGCCGGTATAGATGGGGCGGGGGTCATTGGGTGCCGCCACCGCAAAGATGGTCTGGCGGATCATACTCTTGATCACCGGCTGGGACAGAGTCACCGCCGCACCGTCCTCCACGTTGGGGATATCGGGATAATCCGCCGCAGACATACCCATAATGGAGAATTCGGTCACGTCGCTGCGGATGACGGTATTGTACTTATCGTCCGCCTGAATGGACAGCTGGTCGCCGGGCATCTTGCGTACGATATCGCCGAACATCCGGGCGGACAGCACGATCTCGCCGGGCTGACGTACCGTGGCGGGGATGGTCGTGGTAATACCCAGCTCCATATCGAAGCCGGCCAGATACAGGGTGTTACCCTGCGCCCGCAGCAAAATACCCTCCAGAGCGGGGAGGCTGGCCTTGGTGGAAACGGCACGCTGTACGTTGCCGACCGCCTCAATTAATTCCACTTTACTGCACAGAATGTTCATAATCAAACCACCTTTAATCAGAAATTTATAACATAAAATAAATACTTTTTCTCGTAGCCGTAGTAGGGACGGTGAACTTGTGGAAAACCCGTTTTTCGCCCATATTCACGGCAATTTTCACCGGTAAAAATTTCACACCCGTCGGGGCATAATTTGTGAATATGTGGAAGGTGTCGATCACTTTCCACACCACGGTGGAGAACGGTGAGTGGAAGGTGAAAAACCGGTGAAAAAATCCTCTGTTCCCCTCACGGAACCCCAATATAATAAGGTATTAAAATAAAAGAGGACGGTTATCCGACGGTTACCCGCCGGATAACCTATGCTCTGCGTCTTAATTTTCGCTGATGTTTTTGATGATATCGTTCACCATATTGCGGAAGCTGGCGTCCTTTTCCATCTGCTTCTCCACCTTTTGGATGGCATAGACGATGGTGGTGTGGTCGCGGCCGCCGAACTCCTCGCCGATGGACTTCATCGGCAGGTTGGTGATGTTGCGCACCACGTAGGCCGCCATCTGGCGGGCGCGGCTGATGGGGGCGGACTGCTTGTTGGAGCGGATATCCTCGGGGTTGACGTTCATGGTGCGGGCCACCTCGGTGATGATGCGCTCCACCGTGATGGGCACCGGCTGGTTATCGTTGCGGATATCCCGAATGGCGTTCTGGGCGGCCACGATGTTGGGCTGCTCGTTGCCCAGCAGGTATTGGGCCTTCATCCGCTTGACCACGCCCTCTAACTGACGGACGTTGGATTTCAGCTGGTTGGCGATGTATACCGCCACGTCATCCTGAATGGGTAGGTCCAGCATCTGAGCTTTGCGGCGGATGATGGCAATGCGGGTCTCCAGATCCGGGGGCTGGATATCGGCGGTCAGACCCATAACGAAGCGGCTCTGCAGCCGCTCCTCCAGGGTGGCGATCTCCCGGGGCGGGCGGTCGCTGGTCAGCACGATTTGCTTGCCGTTGGAGTGGAGATGGTCAAAGGTGTGGAAGAACTCCTCCTGGGTACTGACCTTGCCGCCAATAAACTGGATATCGTCCACCAGCAGCACGTCCACCTCACGGTACTTGGCCCGGAACTCGGGGGTGGTACCTTTTTGGATGGCCTCGATGAGCTCGTTGGTCATGGTCTCGCCCTTGGTGTACAGGATGCGGGCGCGGGGGTTCTTCTTCTGGATCTCCTTACAGATGGCGCACAGCAGGTGGGTCTTACCCAAGCCGGAGCCGCCGTAAATGAACAGAGGGTTGTAGAGGGTGGCGGGCTTATCCGCCACCGCCTGAGAGGCGGCGTGGGCAAACTTATTGGAGCTGCCCACCACGAAATTTTCAAAGGTGTAGTCCTCGTCCGCCAGCGTGGTGGGGAATCCGTTGCCCTGAATAGGCAGGGCGGCGGTGGCGCCGGGGTCGCCTGCGGCGGCCTCCAGCGAGATGATACGCAGACCCAGCGGAATGCCCAGGGTCACCCGCAGCGCCTCTAACAGACGCTCGCTGTACATCTCCAGAATGGTGTTCTTCAGCCAATCGTTCTTGACCGTGACCACCATCTCGCCGTCCTCGATGCCGCGGGGCTCCATGCATTTGATATACACGTCATAGGCGATCTGGCTGATATCCGACCGGCGGATGAAATCCAGCACTTGATCCCAAATTTGATTTACGGTGTCCATGTTGTTTGACTCCTCACGTATGTAAAAATTCAGCGATTTTTTATGACGAAAAGGGGAAAAGGGGAAATTTCCCCATATATAAATATTGTAACATACGCGCGCGAGATTTGCAATGCTTTTTCTTCGTTTTTTGCCCCGTTTTCGCAAAAAAACGAGAAAAATGCTCTCCGTTATCTCCTATGCCGCCAAAAACGCCGTTTACGGGCATTTTAACAGGCAAAAAACAGGGCTCAAAGGGAGGGTCACACCCCTTGGGGCTTGACAAGGTAACAAAAGCGGGCGTTTTCGCCCGCCGCCCTGCCCTACCCCTTGCGGGGTCGGGCAGGGTCCGTAGGGAGGCGGAGACCCCGCCTCCCCCACCTGTACCGAAGGAATTATCTCCCGTTCGCCCTCGCCTTTTCCCCAACTTCCCCAACCTTTTCCACAATATATTGTGGTGCAGGGGAATTCCACCCACAAGAGTGCAAAAATTCCTCGGAAAATCGGCGCATATCCGCAAAAATACCTTGACTTTTTCGGACAAGGTAGTATATAATATCACATTGTCAGGCTGTGGACGTGTGTATTCACGGACCATGGCACCACTCAAGTATCGAAAGGGGGAGCAGAGAATGTTCCGTACATATCAGCCCAAGAAGCGTCATCGCAAGATGGAGCACGGTTTCCGTAAGAGAATGGCTACCGCCAACGGCCGCAAGGTGCTGGCTCGCAGAAGAGCTAAGGGCCGCGCGCGTCTGACCCACTGATAAAGAGGCCACGGTACGGCGTTGCCGTCGTGGCTTTTTTTATTTTGAAAGGATGGCTCAATCCATCCGAAACCGTTTTCGCATGGTGGATTTTCGCGTACCCATCGTTACAATCCTCGGAAATACATACAGTATTTTCTCCGGTTGATGCCTCGGTTGCGTAAAAATCTCCGCATTCGAAAATCATCGACCGCAAAGAAAACTTTGCGGCGGCTTCGTCTTGATTTCACCATCCATTGATCCATTTTCGGTTGGACAAAATCCATAGGGCGGGGGTTGATCTCTCGCCGATGCAGTCTTTCCCGCAGACATGATTATTTTCACGGAAAAGAGGAACACCTGTGGCGGCTTGGGTAACACTATGTGAGAATAAGGATTTCCGCACCCTGTATTACCGAGGAAAATCTCAGGTGCATGCAGGGTTGGTCACCTATGTCCGCCCCAATCGGCTGGGGTACCCCCGTGTCGGCATCACCACCGGCAAAAAGGTGGGCTGTGCCGTCCGGCGCAGCCGTGCCCGTCGGGTGATCCGCGAGGGCTTTCGCCCGCTGTTCCCGCTGGTGGGGGGCTATGACATCGTGTTCGTGGCTCGCACCCGCACCCCGGAGATGAAGAGCCATCAGCTCACCCCGGTGATCCGGCACCATTTACAGGAATTGGGCGTGATCGCCCCATGACCCAATGGTATCTGCCAAAGAACTGGCTCATCGCCCTCGTTCGCTTCTATCGGCGGCACATCTCCCCGCATAAAGCGCCGTGCTGCCGCTTTACCCCCACCTGCTCCGCCTATGCGATCGAGGCGCTGCAGCGCCACGGCGCCATCATCGGCTCCGCACTGGCTCTGTGGCGGCTGCTGCGGTGCAATCCCTGGGGACGCGGCGGGTACGACCCCGTGCCCGAGCGTGTATTCTCCCGTAAACGGGAACACTAATTTTTGTTTTCTTCTGCCCCGCCGTTTCCTCTCCACCTCCTTTCTGCGGTGGGCAGAGTAAAATGAATCAGGAGGTTATATTTATGGGTCTTTTCAGTATTTTGGCCGAGCCTCTCGGCATGGTTATGCACTGGATCTATCAGCTGGTGAACAGCTATTTCGTGGCGCTGCTGATCTTCACGTTGGCCAGCCGTCTGTTGCTGTTCCCTCTGTCCATCAATAACCAGAAGAATCAGGCGGATCGCGCCCGCCTCGCCCCCCGTCTGGAGCGGATTCAGAAGAAGTACGCTCAGGACCGCCAGAAGATGGCGATGAAGCAGCAGGAGCTGTACGAAAAAGAGGGGGTCAAGATGACCGCCGGCTGTCTGCCCATGCTGGTGCAGATGCTGGTGCTGTTCTCCATCATCGCCGTTATCTATAAGCCGCTGACTTATATGCAGCAGGTGCCCGAGGAGCACATCAACGCCTGCATTTCCGTGGCGGTGGATACCCTGGATGAGAACGACAAAAACGATAAGAATATGATCACCCAGATGGAGAATGAGAAATCCTATTACCGTGAGCTGTACCTGTGCAAGCTCATCGACGGCAATCAGGATGCCATGGTGGCCAAGCTGGTGTCCGACTGCAAGCTGTCCGAGACCGACGCTCTCGCCACCGTACAGACCATCGAGCAGACCGGCTCCGAGTTCTCCATTTTCGGGCGCTCTCTGCTGGAGGTGCCCACCACCTACGGCATTATGCCCAACTGGACCTGGCTGATCGTGCTGGCCTCCGGCTTGTCTGCGTTCCTATCCAGTGTGCTGTCTATGCATTACAGCAAGGCGTCTATGTCCGCCGAGCAGCAGCAGATGGGTGGCTGCTCCACCAATATGATGATGTATATGATGCCGCTGATGTCCCTGGTATTCTCCTTCACGGTGCCGGCGGGTGTGGCGGTGTACTGGACCTTCTCCAACCTGTTGGCGATGGTGCAGACCGTGGTGCTGAACGCTATGTGGAATCCGGCGAAGATCCGGGCCCAGGCAGAGGCGGAATATACCGAGCGCCGCCGCCAGAGAAAGGCGGACAAGGAGCGGCTGAAGGCCGCCCGCTTAGCCGAGCAGGCCGCGTGGCAAGAGGAAGAGAACAAGGCCCGCGCCCGTGCCAAAGGCGATATCACACAGAAAAAATCGGCGGCTACCCCAGCCACTCCTGCTGAGCTGCCGGAAGAAACAGTCGACGAGCTCCCGGAGGAGCCCGTCAGCGAGGAGGAATAAGGAATGAGAAAAGAATTGGTCAAGGAGGCCGCTTCCGTAGAAGAGGCCAAGGCTCTGATCGCAGAGGAGCTGGGTGTGGCGGAGGATGCCATCACCTATGAGGTTCTGCAGGAGCCTGAGAAGAAGATGCTGGGTCTGTTTGGCGGCTCCACCGCCATCGTCAAGGGTATCGTCAAGGGCGGCAACGCCGCCGCCGCTGCCGAGAGCTATCTGCGCAGCGTGCTGGACGCTATGGGCGTCACCGATTACACCCTCGATGTGACCGAGGAGAACAACAATTGCAACATCGTGCTGGATGGCGAGAATCTGGGCTTTATCATCGGCCGTCGGGGCGAGACGTTGGACGCCCTGCAGTATCTGACCAGCCTGGTGGCCAACCGCGCCGACAGCGGTTATTACCGTGTGACGCTGGATATCGGCAACTACCGCGAGAAGCGGGAGCAGGCGCTGGTCAGCTTGGCCCGCCGTCTGGGCGGTCAGACTGCCCGCACCGGCCGCCGCAACTCGCTGGAGCCCATGAACCCCTACGAGCGCCGCATCATCCATACCACCGTGCAGGAGATGGAGGGCGTGATTTCCTGGTCTGTGGGCACCGACCCCAACCGTCACGTAGTGATCGGCCCCTCTGATGACAATCCCAACAAGGATCGTGGCAATGACCGTGGCGAGCGCCGTGGTCGCGGCCGTGGCCGTGGCGGCAACCGTGGCGAGCGCAGTGAGCGCCGTCCCCGCCGTGACGACAACTATCAGGTGACCGCCCCCGAGCGTCCCGTGCGGGAGTTTGTGTCCCGCAGCTATTCTCTGCCGGTGGCAGAGGACGTGGCCCCCATCCGCACCGAGTCGGAGAAGGAACAGAACGCCACTCTGTATGGACGTATTGATCTGTAACTACTGAGAAAAACCCCCGAGGCAGAGATGCTTCGGGGATTTTTTGTGGCGTTCGGATGGTTTGCTGGAGCTTGGGAGAATGGGCAGCGCCCATTCTCAAGGGGGCGGCAACGCAGGGCAGGACAAGAAGAAACGGTATGCCGCCCCACGCCACATTGTACGGACGTATTGATCTGTAATCACTAAAAAAACCCCCGAGGCAGAGATGCTTCGGAGATTTTTTGTGGTGTTCGGACGGTTTGATGGAGCTTGGGAGAATGGGCAGCGATGTTTTCGGTATTGAAACAAAAAGCCTTTCATTCTATTATAAAGCAAAAACCGATTGACAACCTCCTGTTTGTAGGCTATAATAAAAATGATTATGTAGTAGTGTTTTTTCTGTACATAAAGATAAGGAGCGTGTTTTTATGAAAAAGGTACTGGCTTTGTTGCTGGCGGTACTGATGCTGGTATGTGGAACCTGCCAGATGGTAACTGCCGCGACCCTGGATGTTGAGAATTCCGATGACCTCTTCAATGACGAAGAATTGGATTGGGGCAACCAGATGGGTAAATTCATTGTGGGTGATGCTGAGGCCATCGTCGGCGAGGAGTTTACCATCCCCGTTTCTTTGGAAAATAACCCCGGCATCATTTCCATGAAGCTGGCAGTTTCCTATGACGCCGCCGTGTTGGAGCTGGTCTCTGCCGTTGCCGCCGATTTCGGCTCGGTTGGGGGCGAGGTTCCTGCCCTGTCTTTTGGCCCTGTGGAGAAGGTTCCCTTTACGATCAACTGGGTGGATGCTCTGGGTCAGAATAATAAAAATAACGGCACTGTTGCCAACCTGACCTTCCGTGTTAAGGATGGCGTCGCTGCCGGTACCACCGCCGTTTCCGTAGGTTACGATCCCGATGACGTATTTGATTATGATCTGGAGAACGTAGAGTTTACCTGCACCACCGGCACCGTGACCCTTGTTGTCAAAGAGCCCGATCACATCCCCGGTGACGTGGATGGCGACGGTGAGGTATCCATGCGGGATCTGGTTACCATTCAGCGTTATCTCAGTGGTTGGGATGTAGAAATTGACCTGTCTGCCGCGGATGTCGATGATGACGGTGAGGTATCCATGCGGGATCTGGTTACCGTTCAGCGTTATCTCAGCGGTTGGGATGTAGAACTACTGTAAGTAGGTATATAAAAGCCCTATGCCGTTTGGCATAGGGCTTTTTTTGCCGACTTGACACACTTTATAAAACAAGGTAAACTATATATGAGTGAATTTTGCCAAACGGAAAGGAGCAACCAATATGAGAAAATATCTTTCTTTGCTGTTGGTAACGTTGTTACTGGTGCAGGCTGCCTGCGTGCCGGTCAGCGCTGTTTTTAACGATAGCGAACTGGATTGGGGCTGCGACCACACCTATGATAACGCCTGCGACACCGATTGTAACAAGTGCGGTGCTGTCCGTGAGGTCGCCCCTCATCCCTATGAGGGAGTAACCACCGACGCTACCTGCGGCGCAGAGGGTAAGACCGTGTATACCTGCCCCGTCTGTGGCGACAGCTATACAGAAAGCCACCCCGCCACCGGCGCGCATACCTATGACGACGACTATGACGCCACCTGCAACGTGTGCGGTGCCGAGCGTATCATCGTGATCCCCGGCGATGTGAACGATGATGGGGAGAGGAACAACCGAGATCTGGTCCTGCTCATCCGCTTCCTCAACGGCTGGAAGGTGATGATCAACGTGGATGCCGCCGACGTGGACGGCGACGGCAAACCAGGGATGAAGGATGTTGCCCTGCTACAGCAGTATCTTAACGGCTGGGATGTGGAGCTGAAATAATGACAAAGACTCTCCGACGGGCAGTATGTCTGTGCTTGTTTACGGCGGTGCTGCTGGCGGCACTGCCCCTTTCCGCCCACGGGGCGGGGACACCCACCTTTCGGGTCAGTACCGCCCAGGGTAAACCCGGAGATACCGTCACCGTGACGGTTTCCACCGAGCATAATCCCGGTATCATCGGTCTGCGGCTGTTTATCGCCTATGATGCGGCGGTGCTGGAATTGACCGATGCTGTGGGGCAGGATCTGTCGGGCATCACCTTTGGCCCGCTGACCAAAAATCCGCTGATCACCACCTGGGTGGACGGCGTGCATCCCGATAATACTACCAATGGCGTGCTGGTCAAGATGACCTTCCGCATCCGTTCCGGCGCCCCCTCCGGCGCCAGCCCCATTACCGTTTCCTACCAGCCGGGCGATGTGCTTAACAGCGCCTGGGAGAACGTCACCTTTGCCACCGCGGCGGGTGGCGTGACCGTATCCGGCGGCTCTGCCGCGGCGGATAAGCCCCGCCACAGCGTCACCGAGGCGGACGATGCCGACCGTGGCCTCGCCTTTCGCTTTTCCATCCCCGCACAGGGGGTTCAGACGGATCGCCGTGGCAACGGTGTGCTGACCGCCGCCCGTGTACAGTATCAGGGCACGGCGTGCCCGCTGTTGCGTATGGGCGCCCTGCTGACTGCCGATACCACCATCGGCAATGATGGGGGCAGGATGGTGTTGGGCGCTGCCGGCGTGACCAACGCGGTGGCGGCGCAGCTGTGTGACGTCACGGATACCGCCTGCACCTATGCAGTGCGGATCCTGCACATCCCCGACCGTGCCACCGAGCGGATCGTCTACGCCCGCCCCTATTACGTGGTGCAGTATCAAGGAAAAGAAACGGTGGTATACGGCGCCATTGACGCCACCACCTACCGCGCACAGCGGTCATAATCAGAATGATTGACCCCGCACTCCTTTGAGTGCGGGGTTTTTCGTAGGGTTGACAGACGTTATAAAAGAAGGTAAACTTGTACTGTGTATTAGTATCCATCTTAGTAATGTACACGTTACAAAAACCGTTGAGGTGTATGGTATGAAACGAGCGTTATCGACAATCGGCGTTTTGCTGACCGTTACGGCTGTGCTCATGGGGCTGCTGGCTATGCCGCTCTCTGTGTTCGGCCAGTTTAACGATGACGTGCTGGACTGGAATGAATCCGAGGAGGCGGCGTATTATACCTACGCCGTGTCCTATAATACGGCCACCATTACGGCGGTGGATCCGTCGCTGATCGGTGCCGTGACCGTGCCTTCCTTTTTGGGTGGCTTCCCCGTGGTAGCCATTGGGGATTCCGCCTTTGCCGGCTGTGGCGGCATCACGGCGCTCACCGTGACGGAGGGCATTACCGCACTGGGCGTGGCCGCCTTCTCCGGCTGTACGGCGCTGGAGAGCGTGGTGCTGCCCGAGAGCATCAAGGAGATTCCTGTTGCGGCCTTTTCCGGCTGTGCCGCCCTGACCGAGATCACCCTGCCCGCCTCCCTCAAGACGGTGGGGGTCACCGCCTTTACCGGCTGTGTGGCGCTGACCGACGTGTATTACGGCGGCTTAGAGACGGATCGGGGGGCGATGGCCATTCAGAGTCCCAATACCGAGCTGCTGAACGCCACCTGGCATTATGATGAGATCCCCGCCACCCCCGAGAGCCATCTGTATTACACCTATACCACCGAGGAGGGCAAGGCCACCATCGTTGCGGCGGACAAAAAGCTTGCCGGCAACGTGACGGTGCCCACCCTGCTGGGCGGCTGTCCCGTGGTAGCCATCGAGGATGAGGCCTTTGCCGAGTGTACTTTGCTGACGGGGCTGGTGTTGCCTGCGGGGCTGTCCACCATCGGGGACGGCGCCTTTTCCGATTGCACGGCCTTGGTCAGCGTGGCTCTGCCTGCGGGGCTGAGCTCTATGGGGGAATGGGCTTTCTCAGGTTGTGAGAGCCTGACGACGATCCGCCTGCCGGACGCCCTCTCGGTGATCGGCGATTGGGCCTTTGAGCATTGCGGCGCCTTGGCGGCGGTGGAGTTTGGCGATCGGGTGACCAATATCGGCATCGGCGCCTTTCGCTACTGCACCGCGCTGACCGCGGTCACCCTGCCCGAGACGGTGGCGATGGTGGAGGGCTGGGCCTTTGACGGCTGTACCTCTTTGGCGCAGGTCACTTTTGGAGAAGCACTGCGGGTGATTGACGATTGCGCCTTTCAGAATTGCACGGCGCTGACAGCTGTGGCCATCCCTGATGGGGCACATACCGTGGGGGATGCCGCCTTTGCCGGCTGTACGGCGCTGGCGCAGGTGACCCTTCCTGCCGCCGTGACCCGCCTGAACAATGACGTGTTTTACGGTTGTGGGGCGCTGACCGCCCTGACCCTCCCCGTGGGGGTTACCGCCATCGGGGAAAAGGCACTGTCCGCCTGCGGCGGATTGACCACCCTCACCCTGCCGATCACGGTGGAAACGGTGGCTGAGGCCGCCTTTTTCGGCTGTGACAGTCTGACCGACGTGTATTATGCCGGTACAGAGGCACAGCAGCAGGCCGTAGAGATTGCGGCGGGGAATCTGCCGCTGCAGCGGGCGACCTGGCATTGCGCCGCCGTCCCCGATCAGCCTGCGGAGCCGGAGGAGCCTTGCTTTGCAGTGAGCAGTGAACAGGCCGATGCCGGCAGCACCGTTGCACTGACGGTGCGTGTAGAGAATAACCCCGGCATTGCCGCGGCTGCCGTCACCCTCCGCTTTGACGGGGCGGTGCTGGCGCTGTCCGATGTCAGCGGCGTGGATTTCGGCGCCGTTGAGATCCTTGCCTCCGACCCGCAGTCGGTGACCATTCTGTGGGTGGGCGAGGACGGCAATAACAGCGAGGACGGCGTGCTGGCACAGCTGGTGTTTACCGTCAAGAATACCACCAAAGCTACCGTGGCGGCGGTGGAGCTGAGCTATGACCCTCTGGACGTCTATAACGCGGCGTGGGAGAGCGTGCCCTTTGCCGTTCGCTCCGGCTCTGTGACCGTGATCCCCACCCCCACCCAGTTGCCCGGCGACGTGAACAGCGACGGCAAGCAGAACAACAAGGATCTGGTGCTGCTGCTGCGGTATCTGAACGGCTGGAATGTGATCGTCGACGAGGATCATGCCGACGTGGACGGCAACGGCAAGCTGAGCACGGCGGATATCCTTCTGCTCCAGCAGTATCTCAATGGCTGGGACGTGGAACTGAAATAATTCTCAACGCCCCGCATTCACAGGGATGCGGGGCGTTTTTTCACCCTCTTTGCACTGTCCGTATTATGGGACAATGGTTAGGCTATACTATAACCAAGGCAAGAGCCTAATACTACAAAACGGAGGGATAAATCATGAAATTTGCCGCCATCAGTAACAGTGAGAAGTTCTGGGAGATCATCCGCATCAGCACCACCTTGACGGGGGCCGAGCGTGAGGAGGCCCTGGAGCGCCTGCAGGTGCCTGCCAATCCGATGCCCGCCGCCTAAGCGGCTCGGACGCCAGCAGGATTTTCATTGACCCGATGCCGATTTTTTCGGCATCGGGTCGTATTTTTTTGTATTTTTTCGCAGTTTTTTCAGCCGCTTTCGGGGCTGTTTTTACTACCCACAAGATATAGTGGTCCATTGTCGAAAAAGTGCACAATCCCTTGGTATTACTGGGGTTTTGGCCTTTTTTGAAAAATGGAATGAAAAACGAGAAACAGAGCAAAACGGCGTAAAAACGCGAGAAATCGAGAGAACGAGGGCTGTAAATTAAAAATTCGGGGATTTAGGGGTTGACAGGGTTATTTCCGTATGGTATTATAAGTCGCGTTCGTGAAGACGAAGACGGTCCGCCTTAACCCAAAGGACCGCACCCACACGGGGCCGCTTGCGGGTCCCCCACACAATTATAGGAGGAAACAACTATGACTTTTATGGCTAAAGCCGGTCAGGTCGAGCGTAAGTGGTACGTTATCGACGCCGCCGGTAAACCCCTGGGTCGTGTGGCTGCCGAGGCCGCTGTTCTGCTGCGCGGCAAGCACAAGCCCACCTTCACCCCCCACGTTGACTGCGGTGACAACGTCATCATCATCAACTGCGCCGAGGCTGTTCTGACCGGCAAGAAGCTGGAGCAGAAGAAGTGGCAGCGCCACACCGGCTGGATCGGCAACCTGAAGACCACCAAGTATTCTACCCTGATGGCTCAGCGCCCCACCAAGGCGATGGAGCTGGCTGTCTGCGGTATGATCCCCAACAACCACATCGGCCGGGCTGCTGAGACCCGCCTGCACTGCTTTGCCGGTGCTGAGCATCCTCACGCTTCCCAGAAGCCTGAAGTGTTCGAGCTGTAATTAAGGAGGACAACGACTATGGATTACAATACCAGACCCTTTTTCTATGGCACCGGTCGCCGTAAGTCCTCTGTGGCTCGCGTTCGCCTGTACCAGGGCACCGGCAAGGTGACCATCAACGGTCGTGACATCGACGACTATTTCGGTCTTGAGACCCTGAAGCTGATCGTGCGTCAGCCTCTGAACCTGACCGAGACCACCGAGAAGTTTGACATCGAGTGCCGCGTTGCCGGCGGCGGTGTTACCGGCCAGGCCGGCGCCATCCGTCACGGCATTGCCCGTGCTCTGCTGCAGTATGACAGCGAGAACCTGCGTTCTGCTCTGAAGAAGGCCGGTTTCCTGACCCGCGATCCTCGTATGAAGGAGCGTAAGAAGTACGGTCTGAAGGCCGCCCGTCGTGCACCTCAGTTCTCCAAGCGCTGATTTTACGAAGAGCGTACAAACTTATTGGTTATGCAAAACACCCACACCGTTTGGTGTGGGTGTTTTTCTTATGCGGGCGGCCGGATGTATCCGCAGAGGCGCGGGAGAATGGCGGCAGCCATTCTCGTGGTGGGCGCAACGGGGCTGGCGGTTTGCAGGAATTATGAGCGCCCACGCCCGCCGCGCGTTGCTAACGAATGATTACATCAGTTGTGCCTTGTAACTTTAAGTACTGTTGGATGAATTCCAATAAGAACATAGACATAGAATCCGTGTCGCGGCAGCCTATTGTCTGTAACGCGCGGTACAAATAATCCCCTTTTTT
Source organism: Acutalibacteraceae bacterium (assembly GCA_045539375.1). GTDB lineage: Bacteria > Bacillota > Clostridia > Oscillospirales > Acutalibacteraceae > UBA5905. The sequence goes on along the minus strand of JAZQFG010000017.1, from coordinate 72,781 downwards.
CAAACAATGATTTCGAATCCACAAGCCCAATGAAAAATGATATAGAAAAAGATCTTTATATTCGGTCTCGTTAAAAATTTCTCGCTGTTCATTGGACAATATATCCTCAATTTGCTCCGCTACGCGAACACACGCCGCATAAAACGGCATACGTTTCCCTCCCGTTCTGTCACTAAGAATTGTTTTTATCGGCACAAGCAAGTATAACACAAAACTTCATATTAGTACAGCCACAGGGACTATTTTCTTTAATTTTTCGCATATACTGAAGAAAAAAGGAACGGTGGTGACGGATATGGAATTGAATCAAGCAATTAGTCAACGCTTGCGTGAGTTGTTATCTGAGCGCAAAATGACCTTGTATCAACTACATATCCGTAGTGGCGTGCCGAAATCCACCATAGGCAATGTGGTTAATTGTGCGTATGATTCTGTCAAGCTTCGTATTCTGCACGAGATGTGTCAAGGGTTAGACGTGGGATTGGACGAGTTTTTCCAATCGCCTCTTTTCAAAGAGAATAATTTGGAACCGTAACAAAGAAAAGACCACACCCGCGGGGTGTGGTCTTTTTTCTTTGTTTTGCCCCCGACAACACCCCATTGCTCATTCATAATTTCTCATTCCGTTTCATACACATACCATGGGTGATCGTATGAACAAACGGAAAGAAAAACGTCAATTTCTCCGGCGGGCGGGGATGTTCGCCGTGACGGTGCTGGTGGCGGCGGTGGCGCTGATTGCCCCCGTCAACTGGGGGCAAATGGGGCGCTCTGCCGCGCTGGTGGCCATTTCCCTGCGCCGTCCGGAGCAGGCAGTGGCTCTGCTGGAAAAGCGGCTGTTTGCGGGCACCGTCCAGACGGTGACGCCCCCCGTTGCCTTCGCCCCCGAGGGAGATTCCTTGGGAGAGCGGGGGGATACCACGCAGGTGGATGTGCCCACCGCCGCCCCGCCGGCGGCCACACCCCCCATCACCATGATCGCGCCCCCCGGTAATAAGGGGGACGGGGGCAAGGTGGTGGAGAAAAAGATGGACACCGGCAACACGCTGGATACCGGCATCGCCACCGTCAACCGATCCGGCAAGGCGGTGGACATTGCCGCCGCTTTGGGGCAGGAGCTCCCCTTTGGGTGGGCGCAGACCAAGGAGCCCCAGGTGCTGATCCTGCACACCCACACCACCGAGGGATATATGACCTACGATGCCGGCTATTATAACAGCGGTGACCGCAACCGCACCAAGGACCACACCAAAAACGTCTGCGCCGTGGGCGAGGCGGTGCGGCTGGCGCTGGAGGCGGCGGGGATCGCCGCCATTCACGATACCACCGTCCACGACAATCCCGTCTATTCCGGTGCATACAACCGTTCCGCCGCCACCGCGCGGGATTATTTAGAGAAATATCCCACCATCCAAGTGGTGCTGGATCTCCATCGCGATGCGGTGATGGAGGGGGATACCACCATTGTCAAGCCCACCGCCACCGTGGAGGGTAAAAAGGCCGCTCAGATGATGCTTATCACCGGGGTGGTGACCACCGATGCCCTGCCCCACCCCCATTGGCAGAAAAATCTGACCCTTTCCACCCACCTGCAGCAGGCGCTGTGCGGGGTATCCCCCGACCTGATGCGTCCACTGAACACGGTGGCCAGCCGTTATAACCAGCATTTGTCTCCGGGATGGGTGCTGGTGGAGGTGGGCAGTGAGGGCAACACCGTGGAGGAGGCGGTGTATGCGGGGCAGATCTTGGGGCGGACGTTAGCGGCGCTGCTGGATTGACAAACCGAGCCGCATCCTGTAAAATGGGTGGGTAACCAACCTGCCGCCCACGGCGGCAGATTCCCCCAAAAGGAGGCGGTACTGATGAATACCACCATTGCGGCCATATCCACCCCGGCGGGTGCGGCGGGTCTGGGTGTGGTGCGCCTGTCCGGCGCAGAGGCGATCTCTGTGGCGGCGCAGGTGTTCCGCCCCGCCGACCCTGCCAAGACGGCGGACAGGCTGGCGGGCTATACCGCCGCCTACGGCCACGTGTTTGATGCCGCGGGGGATATTGACGATTGCGTGGCGCTGGTGTTCCGCGCCCCCCGCAGCTATACCGGCGAGGACGTGGTGGAATTATCCTGCCACGGCGGTCTGTATCTGCTGCAGCGGGTGCTCCGTTCCTGCTTGAGCGCCGGCGCCCGCCCCGCGGGACCGGGGGAGTTCACCCGCCGCGCCTTTTTGAACGGAAAAATGGACCTGACCCAGGCAGAGAGCGTGATGGGTCTGATCGCCGCCGACGGACAGCTGGCCGCCCGCACCGCTCTCGCCGCCCGCGAGGGCGCCGTCTATCGCCGTCTGGCGGAGGTCAAGGAGAGCCTGCTGGGGGTGGCGGCGCAGTTCGGCGCCTATATCGACTATCCCGACGAGGACATTCCGGAATTGAGCGCCGATGCCCTCACCGCCACGGTGGCGCAGGCCGCCGCAGGGGTGCGGGGGCTGCTGGCCACCTTTGATGCGGGGCGGGTGCTCCGCGAGGGCATCGATACCGCCATCGTGGGCAGCCCCAACGTGGGCAAATCCACCCTGATGAACTGTTTGGCGGGATACAGCCGCAGCATCGTCACGGATATTGCCGGCACCACCCGCGACGTGGTGGAGGAGACCGTGCGGCTGGGGGACGTGACCCTGCGGCTGGCGGATACCGCCGGCATTCGGGACACCGGCGATACGGTGGAATCGGTGGGGGTGGAATTGGCCCGCCGCCGTATGGAGCAGGCGGCGCTGGTGCTGGCGGTGTTTGACGGCACCGCCCCCCTGACCGCCGAGGATATGGCGCTGGCACAAAGACTTGCGGGGCGCACTGCCATTGCGGTGGTGAATAAGGCGGACAAGCCCCTGCGGGCGGCACTACCGTGGCTGCAGGAGCGATTTGCGTGGGTGGTGACCCTGTCGGCAAAGGATGGCACGGGGGTGGATGTTCTCACCGCCGCCGTGGCTGAGGCCACGGGCGTGGGGCGGCTGGATGCCGCCCAGCCGGTGCTTACCACCGAGCGTCAGCGGCAGTGCGCCGCCACGGCGCTGACCTGTCTGGAGGAGGCCGCCGCCGCTCTGGAGAGCGGGCTGACGCTGGATGCGGTGTCGGTGAGCGTGGACGGCGCCATCAACGCCATTTTGGAGCTGACCGGCGAGAGAGCCACTGAGGCGGTGGTGGACCGTGTCTTTGCCGACTTCTGCGTAGGCAAGTAAAGAATGAGCAATGAGAAATGAGAAGTGGGAAAATCCGAGGTAACGTGCGTTGCCTCGGATTTTCTGGTAAAACGGGGGTTTACTATTGCCGAAAAATGTGCTATTCTGTTAGGGTAGAGTGACAAACAAAAATAAACGTAACGGAGAAGAACGATGAAACGATTGGCTTCCTTACTGCTTACCCTATTATTACTGCTGAATCTGGTGGGCTGTGTTCCTTTGGATCTGCCGGCGGTATCCGACGGGGATGCAGGGGTATCCCAAAGCACCACAACCACCCAAAACGGTGGACAACCTATTATAGATAATAACGGCGGCGATTCCGTCGGCAACAGTGATTCTGCTGACGGCGGCGATTCTGCTGACGGCGGTCAGACCGCCGATACCACCGTCCAAAACGGCGGCGGGCAGGCGGGTACCACGACCACCGCTAAGCCCAACGGCGGCGGGCAGGCAGGTACCACGACCACCGCTAAACCCAACGGCGGCGGGCAGGTGGGCACGACCACCCGAAAGCCCATCTCCACGACCATTATCCGCCTGCCCACCACCACCGCCGCCGCACCCAGTGCGGAGCAGCAGCTGGTGGACAAGGCCTTTGCCCTCACCGGTAGTCAGACCCTGCAGGCCACCCTCACCGGCACGGTGGTCAGCGTCCGTGAGGCGTACAGTGCGGGCTATAATAACGCCACCTTCACCATCCGTGTGCAGGGAACGACGGGCGCAAAGGATCTGCTGTGTTACCGCTGCAAGCCCGTCGGCGCCACCGACGTGGCGGAGGGACAGACCGTCACCCTCACCGGCACCATCAAGAACTATAACGGCACCATTGAGTTCTTTCAGGCCACCTACACCATCAAGGGTGGCACGGTTACCACAACCACCACCCGCGCTCCGGCCAGTGGCAGCATTGATGTAAACGGCATCTACGACTCCAAGGAGGACGTGGCGCTGTACATCCACATCTATGGCAAGCTGCCCAAAAACTACGTGACCAAGAGCCAGTATAACAAGGATCGCTATCTCTGCGTGGGCGGCGACCGCTTCTACAATAAAGAGGGACTGCTCCCCAGCGGCTACACCTATTACGAGTGCGATATCGACACCTACGGCAGCACCAGCCGCGGTGCCAAGCGGCTGGTATGGACCAAGAGCGGCATCGTCTATTACACGTCCGACCACTACGAAAGCTTTACCAAGCTGTATGGAGAACGCTGATATGAACGTGACCATCCCCTGCGGCGGCTGTGCCGATAAAAAAGAACTCCACGCCCGCATTGCGGCGGCACTGTGCTTCCCCGATTGGTATGGGCATAATCTGGATGCCCTGATGGACTGCCTCACCGATCTGGAGGAGACCCACGTCACTCTGACGGGCTGGCGGGAGGCGGATTTTCCCACCCAAGGCTTCTGGGAGACCTTTGTGGATGCCGCCCGCGAAAACCCCGCTCTGAGCGTCACTTTTGCGTAAGAAAGCATAAAAACGGCTGTGTCATACCGACACAGCCGTTTTTCTTATTCCATATTGCCGCTTTTCTCCATCAGCACTGCCAGGGCGGCGATGGGGGCGGTCTCGCATCGCAGGATGCGGGGGCCCAGCGTGGCGATCCGTCCGCCGTGGGCGGTGACCGCCTCTACCTCGGCGGGGTCAAAGCCCCCCTCAGGGCCCACCACCAGACTAACAGCGGTGTCGGCGGGGGTGACCAGCGTGCCGATGGGGGCGCCACCCCCCTCGTAGCACAGCAGGGTGTTCTCCTCGGCAAAGCGGGCAAGCGCCTGCTTCCAGGTAATGGGGGCTTCCACACGGGGTAGGATGCCCCGTCCACTCTGCCCAGCCGCCTCATCGGCGATCTTTTGCCAGCGGGTCTGTTTTTTGGCGGCATCCTTGCCGTCCAGCTTTACAATGCTGCGGCTCATGGCCACGGGCACCACAGCGGTTACCCCCAATTCCACGCATTTCTGGATGATGAGCTCCATTTTATCCCCCTTGGGCAGACCCATATACAGGGTCACCGCCAAGGTGGGCTCGGCGGTGGAGGGGGTGGCGGCATCCACCGACAGGGTGACCCGCTCCCGCTCTACGGCGGTGAGGGTGCAGGCATAGTCGGTGCCCGCGCCGTCGCAGAGGGTAAGACTCTCGCCCACGGTCATGCGCAGGGCACCCGCAATATGGCGGGCATCCGCCCCCTCGATGACGGCAGAGCCCCCCACGGCGGGGGTATAATCGATGAAAAATCGGGGCATAGTTTACCTCCAATGAGTAATGAGTAATGAGTAATGAGTAATGGGAGGAGATTGTGCTTTATTGTAGGTTGATCTTCGTGGATTTTGTAATAGCAATCAGTAGTTTTTGGAGTTCTGCGCAATCTGTTTGCAAGGATACGTACTCGTTTTCTGTAAGACACGCACAAGAAAACAGCAATTCCATCCAATATAGCGTTTCAGCACATTCTTTTAAAGCAATATACATCTTGTTGAGGAAATCCTTTTTGCTGCTGGCATATTGAGCCTCTGTGATATTCGCACCGATACTGGTGCCACTGCGAAGAAATTGTTTCGATAAAACGTATTCCTTCTTTTCTTCACAAAGGTATCGATAGGCGTTCACAACCCTCTTGGCAAAAGCCAAACTTTTCTCTTTCACCTCGTTATGCATCATTGCTCATTCCTCATTCCTCATTCCTCATTCTTACACACCAAACAAAGCCAGCCGCCGTGCTCGCGGCGCTCCACCACAGCAAAGCCGCACTGTGCCAGCGCGGTCAGCACGTCCTGCTCGCGGGTGTCGATGATGCCGGATACGATGTACACGCCCCCCTCCGCCAACAGGGCGGGGATAGCGGGAGAAAGCATAATGATGGCATCCGCCACGATGTTGGCGGCGATGACGGGGTATGTTCCGTCCACGTCTTTGGCGAGGTCGCCTAAGCGAATCTCGTACGTAGGGGCGGTGAGGCCGTTGAGCGCGCCGTTCTCGATGGCGGTCTTTACCGCCAGAGCGTCAATGTCAATACCCAGCGCCCGACCGGCACCCAGCAGACAGGCGGCGATGGAAAGAATACCGCTGCCGCAACCCACGTCCAGAAAATCACAACCGGGGGTGACGTATTTCTCTAGAGTTTCCAGCACCAGGCGGGTGGTATCGTGGCCGCCGGTACCAAAGGCCATACCCGGGTCGATGGACAGCACCGCCCGCCCATCGGGGTTGTCGGTCTGCTCCCACGAGGGGCAGATGAGCAGTTTTTCTCCCACGGGGAGAGGCTTAAAGTACTTCTTCCAGTTGTTGGCCCAATCCTCCTCGTTCACCGTTTGGCTCACCACCTCGTGGGGGATGCCCACGGCGGTCAGCCGCTCCCGCAGAAAGGCCACCGCCTCCGGCGGGTTATCCTCGGGAGAGATGTAGATGTGGATCAGGGAATGATCCCGCTCCCGGGCCAGCAGATCCTCGTCAATGAGGTCGATGCGGGCGATCTCCCGCGCCCCCTGCTCCAGATCGCTGTAATCCTCAATATAAATGCCGTAGGGCACCGCCATATTGGCGATGGCCGCCGCCTCGTCGGTGTGGGCGGTGGGCACCCGTATGCATACTTCGGTCCAGTCCATGGCGTTTCTCTCCTTACAGGTCTAATTTCAGCGTGGGCTTGCTCACATTGGGACAGCTGGGCACCGCCCCGCGGACCGTAGGCGCCGCCCAGCGCACGCCGTTGCGCAGCACCTGTCCTACACGGCTGTCGTAATAAATGGGGAAGGTCTCGTGACCGGGCTGGAAATAAAATACCTTACCCAGGCCGCGGCGCCAGCACCCGCCGGCGCGGAACACCTCGCCCCCCTCAAACCAGCCGATGAATACCAATTCATCGGGGGTGGGGATATCAAAGGGCTCACCATAGGTCTCCTCGTGGGGCAGATCGAAATACCGGTCAATGCCGGCGGCGATGGGATGGGCGGGATCCACCACCCACAGACGCTCCATATCGCCGTCCTCCCGCCAGGTGAGGGTGCAGGAGGTGCCCATCAGGCGGGTAAAGGGTTTGGACAGATGCCCCGAGTGGAGCACGATCAGTCCCATTCCCCGCAGTACGGCCTCCTGTACCTGCTGTGCCACAGAATCCTCCACCATCTGATGGGAGCAATGCCCCCACCAGACCAGTACGTCGGTGTTTTCCAGCAGGGCGGCGGGCAGGCCGCAATCCGGGCGGATGGCTCCCTCCTCGTCATACAGCGTGGTGGTGGTAACCGCAAAGTCCTCTTCCTGCAGGGCGGTGGCAATGGCGCTGTGGATGCCGTCGGGATAGACGGCGCGGATGGCGGAGTCCAAGCGCTCGTGGGTGTATTCGTTCCATACAGTGACACGGATCATAGGATCTTCCTCCTTGTATTAACGGAAATCCATGCCCCAACCGTAACGGAAGAGGCGTGTTTTCTTTATTGTAGCATCTTTATGGATGGTTTTCAACGGTTTTGCTTGTCAATGGGGAGAAAAAATGCTATACTACCCCTAATAAGCACGAAACGGAGTGTCAACTATGGCTGACATCAAACAACATATACGCAATTTCTGCATCATCGCCCACATTGACCACGGTAAGTCGACGCTGGCAGACCGTCTGCTGGAAAAGACCAACACGGTGGCTCTGCGGGATATGGAGGAGCAACTTCTGGACAGTATGGATCTGGAGCGGGAGCGGGGCATCACCATTAAGGCTCACGCCGTCACCCTCCAGTATACGGCTAAGGACGGGGAGGAGTATACCCTCAACCTTATTGATACCCCCGGTCACGTGGACTTTAACTACGAGGTATCCCGCTCTCTCGCTGCCTGCGAGGGCGCCCTGCTGGTGGTGGACGCCAGTCAGGGTGTAGAGGCCCAGACCTTGGCCAACACCTATCTGGCGGTGGAGCACGGGCTGGAGATCCTGCCGGTGATCAATAAGATCGATCTGCCTGCCGCCGACCCCCAGCGGGTGGCCGCCGAGGTAGAGGATATCATCGGCATTGACGCCTCCGAGGCACCCTATATTTCCGCCAAGGCGGGCATCGGCATCGATGAGGTACTGGAATCCATCGTCAAGCTGCCGCCCCCCGCGGGGGATGACAGCAAGCCCCTGCAGGCGCTGATCTTTGACAGCTACTACGACAGCTATCGCGGTGTTATTGTGTATTTCCGTGTGGTGGACGGCGTGGTCCGTGCCGGCGATACCATTAAGATGATGGCCAGCGGCGCCACCTTTGACGTGGTGGAGGTGGGCGTGATGCGCCCCGGCCGTCTGGAGCCCGCCAAAGAGCTGCGGGCAGGTCAGGTGGGCTATCTGGCCGCCTCCATCAAGACGGTGGGGGACGCCCGTGTGGGCGATACCATCACCCACGCCGCCAAGCCTGCGGCAGAGCCCCTGCCCGGCTATCGCAAGGTCAACCCCATGGTGTTCTGCGGCGTGTTCCCTGCCGACGGCGCCCATTATCAGGATCTGCGTGAGGCGCTGGAGCGCCTGCAGCTCAACGATGCCTCTCTGACCTTTGAGCCGGAGACCTCGGTGGCGTTGGGCTTCGGCTTCCGTTGCGGCTTCTTGGGTCTGCTCCACATGGAGATCATTCAGGAGCGTCTGGAGCGGGAGTATAATCTGGATCTGATCACCACCGCCCCCAGCGTGATCTACCGCATCACCCTGTCCGATGGCAGCGTGATGATGGTGGACAACCCCACCAACTATCCCGACCCCACCACCATCAGTATGGCGGAGGAGCCCATTGCCGAGGCACATATCTTTGCCCCCAACGACTACGTGGGCAATATTATGGAATTGTGTCAGGAGCGGCGGGGTGTATTTAAGGATATGAAATATCTGGATCCCACCCGCGTGGATATCCACTATGAGTTGCCGCTCAACGAGATCGTGTACGACTTTTTCGATGCGTTGAAGAGCCGTACCAAGGGATATGCCAGCTTTGACTACGAGCTGAAGGGCTACGTCAAGAGTGATCTGGTGAAGCTGGATATCCTGCTCAACGGCGAGATGGTGGACGCTCTGTCTTTTATTCTGTTCAGCGGCAATGCCTATTCCCGCGCCCGCAAGATGTGCGAGAAGCTGAAGGACAACATCCCCCGCCAGCTGTTCGAGGTGCCGGTGCAGGCCGCCATCGGCGGCAAGATCATCGCCCGCGAGACGGTGCGTGCCATGCGTAAGGACGTGCTGGCTAAGTGCTACGGCGGCGATATCACCCGAAAAAAGAAGCTGCTGGAGAAGCAGAAAGAGGGTAAAAAGCGGATGCGCCAGCTGGGTAGCGTAGAGGTGCCCCAGGAGGCCTTTATGGCGGTGCTGAAGCTGGATGATGAATGAGGCGGAATGGCGTTTGTACAGACCGCTCATTTCGTTACCGCCTCCGCGAGAACGTCGCTAACGCGACCTTCTCCCGCAAATGCACTCCGTCATTAGAGGCAACTCTCAATAGAACAAAACAAAAAGTCCGAGGTAACGACTGTTGCCTCGGACTTTTTATAGCATATCCGCTTGTTTTAATAACAAATACCGTTGTGTGAATTCTATCAAAAATAAAGACATATCATCTTTCGTTTCAAATCCTAACACCCGGAATGCTTGGTACAGATACTCTTTTTCATCCAGACAGTGGTTTCGGATCCACATACCGACGGTAAAGTGATATTTCCACAATTCAGGATAGGGCGTTTCCATTAGGAGCATTTGATTTTCCTGTGTCATTTGCTGTTCGATTCCTTCTGCCACCGTCACGCAGGCTTTGCAAAATCGCATAACATCCTCTCCTTTACGTTTATGTAACGTATTTTATGACAAAATATATGCTAATGTCAAGTAAAATACGTTGTATTGGCGTGATGTGAATGAAAAAGATTACATTTAGTGACCGTAAAAACGTTATTGCAGAAACGTTGCGGTTGTATCGAGTGCAAAATCATTTGACCCAACAGCAGGTGGCCGCTAAAATGCAGGTGCTGGGTGTGAATATGGATCAGCAGATGATCAGCAAGATTGAAAGCAACAGCCGCATCGTCACTGATTACGAGTTGGCTTGTTTTTGCCACATTCTGAATATCGAACCGAATCAGATATTGCAGCCGTTTTATGCAAAAACCGATTGGAAATAAAGTAAAGTCCGAGGAAACGTATGTTGCCTCGGACTTTTTACTCCCTCCGTCATTTGCAGCCGCAAATGCCACCTCCCTCAAAGAGGGAGGCTACGGCTGGTTTTAGCGGTTGCTTATATGAAGCGTAGGCTCCCTCTTTGAGGGAGCTGTCAGCCATTAGGCTGACTGAGGGAGTTTTTTGTTGCACGGAGCGTAGAAGATATCGCATTTACAGACCTCGGCGAATGATCGCTCGTTTCTACATCCCCCGTGCCACCTCAACCAATTCCATTGGGGAGTACTCCGGTTGGAGCGCGGCGTGAATGCTCATCGCCAGGAGGCGTGCCGCCCGCCCGATCATCACGTCGATCTCCCGTGGGGTCACCATCATAGGGGGATCGGTGGGTGCCGCCTGCTTGCCGGTCAGCTCCCGTGCCAGGGTGGCGGCGTCCACCACCGTGGGTACACCCATCCCGATCACCGGCACCCCCAGCACCTCCCGATTCAGCGGGCGGCGGTTGTTGCCCACCCCACTGCCGGGGGAGATGCCGGTATCGCACAGCTGCACCGTGCAGCCCAACCGCTTTGTGCTGCGGGCGGCCAGTGCGTCCACCACCACCACGGCGGCGGGGCGGATCTCCCGACACACACCCCGCACCAGCTCGCTGCTCTCGGTGCCGGTCTGCCCCAGCACCCCCGGCGCCACCACCGCCACAGGGCGCAGGTCGGTCAGCCCCGCCGTGCGGGCGAATTCCCCCTGTATGTGGCGGGTGGCCAGCACCATCCCCGCCACCGAGGGCCCCAGCGCATCGGGGGTGACGGTGCGGTTGCCCAGCCCCACCACCAGGATGGTGCCCTCGGGGGGCAGCATCCGCCGCAATTCCTCTCCGATGACGGCGGCGTGGCGGGCGAGGGCGCGCTCCTCATCCGTCAGGGGCGGTAGGGTGACGGTGATGTACCGCCCCCGCGGCTTGCCCACCGCCGCCTCTCCGCGGGGGGTCAGAACGCGGATGTGGGTGACGGACACCCCACGGGTCTCCCGCTGTTCCCGTGCCACGTCCTCCTGCCCCAGGGGGCAGGGCGTGGCCGCCTCTACCGCCAGATCGGTGCGAAAATTCATATAAATCGCCCTCCTTTTGGGGTTATTTTGCCCGAAAAACTGGTCAAATGCGGTAAAAATCAAGGTTTTTCAAAAATTTATGTTGCATTTTCCAAACAAAGGTGCTAATATATTCTGTGCGTGATTACTATAATTGATAGGAGGTGCAACTATGCCTAACATTAAATCCGCTAAAAAGCGTGTCAAGGTCATCGCTGTTAAGACCGCCCGTAACAAGGCGAACCGTACTGCGCTGAAGACCGAGATCAAGAAGGCCAACGCCGCCATCGCTTCCGGTGAGAACACCGTCGAGGCCGTCCGTCTGGCCCAGAAGAAGATCGACCAGGCTGTTGCTAAGGGTCTGCTGCACAAGAACACTGCGGCCCGTAAGAAGGCTGCCCTCGCCAAGAAGGCTAACGCCTAATCATCATCACGAAAAAGGGACTGTCCATACGGACAGTCCCTTTTGGCTTATTCCGGAACATATTCTGCGATGTCTTTACGGACGGCAATCACTTCTGTGCGGGCGGATAGGGTTTCTTTTCGTCGGTCAGGCCGGCCAGATAGTCCATACTGGTGTTGAGTGCCTGTGCAATCCGCATACATTGGCTGAAGGTGAAAAGTCGTTTTCCCGTTTCCAATTTTGAATAATCACTTTGATCAATACCGGTCAGCATTTGCATTTTCGTTTGGCTGAATCCTTTTTCTTTTCTCAGCTCACGCAATCTACTCATATTTATCACCCAACTCTATTATGGCAAATTGACCTATTGACATTAGGGTGAAACTGACCTAAAATAGCTGTATAGAATGATGGCAGGAGGAAAATGATGAAAGGTCTTAGGGAGCGACTGCGGCAACTGCGGAAGAAAAAGGGATGGACGCAGGACAAAATGGCGAGGCGGTTGTCCATTCACCGCACCACCTACACAAAATACGAGCGAGAGGACGTGAATCCGCCGTTAGAGATTCTATGCGATCTGGCGGACATATTGGAGTGCACCACCGACACCCTGCTGGGACGAGAATAAAAAGGGACTGTCCATAGGCGTTGTACCCGTAAGGATACAAAGCCTGTTTTATTCGCCTTTAGCAGTTTAAGGGCGAATAAAACTTGAACAAAGTGAGCAACTATAGTATAATTGGGTCGCGAGGTGATTCTAATGAAACAAACTCAAAATAGTTTGCCCAAGTGGTATTGGAAGCACGGACTTCACGATGCTAATATCATTTCAGCAACAAAAAAAGAATCGGGTTGGAATCCGACGGACAATTGCCTAATACTAAAAATCGATTGCGATGGCGCTTTGTTTGAGGCGGATATAACAGAAATTTGCTTTTATAATTATAAAATTAAAACAAGTGATTTTGATATAAGTTTACTAAATGGTGGTTGGTGGTTATCAGATGAAATAGTAACGAAAGGCGACCACTATTTGTTAGATTTGAAATTTGATACTGCTAAATGTAAAACAAAACATTTAGAAATTTCATTTAGACGAGCAGAAGTTATTAGAGAATAAAACATTTGTTAGATAGATAAAAGGGTTTTAGGTTCTCCTAACAAGTGGAAAATGTGCCGTACATTTTCCCTGCTTGTTGCGGTATAAGACAAAATTAAAGGAAGCACGAAATTTTCGTGCTTCCTTTTTTTACTGTCCTTTAGTGTACGACACTTACGGACAGTCCCTTTTGGCTTATTCCGGAACATATTCTGCGATGTCTTCCAATCGGCACTCCAAAACACTGCAGAGTTTATCCAATGTTTTGGTTTCCATATTTTCATTGGCTTTTAGCCGCCGTATGGTTTTGTTATCAATGCCGGCCTTCTCCCGCAGATAATAGGTAGAGATTCCCTCGGCTTGCATCGTCTCCCATAGCTTATCAAAACGAATCATAATAACCCTCCTTGACAAAGTTTATTATGGGGGTTATAATCCTCAATATTAAGGGGATATAACCCCCATATCGGAGGAAAATGATGAAAGATCTTGGGGAGCGATTGCGGCAACTGCGGAAGAAAAAGGGATGGACGCAGGACAAAATGGCGAAACGGTTGTCCATTCACCGCACCACCTACACAAAATACGAGCGAGAGGACGTGAATCCGCCGTTGGAGATTCTGTGCGATCTGGCGGATATATTGGAGTGCACCACCGACACCCTGCTGGGACGAGAATAAAAAGGGACTGTCCATACGGACAGTCCCTTTTGGCTTATTCCGGACAAAAACCGCAAAAACCAGTTGATTTATTTTCCGCAATATAGTATACTATATAGGATAACTGAAAACACCGTACCCTTTGGGGCATACGGGCAGGCGGGTCCTGTGCGACGGTGCGCCGTGAACCATGTCAGGCGGGGAACCGAGCAGCATTAAGCGGTCGATGTCCGTGTGCCGCAGTCAACCCGCTTGTCCGTATGCCCGAGAGAGTACGGTGTTGCTTTTCCTGTGAGGGAAACGACTCAAAAGTAAAGGAGATGAGCGTGTGTATCAGGCATTATACCGCAAATGGCGCCCCCGCACCTTTTCGGACGTGAGCGGCCAGGAAACGGTGACCACCGCGCTGAAAAACGAACTGAAAACCGGGCGTCTGTCCCACGCCTATCTGTTCACCGGCTGTCGTGGCACGGGTAAGACCACCTGCGCCAAGATTCTGGCTAAGGCGGTCAACTGCGCCCATCCCGTAGACGGCGACCCCTGCAATGAGTGCGCTGTCTGCCGCGGCATCGACGACGGCTCGGTGCTGGACGTGGCGGAGATCGACGCCGCCTCCAACAACGGCGTGGATTCCATCCGTGACCTGCGGGATGAGGTCGCCTTCACCCCCGTGTCCGGTAAATATCGTGTATACATCATCGACGAGGTGCATATGCTCTCCGCCGGCGCCTTCAACGCCCTGCTGAAGACCCTGGAGGAGCCCCCTGCCCACGTGATCTTCATCCTCGCCACCACCGAGGTGCACAAATTGCCCGCCACCATCCTGTCCCGTTGCCAGCGGTTTGATTTCGGGCGCATCCGCCCCGAGGATATCGCCGCCCGCATCCACTACGTGGCGGAGCAGGAGGGTTTGACCGTCACCGAGGATGCGGCGATGCTGCTGGCCCGTCTGGCGGACGGCGCCCTGCGCGACGCCCTGTCCCTGCTGGATCAGTGCGCCTCGGTGTCCCACACCATCACCATGGATACCGTCACCGGCGTCACCGGTATGGCGGGGCAGGACACTTTGGCCGAACTCACCGACTGCGTAGCACGGCAGGATGCCGCCGCCGCACTGGCGCTGGTGGATCGTCTGTACCGCTCCGCCAAGGATATGGAGCGGCTGTGCGCCGAGTGGGTGACCTATCTGCGGAATTTGATGATCCTGCACAGTGTGCGGGATGCGGGGGAACTGGTGATTGCCTCCCCCGATGAACTGGCACGGATGGGTGCGGCGGCGCAGAAGCTGGGTCTGCCCACCATTCTGCATATGATGGAAGTGCTGCAGAACGCCCTAGACCGTCTGCGTGGCGGGGTTTCCCGTCGGGTGGAGATGGAGATGGCGGTGCTGCGGCTGTGCGATCCCCGTCTGGACGGCAGTGCCGCGGCGCTGACCCACCGTCTGGACGTGCTGGAGGCGGCTGTCCGTGCGGGTGCTTCCGCCGCCCCTGCCGCCCCCGTGGCGGAGCCGTCCGTCCCCGCCCCTATGGAGCAGCCGATCCCCGCCCCTGTGGCGGAGGAGGAGCCCCCTGCCCCCTAAGAGGCACCCCCCGAGGAGCCTGCGTCAGCGCCCGTAGCAGAGCCCGCTGTGGAGGCGGTGATTCCCGCCCCCGCCGCTCCCGTGGAGAGTGCCGAGCAGCCCTTTATCCGTTGGGCGGAGGTGCTGGATGAATTGCGGCGGTGCAACCCCCCGCTGTTTGGTATCCTGCGGGATACCTCCGCGCTGGAGAAGGAGGGCGCTCTCATCATCTGCTTGGATAATCCCCTGCAGGTGCAGCTGCTGAAGGAGGGCGCCAACAAGCAGCATCTCACCGATGCTATCCAACGGGTGACCGGACAGGTCTATCCCATGGCTCTGCGCCGTGCCAAGCCGGTGCAGAAGGAGGAGAACGATCCTCTCTCCCAGCTGTTGTCCGCCGGACGGCAGATAGGCATTGACGTGAAAGAAAAAGAATAATCCCCGAAAGTGAGGAGAACGATATGAAAGCAAACATCCCCAGAGGGATGGGCGGCGGCGCCGGCAATATGCAGGCGATGCTGCGCCAGGCCCAGAAGATGCAGGAGGACGCCCAACGGGTGCAGGCGGAGCTGGAGCAGACCGAGTATAGTGCCTCTGCCGGCGGCGGTGCGGTCAGCGCCACCGTCAACGGCCAGCACGCCCTCACCGCCCTGACCATCCGCCCCGACGTGGTGGATCCCGAGGATGCGGAGATGCTGGCGGATCTGGTGATGGCGGCGGTCAACGAGGCCCATCGTGCCGCGGCAAAGGATGCCGAGGAGAAGATGGGTGCGGTCACCGGCGGTATGAATCTGCCGGGGATGTTCTGATATGAGTTATTCCATTGCGCCGCTTGAGCGGCTGACCGAACAGCTGGAGCGCCTGCCGGGTATCGGGCGAAAATCCGCCGCCCGTCTGGCCTTTCATCTGCTGTATTTACCGGACAAGGATGCCAAGGGCTTTATCGAGGCGCTGACCGATGCCCGGGAGAAAATACATGAGTGTCCGGTGTGCTGTAATCTCACCGATGTCGAGCCCTGCCCTCTGTGCGAGGATCCCCGCCGTGACCGTACGGTCATCTGTGTGGTGGAGGATCCCCGTGACGTGCTGGCCATCGAGCGCACCCGGGAGTACAGCGGCCTGTACCACGTGCTCCACGGCACCATCTCCCCTATGGACGGTCGCGGCCCCGACCAACTGCGGGTCAAGGAGCTGCTCCACCGCTTAGAGGACGAGACCGTCACCGAGGTAATTATGGCCACCAACCCCACCGTAGAGGGGGATTACACCGCCATGTACCTCTCCCGCCTGCTGAAGCCCTTGAAGATCAAGGTGACCCGCCTGGCCTACGGCATCCCCGTGGGCGGCGATCTGGAATACGCCGACGAGGTGACCCTGTCCCGCTCTTTAGAGGGCAGAAACGAGCTGTAAATCTACGCATACCCTATTCTTGCCCCCCTGACAAGGGGAGGCGAGGGATGGTGCACTATTTTTTGAAGGAGGTTTTCGCCAATGGCAGAACAGAAGAAAAACGGCAACAAGACCATTGCCGAAAACCGCAAGGCGTTCCACGATTATTTCGTGGAGGAAGCCTTTGAGGCGGGCATTGAACTGTGCGGCACCGAGGTAAAGGCGCTGCGGCAGAGCGGCGTCAATCTGAAGGACGCCTGGTGCTCCGTGGTGGACGGCGAATTATTCGTCAACGGGATGCACATCAACCCCTACGATAAGGGCAATATTTTTAACCGCGATCCCTTGCGTGTGCGCCGGCTTCTGATGCATAAGCGGGAGATTATGCGTCTGTTGGGCATTACCAAGCAGGCGGGTTATTCCCTCATCCCCCTGTCCCTGTATTTCAAGGGCAGTCGGGTGAAGGTGCAGGTGGGTCTGTGCCGTGGTAAAAAGCTGTATGATAAGCGGGAGGATGCCGCCAAACGGGATATGAAGCGGGAGGCTCAACGGAGCATCAAGGAGTTTAATAACCGATGAAAAAGCAGGGTGAACGCCCTGCTTTTTCTTTTGCCTGCCTCCACAGGCGTCGAGGACGTCGCCCCTACCCCCGCATACGGCGCCACCTCCCCGCTCCACCCCCGCTCCACCTTCCGATTCCCCCCTGACCGCACCCCTGTTTTTACCAAAAAACACAACATTTTCTCCTCCGGAGACCAAAACTTGTGGATTTGTGAAAAAAATATCAAATTTTTGAAAAAAGTCGTAAAAAGTACTGGAAATTCGCCTATATATATGGTATAGTAAACTCAGTGCAGTCTGCACAGGTCTATTTCGTGCGCCCTAAAACGGGAAACCCCCGCTTGCGGCGCACACAACAATACCAAGGAGGAAAAGCCACTATGCAAAAGAAAATCAGTTCTCTCCCCTTTAACGGCACTCCGGAGCAGGAGGCTCAGCTCAAGCAGATCATTGCTGAGAACAAGCATGATCCCAGCATGCTGATGGGCGTGATGCAGAAGGCCCAGGATATCTACGGCTATCTGCCCATCGAGGTGCAGAAGATCATTGCCGACGGTATGGGCGTTCCGCTGGAGAAGGTCTACGGCGTAGCCACCTTCTATGCTCAGTTCGCTCTGTCCCCGAAGGGTAAGTACAACATCTCCGTCTGTCTGGGTACCGCCTGCTACGTTAAGGGCGCCGGCGAGATCTTTGACAAGCTGAGCGAGCGTCTGGGCATCGGCGCCGACGAGTGCACCCCCGACGGCAAGTACAGCCTGACTGCCTGCCGTTGCATCGGCGCCTGCGGTCTGGCCCCCGTTCTCACCGTCAACGAGGATGTGTACGGCCGTCTGACCGTTAAGGATGTGGACGACATCCTGGCCAAGTACGCTGACTAATTAAGCAATCCCTGACAAAATCTTGCTTTCCCTTCTTGACGGCTGCTTTTCCGCCGACATTACCAAAAATGCTCGGTAATACATACAGTATTGCCTGCGCTTTTTGGTTTCTTCGGCGAAAAACCATCTCGTCAATAAAGGCAAGCCGATTTCACCAGTGATTGCGAAACAATCCAATAAGTAAGGGAAGAAAATCCTATGAAGATTTCTACCATCCAAGAGCTGCTGGGCGCCGACGTGGTGTGCGGCGGGGATATGCTGGGCGACCACGTGTATTCCGCCTGCGGCAGCGATATGATGAGCGACGTGCTGGCCTTTGTGAAGGATCAGGCCGTGCTGCTCACCGGCTTGGTGAACACCCAGGTGGTGCGCACCGCCGAAATGATGGATATGCGCTGTATCGTATTCGTACGATCCAAACAGCCCACCCCCGAGATTGTAGAGCTGGCGCAGGAGAGCGGCATCGTGCTGCTCACCAGCCCCAAGCGGATGTACGAGGCCTGCGGCATTCTGTATGCCAACGGTCTGGTGGGCAATAAAGTAAAGGAGCAAACGGTATGAGTGAGGCCTTGTCTTTTCGTTTTCACGTAGACGGGGACGATTTCACCTCTGCCGGCCAGGCTTCGGTGCAGGTGAAAAAAGACCTGCGGCGGCTGGGCATCCCTGCGGAGATCATCCGCCGTGTGTCCATCGCTATGTACGAGGGCGAGATCAATATGGTGATCCACGCCGGCGGCGGAGAGGCCGAGGTGCGGGTGACCGAAGAGGCGATCGAAATCATCTTAAAGGATCAGGGTCCCGGTATCGCGGATATCGAAAAGGCGATGCAGGCGGGGTATTCCACCGCACCGGACACCATCCGCTCCTTAGGCTTCGGCGCCGGTATGGGTCTGCCCAACATGAAGCGCTATACCGACTATATGGACATTCAGTCCACTGTGGGTGTGGGCACCTGCATCACCATGCGGGTGAATTTAGCCTGACCCACCATCATCTGACAGGGAAGGGTCGCTATGCATACATACGAGCATTCTGTACTGCTTTCCCCGGACAAGTGCATCGGCTGTACCACCTGCGTGCGCCATTGCCCCACCGAGGCCATCCGCATCCGCGACGGACGGGCGGTCATCAACGAGGGGCGGTGCATCGACTGTGGCGAGTGTATCCGCACCTGTCCCCAAAAAGCGAAAAAGGCGGTCTGCAACAAGCTGTCCGATATGGACCGCTTCCGTTACAAGATTGCCCTGCCCGCCCCCGCCCTCTACGGCCAGTTCGAGAATCTGGACGATGTAGAGTACGTGCTCAGCGGGCTGTTGCACATCGGCTTTGACGATGTGTACGAGGTTTCTCAGGCGGCGGAGCTTCTTTCCGCCTACACCCGTGAGTATCTGAATACCGCGGGGGTGAAGAAACCGGTGATTTCCACCGCCTGCCCGGCGGTGGCACGACTGATCTCTCTGCGGTTCCCCTCTCTGGAGGAGAACGTGCTGCGCCTGCTGCCCCCCATCGAGGTGGCGGCCAAGCTGGCCCGGGAGCGGGCCCTGCAGCAGCACCCCGCGCTGGCGCCTGAGGAGATCGGCGTCTGCTTCATTTCCCCCTGCCCGGCAAAGGCCAGCTACGTGAAAAACGGCTTTGGCGACTATCGGAGTCAGGTGGACGTGGTAATTCCCATCAGCGACGTGTATTTCCAGCTGATCAACGCCATGGATCGGGGCGCCGTGCCCCAGGATCTGTCCGCCTCCGGCCGTATCGGCGTAGGCTGGGCCACCAGCGGCGGCGAGGCATCGGCGCTGTTCAACGACAGTTATCTGGCGGCGGACGGCATCGAGAACGTCATCCGCGTGCTGGATCAGATCGAGAACGGCAACATTGCCCAACTGGAATTCGTGGAGCTGAACGCCTGTCCCGGCGGATGTGTGGGTGGCGTACTGACAGTGCAAAACCCCTTTATCGCCCGGGCGCGGCTGCATATCCTGCGCCGCTATATGCCGGTGAGCCGCAACAGCTTGCCGGCGGAGGAGCAGTACATTCCGGAGGAATTCTTCTTCGAGGAGCTGCCGGAGTATCAGCCCATTTCCCGTTTGTCCTCCAACATCGCCCAGTCGATGCGGATGATGGCAGAGATCCAGACCTTTAAGCAACAGCTGCCCGGTCTGGACTGCGGCGCCTGCGGCGCTCCCACCTGCCGTGCTTTTGCAGAGGACGTGATCCGGGGCACCGCCTCGGCGGACGGCTGTCTGCTGTGTCGGGTGCAGCCTAAGCAAGAATCGAAGGAGGGCGACCAATGACGGTAAAAGACGCGGTCAATCAGTTGAATCTGACCGCCCACGCCCTGCCCGAGGGAGAGCGGGAGATCACCGGTGTGTACATCGGCGACCTGCTCAGCTGGGTGATGGGACGTGCCGGCGCAGACGAGGCGTGGATCACCATTATGTCTAACCGCAACATTGTGGCGGTGGCGACGCTGGCGGACACCGCCTGCATCCTGCTGGCGGAGGGGGTCGTCCCCGACGACGGCGTGGCTGCTCTGGCGGCGGAAAAGGGCATTAACCTCTTGACCAGCCCCTACAGCGCCTATGAAACGGCGCTGCGGCTGAGCGCACTGTTATGAGCCGCTATTATTACGACCTGCACATCCACTCCTGTCTGTCCCCATGCGGGGATAACGACAACACCCCCAACAACATCGTGGGGATGGGTGTGCTCAACGGTCTGCAAATCATGGCCCTCACCGATCACAACACCTGTCGGAATTGCCCCGCCTTTTTCGAGGCGGCTAAGCGGCAGGGCATCATCCCGATTCCGGGGATGGAGCTGACCACCGCGGAGGATATCCATATGGTGTGTCTGTTCCCCACGCTGGAGCAGGCGATGGAATTTGATCGGGCGATACAGGAGCGGCGGATCCTCATTCCCAACCGCACCGATATCTTCGGCGACCAGTACGTGATGGACGGGCAGGACGAGATCGTGGATATCGAGCCGCATCTGCTGTCCAATGCCACCACCGTATCGGTGGAGGAGGCGCCTGTCCTGACAGAGCGGTACGGCGGCGTGTGTTATCCCGCCCACATCGACCGACAGGCCAACGGCATCATTGCCACCTTGGGCTTTTTGCCGCCGGATATGCACTTTCCCACCGTGGAGCTCCACGATGGGGAAAAAGAGGCGGAATACCGCCGGCAGCATATCGGGGCTGCCACCCGTGTGGTGGTGGGGTCGGATGCCCACGTGCTGTGGGATATTCGGGAGAAGGATGCCTGGCTGGAGATCCCCGATGAGCCCTATTCTTCCGCTCTTGTGCGGGCGAACTTAATCACCTTGCTGCGGAGGGGCTTATGAAAGAACTATCACTCAACCTCTTGGACATTGCCGAAAACTCGGTGAAGGCGGGGGCCACCCTGACCCAACTACTGCTCACCGAGGAGAACGACGTCCTCACCTTTCAGGTGGTGGACGACGGTTGCGGTATGACCGAGGAGGTACTGCGGGGGGTCACCGACCCCTTCTACACCACCCGCACCACCCGACCGGTGGGGCTGGGGCTGCCGCTGTTACGTATGGCAGCGGAACAGACCGAGGGCAGTATGACGGTGGAATCCCGCCACAGGGATACCCACCCCCACGACCACGGCACTACGGTGACGGCGGTGTTCCACACCGACCACATCGATTGCCCGCCGCTGGGGGATGCCGCCGCCACGGTCACCACCCTGATACAGGGGCATCCGGATACGGATTTTCTGTTCCGGCACCGTCTGCCCGATGGGCGCACGGTGGAATTAGACACCCGGGAATTGCGTCAGATACTGGGAGAGGTATCCTTGGCGGAATTTGAGGTGCTACAATGGATATCGGGCTTTCTCAGCGACCAGTACACCGCTGAACGGGCCTCGTTATAAACAAGATATCATAGGAAAGGAAGATATGTATGAAATCGTTAGCAGAACTCCAGGCCATTAAGGAGAAGATGCAGGGCAAGGTTGCTCTGCGTGAGGGCTCCTCTGACAAGCGTGTCGTTGTGGGTATGGCTACCTGCGGTATTGCCGCCGGCGCCCGTCCCGTGCTGAACGCTTTTGTGGAGCAGGTGAACGAGGCGGGTCTGACCGCCACCGTCACCGTCACCCAGACCGGCTGCATCGGCATCTGCCAGTATGAGCCTGTGGTCGAGGTCTTTGAGGCCGGTAAGGAAAAGGTCACTTATGTGAAAATGACCGCCGACAAGGTGGCCCGTGTGGTGAAAGAGCACCTGCAGGGCGGCACCCCCGTGGCGGAGTATACCATTGGCAACGCCAATCTGTAAAAACGAGGAGGTAATCAACTATGATTCGAGCTCATGTTCTGATCTGCGGCGGTACCGGCTGTACCTCCTCGGGCAGTAACAAAATCATTGATGCGTTCAATGAGAACCTGAAGGCCAACGGCCTTGAGGAAGAAGTCAAAGTGGTGCAGACCGGTTGCTTCGGTCTGTGCGCTCTGGGCCCCGTGGTTATCGTCCACCCCGACGGCACCTTCTACAGCCGTGTAGAGGCCGACGACGTGGCCGAGATCGTGTCCGAGCACCTGCTGAAGGGCCGCATCGTGGACCGTCTGGTCTACAAGGATGGCGCCGAGCACGTGGAGGGCAACGTGGCTCTGTCCGACACCGCATTCTACAAGACCCAGAACCGTGTGGTGCTGCGTAACTGCGGCGTTATCAACCCCGAGTCCATCGATGAGTACATTGCCATGGACGGCTACGCCGCTCTGGGTAAGGTGCTGACCGAGATGACCCCCGAGCAGGTCATTCAGGAGATTCTGGATTCCGGCCTGCGCGGCCGTGGCGGCGGTGGCTTCCCCACCGGCCGTAAGTGGGCGCTGACCGCCCCCAACAAGGCTCCCCAGAAGTACGTTGTCTGTAACGCGGACGAGGGCGACCCGGGTGCGTTTATGGACCGTTCCGTTCTGGAGGGTGACCCCCACTGTCTGGTGGAGGCTATGACTATTGCCGGTTACGCCATCGGCGCAACCCAGGGCTACGTATACGTCCGTGCCGAGTATCCCATCGCCGTGGCGCGTCTGCAGATCGCCATCGATCAGGCCCGTGAGTACGGCCTGTTGGGCAAGAACATCTTCGGCTCCGGCTTTGATTTCGACCTGCACATCCGTCTGGGCGCCGGCGCCTTCGTGTGCGGCGAGGAGACCGCTCTGATGACCTCTATCGAGGGTAATCGCGGCGAGCCCCGTCCCCGTCCCCCCTATCCGGCGGTCAAGGGTCTGTTCGGTATGCCCACCGTTGAGAACAACGTAGAGACCTTTGCCAACGTGCCCCAGATCATCCTGCGCGGCGCCGAGTGGTTCGCCTCTATGGGTACCGAGCGCTCCAAGGGCACCAAGGTCTTCGCTCTGGGCGGTAAGATCAAGAACACCGGTCTGGTGGAGATCCCTATGGGTACCACCCTGCGCGAGATCATCCACGACATCGGCGGCGGTATCCCGGATGGCAAGCGGTTTAAGGCTGCCCAGACCGGCGGCCCCTCCGGCGGTTGTATCCCCGCCAACCTGATCGACACCGAGGTGGACTACGATAACCTGACCGCCATCGGCTGTATGATGGGCTCCGGCGGTCTGATCGTTATGGACGAGGACACCTGTATGGTGGATATGGCGAAGTTCTTCCTGGAGTTCACCGTGGACGAGTCCTGCGGTAAGTGTACTCCCTGCCGCGTCGGCACCAAGCGCCTGCTGGAGATGCTGGATAAGATCACCAGCGGTAAGGGCACTCTGGAGGATATCGACGAGCTGGAGCAGCTCTGCTATTACATCAAAGAGAACTCTCTGTGCGGTCTGGGTCAGACGGCTCCCAACCCCGTGCTGTCCACCCTGAAGTTCTTCCGTGACGAGTACGTGGCTCACGTGGTGGATAAGAAGTGTCCCGCCGGTGTGTGTAAGGATCTGCTGACCTACGTCATCGATCCCGAGAAGTGCATCGGCTGCGGCATGTGCGCCAAGGCGTGCCCCGCTTCCGCCATCACCCGTACCGATTACATCGCCCCCGGCCATAAGCTGGCGTCCTTCTCCATCGATGCGGATAAGTGCGTCAAGTGCGGCGCCTGCGTGGGCACCTGTAAGTTTAAGGCTATCAGCAAACAGTAAGAAAGGAGTGTGGATAGAATGGATATGATTAACATTAAGATCAATGGCAAGGAAATCAGCGTGCCGAAGGGCTCTACCGTTCTGGAGGCTGCCCGCTATGCCGGCGTGGAAATCCCCACTCTGTGCTTCTTGAAGGAGATCAATGAGATCGGCGCCTGCCGTATTTGTATGGTCGAGGTTTCCGAGGGCGGTCGTCCCGCCCGTCTGGTTACCGCCTGCGTGTACCCCGTGTCCGAGGGCATGGAGGTTGTCACCTCCAGCCCCCGCATTGAGAAGAGCCGTAAGACCACGCTGGAGATGATCCTCTCCACCCACGACCGCAGCTGCCTGACCTGTGTACGCTCCACCAATTGCGAGCTGCAGAAGCTGTGCCGTGACTATGGCATCGAGGATGCCGGCAAGTTTGACGGTGCGAAGCCCGTCTACAAGCTGGATACCTCTGCCGCCCACCTGGTGCGTGACAACAACAAGTGCATTCTGTGCCGCCGTTGCGTCGCCGCCTGCCGTCAGCAGCTGGTGTCGGTCATCGGCGCCAACGACCGTGGTATCGATACCCACATTGCCTGCGCCTTTGAGCTGGATCTGGACAACGTCCCCTGCGTATCCTGCGGCCAGTGCATCAACGTCTGCCCCACCGGCGCTCTGACCGAGCGTGACGACACCGCTAAGGTGTGGGCCGCTCTGGCGGATCCCGATAAGTACGTGGTGGTACAGACCGCCCCCGCCGTCCGCGCCGCTCTGGGCGAGGAGTTCGGTATGCCCATCGGCACCAACGTAGAGGGCAAGATGGTTGCCGCTCTGCGCCGTCTGGGCTTTGATAAGGTGTTTGACACCGATGCCGCCGCCGACGTCACCATCGTCGAGGAGGCCAATGAGCTGGTGGAGCGTATTCAGAACGGCGGCGTGCTGCCTATGATTACCTCCTGCTCCCCCGGTTGGGTTAAGTTCGCGGAGCTGTACTATCCCGAGCAGCTGGCCAACCTGTCTTCCTGCAAGTCGCCTCAGCAGATGTTCGGCGGCATCCTGAAGACCTATTACGCCGAGAAGATGGGCATCGATCCTGCGAAGATCGTGTCTGTTTCCGTGATGCCCTGCACCGCCAAGAAGTTCGAGGTGGGTCGCGAGGAGATGAACGAGAACGGCCTGGCGGACGTGGATATTTCCATCACCACCCGCGAGCTGGCTCGTATGATCGACCGTGCCGGTATCAAGTTCAATTACCTGCCTGACGAGGAGTTTGACGATCCCATGGGTCAGGACACCGGCGCTGCCGTTATCTTCGGCGCCACCGGCGGCGTTATGGAGGCGGCTCTGCGTACCGCCAACGATTGGCTGACCGGCACCTCCAACGAGGCCGTGGAGTTCCACGAGGTGCGTGGCACCAAGGGTCTGAAGGAGGCCACCTACACCATCAACGGTCTGGAGATCAAGGTGGCTGTCGCCTCCGGTATCGCCAACGCCAACTACGTGATGGATCAGATCAAGGCCGGCACTGCCCCCTGGACCTTCGTCGAGATCATGTGCTGCCCCGGCGGCTGTGTCAACGGCGGCGGTCAGCCCATCCATCCTGCCTCTGTGCGGAACGTGTTTGACATTAAGTCCATGCGTGCCAAGGCTCTGTACGATCAGGATGCGGCTATGACCCTGCGCAAGAGCCACGAGAGCCCCTTCGTGAAGGCTCTGTATGAGGAGTATATGGGTTCCTTCGGCAGCCATAAGGCGCACGAGATCCTGCACACCGAGTACGTGGCTCGTCCCAAGTTCAAGAAATAATATCTTCCTTTTTCCTTTCCTATTCAGCGCCCCTGCTTCGGCAGGGGCGCTTTTGTTGTAATGCGAAAACTACAGGATCGTCCTGCGGTTGGATAAAGCTTTAGCGGTGAACAAGCCCGCCGCAGCGGGAAGGCCCCTACACCGCGGACGGTGTCCCCCGCCTTATTATATATACCTTTATATATAGGCGCTTCTCACCCCTATATCTTGTGCCCATTTCTCCGCCAAAATACCACATACAGACCCCCAAAAAATAATCGAAAATTCTTGCAAAAAACACTTGACCGCACTTGCTAAATGTGCTATAGTAGGTGATACCTCGAAGGGGGTTTATTTTTTGTGCCCTTTTTTGGGCATACCCCTGTCAGCCGCCGTGCGGCGTGAGGGAGGTTCACAATATCCGGCTTTTTAGCTATAGGAGGTACCGACATGAGAGTCAAAATTACCCTGGCCTGCACCGAGTGCAAGCAACGCAACTACAACACCATGAAGAACAAGAAGAACGATCCGGACAGACTGGAAATGAACAAGTACTGCCGCTTCTGCCGCAAGCACACCGTGCACCGCGAGACGAAGTAAGGTACGCTGAAAGAGAGGAAAACAATATGTTAACTTGGGGCTTTTTACTCCTGGTTGGTGGCATTATCGCCTGCCTGATTTTCTTTTTCAGCCAGCTGGCCGACATCATCGGTTATGTTCAGTCCCTGGGCTTCGGCGGTTATCTGGCCGAGACCTTTGACCCCGCCACTCTCACCACCCACAAGCTGCTGTTTGTGATCGTGGCGCTGCTGACGGTTCTGGGTCTGGTGCTGTACATCATCGGCCGTATCCGTAACAAGGGCGAGGAAAAGAATCCCGTCATCCCCGCCAAGGTGTCCAAGTACATCCGCGACACCAAGGGCGAGTTCAAGAAGATCGTATGGCCTAACTTCTCTACTGTGGTGCGTAACACCGGCGTCGTGCTGGCGATGTGCGCCGTGACCGCTGTGGTCATCATTCTGGTAGACAGTCTCAGCGGTTTGCTGATCGACCTGCTGCTGAAGCTGTAAGAGAGGTGACGCTGGATCATGGATGAGGCAAAATGGTATGTGATCGCCACCATGTCCGGTTACGAGAACAAGGTGGCCACCAATCTGGAAAAAATCGTTGAGAACCGTCATCTGCAGGATTGGATCCAGGAGATACGCATCCCCACCGAAACGGTGGTGGAGGTTAAGGATAACCAGCGTAAGGAAGTGGAGCGTAAGCTGTTCCCCAGCTACGTGCTGGTGAAGATGGTGATGACCGACGAGAGCTGGTTTGTGGTGCGCAACGTGCGCGGCTGCACCGGCTTTGTAGGACCCAACGGCAAGGCGATTCCCCTGACCGAAAAGGAGATTGCCGCCCTGGGCGTGGAGAAGAAGGAGATCATCGTGGATTATGCGGTGGGCGACACCGTCAGCATCATCGACGGTCCTCTGGAGAACTTCTCCGGCGTGGTCGACGAGATCGACCAGGAAAAGAACATGGTCCGCGTGACCATCTCCATGTTTGGCCGAGAGACCTCTGTGGAGCTGGAGCTGGATCAGGTCGAGCGGATGGATTGATCCGCAACGTAAGCAGAAAGTTTGGGGCACAGCCCCTGACCCGTGTGCCGGACACTTTTCCGGCTGTGGGAGGGACACCGTACTTTACCGGGTGCGGCAGATCCCGATTACCACGAATTTTGGAGGTGCGATAGAAAATGGCTCAGAAAATTACCGGTTATATCAAATTGCAGATTCCCGCCGGCAAAGCAACCCCGGCCCCCCCTGTTGGTCCCGCTTTGGGTCAGCACGGTGTTAACATTATGGCCTTTACGAAGGAATTCAACGAGCGTACCAAGAACGACGTCGGTCTGATTATCCCCGTCGTCATCACGGTGTATGCCGACCGTTCCTTCACCTTTATTACCAAGACGCCCCCCGCGGCTGTGCTGCTGAAGAAGGCTGCCGGCATCGAGACCGCGTCCGGTACGCCCAACAAGACCAAGGTGGCTCAGGTCACCATGGAGCAGGTCCGTAAGATCGCTGAGACCAAAATGCCCGACCTGAACGCGAGCAGCGTCGAGAGTGCCATGAGCATGATCGCCGGTACCGCCCGCAGCATGGGTATCACGGTCGTCGACTAATTGCGGATCCAGTGGGAGGAAAATCCACATTCCGCTTTCACCACTACGCTGCATACAGCAGCATCCAAATGGAGGAATAACCAATGAAACATGGTAAGAAATATGTCGACAGCGCAAAGCTGGTCGACAGCAGCAACCTGTATGATGTTGCCGAGGCTCTGGATCTGAGCATCAAGACCGGCAAGGCTAAGTTTGATGAGACCGTAGAGGTTCACGTCCGCCTGGGCGTTGATGGCCGTCACGCTGACCAGCAGGTCCGTGGCGCCGTCGTGCTGCCCAACGGCACCGGTAAGACTGTCCGCGCCCTGGTTTTCGCCAAGGGTGATAAGGTGCAGGCTGCTCTGGATGCCGGCGCCGATTATGCCGGCGCTGAGGAGCTGGTCGCCAAGATTCAGGGCGGCTGGATGGACTTCGACGTGGTGATCGCCAGCCCCGATATGATGGGCGTGGTCGGTCGTCTGGGTAAGGTGCTGGGCCCCCGCGGTCTGATGCCCAACCCCAAGGCCGGTACCGTTACCCCCGACGTGGCTAAGGCTGTGACCGAGGCTAAGGCCGGTAAGATCGAGTACCGTCTGGACAAGACCAACATCATCCACTGCCCCATCGGCAAGGTCTCCTTCGGCGTTGAGAAGCTGCAGGAGAACTTCGACGCTCTGCTGGGCGCCATCGTCCGCGCTAAGCCCGCCGCCGCTAAGGGTCAGTACATCAAGTCCTGCACCGTAGCGTCCACCATGGGCCCCGGCGTCAAGATCAACCCCGCTAAGCTGGGTGGCTAATACGAGATGCATTGCATCTCGGCCAAATAACGTCCACCGGACGTTATTGGCACCAATGCTTTTAACAACCGCGGTTGTTGAGAGATATATAATTGGGGATCAAACCCCGATTGCTGTTCTACCATAGACAGCAGGTGCGCTTCGGCGCATAAACGGTTCGCCGTGCCTGCCGAGGAGAGCGTTCACACATAGGGCATTGCCCTGCATTGTGCGTATTCACCTCTCCTATGGTACCCGTAGGAGAGGTTTTCTTTTGGGATGAATAGCAATCATCCTATCATTCGGAGGTGAAACAATCAATGGCAAGCGAAAAGGTTCTGCAAGAGAAACAGGCATTCGTGGCTGAGCTGACCGAGAAGCTGAACGGCGCTACCACCGGCGTTATCGTGAATTACAGCGGTATCACCGTGGCGGAGGATACCGCCCTGCGTCGCCAGCTGCGCGAGGCAGGTGTTGAGTACACCGTGGTGAAGAACACCCTGCTCAAGCGCGCTGCGGAGGCCGCCAACCTGAACGGTCTGGACGACGCCCTGCACGGCACCACCGCTCTGGCTATCTGCGACGACTACACTGCCGCCGCTAAGGTTCTGAGCAAGTACGCCGAGGGTAGCAAGACGTTCGAGATCAAGGCCGGCTTTATGGATGGCGAGGTCATCGATGCCGCTAAGGTCGACGAGCTGGCTAAGCTGCCTTCCAAGGAGGGTCTGCTGTCCATGCTGCTCAGCGTGTTGAATGGCCCCATCCGTGGTCTGGCTGTGGCGCTGAATGCGATCGTCGAGAAGGGCGAGGAGGCTCCCGCCGAGGAGGCCGCCCCCGCCGAGGAGGCTGCCCCTGCTGAGGAGGCCGCTCCCGCCGAGGCCCCCGCTGAGGAGGCTGCCCCCGCTGAGGAGGCTCCCGCCGCTGAATAATTCGGTGGCACCCATCGCCTGCATGGCAGGCATCCATTAATTTAAAAAATTACGTATTGGAGGAAATGAATCATGTCTGAGAAAATCACTGCTATGATCGAAGAGATCAAGGCTCTGACCGTTCTGGAGCTGTCCGATCTGGTCAAGGCCATCGAGGAGGAGTTCGGCGTTTCCGCTGCCGCTCCCGTTGCTGTTGCCGCTGTGGCCGGCCCTGTTGCCGCTGCTGAGGAGAAGACCGAGTTCGACGTTATCCTGAATGACGCCGGCGCTGGTAAGATCGCTGTTATCAAGGTTGTCCGTGAGCTGACCGGCCTGGGCCTGAAAGAGGCTAAGGAGCTGGTTGACGGCGCTCCCAAGGCTGTTAAGACCGGTGTGTCCAAGGACGATGCCGAGGCTACCAAGGCTAAGCTGGAAGAGGCTGGCGCTAAGGTCGAGATTAAGTAATTTCTCACCCATTCCGAATGAGACCGGGGGTTGCATCATGCAACCCCCGGTTTTTTATATTCTATAGCCTTACAGATCGATACGGACGACCAATGGTCGTGCCTACAGCGTTGTGGGCAACGCCCCCACCAAGTTCAAACAGAATCCGTAGGGACGGGCATTGCCCGTCCGCAATAAAAAACGAGGAAGGCATCAGCCTTCCTCGTTTTCGTGTAGATTCTCCAGCGCTACCCGCACCGCCTCGATCACAAAGGCGGAAAAGGTGCAATCCTTGCCGGTGATCTCCTTCTCGACCTGCTCAATCAGATCGTTGGGAAATCGAATAGATTTATTAGTGCTGGATGGAATAACAGGGATTTTAAATTTTCTCATAATATCACCTCTGTAATACTATTGTATGTACGGAACACAATACAGTATGCAAAATAAAACATATTGCAAAATGTAGCACAAAGTGTTAAAATGTAAAATCGAAAGAGGTGTATGGATATGAAAATCGAGAACATCGCCACAAATCTGAAGAGATGTCGCAAAGCCAAAAAGTGGACGCAGGATAAGGTGGCTAAGCGGTGCTATATTGATCGCACAACCTATACAAAATTCGAATCCGGCAGTGCCGTGCCGTCGCTGGACACCTGCATCCGCTTGTGCCTGGCGCTGGACGTCTCCCCCAACGAGCTGATGGGCTGGGGCGATGCCACGGACACCTTGGTCTCCCCCACGGAGGAGGAGTGTGAGGCCGCCCTGCAGCCCTTTCCTGCCGGCCTTTCCGAGGAGGAAATTGACACGGTCACCGAAAAAATCAAGGAAATGCTGCTGGAGATCAGCCGTGACAAAGAAGGGGCATCCTCTAATTAGTGCCGAAAAATCGGACAAAACACAACATCTTGTGGTATCAAAATTTAATGCAATTTTTTCAAAAAAATTGCAAAAAACACTTGATTTTTCTGCGATTATCCTGTATTATAGACAATGCGCGAGTTCGGAACAAGGGGTAAATTTGCCCCAAAATCGGATTTGCGCAGACTGCACGATATGCGATGAAGCGGGAGGTTGCGGCTCAAGGAGCCGGTTTTTCCGTGGAGTATGTCCGATTTCAAACCGGGCGAAGGAATACTGTGTGCAGAGAGCGGCTGTACGGCTGCGTGCGCCTGCCCAACGGGTGCGCTATGCCGAAAACTTGCGATTACAGCCGCACTGTGCCGTAGTATGCTGACACCGACCCCGGGGTTTGCCGATGGGCAAACGCCGGTTTTTTCACGGAAGGGCGCGAAACACCCGGCTGTGTGTATGGTTTGTGTCTACCCGCCAAACAAAATTTACAAGGAGGCGTTTTTAAGTGGCAGTCAAAGAGAAAATCCGTATTCGTATCAAGGGTTATGATCACCAGCTGGTAGATCAGGCCGCAGGCAAGATCGTGGAGACCGCTCGCCGCACCGGCGCCCGCGTTTCCGGTCCCGTGCCGCTTCCCACCGAGAAGGAAGTCGTCACCATCCTGCGCGCTGTTCACAAGTACAAGGATGCCCGTGAGCAGTTCGAGACCCGCACCCACAAGCGTGTGATCGACATCCTCAGACCGTCCAACAAGACCGTTGAGGCCCTGCAGGGCCTTGAGCTCCCCGCCGGTGTGGACATCGAGATCAAGCTGTAATCCACGGCTTGTCAGTGTCCCGAAAGCGAGGTCATGTTGGTCCGCGTATGCCCGCTCAGGCATTTGGAACTCCGGCAACGGCCGGAAAGCCGGAATGCAGAGTATATAAAGGTATATAGGGATCAACCAATAACCAAGGAGGTATAGAAATGCAAAAAGCAATCATCGGTAAGAAGATCGGTATGACCCAGATCTTCGACGAAAAGGGCAATGTCGTTCCGGTGACCGTCGTTGAGGCCGGTCCCTGCGTCGTTGTTCAGAAGAAGACCGTGGAGAACGACGGCTACGCTGCTGTGCAGCTGGGCTTCGGCGATCTCCGCCCCGCACAGGTAAACAAGCCCATGCAGGGTCACTTTGCCAAGGCTGACGTCGCCGCCAAGCGCGTGCTGCGTGAGTTCCGCCTGGCGGACTGTGACGCTGTGAACGTGGGCGACATCATCAAGGCGGACACCTTCGTTGTGGGCGATCACGTTGATGTGGTCGGCACCAGCAAGGGTAAGGGATACGCCGGCGCCATCAAGCGCTGGAACCACAGCCGCCTGAAAGAGACCCACGGTTCCGGTCCTGTGGCTCGCCACCCCGGCTCTCTGGGTGTGATCGACCCTGCCCGCGTGTTCAAGGGCATGAAGGGTGCCGGTCACCTGGGTGCTGAGCGTGTGACCGTTCAGAACCTGGAGATCGTGAAGATCGACGTTGAGAACAACCTGATCGCCATTAAGGGCGCCATCCCCGGCGCGCGCAAGGGCATCGTGGTCATCTCCGACAGCGTCAAAGCCTAAGAAAGGAGGAAATGAACTATGCCTACCGTATCTGTTTATGATATGACTGGTAAGAAGACCAGCTCCAAGAAACTGTCCGATGACATCTTCGGCATCGAGCCCAACGTGGCCGTGATGCACTCCGCTGTCATCAACTACCTGGCCAACCAGCGTCAGGGCACCCAGTCCACCAAGACCCGTTCTGAGGTCTCCGGCGGCGGCAAGAAGCCTTGGCGTCAGAAGGGTACCGGCCATGCTCGTCAGGGCTCTACCCGTTCTCCCCAGTGGACCCACGGTGGTATCGCTCTGGGCCCGAAGCCCCGCAGCTACCGCTTTGCTCTGCCTAAGAAGGTTCGCCGTCTGGCCATGAAGTCCGCTTTCTCCACGAAGGTGGCTGCCGGCGAGATGATGATCCTGAAAGAGCTGAAGCTCGACGAGATCAAGACCAAGACCATGGTTAACCTGTTCACCGCCCTGAAGGCGACGAAGAAGGTGCTGCTGGTCCTGCCCGAGAAGGATGAGAAGATCATCCTGTCTGCCCGCAACATCCCCGGCGTGAAGACCGCGCTGGTGAATACGCTGAATGTTTACGACATCCTGAACTGCGACAAGTTCATCGTGGTTAAGGATGCGGTGGCTCAGCTGGAGGAGGTATACAAGTAATGAACGTTCGTGACATTATCATCGCCCCCGTCATCACCGAGAAATCTGTGGCTGCTCTGGGCGACAAGAAGTACACCTTCCGCGTAGCTGACGGCGCCAACAAGATCGAGATCGCTAAGGCGGTTGAGGAGATCTTCGGCGTTAAGGTCGCCAAGGTGAACACCATCAGCATGAAGGGTAAGAAGCGCCGCATGGGCCGGTTCGAGGGCTACACCTCTGACTGGAAAAAGGCGGTCGTCACCCTGACCGAGGATTCCAAGACCATCGAGTTCTTCGACGGCCTGTTCTAATTGGACATCCGCAATACACGGCAATGTATGGAGGCCCTCGGCCTCCGCTAAGCCCGCACACAATCCCGTGTGCATAGCCTAATAATAGGAGAGTGAATGGAATGGCTATTAAGAATTACAAGCCGACTACTCCCGGCCGCCGCGGTATGTCCGTTATCGACTATACCCAGCTGTCGAAAGTAGCACCGGAGAAGAGCCTGCTGGCTCCCAAGAACAAAAAGGCCGGCCGCAACAGCTACGGCCGCATCACCATCCGTCATCGCGGCGGTGGTAACCGACAGAAGTACCGTATCATCGACTTCAAGCGTAATAAGCTGGACGTCGCCGGTACTGTTATGACTCTGGAGTATGATCCTAACCGCAGCGCGCACATTGCGCTGGTTCAGTACGAGGATGGCGAGAAGCGCTACATCATCGCTCCCGCCGGCCTGAAGGTTGGTGACGTGATCACCTCCGGCGCCTCTGCTGACATTAAGCCCGGTAACGCTCTGCCCCTGAGCTCCATCCCCACCGGTACCTTCATCCACAACGTGGAGCTGTACCCCGGTAAGGGTGCTCAGCTGGCTCGCTCTGCCGGCGTTATGGCCCAGTTGATGGGTAAAGAGAACAACCTGGCTATGATCCGCCTGCCCTCCGGCGAGATGCGGTACGTGCCCCTGAACTGTATGGCTACCATCGGTCAGGTAGGCAACGCCGACCACGCCAACGTGCAGCTCGGTAAGGCCGGCCGTAAGCGCCACATGGGTTGGAGACCCACCGTACGCGGTTCTGTTATGAACCCCTGCGATCACCCCCACGGCGGTGGTGAGGGTAAATCTCCCATCGGCCGTCCCGGCCCCGTTACCCCCTGGGGTAAGCCCGCTCTGGGTTACAAGACCCGTAAGACCCACAACCGCTCCGATAAGTTTATCGTGAAGCGCCGTAACAGCAAGTAAGCGAAAGGAGATCAAGAATAATGGGTAGAAGCATTAAGAAGGGTCCTTTCGTGCAGCCTGTGCTGCTGAAGCGGGTCCAAGAGATGAACAAGGCCGGTGAGAAGCGCATCCTGAAAACCTGGAGCCGCTCCTCCACCATTTTCCCGGACTTTGTCGGTCACACCTTTGCCGTCCACGACGGCCGCAAGCATGTGCCGGTATACGTCACCGAGGATATGGTCGGTCACAAGCTGGGCGAGTTCGCCCCCACTCGTACTTTTAAGGGCCATGCCGGCTCTAAGAGCACGAAATAAGCGGAAAGGAGAGAATTATCATGCAAGCAAAAGCGCAAGTCACTTACGTGCGCATTTCGCCTCGTAAAGTTAAGATCGTTCTCGACCTCATCCGCAACAAGCCGGTGGATGTCGCCGCGGCGATTCTGAAGTACACCCCCAAGGCTGCCTGTGAGCCGGTCGGCAAGCTGCTGAAGTCTGCCGTTGCCAATGCCGAGAACAACCTCAACATGGACAAGAACCAGTTGTACGTTGCCGAGGCGCTGGTGTGCCCCGGCCCCATCATGAAGCGTATCCGTCCTCGTGCCCAGGGCCGTGCGTACCGCATCGAAAAGCGGACCTCTCACATCACCCTGGTGCTCAAAGAGATGGAATAAACGAGGAGGAGGTATAGTATGGGACAGAAAGTGAATCCTCACGGCCTTCGGGTCGGTGTGATCAAAAACTGGGACTCCCGTTGGTTCGTTAAGGATAGCGAGTTCGGCGATACGCTGGTCTCCGACTACAACCTGCGTAAGTTCCTGAAGAAGACCCTGTATGATGCCGGTATTGCGCTGATCGAGATCGAGCGCGACGCTGCTCGCGTTCGCATCAACATCCACTGCGCAAAGCCCGGTCTGGTCATCGGTAAGGGCGGCGAGGCTATCGATAAGCTCCGCGACGCCTGCAAGAAGCAGCTGGGCGGCAAGGACGTCCTGCTGAACATCGTTGAGGTGAAGAGCCCCGACGTTAACGCTCAGCTGGTTGCCGAGAACATCGCTCAGCAGCTGGAGAAGCGTATTGCGTTCCGCCGCGCCATGAAGGGTGCCATCGGCCGCGCGATGAAGCTGGGTGCCAAGGGCATCAAGATCAAGCTGTCCGGTCGTCTGAACGGCGCCGAGATCGCCCGCGTGGAGCAGTACCACGAGGGTACCATTCCGCTGCAGACTCTGCGTGCGGACATTGACTATGGCTTCGCTGAGGCCAACACCACCTACGGTAAGATCGGTATCAAGACCTGGATCTACCGCGGCGAGGTGCTGGTGGGCGCTGCCAAACCCCGTCGGGAAGGAGGCCGCAAGTAATGCTGTTACCTAAGAGAGTAAAATATCGCCGCGTTCACAGAGGCCGTCTGACCGGCGAGGCCCATCGCGGCAACAAGATCAGCCACGGTGAGTATGGTCTGCAGGCCACCGAGCCCGCTTGGATCACCTCCCGCCAGATCGAGGCCGCCCGTATCGCCATGACCCGTTACATCAAGCGTGGCGGTAAGGTTTGGATCAAGATTTTCCCTGATAAGCCCATCACCGAGAAGCCCGCTGAGACCCGCATGGGTTCCGGTAAAGGTTCTCCCGAGTACTGGGTAGCCGTGGTTAAGCCCGGCCGCATTATGTTTGAGATGGACGGCGTATCCGAGGAAGTAGCCCGCGAGGCTCTTCGTCTGGCTGCGAACAAGCTGCCCATCAAGTGCAAATTTGTCCGCAAGGAAGAAACGGATGGTGAGCAGGCATGAAATCGAACGAATTGATTAAGATCCGCGAGATGAATGACGTGGAACTGAACAAGAAGCTCGGCGACTTGAAGGAAGAGCTGTTCCACCTGCGGTTCCAGCACGCCATCAATCAGCTTGACAACCCTATGCGCCTGAAGGCCGTCCGCAAGGAGATTGCTGTTGTCAAGACCATCATTCGTGAGCGTGAGCTCAAGGCTCAGGCGTAACGGAAGGAGGAAAACAGTATGAGCGAGCGGAATCTGAGAAAAACCCGTGTCGGTATCGTTGTTTCCGACAAGATGGATAAGACCGTTGTGGTCGCCATCGAGGACAACGTCCGTCACCCCCTGTACAAGAAGATCGTTAAGCGCACCGTGAAGCTGAAGGCTCACGATGAGAATAACGAGTGCCGCGTGGGCGACCGCGTGGCGATGATGGAGACCCGTCACCTGTCCAAGGACAAGTGCTGGCGCGTCACCGAGATCATCGAGAAGGCGAAGTAATAAAGTTGTCAGTTGCACCGCATACCGTCCTGTGGCTCCTGTGGTCAGCAGGGTTGGTGTAATAAAAATGGTGCGTCCTTGAAAGGAGGAAAAACTGTGGTACAGCAGCAAACTTACCTGAAGGTTGCGGACAACACCGGCGCGAAAGAGCTTATGTGCATTCGTGTTCTGGGTGGTTCCGGCCGTCGGTATGCCAACATCGGCGACGTCGTAGTCGCCTCTGTCAAAAAAGCCGCCCCCGGCGGTGTCGTTAAGAAGGGTGACGTCGTTAAGGCGGTCATCGTTCGCTCCGTGAAGGGTCTGCGTCGCGCCGACGGTACTTACATCCGCTTCGACGAGAACGCCGCCGTCATCATCCGTGATGACAAGACTCCCCGCGGTACCCGTATCTTTGGGCCTGTGGCCCGTGAGCTGCGTGACAAGGATTATCTGAAGATCCTGTCCCTGGCTCCCGAAGTTCTGTAATGGAGGTGTCGAAATTGAGTAACAAACTGCATGTGAAAAAGGACGATACCGTCCTGATCCTCTCCGGTGACGATAAGGGCAAGCAGGGCAAAGTCCTGGCTGTCAGCCCCAAAGAGGGCAAGGTCATCGTGGAAGGCCTGAACATGATCAAAAAGCACGTTAAGCCCCGCCGTGCCGGCGAGCAGGGCGGCATCATCGATGCCGAGGCTGCTATGTACGCCGACAAGGTGCAGGTGGTTTGCCCCGCCTGCAAAAAGGCTACCCGCATCGGCCACAAGAAAGTGACCAACGATGCCGGTAAGAGCCGTTCCGTCCGCATCTGCAAGAAGTGCGGCGAAGAAATTTAAAGGAGGTAGGAGAGAATGGCTACTTTAAAAGAAACGTATAAGTCTGATATCGCTCCTGCCCTGATGAAGAAGTTCGGTTACAAGAGCGTTATGCAGATCCCGAAGCTGGACAAGGTTGTTATCAACGTTGGCTGCGGCGAGGCACGCGACAATGCGAAGGTAATCGATGCCATCATCAACGACCTGTCCGCCATCACCGGTCAGCGCCCCGTTGTGTGTAAGGCTCGTAAGTCCGTGGCGAACTTTAAGCTGCGTGAGGGCATGAACATCGGCGCTAAGGTGACCCTGCGCGGTGACCGTATGTACGAGTTTGTGGATCGTCTGTTCAACGTGGCTCTGCCCCGTGTGCGTGACTTCCGTGGCATCAACGCCAACTCTTTCGACGGCCGTGGCAACTACAACATGGGTCTGAAGGAGCAGTTGATCTTCCCTGAGATCGACTACGACAAGATCGACAAGGTACGCGGCATGGACCTGTGCTTTGTCACCACCGCTAACACCGACGAAGAAGCACGCGAGCTGCTCACCCTGATGGGCGCTCCGTTCGCGAAGTAAGGAGGAGAATTATTATGGCAAAGACTTCTATGAAACTGAAGCAGCAGAAGGCGCCTAAGTTCTCCACTCGCGCCTACAACCGCTGCAAGATCTGCGGCCGTCCCCACGCCTATCTGCGTCGGTATGGCATCTGCCGTATTTGCTTCCGTGAGCTGGCTTATAAGGGCCAGATCCCGGGCGTAAAGAAAGCAAGCTGGTAATTTCTGCAATAGCAACCATTTATAAGGAGGTAGAGGTTATGCAAATTTCTGATACTATCGCCGATATGCTGACTCGGATTCGCAATGCGAACTCTGCCAAGCATGAGACGGTGGATATTCCCGCTTCCAACATGAAGTAGGCTATTGCCCAGATTCTTGTTGACGAGGGATATGTCAAGGATTACAAAGTCATCGAAGATGGCAAGCAGGGCATCATCCGTGTTGCTCTGAAATATCAGGGTGCTTCCCGCACCCCCGTTCTGCAGGGCCTGCGCCGCGTGTCCAAGCCCGGTCTGCGTATCTACACCAGCTGTGAGGATATGCCCCGGGTGATGAAGGGCATCGGCACCGCTATCGTTTCCACTTCTAAGGGCGTTATGACCGATAAGGCCGCCCGCAAAGAGAACGTCGGCGGCGAAGTCCTGGCGTTCGTTTGGTAAGGGGGTAGAAGAATATGTCGAGAATTGGACGTAAACCGATTGCTATCCCCGCCGGTGTCGAGGTTACCGTCGACGCCGCTAACCTGGTTACTGTGAAGGGCCCCAAGGGCACCCTGTCCCAGAAGATCAACCAGAACATCACCGTTGAGATCGAGGGTAACGTGGTTACCGTGACCCGCCCCAACGATGAGAAGGAGAACCGTTCTCTGCACGGTCTGTCCCGCACCCTGATCAACAATATGGTGATCGGTGTTACCGAAGGCTACAAGAAGGAGCTGGAGGTCAACGGTGTCGGTTACCGTGTGCAGAAGCAGGGCGACACCCTGGTGATGAACCTGGGTTACAGCCATCAGGTGTTCGTGAAGGAGATCCCCGGTATCACCATCGAGGCTCCCGGCCCGAACCAGATCATCATCTCCGGCGCCGACAAGCAGCTGGTTGGCCAGTTTGCTGCCGAGGTCCGCGAGAAGAGACCGCCCGAGCCGTATAAGGGCAAGGGTATCAAGTACAGCACCGAGCACATCCGCCGCAAGGAAGGCAAAGCCGGCGGTAAGGGCAAGAAGTAAAGGAGGAGTGAAGAATTATGGTGAGCAAAAAAGACCGTAATGCAGCCCGTCTGCATCGCCACAAGCGCGTTCGCGGTAAGATCAGCGGCACCGCTGCTCGTCCCCGCCTCGCAGTATTCCGCTCTCTGAATCACATCTCCGCCCAGGTGATCGATGATGTTAAGGGAGTGACCCTGGTCGCCGCTTCTTCCATGGAGAAGGATTTTGGCATGACCGGTGGAAACAAGGCTGCCGCCCGTAAGGTCGGCGAGCTGATCGCTAACCGTGCCGCCGATAAGGGTATCACCGAGGTCGTGTTCGACCGCGGCGGCTATGTCTACCACGGCCGTGTGCAAGAGCTGGCCGAAGGCGCCCGTGAGGGCGGCCTCAAGTTCTAAGGAAAGGGAGGAATCAACTTTGGCCAGAAGAGAAGAAATTGTTAGCGAGTACAAAGAGACCGTGGTTGCCATCAACCGTGTCAGCAAGACTGTCAAGGGCGGTCGCGTGATGAAATTCGCCGCGCTGGTCGTCGTGGGCGATGGCAAGGGCACTGTGGGCTTCGGTACCGGTAAGGCCGGTGAGGTCCCGGATGCCATCCGTAAGGGCATCGAGGATGCCAAGAAGAATCTGGTGAAGATTTCCCTGAAGGGTAGCACCATTCCCCATGAGGTGATTGGTAAGTTCGGCGCCGGCGAGGTTCTGATGAAGCCCGCCGCCCCCGGTACCGGTATCATCGCCGGTGGTACGGTGCGTGCCGTGGCTGAGGCCGCTGGCATCAAGGATATCCGTGCCAAGGCTCTGCGCTCCAACAACCCCTATAACGTTGTTAACGCCACTATGTGCGGCCTGAAGCAGCTGCGTACTGCAGACGAGGCTGCCGCCAACCGTGGCAAGACCGCGCAGGACATCTTAGGTTAAGGAGGACAAACGTATGCAGATCAAATTGGTTAAAAGCCTTATCGGCTGCAAAAAGGACCAGATCGCCACTGCCGAGTCCCTGGGCCTGAAGAAGATTGGCGATATCGCCAACCAGCCGGACAACGACGCTACCAAAGGTAAGGTAGCGAAGATCATCCACCTCGTCGAGGTAATCAACGCTTAAAACCAGCAAGGAGGTGCAATCCAATGAAACTTCATGAGCTTTCTCCGGCTCCCGGCTCCGTCCGGGACGTCAAGCGTATCGGCCGTGGTCACGGTTCCGGTAACGGCAAGACCGCCGGTAAGGGTCACAAGGGTCAGAAGGCCCGCGCCGGTCGCGGTATCCGTGCCGGTTTTGAGGGTGGTCAGATGCCCCTGCAGCGTCGCATCCCCAAGAGAGGCTTCAACAACATCTTCGCAACTCCCTACACCGCCATTAACGTTGCGGTTCTGAACCGCTTCGAGGATGGCGCTGTGGTGAATACCGAGGCGCTGCTGAATGCCGGTATTATTAAAAACGCCCCCTATGGCGTCAAGATCCTGGGCAACGGTAAGATCGAGAAGAGCCTGACCGTTCAGGTCGCCGCCTTCTCCGAGTCTGCCAAAGCTAAGATCGAGGCAGCGGGCGGGAAGGCCGAGGTGATCTGATTATGTTCCAGATCCTGCGTAACGCCTGGAAGATTCAGGACCTGCGTAAGAAGATCCTCTTCACCGTTATGATCCTGTTGGTCTTCCGTATCGGCTCCGCCATCACCGTTCCCTTCGTGGACGTGGCGGCGCTGAAAGAGGCTGTTGCAGCCCACTCCAACGACTTCATGGGCTATCTGACCATGATGTCCGGTGGTGGCTTCTCCAACGCTTCTATTTTCGCCCTGTCCATCACCCCCTACATCAACGCCAGCATCATTATTCAGCTGCTGACCGTGGCGATCCCCTATCTGGAGCGCCTGTCCAAGGAGGGTGAGGCCGGCCGTAAGAAGCTGGGTCAGCTGACCCGCTACGGCACGGTCATTCTGGGCCTGATGCTGGGTGTCGCGTACTACTTCATGGTGCGCAACCAGTATAAAGCTCTGCCTGATTATGCCACCCACGGCTTCGGCCAGTGGTTTGTGGCGATCGTGATCATCCTCTGCTTCACCGCAGGTTCTGCCCTGATGATGTGGCTGGGCGAGCAGATCAACGAGAAGGGCATCGGCAACGGCATCTCTATGCTGCTGTTCGCCGGTATTCTGTCCCGCATCCCCGTCGGTGCGAACTACCTGTACCAGATCTTCTGGGTGCAGGGTGTTCAGCAGGTGGCGGATGGTCAGGGTCAGGCGATCTGGAACTGCGTTATCGTGGTTCTGATTCTGGCTCTGTTCCTGGCGATGATCGGCTTTATCGTGTTTATGACCGATGCCGAGCGTCGCATTCCTGTGCAGTACGCCAAAAAGGTTGTCGGCCGTAAGATGTACGGTGGCCAGAGCACCCATATGCCCATTAAGGTGAATATGTCCGGTGTTATGCCCATCATTCTGGCGGTCTCCATCCTGTCCCTGCCCTCCATCCTGGTCACCTTCTTCGGTGAGCCCAAGGCGAAGTTCTGGCAGGCTGTTGTTGGCGCTTTTGCTCAGGATAGCTGGATCTACATCATCCTGTACGCCCTGATGATCATCGGCTTCTCCTTCTTCTACGTGACCATCCAGTACAACCCTGTCGAGATGGCCAACAACCTGCGGAAGAACGGCGGCGCCATCCCCGGTCAGCGTCCCGGTAAGCCCACCGCTGACTTCATCAAGCGCGTGCTGAACAAGGTGACCTTCATCGGCGCCCTGTTCCTGGGTATCGTGGCGCTGTTCCCCAGCGTCTTCGGCAAGATCTCCGGCATCTACGGCCTGACCATCGGCGGTACCTCCGTCATGATCGTGGTTGGTGTTGCTCTGGAGACCGTGCAGCAGATCGAGAGCCAGATGATGATGCGCCACTACAAGGGTTTCTTAGACTAAGTTTTTCGTACGAATGACTACGCCGTGCCCCCGGCCCATAGCGGTCGGGGGCGGGGCGGAGTTTCCCGCCCCGCGTAACATCCGAAAGGAGACGTAAGCTATGAAACTGATTCTGTTAGGCGCCCCCGGCGCCGGCAAGGGCACTCAGGCAGAGATCCTCTGCGAGCGCCTGAACATTCCCACGATTTCCACGGGCAATATGATCCGTGAAGCGATGAAGAGCGGTACTGAGATGGGCCTGAAGGCGAAGGAATACGCCGAGGCCGGTAAGTTGGTTCCCGACGAGGTGGTCATCGGCATCGTCGATGAGCGTCTGCGTCAGGATGACTGCCGGAACGGCTTCATTCTGGATGGCTTCCCCCGCACCATTCCTCAGGCCGAGGCACTTGACCGCATGGGTATCATCATCGATCACGTGGTGGACATCAACGTCCCCGACGAGGTGATCACCCGGCGTGTATCGGGTCGCCGTGCATGCCTCGATTGCGGCAGCACCTACCACATTGAGACCAAGAAGCCTCAGGTGGATGGCGTGTGTGACCGCTGCGGCAGCACCCTCGTTCAGCGCAAGGATGACCTTCCCGAGACCGTGCAGGAGCGTCTGCACGTGTATCACGCTCAGACCGAGCCCCTGCGGGATTATTATGCGGCCGCCGGCAAGCTGCTGGTGGTGGATGGCCAAAAGGGCATCCAGGAGATCGCAGAAGAGACCCTGCAGCTGCTGAAAGGCTAAGCAATGATTAACGTGAAGAGCAGTCGGGATCTGATGCAGATGCGGGAAGCCTGCATCATCTCGGCACGGGCGCTGCAGCTGGGCGGCGAGGCGGTACGTCCCGGTGTCACCACCGGCGAGATCGACCGCATCATCCGCAAGTATATCGAGAGTATGGGAGCCAAGCCCAGTTTTCTCGGATACAGCGGATACCCCGCCAGTGCCTGTATTTCGGTCAACAATGAGGTTATCCACGGCATACCCGGCAACCGCGTTATCCGCGAGGGCGACATCGTCAGCATTGACGTAGGCGCCTTCTACAACGGCTTCCACGGAGACAACGCCGCCACCTTTGGTGCGGGCAAGGTTTCCGCCGAGGCACAGGCGTTGATGGACGCCACCCGAGAGAGTCTGTACGAGGGCATAAAAAAGGCCACCGCAGGCAATCGGGTCGGGGACATCGGTGCAGCGGTCCAGCGGTATGTCGAGATGCGTGGTTACTCGGTGGTACGGCAGTTCGTCGGCCACGGAGTAGGCACGAATCTGCACGAAGATCCCAGCGTACCCAATTTCGGCACACCCGGACGCGGCGCTAAGCTGCTGCCGGGTATGACCCTGGCCATCGAACCGATGGTCAATGCCGGCACCCACGAGGTGAGTATACTTGGGGACGGATGGACAACGGTCACCAAGGACGGCCG
This sequence comes from Acutalibacteraceae bacterium, assembly GCA_045539375.1. Lineage (GTDB taxonomy): Bacteria > Bacillota > Clostridia > Oscillospirales > Acutalibacteraceae > UBA5905. The sequence continues at coordinate 29,210 of JAZQFG010000017.1, read as the reverse complement.
TCTGTCCGCACACTTTGAGCATACGATCGCGATCACGCCCGACGGTCCGGTGATTATGACCGACCCCGACGGCAAGCTGCGATAAACACACGATCCGGTGCCACGCACAATAGGGAGGTAAATTATGTCGAAGAACGATGTGATCGAACTGGAAGGCGTCGTAGTGGAGGCTCTCCCCAACGCCACGTTCCAGGTTGAGCTGGCCAATGGCCACAAGATTCTGGCCCACATTTCCGGCAAGCTGCGTATGAACTACATCCGCATCCTGCCCGGTGATAAGGTTACCGTAGAGATGAGTCCCTACGACCTGACCAAGGGCCGCATTACTTGGCGTACAAAATAAGCGGAGCAACACGCTCCTACACTGACAAACCGTGCGACAGCACGAAGGAGGTATTCTTTATGAAAGTCAGACCTTCTGTGAAGAAAATCTGCGAAAAGTGCAAGGTCATCAAGCGCAAGGGTCGCATTATGGTGATCTGCGAGAACCCCAAGCACAAGCAGCGTCAGGGCTAATCAGCCGGCGCGACAGAAAGGAAGGAATATACTATGGCACGTATTGCTGGTGTCGATCTTCCCCGCGATAAGCGTGTAGAGATCGGCCTGACTTACATCTTCGGTATCGGCCGCAAGTCTGCCAATGACATTCTGGCCGCCACCGGCATCAACCCCGACACCCGTGTACGGGACCTGTCCGAGGACGAGGTTTCCAAGCTGCGTGAGCATATCGACCACAACTACGTTGTGGAGGGCGACCTGCGCCGTACCGTGGCGTTCGATATCAAGCGTCTGATCGAAATCGGTAGCTACCGTGGCCTGCGTCATCGCAAGGGCCTGCCGGTTCGTGGCCAGCGGTCTAAGACCAATGCCCGTACCCGCAAGGGTCCCAAGAAGACCATCGCCAACAAGAAGAAATAAGTAGGAGGGATATACAATGGCTGCTAAGACTACTGCGCGCAAGGGTGTTACCCGTCGCCGCAAAGAACGCAAGAACATTGAACGTGGCGCCGCCCATATCCAGTCTACGTTCAACAACACCATCGTTACCATCACCGACCTGCAGGGCAATGCTCTGTCTTGGGCTTCTGCCGGTGAGCTGGGCTTCCGCGGTTCCCGTAAGTCCACTCCCTATGCTGCTCAGACTGCCGCTGAGACCGCTGCTAAGGCCGCTATGGAGCACGGTCTGAAGACCGTTGAAGTTTACGTTAAGGGCCCCGGTGCCGGCCGTGAAGCCGCCATCCGCGCTCTGCAGGCCGCCGGTCTGGACGTGACCATGATTAAGGACGTTACCCCCGTTCCTCACAATGGTTGCCGTCCTCCCAAGCGCCGTCGCGTCTGATTGATAGGAGGTATATTGATATGGCAAGATATACTGGTGCGGTGTGCAAGCTCTGCCGCCGCGAAGGTCAGAAACTGTTTTTGAAGGGCGAGCGCTGCTACACCGGCAAGTGCGCCCTGGATCGCCGCTCTTATGCTCCCGGCCAGCATGGCCAGGCCCGTATGAAGAAGTCCTCTGAGTACGGTAAGCAGCTGCGCACCAAGCAGGTTGCCAAGCGCTATTACAGCGTTCTGGAGAGCCAGTTCCGTCACTATTTCGAGCTGGCTGAGAAGATGCCCGGCGCCGCCGGTGAGAATCTGCTCACCCTGCTGGAGTCCCGTCTGGACAACGTGATCTATCGTATGGGTCTGGCTTCCTCCCGTGCTGAGGCTCGTCAGCTGGTGGGTCACAAGCATTTCTCCGTTAACGGCCGTACCGTCAACATCCCCTCCTTCCTGGTGAAGCCGGGCATGGTGATCGCTGTTCGTGAGAAGAGCCGCTCTCTGGACAAGATCAAGGCTATCGTTGAGGCCAACAGCTCTCGTCCCGTTCCGAAGTGGCTGGATATGAACAAGGAGACTCTGGAGGCAAAGGTGGTTGCCCTGGCTAAGCGCGAGGACATCGATCTGGCCATCGAGGAGACCCTGATCGTCGAGTTGTACTCCAAGTAAGGAGCACTTCTCCCATAACCGAATCATTCACACAGCGTGGGTCGCCGCATAATGCGGCGCTCACCGCGATTAATAAAGGAGGTTTTTTGCATGATCGAAATCGAAAAGCCCCGGATCGAAGCCCTGGATCTGGCCACCGACGGTACCTACGGCAAATTTGTTGTAGAGCCGCTGGAGCGTGGTTACGGTACCACCATCGGCAACAGCCTGCGGCGCGTTCTGCTGTCCTCTCTGCCCGGTGTGGCAGTGACCTCCATTAAGATCGACGGCATCCTGCACGAGTTCTCTACCATTGAGGGCGTGAAAGAGGATGTCACCGAGATCGTCCTGAACGTGAAGGGTCTGATCGCCAAGATCAACGGCGACGGCCCCAAGACCGTGTATATCGAGGCTGAGGGTCCCTGCGAGGTGACCGCCGGCTCCATCAAGTGCGATAGCGAGGTGGAGATTCTGGTGCCCGATATGCATATCGCCACTATCGGCGAGGGTGGTCGCCTGTTTATGGAGCTGACCCTGGATAAGGGCCGCGGCTATGTGCCTGCGGAGCGCAATAAGCAGCTGATGAACCCCGTGATCGGTGTAATTCCGGTGGATTCCATCTACACCCCCGTGATGAAGGTGAACTACACCGTGGAGAACACCCGTGTGGGTCAGATCACCGACTATGACAAGCTGACCCTGGAGGTATGGACCAACGGCGTGCTGTGCGCGCAGGAGGCCGTTTCTCTGGGCGCCCGTGTGCTCACCGAGCATCTGAATCTGTTCGTGGATCTGTCCGGCGACGCTATGGATGGCAGCCCCATCCTGGTGCAGTCTGACAACCAGGCCCAGACCACGGTGCTGAGCATGACCATCGAGGAGCTGGATTTCTCTGTGCGTAGCTTTAACTGCCTGAAGAGAGCCGGTATCAACACGGTGGAGGATCTGATCAGCCGCACTGAGGACGATATGATGAAGGTCCGTAACCTGGGACGCAAATCCCTGGAGGAAGTTATCAACAAACTGGAGTCCCTGGGCTTGGCCCTGCGTGACGACGAAGAATAATCCCACATCCCGGAATTTCCGGATGGAGAAGATAAGGAGTGAATATCCATGCCCGGTACGAGAAAGTTAGGCAGAGCGACTGCCAACCGTATGGCTATGCTGCGTGCGATGGTTACCTTCCTGCTGGAGAACGGCAAGATCGAGACCACCGTTACCCGCGCTAAGGACGTGCGTTCTATGGCTGAGAAGATGATCACCATCGCCAAGGAGCCCACCCTGCACAACAAGCGTCAGGTGTTTGCTTTCGTGACCAAGGAGTCCGTCTGCAAGAAGCTGTTTGACGAGATCGCTCCCAAGTATGCGGATCGCAACGGCGGTTACACCCGCATCATCAAGACCGGCGCCCGTCGTGGCGACGCTGCCGAGATGGCCATCATCGAGCTGCTGTAATCCAGCGGTTAGAACCGAATCAAAAGAGCCTGCCCGTCATCGGGTAGGCTCTTTTTTTTAAACAGGGATGGGCGGTTACTCTTGCCGTTCCCGCCCTTTCATTGACACCCCTGTGCGGGTGTGGTATAATAGTCCCATCTTAGCCATCGGAGGTGCCCTATGGCCTACACCCTCTATCTTGTCATCCCTTGCTATAACGAGGCGGCGGTGCTGCCCCTGACCGCTCCCCGCTTTATCGAAAAGATTACCGCTCTGCGTACCGCAGGGCGTATTTCCGATGCCAGTCGGGTGCTGTTTGTGGATGACGGCAGCAAGGACGCCACATGGGATACCATCACCGCCCTCGCCGCCACCCAGCCGGTGGAGGGCATTCGCCTGAGCCGTAATCGGGGGCACCAAAACGCCCTGCTGGCGGGTCTGATGACCGCCAAGGAACGGGCGGAGGTCACCATCAGTATGGATTGCGACGGGCAGGACGATATCCACGCCGTGGACAAGATGCTGGCGGAATACGAGGCCGGCTGCGACATCGTATACGGTGTGCGGGCGGACCGCAGCACGGACAGCCTGCTGAAGCGTAGCTCTGCCCGTGGTTTCTACCGCTTTTCCCGTATGATGGGGGTGGATAGCGTGTACGACCACGCCGACTACCGCCTGATGAGCCGCCGTGCGCTGGAGGGGCTGGCGCAGTTCTCAGAGGTCAATCTGTACCTGCGGGGCTTGGTGCCGCTGGTGGGCTATCGCAGTGCCACCGTAGCCTACGACCGTGCTCCCCGTGTGGCGGGGCGCACCCACTACCCTTTGGGGCGGATGCTGCATCTGGCGGCGGATGGCATCACCAGCCTGTCCACCCGCCCCTTAAAACTCATTTCGGCGTTGGGTCTGGGTGTGTTCTTGATCAGTGTGGTAATGATTCTGTGGTGTCTGGTGCGCCATTTCACCGATAATACCGTGTCCGGCTGGGCCAGCCAGATGTGTGTCACCCTGTTTTTGGGCGGGGTGCAGCTGCTGTGCGTGGGCGTGCTGGGGGAGTACGTGGGCAAGATCTATGCCGAGGTCAAACACCGCCCCCGCTATATCCTGCAGGAGACCACCTTTGAGGAGGAGCCGAAATGAAAAAGCTATTGGCGCTCTTTGACGTGAAGATGTGGAAATTTCTGCTGGTAGGGGTACTGAACACTTTGGTGGGGGATGGGCTGTCTTTTCTGCTCATCAACCTTACGACGATGAATATGTGGTGGGCTACGGCGTTGCCCTGTGCCCTTGCCAGCGTGATGAGTTATTTTCTCAACAAGCATTTCACCTTTCGGAATACCGAAAAGGGACTTAAGCCCGTCCTGCGCTTTGCGCTGAATATCGGGATGTGCTATCTGCTGGCCTACGGCATCGCCATCCCGCTGATGCATTGGGTATTGTCCTCTGCCGCTCCAGCCCTGCGGGATAATATCGCTAAGGTGACGGGTATGGTGCTGTTCACGGGATTCAATTATCTCGGGCAGCGGCTGTTCGCCTTTCGCAATAAGGAGTAAAAAAAGCCGTGCAAGCATTGCTTGCACGGCTTTTATGTATCTTACAGCTCGGGATCCTCCAGAATTTTCTCGGGGGGCTCCTCCAGCAGAGCGGGATTCTTGAAATACTCCTTCATCCGGCGGAAGGCAGAGGCAAAATAGTAGCCGCTGGCGATACGCTCGTCCATCACCAGACCCAGAGGCAGGCACCGCTCGTGGACGATCTCGCCGTCACGGGTGCGGCGGGGCACCTCACGGCTGTTGCCCGCGGCCATCACCATGCTGGTGGTGCCGAAATCATAGGCGTGATGATAGATGTGGTTGGTGCGGATGCTGGCCAGATTGGTGAACACCATGGTGTTGTGCATGGGGCTGGCATCAATGATGGCCTTGGGCAGCAGGTTGTGCCAGTCCATCCATTTCAGCAGGGCCACCGCAAAGCGCAGCAGACCGGGCAGACCCACCAAAAATTTGATGATCTTATCGGTGGCGTTGCTGCCCTCCACGTCACGGTTATCCTCTACGAACTTCTGGATGCGACCCTCCACGTCGAGGATGGTGTCCTCGGGCTGGAGATAGATCTTGCCCATGGTCTCGGCGCCGGTGGCGCCCGCCCGCAGCACCACCATACCGATGGCGATCTCGTTACGGGCGTACACCCGCTTGTTCACGACAAAGCGGTTGAGGGCGGGATATTCGCAGATGGTGCGGTTGACGGCGGCGAGAATGACCGCCATATGGCTCATGGGTTGCCCCTCTTTTTTCTTCTGGCGGATGTATCTATCAATGGGCTCCAGAGGGATATCCAGTGTAATAGAGTTCATGGAATCGCTGCGCTTTTTCATAATATGGGCCACGATGCGGTACATCGGGTCGGTATGGCGCAGCATTTTGCCGTCGGCACGATTCATAACAGGCCTCCTCAGTTAACAATTTGTTCACAATCGTCATTATAGCACAAGAATCGCCAAAATGCAATAAAAAAGTGAACTCAGCCAATCTCCACCACCGTCAGAAATCCCTCCGCTACCGTAAAACGGACGTTGTATCCTGCAAATTCCATACCGTACACCCGCTGAGGATCGTTCTGATAGGTGGGGCGTGGGTCGTGGGCGAGGGTGGCCAGCAGAGCACGGCGGGTCTCCTCTGACAGGGGAGCCAGCAGCGCCTGGTCGCAGACCACCTGCACTGTGCGGTCGGTCAGCCCGTCGGTAAAGCCTCCCGCCGCCTCCGGATGGCTGTCGGTATAGGCCAAATAGGGCTTAATATCAAAAATAGGGGTGCCGTCCATCAGATCTGCCCCCGCCACGGTGATGACCGGTCCCTCAGGGGTATCGTAATCCACCGCCACCAGCCGCACACTGGACAGCCCGATGGGGTTGGGGCGATAGGGGGAGCGGGTGGCGAACACCCCCATACGGGTGTTTCCCCCCAGACGGGGCGGGCGCACGGTGGGGCTCCAGCCCTCCTGCTTCACCTGGGAGAAATGCCACAGCAGCCACAGGTGGGTATAGTCGGTGATCCCCCGTAGGGCATCGGGGTTGCGGTATGCCGGCTCAAACACGATGCGGGCGGTGAGCTCCGGCACTACGCCGCTCTGGCGGGGCACCCCGAACTTAGACCCGAAATCAGTGCGGATGCGGGCGATGGGGGATAGGGTCAAGGATTCCATAATGCGCCTCCCTTAGACAAGCTTTTTCTCATTGTACCATAAAAAAAGAAATGCGTATACCCCAAAACTACTTGTATTTTTTTGGAAAAGGGGATATACTATGGATGTCGTATTATTTTATTTTTCAGGAGGTATTATTATGGAACTGAAGGGCACTAAGACCGAGCGCAACCTGGCTGAGGCGTTTGCCGGCGAGAGCCAGGCCCGCAACAAGTACACCTATTTCGCATCTGTCGCCAAGAAGGAGGGCTATCAGCAGATTGCCGCCATCTTTGAGGAGACCGCCAATAACGAGAAGGAGCACGCCAAACTGTGGTTTAAGGCGCTGCAGGGCATCGGCGACACCGCCGCCAACCTGAAGGCCGCCGCCGAGGGCGAGAACTACGAGTGGACCGATATGTATGACCGCTTTGCCAAAGAGGCGGAGGAGGAGGGCTTTAAGGCTCTGGCCGCCCAGTTCCGTATGGTGGCCGCCATTGAAAAGACCCACGAGGAGCGCTATCGCAAGCTGCTCTCCAACGTGGAGATGCAGCAGGTCTTTGAGAAGGCCGGCGAGACCATGTGGGAGTGCCGCAACTGCGGTCACCTGGTGATGGGCAAAAAGGCTCCCGCCGCCTGCCCCGTCTGCGCTCATCCCCAGGCCTATTTCGAGGTCCGTAAGGAAAATTATTAATGCAAACGCAAAAAACCGCCGAGGCGTTGCCTCGTCTGTTTTTTCATCTCATTTTTCTGTTTTAATCCCATTTTTTCGCCTGCAAGAGATCTAACGGGGAGCCCCAGCGTCCGCCACCAAAGGGGCGCACGCTCACGTCGCTGATCCGCGCGGAGGAATCGTGGCGGAAGCCGTAATAGCGGGCGGGGTTGGTCAGTGGCACGCAGGGACACACCTGCCACAATAGGCGATCCAGTGTCTCCAGCTGTTCCCGTCCGCCGCTTTGGGCGGCGGCGATGGCGGCATCCACCTGCGTGTTTTTCAGCCGGGATAGATTGCCCACCGCGTTGGTGGCGAAGATCGACAGGTTTTCCCCGCCGGTCAGCCCCGTCAGGGTCTGGGTGTCGATGGCGGCCTGATAGTTGCCGTTCTTTACCCGCTTGGACAGTTCTGCCGCCGGCAATAGGGTCAGGGTGGGATACACCTTCAGATGCTTTTGCCAGGACTGCACCAGATACCGCGCCAGATCGGCGCTGATGGGGTCGTCCGCCGCCAACAGTTCAAAGCGGAGCTGTCCCCCCTCGGGATAGAGAGTGGCCAGCCCGTTTTGCAGGGCGGTCTTGGCCGCCGTTACGTCGGTGGCGGGGCGTACGGGGGCGGGGTTGTCCCCGCGGTTGGCGTGGTAGAGATCCCCCACCACCAAGGCATCGGGGGGCAGATATCCTTGGGCCATAGGCTCGTCGGGGTATTGGCTCATATAGGTCGTCACCGCCGCCCAGTCGATGCTGTCCCGCAGGGCTTGGCGGATGGCGGTCACCGTAAAGGGGTCGGCGGCGGTGTTAAACCACAGATGGCGCACCGTATCCATCAGCGGCACGGCGGTAATCTGCCCCTCCAGTGCGCGCTTTTGCGCCTCGGTGAGGGGGGCGCCGTCCAGATCGCCGCTCTGTAGGGCAGCGATGGGGTCGGATACCCCAATGACGTACCGTACCGCCTCGGGGGCGACGGCGCCGTGGTAGTGCTCGTTGCGATACATCAGAATACTCTCGTCGTGGTTCCACGCCGCCATCCAAAAGGCGCCGTTGGACAGAATATACTCTTTCTCCAGCCCATACCGCCCGCTTGTCTGCTCAAAAAAGGCACGGTTGCAGGGCATATAGGGGGTGCCCGCCAGACGGGCAAGGAAGGTGGGGTCGGCCTTTTCCAGTGTGATGACCAGGGTCTTGTCATCGGGGGCGCTGACCCCCAGCGCCGACAGGGGCTGTTTGCCCTGCCGTATGGCGGCGGCATTGCGGATGGGGTCGTACTCCGCCGCTAAGGGGGAGCGGGTGACGGGATCCACCCCCCGCTGGATCGCAAAAAGGAAATCGTCGGCGGTGACGGGGGTGGGCTGATCCCACGGGGATTCCTCCCCCTTGATCTTGCGGGTGCTCCAATAGGACTCCCGCAGGGTGAAGGTGTAGGTTTTGCCGTCCTCCGACAGGGTGTGGGTGGCGGCGGCGTCAATGACGTTGCCGTCGGCATCGATGGCGGTCAGCCCCTCAAAGAGGGTGGCGATCACCGTGACAGAGGCGGTATCGGTGGCGGTCTGGGGGTCTAACCCCGTGGGCTCCGCCGCCAGCGGGAAGCGGAATCCGCGGCCGGTGCCGTCGTCCCCACAGCCGCACAGACCCAGCAGCAGGCAGACCGCCGCCAGTAGCGTCAGCATCCGTTTCATTCCGATTCCCCCTTTCACAGTCATTAGGATTATTATAGCAAAATCCCCGACAGGTTTGCAACCCGTCGGGGAAAATTTCATAAATTCTTATTAAACCCGCTGAAAGTACCGCTCGATGACCCGTGTGCATCCCTCGGGGGAGTACCGCCAGTGGGTCAGCGGCCCGTCGGTGATGAAATATTCCGGCGGGGCAGGGGGCTGATCGTTGTCCTGCGCGTCGATGAGCGCCAGCTTGATCTTTAATTTTTCCGGCTGGACACTCTTAATGTATACCGCCGCTTGCTGACCTACCCGCACTCCGGGGTGTGGCTCCGCCAGCCCCGCCAGATTGGGGGATAGCTCCACAAAGATGCCATAGGGCTCCACCGAGCGGACGATTCCCGCCACCGTTTCTCCCACGTGGAAGCGGGCGGCATTCTCCTCCCAGGTGCCCAGTAGTTCCCGATGGGAGAGACAGATGCGGTCATTATCCAGAGAGGACACCACCCCTAAGATCTCCATCCCCACCGTCAGACGGTCGGCGGGGTGGAGAATACGGCTGACCGAAATATCCGCGATGGGTAGTAGGGCGGGCAGACCGCACCCTACGTCGCAGAAGGCACCGAAGGTCTCCAAGCGGGTGATGCGGGCGGGGATGATATCCCCCAGCTGTAGGTGGTCTAAGAATTCCTCCTTGCACCGCTCTTGGGCGATGCGGCGGGAGAGTACGGGGCGGCACCCCGCCTCGGTGTGTTGGAAGCCGGTCACCACAAAGCAGACCGGCTTGTTCACACGGGTGATGAGCACGATGTCCTTGGTGACACCCTCGGCAATGCCGATGGCGCCCTCGTGATGGGGGATGATGCCCTCGCCGAAGGGCAGCTTGACGTACAGATTATGGTCCACGTCACAGCGCACCGCCCGTGCCTCCAGCAGTTTTCCCTCGCTTTGGGCCTGCATCAGGGCGGTGATGGTGGCGATGGACGCCTGATTATCGGGGGTGTCGATGCGATCCCCCTCCGGCAGATAGAGATGGTGCTTTTCCATAATGTGGGGTCATTCCTTTCCTTTGACTTATTGGATTATATGCATCCTTATGTAGCGGATATACCCAAAGCCAACGGAAAAGCCCCACCGTCCGTTAACGGAACAGGCTGAGGATCGCCCCCAACAGACCGTAGGATACCAGCGCCATAATTACGGTGGCGATGCCGATACCCAGTATGATGGCGGGAATAGACTTTTTCTTCGGAATATCCAACATAGCGGCGATGAGAGAGCCGGTCCAGGCGCCGGTGCCCGGCAGGGGGATACCGACAAACAGAGCCAGACCCCAGAAATACCCCTTTTCGATGGAGTCCTTTTTGCCCATGGCCTTGGCCTCCAGCTTTTCCACCAGGGGGCGGAGCAGCTTGGTTTTCTTCATGGCGTTAAATAGGGGGGTGATGAACCACAGGATAAAGGGCACGGGGAGGATATTGCCGATGATACAGATGGGCACGGCGGTGAGGATATCCACCCCCATCAGCGATGCCACCACCAGACCGCCACGCAGCTCCAGAATGGGGATCATGGAGATGATGAAGGCCATCCATTCACCGGACAATCCGTCCAGCACGTTTATAAACCAGTTTAAAATTGCATCCATTTTAGAAATCCTCCTATTGATCGGATAGGAATTTTGCTTACGTTGCCTATTGTAGCATATCCGGATGAAATAATCCACCGTTTTTTGTCGGCAGAAAAAAGAAGTTTGGGATTTGCATTATGAAAAGAACTGTGGTAGAATGGGACCATGAAGAGAAAGGACGGTGCGGACGTATGCGTATGTACGATATTATCCGACACAAGAGAATGGGGCAGGCGCTGACCGAAGAGGAGATCCGCTTTATGATCGCCGGTTATACGGCGGGGGATATTCCGGACTACCAGATGTCTGCGCTGGCCATGGCTGTGTGCCTCAACGGGATGAATCCGCAGGAGACCGCCATCCTCACCGATGCCATGATGCGTTCCGGAGACACGGTGGATCTGTCCCTGTTCGGCGGTCTGTCGGTGGATAAGCATTCCACCGGCGGCGTGGGGGATAAGACCAGCCTCATCGTTTGCCCCATCGTGGCGGCACTAGGGGGCAAGGTGGCCAAGATGTCAGGCCGTGGTCTGGGGCACACCGGCGGCACGGTGGATAAATTAGAGTCTATCCCCGGCTATCGTACTGAGCTGTCTGCGGAGGAGTTTCTCGCCCAGGTAGAGCGGGATGGCGTGGCGGTGATCGGTCAGTCCGGCAATTTGGCTCCGGCGGATAAAAAGCTGTATGCCCTGCGGGACGTTACCGCCACGGTGGACAGCGTGCCGCTTATCGCCTCCAGCATTATGAGTAAAAAGTTGGCTGCCGGCGCCCATTCCATCGTACTGGACGTGAAGGTGGGCAGCGGCGCCTTTATGAAGACCTGCGCCGATGGCGAGGGCCTGGCGCGGCAGATGGTGGATATTGCCGCCGCCTGCGGACGGCAGGCTGCCGCACTGGTGACCAATATGGATATCCCTCTGGGCGAGGCTGTGGGCAATGCCTTAGAGGTGCAGGAGGCCGTGGACATTCTGCAGGGACGGGGTGACCGCCGTCTGCGCCAGTTGTGCGAGGCGCTGGCCGCCGAGATGTTGTGCCTGTGCCACGGATGGACTCCGGAGGAGTCCGCCCGTCGGGTGACCGCGGCGGTGGACGATGGCTCTGCCTTCCGTCAGATGTGCCGCTGGATCGAGGCGCAGGGGGGCGATGCCTCCTATCTCACCGATATGAGCCAATTCCCCGCCGCCCCCGGCTATCCCGTCATCGCTCCGTCGGACGGCTATATCGCCGATATGGATGCTGAGGCCATCGGCATCGTGGCGGTGTCCTTGGGTGCCGGTCGGGTGACCAAGGAGGATCCGGTGGATCACGCCGCCGGCATCCGCCTGTTGAAAAAGACCGGCGACCCCATCACCGCCGGCGAGCCCATTGCCACCCTGTACACCAACCGCCCTCAGGCGGTGGAGGGTGCCTGCGCCGCCTATCTGGCGGCGGTGACGGTGGCGGATACCGCCCCCGCCCCGCAAGAACTGATCTATACGGTGGTGCGCTAAAAAAGCCAAAGCCTATGCAACCCCTTTGGGTTGCATAGGCTTTTTCTTACGCCTTATCTCCCGAGCGCCCGATCAGGCCGCACACCAAACCCAACAGCACGGCGGCGGTCACCCCGCCGGCGGTGGCGGTCAGCCCGCCGGTGAGCACCCCCACCAGCCCCTGCTTGTCCACCGCCTCCCGCACGCCTTGGGCGAGAGTATAGCCAAAGCCGGTCAGCGGCACGGTGGCGCCGCCACCGGCAAACTCCACCAGCGGCCCGTATACACCGATACCGGTCAGCGCCACCCCCAGCACCACAAAGGAGACCAGAATCCGTGCGGGGGTCAGCTTGGTATAGTCGATGAGCAGCTGCCCCACGACGCAGATACCGCCTCCCACCAGCGCTGCCTTCAGAATCATCCCAAAATCCATGATAGCCCCTCCCTTTTGTCCCGTTTAGTGTGTCCTGGGACGGCGGCAATATGCCTGTTTGCAAATAATACTGGACTTTTACGGGGTTTTCTGCTATGATGTGTGCGGTATGTCCCTATTTTTATATTTAAGGAGTTGTCGAAACACAAATGGACCCTGATAGTATACGATCGATTCTGTTGATGCTGGTGCTGGTTGCCCTGTCCGGCTATTTCTCGGCCACCGAGACCGCTTTCTCCACCTTTAATCGGATTCGGATTAAAAATATGGCGGAAAACGGCAATAAGCGGGCACAGCTGGTGCTGAAGCTGACCAAAGACTACGATCGCCTGCTGTCCACCATTCTGGTGGGTAACAACATTGTTAACATTCTGCTGACCACCATTGCCACCATCTTTTTTGCCGATCGGATCCTCAATGAGGATGCGGCGGCGGCGGTGTCCACCATCGTTTCTACGGTCGTGGTGCTGGTGTTTGGCGAGATTTCCCCCAAAAGCTTGGCAAAACAGAATGCCGACAGCTTTGTCATTGCCACGGCGCCGCTGCTGCGGCTGATTACGGTGCTGCTGGCGCCCATTAATTTCATCTTCTCCCTGTGGAAGAAGCTGCTGCGGCTGGTATGTAAGACCACCGATGAGCAGGCGGTGACCGAAGAGGAACTGCTGACCATCGTGGACGAGGCGGAGCAGGGGGGCTCTCTGGACGAGCAGGAGAGCGAGATGATCCGCAGCGTCATCGCCTTTAACGACCGCGAGGCGGTGGATATTCTCATCCCCCGCGTGGACGTGGCCGCCGTGCCGCTGGATGCCACCTTTAAGGAGTTGGGCCAGCTGTTTGTAGAGAGCGGCTATTCCCGTCTGCCGGTATACGACGATACCATCGACCGTGTGGTGGGCGTGGTGTATCACAAAGATTATTACCGTGCGCTGACCGGCAAACCTACCCCCGGAGAAATTATGAAAGAGGCGGTGTTCGTACCGCCCACCGTGAAGATCCGCCTGCTGCTCAAGCAGCTGCAGGAGGAGCAGTCCCACATCGCCATCGTCACCGATGAATACGGCGGCACCTTGGGTATCGTCACCATGGAGGATATCTTAGAGGAGCTGGTGGGCGAGATCTGGGACGAGCACGACGATGTGGTGCGCAACATTCTGCCCCAGCCGGATGGCAGTGCGGTGGTGCTGTGCTCCACCGAGCTCATTGACCTGATGGAGTATTTTGACACCGAGACGGAGTGCAATGCCACCACCGTCAGCGGCTGGGTGATGGAGACCCTGGGCCGCATCCCTGCGGTGGGGGATGCCTTTACCGCCGACGGCTTGTCGGTGGAGGTAACACGGGTGGATATCACCCGTCCGGAGGAGATCCGGGTATACCCCGCCCCGACAGACACTGAAGAGGAATGAGAAAAAGAACCGATGCATCACGCATCGGGTCTTTTATGATTTTGCAGATTATTCGTTGGGGTTCATAAAGCCCAGGCCGCGCACCTCGTCGGTGGACAGCATCATCAGAAAGGCGTCGGGATCGATCTCGAACACCGTCTGCCGCAGGCGGAATACCTCGTCCTTGCGGACGGCGCACAGGATCATATTCTGATCCAGACCGGAATACCCGCCCTGCGCCTTTAGCAGGGTGACGCCGCGGTTGACCCGCTGCATAATGGCGGCGGAAATCTCCGGCTGCTTTTTGGAGGAGATCAGCAGCATCTTGCCGGAGCGCCCGCCGTATACCACACGGTCGATGATCTGGGAGCCCACGAACACGAAGATCACCGCATACATGGCGTTGGCGATATTGCCGTATACCACGGCGGACAGGGTGATAACCACCGCATCGATGAACAGAATCAGGGTGCCCACCGACATATGGGGATACTTCCTCTCCAGCAGGCGGGCCATCACCTCGCTACCGCCGGTGGTACCGCCACGGCGGAGGATCAGACCGACACCCAGACCCAGAATGGCACCGCCGAAGATGCACACCAGCAGGGGATTAGCATTCTCGTCGGCGGGGTACACCATCTGGAGCCAGGGCTCCATTACGTCCACCAGCACGCTGGACAGCACGATGCCCCACATGGTGCGGATGGCCAGCGAGCGGCTGAGCATAAACCATGCGGCGATGATCAGCGGCACGTTCATCACGATGGTGGCCACACCGATGGGGATCCACTCAAACATATAGTTCAGCAGAATGGCGATACCGGTCAGCCCACCGGGGGCGATGTGATGGGGGTCACTGAAGGCGCCGATGGCGAAGGCGTAGCAGGCGCTACCCGCCAAAATCATCACAAAGTCAAGGGCTAAGGATTTCCAATTCGTTTTTTTCAGCATCATTCTTCCTCCATACATAGGGCGAACAGCTCCCGCACGCGGTCGATGCGTCCGTCCAGATACAGATAGCCAAACAGCGCCTCCAGCCCCGTGGATCGGTGATAGTCGGCGCCGGAGCGGGCGGTGTGGGCGTTGCGCCCCCGCTTAAATACCGCCTCTTCCTCCTCGGTCAAAAGAGGGAGCAGCCGCTCTATGGCGGCGGACTGGGCCTCTGCCCGCACCTGCCGCACCGCCAGGCGGTGCAGATCATTGACGGGGCGGTTGGCCTGGGATAGCAGTCGCTCGCGGACCATCAGGCTGTACACACCGTCCCCTACAAAGGCCAGCGCCAGTGGGCTGAGGGTGTGCAGATCAATATCCTGCGGGTATAATCGTTCCATAGTTATACCCTCCGTTAATCAATAAAGTCAAACTCAAAATCATAGATGCTGACGGTGTCGCCCTCGACACAGCCGGCCTCTACCAGCGCATCAATGACGCCGGCGCCGGTCAGCACCCGCTCAAAATAGGCGAGCCCCTCCGGATCGTCAAAGCGGATGCCCCGCATTACACGGAACAGCCAGTTGGCCTCCACAAAATACACGCCGTCCCGATGGGTGATCTGCACGGAGTGATCCCGTAGTTCCTCGGGGGAGGGCAGTGTGGGCGCCTCCGCCTCAAAGCGGCGGATGGGGGGCAGCTTTTGCAGCAGCTCGCCGCACCGCTTGGCAATGTCGTCGGTGCCGTGGGCGATGGGGGCCATGATGGGGTAATATTCATACCCCCGCCGCTCCATCTCGGCGGCAAAGGCCTCCAACTGCTCGTCGGTGGCCAGATCGCACTTGTTCCCCGCCACGATCATGGGGCGGGAGGCCAGCTCGCTGTTGAATTTTTGCAGTTCTTCATTGATGGTGTCAAAGTCGGCGATGGGATCCCGTCCCTCGCTGCCGGATACGTCCACCACGTGGACCAGCAGGCGGCAGCGCTCCACGTGCCGCAGGAAGTCGTGACCCAGACCCACCCCCTCGGATGCGCCCTCAATGACGCCGGGGATATCCGCCATCACGTAGGAAACGCCCGCCACGGGGCGCACCACGCCCAGCACGGGGGTGATGGTGGTGAAGTGGTAGTTGGCGATCTGGGGCTTGGCCTCGCTGACCACCGAGATGAGGGTGGATTTGCCCACGTTAGGGAAGCCCACCAGACCCACGTCGGCCAGCAGCTTTAATTCCAGCCGCAGCTCGTATTCTTCGCCGGGCACGCCGGGCTTGGAAAAGCGGGGCACCTGACGGGTGGCGGTGGCAAAGTGGTTGTTGCCCCATCCGCCGCGACCGCCCTTGGCCGCTACAAAATCCTCGTCGCCGGACATATCCGCCATCAGACGGCCGGTCTCGTTATCATAGATCAGGGTGCCGCGGGGCACGCGGATGATACAGTCCTGACCGCTCTTGCCGCTTTTGCGGTTGGTCTGACCGTTTTCGCCGTGGGTGGCGGCAAACTTCCGCTGATAGCGGAAATCCGACAGGGTGTTCATCCCGTCGTCGGGGCGGAACACGATGCTGCCGCCGCGGCCGCCGTCGCCGCCGTCGGGGCCGCCCGCCGCCACGAACTTCTCGCGGTGGAAGGATACGGCACCGTCGCCGCCGTTACCGGCGCGGACCTTGATAATTGCTTTATCCACAAACATGGGGAAAGCCCCCTTTCAATACCTTTATTTAGTATAAGCACATACACATCCATTATAGCGGAATCTGTCACAAATGGCAACAAAAAATTCGTCGAGAGTGGGTGCTGCCGAAATGTTCGCAAAAAAATTCCCACCTGCTGTGCAGGTGGGAATTCCTTTAGCAATTACTGCTCCTTGGCGTAAACGCTGACGCGCTTACGATCCTTGCCCCAACGCTCGAAACGGACAACGCCGTCCGCCTTGGCGAACAGGGTGTCGTCAGAGCCGATGCCCACGTTGGTACCGGGATGGATGTGGGTACCACGCTGACGGACCAGAATGTTGCCGGCCAGAACGAACTGACCGTCGGCACGCTTCACGCCCAAGCGCTTGGACTCGGAATCACGGCCGTTCTTGGTGGAGCCAACGCCCTTTTTGTGAGCGAAGAGCTGGATGTTCAGTCTTAACATAGGAATTACACCTCCGTATTCATTAGCTGTACCGCATTCGGGTACTCTTCTGTGTGTGCCTGGATGTGGAGTCGAAAACCGGATAATACATCTTGGCAGTCCGGGATGCGGCTGGTGACCGTCACGCTCAGGTATCCGTCGTCCTCCGCGATGTCTGCGGCGGCGCCGATGATCTCGGTGATGGTGTTGGCCGTCATAAGGGCTGCACTGGATACGGACGCACACACGATATCCTGTCCATACTCACCCATACCGGCGTGGCCGGAGAGGGTAAAGCCGGTGAGGAGACCGTCTGCGGTCTGAAACCGGACCCGAATCATAATCAGGCGTTGATGGTGTCGATCTGCACCTTGGTATAGGGCTGACGGTGACCCAGCTTGCGGGCCTTGCCCTTCTTCGGCTTATAGGTGAAGACGGTGATCTTCTTACCCTTGCCGTTCTTCAGCACATTGGCGGTGACGGTAGCACCCTCCACATAGGGAGCGCCGACCTTCAGTTCCGCATCGTTGTGCAGAGCGATCACCTTATCGAAGGTGACAGAGGCTTCCTCAGCAGCATCCAGCTTCTCAATGAACAGAACGTCGCCGTTCTGAACCTTGTACTGCTTGCCGCCGGTTTCGATAATTGCGTACATAGGCGTACCTACCTTTTCTATAGACTCGCTGTTCTAGGGCGGACGACGTCACTTGTGCCCCCGAAAGGGCGCCCGTTACATGCGGCATCAGCCATTTTATCATACAAATCGGGCGGTGTCAACAGTTTTTTAAAAAAGAGGGATAATCTATATATTACCGCTAAATCCCGCGAATTATTTGCTTGTGCATTTGACAAAATGGGTATATAATAGGGGAGAATTGACAAAAAAGGAGCTATTCCGATGGTAACAAAGATCAAAAGACGGCGGCGGAGAAATCCCTTTGCGGCACTGCTGATCGCGCTGGTGCTGGCGGTGGCGGTGCTGGCACTGGTGCTGGCGCTGCTGTGGACGCCCCCCACCGGCGGAGAGGAGTCCTCTGCCCCCGCCACCACCACGACCACCCATCCCACCCAGAAGCATACGTTGATGGTGGTCACCGCCGATACGCTGAATGTGCGTACCGGCCCCGGCACCACCTTTGACGTGCAGGGATCCCTGCTGCAGGGGGATACGG
This sequence comes from Acutalibacteraceae bacterium, assembly GCA_045539375.1. Taxonomy (GTDB): domain Bacteria; phylum Bacillota; class Clostridia; order Oscillospirales; family Acutalibacteraceae; genus UBA5905. Next base: position 11,125 of record JAZQFG010000017.1, on the reverse strand, counting down.
TGCAGGTGCTGGCATGGGAGGGGGATTGGTGCCGCATTCAGTATAAGGGCGCCGAGGCCTACGTCAGCGCGGAGTATCTGCAGCCCGCCGCGGGCGTGACGGTCACCACCACGACCACCACCGGCTCCTCCGCACAAAAGCCCGGCATCACCACCAGCCCCCAATACACCGACCGCTATATTGACGAGGACGGTATGCTGCAGTTTAAGGCCGACGGTCGCTACGTGCAGTCGAAATCCTATACCGCCGCGGGGGACATCCCCTGGGCGCTGCTGCTGGTCAACGACTGGAATCCTATGCCCGCCGGCTATGACAGCAAGGTGACCATGACCGGCATCACCGGCAAGGCGGGCACCAAGCAGGTGGACTCCCGCATCATGAAGGATCTGAAGGCGATGCTGGAGGCGGGCAAGGCCTACGACATCGGCGTGCAGTCCGCCTATCGCTCCTCTCAAAAGCAGGGGGAATTGTACTGGCGGCAGGTGAATAAGTGGAAACCCACCTACAAGGATCCCGTGCAGCTGCAGACCAAGGCGGGGGAGATCGTCAAGCGCCCCGGCTATAGCGAGCATAATATCGGCTTGGCGGTGGATCTGTACGGCAGCGGGGATTATTCCCTCACCGAGACCTTTGCCAACACCCCTGCCTATGCGTGGCTGATTCAGCATTGCGCCGATTACGGCTTTATCCTCCGCTTCCCCAAGGGGAAGGAATCCATCACCGGCGTGGTGTACGAGGCGTGGCATTTCCGCTACGTGGGGGATGCCGAAACCGCCCATAAGATTATGGATGCAGGGCTGTGTCTGGAGGAGTATCTGGCACAGACAAAACAATAACCTGCAAAAAAACAGTTGACAAATTCTGCCGCATCCCCTAATATGAAGGAGTAGAGTGTCGCTCTGCTATGCGAAAGAGGTTCCGGTGTGCTGCCCGGCCCCGGACAATAGAAAGGGAGAAGCAAGTTATGGTATTTGATAAGGTAAAAGAGATTCTCAGCAATCAGTTTGAGGTCGCCGCCGACAGCATCACCGCAGACACCGATATTGTGGATGATCTGGGTGCCGATTCTCTGGATCTGGTGGATATGCTGATGTCCTTAGAGGACGAGTTCAACATCGGCGAGGTGCCGGACGAGATGGTGGAGAAGATTCGCACCGTCGGCCAGCTGGTTACCTACATCGAGGAGAATATGTAATTGATGCGAAGGATGGGGGCAGAGAAATCTGCCCCCATATTTCATAAAGGAGGTGTATCCCGATGACGGTTGTTCCCATGGCCGCCGTCCACATTCCTGCTCTGGCGCAGTTGGAGCGGGCGTGTTTTTCCGAGCCCTGGTCGGAGCAGGCGCTGGCGGAGGAATTGGACAATCCCCTTGCGGTGTTCCGCGTGGCGGTGGATGCCGCCGGTGCCGTGGTGGGCTACGTGGGGATGCACCATCTGGTGGACGAGGGCTTTATCACCAACGCGGCGGTGTCCTCCGGGGCACGGCGACAGGGGGTGGCACGGGCGCTGCTGGCAGAGCTGGCGGCCTATGGTGCCGCCCACGGGCTGTACCGCATCACCTTAGAGGTGCGGGTGTCCAACACCCCCGCCATCGCCCTGTATGAGGGCGCCGGCTACAAGCGGGATGGGGTGCGCCCCGGTTTTTATCGGGACCCCACCGAGGACGCGGCCATTTATTCCTTGTATTTTTGATTTGAGGTGCAATAAAGCCTCCCTCTTTGAAGGAGGTGTCTGTGGCGTCAGCCACAGACGGAGGGTGTTATCCCAAAACTCCCCCAATCTTTTTGCTTCGCAAAAATCCACCTCGCTCGCCGCGAAGCGGCCCCCCTTTTGTCTGCTCCGCAGACATTTTCCCCCGCTATCGGGGGAAATCTGCCCTCGGGGAAGGGGCCTAAAAGAGGTAATTGTTACGTCAATTCTTGGCATTGAATCTAGTTGTGACGAACGGAGCGACAGGTAGTTCCGATTGGTGGTAGTTTCGTTGTCGCTCCTTGAGAATGGCGTGCGCCATTCTCCCCCATGTGTACAGCCGCTGTTTCGTCCGAAACGGCGCATTCTACTTAAGCGTTGAGGTAATTGTTATGTTAATTCTCGGTATTGAATCTTCTTGTGACGAAACGGCGGCGGCGGTCGTCGAAGACGGGCGGCGGGTGCTGTCCAACGTCATCGCCTCTCAGGTGGAGGAGCATCGCAAATACGGCGGTGTTGTGCCGGAGATTGCCTCCCGCCGCCACGCCGAGGCTATTTCGGGTGTGGTGCGGCAGGCACTGGAGGATGCCGGTGTGACGCTGGAGCAGATTGACGGCATTGCCGTCACCTATGCCCCCGGTCTGATCGGCGCTCTGCTGGTGGGTGTCAGCTTTGCCAAGGGCTTGGCGCTGACCACCGGCAAGCCCCTGATCCCCGTGCACCATCTCCGTAGTCACATCGCCGCCAATTATCTGGCGCATCCGGAGCTGAAGCCTCCCTTCCTGTGTCTGGTGGTGTCCGGCGGACACAGCCACATCGTGCAGGTGGAGGATTATACAAAGTTTGCCGTCATCGGCCGCACCCGTGACGATGCCGCCGGCGAGTGCTATGATAAGGCCGCCCGCGCCATGGGTATGCCCTATCCCGGCGGCGTGGCGCTGGATAAGCTGGCCCACGAGGGCGACCCCAACGCCTATACGCTGCCCCGCCCCCGTGTAGAGGGCAGCCCCTACGACTTCAGTTTTTCGGGGCTGAAAACGGCGGTGATCAACCGCCTGCACAACGCCCAGCAAAAGGGCGAGGAGATCAACAAGGCAGATCTGTGCGCCTCGTTCCAGCATACCGTGACCGAGCTGCTGGTGGGCAACACCATGCAGGCCGCGGCGGATCTGGGTGCCGATACCATCGTGTTGGCGGGTGGCGTGTCCGCCAACTCCGGCCTGCGGGCGGGGATGGAAGCCGCCTGTGCCCAACGGGGCTATCGTCTGTACGCCCCGCCCCTGTCCCTGTGCGGGGATAACGGCGCTATGGTGGCGGCGCAGGGCTATTATGAGCTGCTCAGCGGCCACACCGCTGGTATGGAGCTCAACGCCATTGCCAGCCTTCCCATCACCGAATAACGCAACAAGCCGAGGCAATCTAGATTGCCTCTGCTTTTTTAATAAAATCTTAAACCGTCGCCCCCTTTTCTTTCAAAAAATTCGGGTGTATACTGTAAACAGCAAGGAGGCGTGATCCTATGGCAAAAATACTGATCTGCGATGACGAGCGGGATATCGTATCCGCTTTAAAGATTTATCTGGAGGCCGAGGGCTATGCCACGGTTGCCGCCTATACGGGGCGGGAGGCGCTGGCACTGCTGGAGCAGCAGGAGGATATCCATTTGGTGCTGATGGACGTGATGATGCCGGAACTGGACGGCATCACGGCGATCTCATTGCTGCGGCAGAAACATAACCTGCCGGTGATCCTGCTTACCGCCAAGGGGGAGGACACCGATAAGGTGCTGGGGCTGAACGTGGGCGCTGACGATTACGTCACCAAGCCCTTTAATCCGGTGGAACTGCTGGCACGGGTGCGCAGTCAGTTACGGCGCTATACCCTGCTGGGCGGTCAGCCGCTGGCGGCAGACGTGCTGAACGTGGGCGGCCTGGTGATGGATGATCGCCGCAAGGAGGTAATGGTGGACGGAGACCCCGTCAATCTCACCCCCACCGAATACGATATTTTAAAACTATGTATGGAGAATCCGGACACCGTCCTATCCCCCAAGGAGATCTACCGTCGGGTATGGAAGGAAGTCCCCTTGGGTGCCGAAGGGGTGGTGGCGGTGCACATCCGCCATCTGCGGGAGAAGATTGAGATTGACCCTGCCGCTCCCCGCTATATCCGCGTGGTGTGGGGCAAGGGCTACGTACTGAAAAAAGGAGGCCGTGACGAATGAATCAGAGAACGTGGTACTATCGCACCGGCGTAAAGATCACCGCGGCGATGCTGGCGATGCTGTTGCTGGTGGCGGGGACGCTGCTCATCGGTGCGGCGGCGTTGGCGATCCGCTACGGCGGCACCCACGGCACGGTGGAGACCGCCCAGCGCCGTGTGGCGGAGTATTTTCTCAAAACCTACGATTGGCAGATTGCACGGGATTATGCGCTGTCCAACACGGTGGATGCCGCCTATGCAGAGATGCCGTTTATGATCACCATTCAGGACGAGAACGGGATGATCCTGCTGTCCAATTACGACGGCTCTACCTATTTGGTGTCCACCGCGGATAATTATCTGTATTACGATACCCCCGACCGCGAGACCTATATCACCGCCACGCTGTTCTGTCCGCCGGCGAAACAGCTGACCGGAAACAGCTGGCTGGAGGTGGCAGTGCGGGCGGTCACCCGCTGGCATACCTATCGGGTCTGGTATCTGGCGGGCGGTGCCCTATGCTGGTTGCTGGCTTTGATCGGGCTGATCTTCCTCTGCTGTGTGGCCGGCCGCCGCGGGGAGGGGGAGGCGCCGCAGTGCGGCGGTATCCACCGCATCCCTTTTGATGTGTTTGCGGCGCTGTGTGCCTTGGTTGCCTACGTGCCGCTGTATTGGCTGTTTGGTTATGCCGACCTGTCCTTTACGGTGGGCTTTCTCTGTCTGATTCCCGTCGCCCTATGGGAGATGGTGCTGGCAGGCAGCTTTATTGTCAGCTGTGCGGTGCGCACCAAAACCCATACTCTGTGGAGCAACACCGTCATTGGCCGCATTGTGCGCGGGTTGCGTAGTGGTCTGGCGGCAGTGGGACGCCACCTTCCGGCCTTGTGGCAGGTGCTGCTGGTACTGGGTGGGCTCTCCCTGCTGGAATTCGTGCTGCTGTGGGTCAACAAATGGGAGCCGGACAATCTGATCGTTCTGTGGTGCGTGGGACAATGCCTGTTGATCCCCTTGGTACTCTTGCTGGCACTGGGGCTGATTCGCCTGCAGCGGGGCGTTCGCCGTATTGCCGATGGGGAGGTGGATGCGCGGGTGGATACCCGCCATCTTCCCGGTGCGCTGAAGACCACCGCCGAGGATATCAATCGCATCGGCGGCGGACTTTCCCACGCGGTGGAGCAGCGGATGCGATCAGAGCGGTTTAAGACCGAGCTGATCACCAACGTGTCCCATGATCTCAAGACACCGCTGACCTCCATCATTAATTACGTGGATCTGATGGAAAAGCAACAGCCGGAGGATCCTACGCTGCAGGAATATTTAGAGGTGTTATCCCGTCAATCCGCCCGTTTGAAAAAGTTGGTGGAGGATCTGCTGGAGGCCTCCAAGGCCTCCACAGGCAACCTGACGGTGGAGCGGGAGCCCTGCTGCTTGGGGGTGCTGCTGGAGCAGGCGGTGGGCGAGTATACGGAAAAGGCGCAGGCCGCCGGATTGACTGTGCTGTTGCAGCAACCGCCTCAGCCGGTGACGGTGCTGGCGGATGGCCGGCATCTGTGGCGGGTGTTTGATAATCTGCTGAACAACGTCTGCAAATACGCCATGGCCGGCACTCGGGTGTACGTGGATCTGCTGGTGCAGGATAAGACGGCGCAGATCGTGTTCCGCAATATTTCCGGCAGCCCGCTGAACATCCGCTCGGAGGAGCTATTGGAGCGGTTCGTGCGGGGGGACAGCGCCCGCCACACCGAGGGGAGCGGGTTGGGTCTGTCTATTGCCCGTAGCTTGGTGGAGCTACAGGGCGGCACCTTTGCCATCACCGTGGACGGCGATTTATTTAAGGCGGAGATCACCCTCCCCATAACGGAATAATGAAAAAGCCGAGGCAATCTAGGTTGCCTCGGCTTTTTCTCGGTATTATATTTTCTCTTCCCTAAACCCATCCGGCCATAGGGTCAGCAGGGTGTCAAACCCGTTCTTTTTCGCGATCTCCACCGCCAGCGGGAATGCGCAGTCGATGGTGTCGGCGGCGTGGGTGTCGGCGCCGAGGATGATCTTGCCCCTCATCTCCCGCAGGGCGCGGAGGATAAAATCGGCGGGGTAGGGGATCTCCCGCCACTTGCGGCTGATGGCGCCGGTGTTGATCTCCAGCACGGGGCACACCTTAACTACCTTTTCCAGCGCATCCAGTGCGATGCGCTGGTAGGCGGGATCGCTTTCATCCATAAGGCTAAACTTGGTCAGCACGTCAAAATGCCCCACGATGGTGGGCTTGTTTCGCTGTACGTGGGATACCAGTTCGTCAAAATAGCATTGGGCAAAGGCCAGTTTATCTCCGCCCAGCTCGTTGTTAATGCAGTCCATCTGCAGGGAGGCGGCGTGGTCGATGCCGTAGAAACGGTCCTCAAACACCAGCTCGTGAACCGAGCAGAGGAAATAATCCACCTGCGCCGCAATGGCGGGGTCGGAGTGGGAGTCCAGCTCGATGCCCCGCAGGATGGTGATCCGGTCACCGTAGCGTTCCTGTAGGCGGGCCAGCTCCGCCAGATAGGCGGGATAGTCTGCTACGCGCATACAATAGTCCTGATAGGGGGAATCGCTGTGGTCGGAAAAGCCGATGGCGGGCATTCCCAGACGGATGGCAGCCTGCACCATCTCCTCCATGGTATTCTTGCCGTCGGAGAAGGTGGTGTGGGTATGATAACCGCAATAGCGCATAAAAAACACCTCTTTATAACCAGTGTATGCCCGTATTTTAGCACAGATTCCGTCCCTCTGCAATGCTAATCCGAAAAAAGCCTGCAAGATTATCAAATTATTAACAATTTCCTCTTGAAAAGTAGACAACTGTGGCGTATAATGGTAGTTGTGAGAGATGGCTTTTTGCCACGCGATGAAAGGAGAAATCACTATGACCAACAACAAAACCGTTCTGGCCTGGCTGGAGGAAATGAAGGCTCTGCTGACCCCCGACAACGTTGTTTGGGTGGACGGCTCGGACGAGCAGCGGGACGAGCTGCGCCGTCTGGCTGTGGAGCTGGGCGAGCTGACCGAACTGAATCAAGATATTCTGCCCGGCTGCTATCTGCACCGGACCAACCCCAACGATGTGGCCCGTGTAGAGGACCGCACCTTCATCTGCACCTCCACCAAGGAGATGGCCGGCCCCACCAACAACTGGTGTGACCCCAAGGAAATGTACGAGAAGCTGTATAACATTGCCCGCGGCAGCTACAAGGGTCGCACTATGTACATCATCCCCTATTCCATGGGTCCCATCGGCTCCCCCTTGGCCAAGATCGGCGTCGAGATCACCGACAGCGTCTACGTGGTGCTGAACATGCTGATCATGACCCGCGTGAGCAATCAGGTGTGGGACGTGCTGGGCGACAGCAACGACTGGGTGCGGGGTCTGCACTCCCGCTGCGACGTGGATCCCGAGAAGCGGTATATCTGCCACTTCCCCGAGGATAACACCATCATCTCGGTCAACTCCGGCTACGGCGGCAACGTGCTGCTGGGCAAGAAGTGCTTTGCCTTGCGCATCGCCTCCTTCCAGGGCTGGAAAGAGGGCTGGATGGCCGAGCATATGCTGATTTTGGGTCTGCAGAATCCCAAGGGCGAGGTGCACTACATCGCCGCCGCCTTCCCCTCTGCCTGCGGCAAGACCAACCTGGCCATGCTGATTCCTCCCGCCTATCTGCGTGAGAAGGGCTACAAGGTATGGACTGTGGGTGACGATATCGCCTGGATGCGCATCGGTGAGGATGGCCGTCTGTACGCCATCAACCCTGAGAACGGCTTCTTCGGCGTTGCCCCCGGCACCAACGAGCATTCCAACTTCAATGCTCTGGAGTCCACTAAGAAGAACACCATCTTCACCAACGTGGCTCTGGATCAGAACGATAACACCGTGTGGTGGGAGGGCCTGAACAAGAACCTGCCCGAGAACGCGCTGGATTGGAAGGGCAATCCCTGGGATCCCGCCAAGTTCAACAAGGCAGATAAGACCACCTGCGCCGCCCACCCCAACAGCCGCCTCACCGCCCCCGCCGAGAACTGCCCCTGCATCTCCGACGAGTTCAACAAGGGCGCCGGTGTGCCGATTTCCGCTATCGTGTTCGGCGGCCGCCGTGCCAAGTGCGCTCCGCTGGTGTACCAGTCCCGTGATTGGGAGAACGGTGTATTCATCGGCTCCGCGATGGCCTCCGGGACCACTGCCGCCGCCGCCGGCGCCGTGGGCGTGGTCCGCCGTGATCCTATGGCGATGCTGCCCTTCTGCGGCTACCATATGGGCGATTATTTCCGTCACTGGCTGGAGATGGGCAAGAAGCTGGGCGACAAGGCGCCTAAGATCTTCAACGTCAACTGGTTCCGCACCGATGACGAGGGCAACTTCCTGTGGCCCGGCTTCGGCGACAATATGCGCGTGCTGAACTGGATCATCGACCGTTGCGAGGGCAATGCTACGGCGCAGGAGACCGCCATCGGCTACGTGCCCCAGCCCGAGGATATCGATCTGACCGATCTGGATATGGATCTGGACACCCTGAAGGGCATCCTGACCGTGGACCGCGACGTCTGGGCCGCCGAGGCTGCCGAGATCGAGGAGCACTACAAGAAGTTCGGCGATCATCTGCCCGCCGAGCTACGTGCTCAGCTGGACACCCTGAAGAAGAATCTGGGTTAACCAATCATAACAGACGCCCCCGACCTGTGCGGTCGGGGGCGTTTCCTTTTTTCGCGTCCTTCTTTTTGCCGGATGGCACGTCGTCATTATATAGGTATTCTATGGAAATGCAAGTTTTTGTTCTTTTTCGGTTGAATTTACGTAAGGAATCGTATATTATATATACATTATATATATCCCTGCGAGGAGTGTTTTGTTTGCCTGCGTTTTTCAATTCACGGGATTTACAATACCGCGCCCCCTTTGGGGCGGTGGCGGAGCATACAGAGGTCACCCTGCGGGTGTGTATGCCGCGGGATTGGGGCTGTCACGCCGTCACCCTGCTGATGGAGCAGGAGGGCTATCCTCCCTGCAGAGTGCCTATGGTGTGGGACGGTATGTGCGGCGCCGACCACGAGTGGTGGTCGGTGGGGTACACTCCCGCCACGGCGGGCCTGTATTGGTACGGCTTTTACGTGGAGGTTTCGCTGGGTGCGGGGTATCTGATCCGCCGCTCGGACGGCACCGCCGCCTATTCCCCCGAGCGGGACGGTGCCCGCTGGCAGCTGACCTGCTACGAGGAGGGTTTCACCACCCCCGATTGGCTGGCGGGCGGCATCCTGTACCAGATCTTCCCCGACCGCTTTGCCTCCTCCGGCACCCCTAAGGAGGGTGTGCCCGCAGATCGGGTGATGCACCCCACGTGGGAGGAGCGGCCGGAATGGCGCCCCGATGCCAACGGGCGAGTGTGGAACAATGATTTTTTCGGCGGCGATCTAATGGGCATTGAGGAGAAACTGGACTATCTTCAGTCGTTGGGGGTCACCTGCCTGTATCTCAACCCGATTTTCGAGTCCCACTCCAACCACCGCTATGATACGGCGGACTATACCCGCATCGACCCCCTGTTGGGCACCGAGGCGGATTTTCGCTCCCTGACGGCGGCGGCACAGGAGCGGGGCATCCGCGTGTTGCTGGACGGCGTGTTCAGCCACACCGGCTCGGACAGCGTGTATTTCAATCGGGAGCGCCGCTATCCCGAGGAGGGGGCGTACAATTCCCCCAACTCCCCCTACTCCGATTGGTACCATTTCCGTTCCTGGCCCAATGATTACGGCTCTTGGTGGGGGTTCCCCACCTTGCCGGAGGTGGAGGAGCTGTCCCCGGCCTTTATGGAGTATATCAACGGTGCCGAGGGTGTGGTTTCCCGCTGGTTGCGGGCGGGTGCCGCCGGCTGGCGGCTGGACGTGGCGGACGAACTGCCGGACGGCTTTTTGGATGCCCTGCGTGCCCGGGCTAAAGCCACCGACCCGGATGCCATCGTACTGGGCGAGGTGTGGGAGGATGCCTCCAACAAGGAGAGCTACGGCCACCGGCGCCGTTATTTGCTGGGGCGCCAGCTGGACAGCGTGATGAACTATCCTTTTCGGGATGCGGTGCTGGGCTTCCTGACGGGGGGCACCGGCGAGGACTTTATAAATAAGGTATGGAACGTGGTGGAGAACTACCCGCCCCAGACCCTGCGGTTGCTGATGAATCATATCGGCACCCACGACACCGAGCGGGCGCTGACTCTGCTGGGCGGCGAGCCCGCCTATGGACGGGGGCGCTCGTGGCAGGCACAGCAGCAGATGACGGAGGAGCAGCGTGGGCTGGCTCTGGGTCGGATGCGGCTGGCGGCGCTGTTGCAGTTTGCCCTGCCGGGCGTGCCCTGCATCTACTACGGCGACGAGGTGGGGATGGAGGGCTATCGTGATCCCTTCAATCGCGCTCCCTATCCCTGGGGGCGGGAGGATACCGCTTTGCTGGATTGGTACCGCCGCTTGGGCGAGGCCCGTGGGCAGAGCCCTGTTTTGGCAGAGGGGGCCTTTGTACCGTTGTCTTATGATAGCGATACCGTCTGCTTTATGCGCTGTGATGCGCAGGGCGGTCTGCTCTGTGCCGTCAACTGTGGTGATCGGCAGCGTGTGCTCGCGTTGCCGCCCTCTTTTGCGGGGGGCACGGTGTGTGTCGGCGATGGATGGATCGAGAACGGTTGCCTGGTTCTGCCGCCCTTATCCGGCGTGTGGATGCACAACTGATTTCTTTATGCAGATTTCACAAACAACGGCCGTCGGTGCTCCGGCGGCCGTTGTTTTGCCTCTAAATCTTGTACCCAAAAACCCGTGTCAACTACTATATTTTGGGTGCAAAAAATATCTCAAAAAAATGTGTAAAAATCGCAAAAAAAGTGTTGACAAACGGTTTTGGCTGTGGTATTATAGCAAAGCTGTCACCGAGAGCACCGCTCCGAACAGCGAAGGACCTTGAAAATTAAACAGTGTAAGACAAGAACGAAAACACACACAATACCCGTTAATTCTTACTCAGTATGAGAAGAATCCGGCAATGAGAAATTATTGCCACACAGACGCTAGATAGCGTCATGAGTTACAAACTCAAAATTTGATTAGTACAGCCGAGAGGCTGTGTTAATACCATTTTTGAGAGTTTGATCCTGGCTCAGGACGAACGCTGGCGGCGTGCCTAACACATGCAAGTCGAACGGAGAACTTAAGGATAGAGACT
>JAZQFG010000016.1:0-14206 GCA_045539375.1 Acutalibacteraceae bacterium | reverse complement strand
GGGATACTCTAAGCACTTTTCACCGCATCCGCTTCCCCATTGTGTCCGATTAGTGGGACAGTAAACATATGTTTACAAATCGGCATCAAGCACCCTGTGCTGCTACTGTCTGATCACGTGCTACACATCGGCGCCGGACCTGTGCTGCAACTGTGCCGGCCAGGGCTACACCGGCCACGACAGAACACGCGTGAAAATTTTTCGCTGATCCTGTTGACATTATAGTGTAAATCATTATAATTATAAGTGAGGGCCGGCCCGTGGTCCGGAGCTAACGGAGGTAAAGAAAGATGAAGAGATACAACGAGTATATGAGCCGCATCTCTATGGTAAAGATCCACGCTGAGAACGCAAAAGAAGCCGGCTTCCTGGATTTCAACGCTATGCTGGACTATCTAAAAAAAGGTGCAATTATTAAGAACGAGGCCATGGCGGACGAGATCCTGACAGATAGCGAAAAAAACGTTGTTGAATACGTAGCGGAGAAAGTTGCATTTGACATCAACGAATTATATGAGGAGGTGAGAAGATGAAAGCACGAGCATTCAAGTATTTTTTGGAGGAGATCCTGGCGGCATCTGCCGCCAGCCCCGTCTGGCGGTTCGGTGAATACTGGAACGGCATGACGGAAAAGCAGAGGCTGGAGGTCGCGCAGATCCTGGACCATAATCCGGACGTCCGCAAGCTGGTCCGCGACGGCGTGACCGTTTACCAGCTGCCGACGGGAAGGGAGTGGACAGCATGATCGTGGTTAGAATTAGCTTATATGATCCGGATGCTGACGATTTAAGCGTTATCTGTAAGGATTTCGCGCTTCATGACGTCTATCCACAGCCGGAGATATTAGTTGCTGCTATGGAGTTGTTATTGAGGGATTACACACATGCGAATAATAGTAGGAACGAATAAGGAACAGATCGAGCTGTCCGGCGTTGACTGGATCATTCTGGACAAGCTGGACCTGGAGATCCATGTGGACGGCCAGCAGGCCGTTATTGAGGAGGTAAAAGAAGATGAGTGACAAGTTGTGGACGGTCGTTGGGGTCAGCATGTGGTGCGGCCTCTGGGGCTGGTTTTTCTGGAAGATCTTCGAGGCGGTGATCGCATGAAGAAGCAGATCACGATCATGCTGGACGCGGAGATCCTGGACAAGATCTATATAGGCATCGCGGACACGGGCTTGTCCCGGTCTGGATATATCGAATTATTATTACGTAAAGTCTTAAAGGAGGGCGAAAACAATGGCAAAGAAGAGTAATGAAAAGAAGAGCGAAAAACCCATGTTCAAGGCGGAAGGCATGAAGGTCGCCAACGTGCGCCGGCTGTCCGATACCGTCGTAGCGTTCAGCCTGCTGGGCGCCGGCCTGGGCCTGTACGGACTGAAGGTCATCGACGGCAGCAAGGGCAAGTTTATCGCAACGCCGTCCCAGAAGGGGAAAGATGGAAAATATTACGACGTTTATGCGGTATACTTCGACGAGAAGGTTGCAAAGGCCATCATCAAGAAGGTCGAGAGCATGGTCGAAGACGCCGAAGAGGATGACGAGGAGGACGAAGAGGACGATATTCCGTTCTAAGTATTGTTGCAGATGGGCGGAGGCGAAAAGTCTCCGCCTTTATTATAGGAGGGTAATATGGCAAAGATAAAAATGCCTATCAGCGCGGAACAATGGCGCGAGCTGGACACGCTGGCGAAGCGTGCCAACCAGAGGCTTGCCAGCATGGGGGAAGGGCAGCGCGCTGCCGTGTCTCATTATCAAGAGGAAAAATTCAGCCGCGCCAAACCTACCAGCGTAGCAGAATATAACAGGCGCATGCGCGACGTCGAGCGCTTCCTGGCGTCAAAGCAAACCACAAAAACGGGATGGGAGGAGATCAAACGAAACGCAATAGAGTCCGCCGGAGACACGTTGAGAGAAGACCGCGGATATGAGCTGGATGATGACGAATTAGCGAACATCTTCCGGGAGATCGATACAAAGAACAAGAAACGCATGTATTTAATTTTGGACTTGATCCAGGCAAAGAAGTACGACGCGGAAGCCAAAGGAAAAGATTTTGACTTGCAGGCCGCCATCAATTCCGCGGTAAAGTCTCATATGGGAGCCGGCGCCGCGATACAGCGAAAAACGAAAGCAAGAGAGAGGGCCGTAAAGGCATTAGATCTGCGAAAATGAGGACATTATCGTATAAAGGTGGGCAAATACTCATTTATGAGTTTTCGGACGCGTATGAGCAGATTTTCGGCCTTGCAGAGCGTTACAGAGAAGACTATACCATTGTAACGCGAGGAAGAGCAAAAGAGCGGAAGAAGATCGGTTATTATCATTTTCCCTGCAGCTTCGATATAGAGACGACGACCGTCGTCCCCGGTCAACTGGGGTATGAAGCAGACCCGGACGCTGCTCCGGTCGCTTTTCCTTATCTGTTCCAGTTCAACATATACGGCAGCGTGATATTTTGCCGGACGTATGAGGAGGCGCTGCAGATCTTTGACTGGACTGCGGAAGCGTTCCGGACAGATGAATATACGCACGTCATCTTTTTCGATCATAACCTGGGCTATGAGTGGGCGTTTTTCCGGGATCTCTGGGACATCGATCCGGAGAAGTCTTTTGCCCTGGACGAGCATCATCCGGTCACACTTCACTTAAAAAACGGCCTTATCTTACGCGACAGCTACAAGATGACCAACATGGCGCTGCAAACGCTGACGAAGGACTGGAGCCGGAAATGGTTCAAGGATCCGGAGATCATGGACTACAAGAAGATCCGAACGCCTTACGACGAGCTGGATGGCGAGACGATGATATATTCCGCCCTGGACGTCTTGAGCTTATCAGACGCTATCGTGCCGTTTTTACGGGCGCGCGGGGAGGAGATCTGGACACAATGCCCGACGTCGACGTCATTTATCCGGCAGCGCTTAAAGCAGCGCGTTGGGATCCACGCCCACCACAGGACGAAAGAACAGAAGAAGTATTTGCGTATGATCAGTAATATGAAATTAACGCCGGAACAGTATACTCTGGTGAAAGAGCTGGCGCGAGGAGGAAACACGCACGCCAATCGATACTACGCCGGCCGCGAGCTGTCGGATCTCTGTCACTTCGACATAAGAAGCAGCTACCCGGCGCAGATGGTCTGCTATCCAGAGTTTCCGCTGGGCGCGTTTGTAGACCTTGGGGATATTGAAATAGAGGACCTGCTTCTTGTGACGCAAACATACTGCACCATGGCGCGCGTCGCTCTGATCGAGCCGCGGCTGCGGCGTGACAAGGTCGTGACGGTCCCGTATATCGCGACGTCCATCTGTCAAGCCATCACCGGCCGGGCAAATTATTCCGACAACGGCAGATATATCGACGGATCCGGCAAACTGGTCCTGTCTGTTTTCGGCATCGAGCTGCAGACGATAATCGAACAGTATGACTTTGACGATATAATCGTGCTGGAGGCATACGCCGCTCCAAAGGGCTATCTGCCGGACATCATCCGGACGTTCATCCTGGAATTATACAAGGATAAGACGGAGCTAAAAGGCGTCGAAGGGATGGAAGTCGAGTATGCACTTTCAAAGACTTATATCAACGGCGTTTATGGCATGGCATACACGGACCCGATACGGCAAAGCTACGTTTTCGAGAACGGCGAAATTTTGCCGGGACCGCGTAAAGATCTGGCCGAAGAGCTGGAGCGCTTCCAGAACAGCACAAGCTATTTTCTTCCTTACGTCTGGGGCGCTATGGTCGCCTGCCTGGGGCGGATGTACCTGCAGAAGATGATCGACGCCGTCGGGCCGTCATTCGTTTATGCTGATACAGATAGCGTGTTTGCGATCCATCACCGGAAAAGCGAGCGCCAGATCAAACGCCTGGAGGCGGATATCGTCGCCAGGCAGCGCGAGTGCGGTCTGGATCTGACATACTACGACAGAAAAGGACGGCCGCAGGAGCTTGGCAGCATCGACCAGGAGGCACACGTCGAAAAGTTCAAAACGTTCGGCGCGAAGAAATATGTCACAGTAGAAGACGGCCGCCTGACGTGTACCATAGCAGGCGTACCAAAAAAGACCGGCGCGAAGGTCATCGGATCCATCGAGCGCTTCAAGCTGGGGCTTTGCTTTTACGGAGCAGAGACCGGCAAGATGACGATCTGGTATAACCCAGATGATGGCATCGTGCTGCATGATGACCATGGCAGGCCGATCCGGGTCCGGGCAAATGCTGCTATGCTGCCATGCAATTATCTGCTCGGCATCTCCGAAGACTACCGCAGCGCGCTCTGGTATGAGAACGTAACCAGCAGATGGGACTATGTGGAATTGAGTGCAAACTAAGAGGTGAATATTATGGGTGACTTAATCAGCAGACAGGCGGCGATAGACCATTTGAAAAAGCGGCTTTATGAAACCGCATTAAACAGCATTACAGAACATCCGTACTATGAAGACCTGGCGGATAACAGAGTAGATGTTTGGCTTAACGAACTCCCATCCGCAGAACGGCGGGGACGGTGGATTTATGACGAATGGATAGGATGGTGTTGCTCTGAATGTGGCAATCAAGCCCCGTTTTGGTGTATTTCGTCCACACAAAATTTAACAGACTACTGTCCGAATTGCGGCGCACGAATGGAGGTATAACATGACAGTACACGATTTATTAGAATATGGCGAGTATGTTCTGCGCGAAGATAAAGAGTATTGGGCGCAGATGAACAAGTTAAAGTGCGAGATAGAGAGACTTATAGATCGGCAAAATAAGATCATGGCCGCCACGATCATCCGGCTGGCCATTGCGATGATAGCAGAACGACATAATGACAGCAAATGCGCCGACTGCATCGGAGGATCTTGCGAGGACTGTCTGGAGGGAAAAGACGATGACGAAGAGTAAAATGCGCATCTATAAAGGCCGCGGATATTCTGATCACGAAGTGCATTTATATATGACTGTCGACCTGGAAGATGTGGCGAAGCTGCACATAAAAACGGCACACGAAGAGATCAGCCTGCCGGCGGACGACATTCTAGAAGCGTTGCAGCCGCGCGTTTATGAGATTGTATATGACCATGTTCAGAGGGCTTTATCAAATGACTAATATCTACACCCCGGAGGGCTGGCTGAACGTGCCGGCCCTGGCGGATCTGCCGGCCTGGCTTCGGGTCATCATCGGCAAACGCCAGGTAGGGAAGACATATGGAACGCTGCAATACATGATAACGTCCGGCCGGCGGTTCATCCTCATGCGGCGGACCGTGGAAGAGGTCCAGTTTTTGGGCGCCAATCCTGCCATTAATCCTTTTGCCGTCTTCGCTCCGGATCATAATATCCGCCTGGACACGGCTGGCAAGATCCTGAACATCTACGACGAAGACAGGGACCTGCAGATCGGGATCTGTCTGGGGTTGCCTACCGTGGCCACGATCAAAGGCTTCGCAGCGCAAGGCTTTACCGATATAGTTTACGATGAGTTTATACCGGAAAAGCACGTCATCACGCGCAAGACGGAAGGCGACGCGCTGCTGAACGCGTATACTACCATCAACGGAAACAGAGAGCTGCAAGGAAGGCCGCCGGTCAATTTGTGGCTGCTGGCGAATACGAACAACATCAACAGCAGCGTGCTGCAGGTCTTGGGCCTGATAGATCCCATATTGAAGATGAGGGAGAAGGGCAGAGAGATCTGGAACAAGGACGGCGTGCTGATCTGCCAACCGGACAGCGAGAAGGTCACAGAGAAGCGGCGCAAGACGGCACTCATGGCACACCTTGAGAAGACGAAGAGCGCGGAGCGTTTTACCGGCATGGCGCTCGATAACGAATGGGCCTATAATGAGCAGGCCCTTGTGGGTAAAATGAGCATGAAGGGCCTGACGCCGTTATGTTCCTACGGTGATATATACATCTGGCAGACGAACGATGGGCAAAACATTTATGCCTGCCACGCACAACACCGCGTCGAACACTATGAGACGGGAGAGTATGAGACAGAGCGCTTTACCGATAACTATTACTGGATTTTCGAAGCATACCGCGCCGGCCTGATCAGGTTCGCAGATCTCCATATCCAGGATCGCATAAAACAGATTTTCAAAATCAATTTTTGATGATATAATTCTGTTGAGGTTCGAAGTTTGGGTTCCAAAATCTCTCTTCATCGTTCTCCTTACAAAATAAGTATTGACGACACAGAAGACCGTCCGGAAGGTGAGGGCGGTCTTTTGTGTTGACATAATGAAAAAATTATGTAAACTGTAAGTGAGGCGGAAAGCCAATACGCAAACGGCCGGAAGCCGTGGCACGGGTCCGCGTCCCAATTCCGCCTCTTTGTTAAAATATCCGGGAGGTATACATAAATGGAGAATATCGTGCAGATCGTAACACAGTTAGGTTTCCCTATCGCCATGTGTCTGCTGCTGTTCTGGTACGTGACGAAGAAGGACGAAAGCCATCGCGAAGAGATGAACAAGATGGCGGAAGCGGTGAACAATAACACCATCGTCATGCAGAAGCTCATCGACCGCTTGGGAGGCGACAAATGAGCCGCAAGATCTGGCGCCGGTTTTATTATCCGATAAACGGAGGCGGCGGAGGCGGCGGAGGCGGCAGCCCTGTCTATACCGCGGCACAGTTTATCCAGCGCGCGGAGCTGGCTTTTTCGCATCCATCCTGCTACGTCTCCGGAGGCTGGGGCCAGCCTCTAACAACATCCAACAAGGCCCGACTGATCGCGAAAAACAATTTCAATTATACGTACAGATCCATCATCAACGCCCAAACGGCGAACACCTTTGCGTTTGACTGCATCTGTCTTATAAAGGGGATACTTTGGGGCTGGAATGCGGACGTAAACGATCCGAACGGCGGAGCCGTTTACGGATCCAACGGCGTGCCGGATATCGGCGAGAATACCATGATCCAGCGCTGCACCGACGTGTCGACGGATTTTTCCACCATCGTCCCCGGTGAAATGCTATGGATGAACGGACACGCCGGTATCTATATCGGAAACGGCCTGGCTATCGAATGCACGACCGCATTCGGGGCCTGGGGAGTGATCAAGACGGCCGTGGGCAACATCGGACCCGTTTCCGGCTATAATACGCGCTACTGGACAAAGCACGGAAAACTTCCGTATATCTCTTATCCGTGACCGCGGCCGGCCGGAAAAGAGATCACGATAGAAAAGGACGGAAAAAAGGTCAGCGTGCCGGGCTTCTTAAAAGACGGCATAAATTATATACAGCTCAGGGCATTAGATGATCCCCTGGGCTATGCAAAAGTAACATGGGACGCGGCGAGAAAGGTCCCTATCGTTAAATCGAAGGAGGTACCAAAGTAATGGCAAAAATGAGTTTTGAGGAATACCTGGAAGCGAGAGCGGCATATGCTGACTATCTGAAAGCAGAGGAGGACGCAAAAGATAAAAAAGATCCTGCAGCAGATCCGAAGCCGGAAGAAAAAGATGCTGCAGATCCGAAGCCGGAAGAAAAAGATGCTGCAGATCCGGAGCCGGAAAAAAATTACGGCGGCGACGTGCAAAAACAGCTGGATGAGATCAAGGCGGCCATGGGACTTATGGCAAAAGCCTTGCAGCCGTCCCTGGGAGACATCAAACCCGTCGGCATCGACGACGTTGTGAAAAAGTTTTTTGACGTAGAATAATACGGAGGTAAAAAGAAATGGCGAACACTTTACAGCCCGTAGACGTTTATACCCTTGTAAACGCCGCGGCAAAAGAAATGTATGGAGCGGACAGCACGCTGCAGGCGCGCGATACGTCCAGCTTCGTCTCTGTCGGTGAGCATATGCTGAGAACCGGCTACACTAACACCTTAAATGCGCTGTCCATCGTTTTCGGCAGAACCATCGAAGCGGTCAGACCGTACCGCGGAGAGGTCGAGCTGATCGCCAGAACGCGCGACGAGTTCGGCGGTATCGAAAGAAAGATCTCTTTCTACAGCAAGGCGTTTGAAGCGACCAGAAACTTCAACACCGACCTCAACCCGGCGCAGCTGGTAGACGGTCAGAGCATCGACCACTATGTGATCAGCAAGGTCTATCCGCTGGAGATCAATTTCTGCGGCATGAAAACGCTGGAATTCAGCTATACCACATTCCGCAAGCAGCTGCGGATCGCGTTCCAGAGCGAAGCAGAGTTCTCCGCGTTCTACTCTGCCATGATGATCTCCGTCGCCAACGACATTGCGATGGGCTATGAAGCAGAGAATAAGCTGCAGGTCCTGAACGCCATCGGCGCTACCTTCAACGTAGGAGGCGCGCGCCAGAAGGTCAACCTGACTGCAGAATACAACGCGAAGAACAACACCAGCTACACCACCGCACAGCTGCAGACCACGTACAAAAAGGACTTCCTGGCCTACTTCATCGAAAGAGTAAA
The DNA here is from genome assembly GCA_045539375.1 of Acutalibacteraceae bacterium. GTDB lineage: Bacteria > Bacillota > Clostridia > Oscillospirales > Acutalibacteraceae > UBA5905. Next base: position 5,800 of record JAZQFG010000016.1, on the reverse strand, counting down.
GGGCGATATGGAGCTGATGAGACGCAACAACGCACTATTCCACATCTTTCCTGCCAGAAACGACGACGCCGGCAACGCTCTGACGCTGCTCCGTCATACCCCGGCAGATATGCGCCGCCTGTTCCTGTATATGCCTTTTGTAAGAGAGGCAGAAGCGGAAGTAATGCCGTCCCTGTTCAATGACAGCTATCTCCGTCTGGAGAATTACGAGGGCATGGAGTTCTGGCAGAACCCCAACGTCCCGGCAGCCGTGGACATCGTTCCCAACCAGTTGGACGTTTTGACCGGCCAGAGCGCAAACGGTACCCGTGTGCAGCTGTCCTACGTTCTGGGGCTGCTGTTCGACCGTGACGCGCTGGCTACCACCTTAAAGCTGGAGGACGTCATCACTACGCCGGTAAACGCGAAGGGAGACTACTACAACACGGTCTATCACTGGGCCTATATGTTCAAGCAGGACCAGACCGAAAACATGATCCTCTACTACATGGCTGATTAAGCCGGGAGGTATATATGGCTTTTCCGATCAAGCTGGGGACCGTTACAAAACGGGTCAACAGCACGCTGGTGCCGGACGCGACAGCGTGGCCTGAGATCAGGGTCACTCTGAAATCCGACACCAGCCTGGAGCGGCCAGTCTTTATCCTGTCAGGAGCTGCCGCGACTCTTTATCAATATAACTATTGCGTGGGCTCCGGGATCCTTTATGGCTTTTACTGGATCACCGACATCGTGAGCGTGGCTCAGAACCGGATGGAAATCCACTGCGTGCGCGACGTACTTGCCTGCAACCGTACTGCTATCATAGACACGAACGCCTTTATCGAATACGGTTTTAACACCTTTGATGCAGGCGACGCAACGCACCGGGTGAGCGATCCGCGGCAGACGATAAGCAAAACGCCGGCGCAATACCAGACGACGGTCGACATCACCGGCGGCATAACTTCCACGACCGGCATCTATGTGCTGCAGGCGGTGAGCCAGAACCAGGGCGTCGTTACTTATGTAATGAACCGAGGCACGCTTGACACGCTGCTTAATCAGATCAACACCGACCTGAATACAGCCGTCGACGCTATCATCCAGAGCGGCAGCAGCCCGGATGCACAGCTGGCAGAGCTTGCGGCGCTGGATCTTCGCAAGAGCCTGCTGCAGGAAAGTGCGCTGGACGCGATCCAAAGTTGTTTCTGGCTTCCGATCAACCGGATCCCCATTAACCCGGCCCGGATCTATCTGGGAAACTGGGATACCGGGATCCAGGCAGCGCGGCTTGCATCTGACGGCGTCTATTCCGTGACGACTTCTATCTCCATTCCCTGGCCGGTCAATGACTGGCGCAGGGCAAATTGCCAGCTGGTGCTTTATTTGCCCTTCATGGGAACGGTGCCGATCCCTGTCGACCAGTGCATCAATACGGCGTCACTGTCTGTCACTTGGTCGCTGGAATATTTCACCGGCAACGTGGCCGTAACGGTCAAGGCCGGAAATTATACCGTCTTCACCGGCAACGCTAACATAGCAGCATCTGTTGCCGTAGGTCGAAACGCTGTCAACGCGTCGGCCACCGTGACCGGAGCCATCCAGGCCATCGGCGGCGGCCTGCAGGTTGCAGGCGGCGCTCTTGACGCCGGGGCAGGTATCGCCGGCATTGCAGCATCTACCGCAACGGCCGGACTTCTTGGCAGCAGCGGACAGCTTACGGCAGGCATCAATACCATGGTAACGGGAGCAGGCAATATCTTTGGAGGCTACCAACAGATGGTACAGCCGGCCATCACGTGCGCCGGATCCATGAGCGGACTCGCCGGAGCCGGTCAGCCCTTAAGTGCACAACTTTGCTTAATGTATTACGCGCCACTTGACGACGCCGGCTTTTCTGCCGTATACGGTCATCCGGTCATGAAGATCGCAAAGCCGGCGCTGGGCTTTTGTAAAACGCGCGGCTTTTCCCTGGCTGCAGCTGACAGAGTGGGAGATATATCCCTTGTCAACGCGACTATGGACGGCGGCGTATTCATAGAATAGGAGGTAACAGCTATGTGGAATTTATACGGAGGCATGTACGACTATGCCCCGGACACGTTCGGCAACAGTTACCCGGATCAGATGATGGCATACTGGACGCGGTCCTTCTTCCAGAGAGCGACGGCCCTCTTCACTTTTGAAGGGCTGCCGGCGGAATGGGACGCTGACGCGTTCAAGTATGGACTTTATAAACGCGGCTTCCTGATCGGCTTCGAAAGTAAGAAATACGGAAAGGTCATAGTGCCGGCTACCGTGGCCGGCTATGGCCTGCAGTATCAGCCCACTCACGCGCTGATCAATACGCCTTACTTCCAGTTTAAGAGGCCGCTGCGGATGGGCGTCGAATGTGAGGCGATCAAGTTAACGCCGGACTTCCGCGGCATCTGGGACATCATCATAAAATACGCCGATGAAATGCGGCAGCTCGATCTTGCTATCCGCCTGGGCGCCAAAAACGCGCGCTTTACCTACGCCATGACGGCAAAGGACGACAAGAGCGCCAGAGCGCTGCGGGCCATCTCTCAGAAGCTGGAAAACGGCGAGACGGCGATCATCGTCGACGAGAAGCTGAAAACGCGCGGAACGGATCCCAACAGCGAGGTCTTGCCGTGGCAGCAGTTCGATCGGGATCTCAAACAAAACTTTATCGTTCCGGATCTGCTGCAGGCACGGCGCGACACTATCTACGACTTTTATCGTGAGATCGGCGTCCGGATCCCCGACGACAAGCGGGAAAGAATGATCACCGACGAAGTAAACGCCGGAGAGGCACAGACCTTCATCCGCCGCGATGTTTGGTATAAATCCCTGACGGAAAGCCTGTTGCGGTTTAACGCGTTCATGGATACCGATATCACTGTAAAGGCAAATGAGCCAGTAAGAGAGGAGGCGGATTATTATGCTGGTTAATCAGCTGCACCAGGGCGGCACGCGTGCGCTGCTGGACTGGGACAACGATCTATTCGCCAACTTCACGCTGCCGGACGAGATCACCGCGGAAGAGACAAAGGATCTGATCATCGATCAAATCATTTTTGACCATGGCGACACGCCGCTTGCTTATCCGGATCCCGAAGTCATGAAATATCAAATAGGCGTCTGGTCCCGCCGAATGGGGCCGTTGTGGGTCCGATACTATAACGCCATCACAGCCGAGTACAACCCGTTGGAAAACTATGACCGCGAAGAAGACCGGAACGTCACAAGAGGCGATAAGACCGGAAACACCAGAACGCTCAACACGCAGCAGGCGTTTACCGGCACGGTAACGACGGAAAACACCGTCAGCGCGGAGAACGTCTCCGTCTATGAGCCGGACAACAAAACCGTGGAGACGCCGAACACGCAGACGGCGGACACCGGAACCGTAACGGACGCCGGAACGTTTGACGGCTCCGAGACCGAACACAGCCGCGTCCATGGCAACATAGGCGTTACAACGTCTCAGCAAATGCTGATCAGCGAGCTGGATCTGGTGCCGCGTCTGGATCTCATCAAATATATTTCCGATAACTACGCCGCAGAGTTCTGCCTGGGCGTTTATTGAGGAGGTTTTTATTATGGCAATCAATAATCCGCTGATCCCCGGAGATCCTTACAGCTACGACTTGAAGTGGATCGTCAGAAGGATCCGAGAGCATTCTGCTATTCTGACCGACATCGACGAGAAGATCGCGGAAGCTATATCACAATATCTGGACCAGCATGATCCTTTTTACTATGGTACCGCGGACGAGCTGATTCACGCATCTATCGAAAACGGCAGCATCGCATACATAGAAGGATTTAATGCTGCAGGAGACGGAGGCGCAAATCTTTATTATATCACCGGCAATTTTTACGACGTCCAGAATGAGGATTTCTACCTGGCAATGGCGACCGGCAACCAGTGGGCACTTCCGATCATAATGACGTATTACGTCACGCCGGAAATGTTCGGCGCGTTCGGAGACGGTACGACGGACGACACGGCAGCCATGACGGTATTCTGCAAGAAGATCGACTATGATCAGATAGCGGCAAAGACTTACAAAGTCACGACGCCGATCACCATCGAGCAGAAAAAGAAGGGCCGCGTAAATATCGCCTATCTGATCGGCAACATCATCTTCGACGAATGTGACAACTGCGATATCTCCGTAGTTTCGGAAGGACCTGAATACAACGGCGGACACGTTTACACAGGTACCGAAAACTTCAATTTCGGAGACCTTCCGGACGTCGGCATCCAGTTCGTCCAGTGCTACTCTAACGTGATCACGGTCGGATCCTATCAGCACGAGATCGGCGTGCAGCTGAAAGGAAAAGACCATGGATGTGTTTATAACACGTTCACGCTGAAATCGCTGGCCAACAACGTGATCAGTCTCGACCTTTACGGCGCTCTGACTTCATGGGTAAATGAAAACCTGTTTCTGGGCGGAACATTTGCCAATAGCTCCAACAACCCGCACCGGACGGAAAACGTCGGCATCCGGATCTGGAGAGGTCCAAACAATACCTATTCGATGAACTCGAACACGTTCATAAAACCGTCGTTCGAAATGTGGGGCCTTCCGATCCTCGGAGAACACGCAAACTTTAATACGTTCATGTATTGCAGAGCGGAAAACCAGACGTCAAAATATGCGCGGTTCGACGATACCAGCCAGGGAAATAAAATCACTTTCGGCTATTCTTCCGGTGCGCTGGACGTGCAGCCCATGATCGAAACAAAAGGCGTAAACAATAATATCGCATATTCCCGAGACCTGGAGCTGATCAAGGAAGGCTTTGCAGAGTTTTACAGCTGGCATTTCGAGGCCGACAAGATCTCTTACCCGTCTAACGGCGCCGGCCGCTACTTCAAGCATGTGCCCGGTCTGAATGCGTATTATATCAGCACTGCCGTCGACAACCCGCTGGCACAGAAATATAACAAACTGGTGGGCGCCTGCAACCAGGACACAGACGGCGTGATCATGGACGATCAATTTTCCTACGGTCTGGCCCTGGAGGCGCGCGATTATATGAAGATCGGCATGGACGCGACAATTTTCAGTGGAGACATCCGATTTTCCGTCAACTGCTACGACGCGAGCTGGAACCCGGTGACCCTCACGTTGGCCGATTTCAGCGGACAGGGCTGGTCCTTCCAGAATAACCAGATCTACTCTAATTCAAATACGGATGGTTTATTCCAGAGCGTAACGCTACTGAATACCAGCATCAAACACGTGGTAGTAGCAGTCAGAACATTTAACGGCGCTGTTTTAAGCTCGCTCCGTTTCTATATCGGAGATATTCAGACCGCTTACTATTACAGGCCGCCGATAATCGATCAGCTGTTGACCCCGCTCCCGGATTACAGCAAGCCTTTCGTGAAATACGGCAAGGCCGGCCAGATGATACCACACAACGCGGTCACAACAGGATCCGACAGCGCCGGCACGTACTACGTCACCGGACACATCTGCACCGCAGACGGAAACAACTGGCAAGCCGTCAAATCATACGTATAACGCGCGATAATATTGCGGTCGGTTGATTTATCAGCCGGCCGCTTTTCTTTTGCCTACGGGCCGATTTTCGACCTTTCCGCGTGTCCAGGATCGCCCGGTGTAGCCCACGGCGGCAGCGTTGTCGCCCTGGGTCCTTGCCGGCCGGTTTGTAATACGGCGCCGGACAGTAGCAGCACAGGGTGCTTGATGCCGATTTGTAAACATATGTTTACTGTCCCACTAATCGGACACAATGGGGAAGCGGATGCGGTGAAAAGTGCTTAGAGTATCCC
>JAZQFG010000015.1:0-2054 GCA_045539375.1 Acutalibacteraceae bacterium | reverse complement strand
ACTTGGGATTCATAGCAGCGATCTGCATAGCCACGTTCTTACCGATCTCGGTAGCGTCAACGTCAGCAGCCAGGTTGACCAGAACGCCGTGGGTGCCGCCCATGTGGACGTAAGCCACGCTGGTGTTCTCGGCAAAGCGGCTGAAGCGGCGAATCTGCATGTTCTCGCCGATGGACATGACCTTCTCCTGCATGATCTCGGTAACGGTCAGGTTGGAGTTGGGGTAAGTGCAGTTCTTCAGAGCTTCCACATCAGCGGGGTTCTGCTCAGCCACGACCACGGCCAGGTTCTTCACCAGGTCCAGGAAAGCGTCGGTCTTGGCGGCAAAGTCGGTCTCGGAGTTGACCTCGATCACGACGCCCACACCGCCGACCACGGTAGCGTAGGCAACGCCTTCGGCAGCAACACGGCCGGCCTTCTTGGCAGCCTTGGCCAGGCCCTTCTCACGCAGCCAGTCAACAGCCTTGTCCATATCGCCGTCGGTAGCGGCCAGAGCGGCCTTGCAGTCCATCATGCCGACATTGGTCATTTCACGGAGCTTCTTAACATCCAGAGCGGTAAAAGCCATTTTGGTATCCTCCTAATTGTAATGATCGTTGATTACTCAGCTGCGGGAGCTTCGACCTCAGCGGTCTCGGCCACAGCGTCCTCACCCTGACGGCCCTCGATGGCAGCGTTGGCCATGGTGGCAGCGATCAGGCGGATGGCGCGGATAGCGTCATCGTTGCCGGGGATCACGTAATCGATCTCATCGGGATCACAGTTGGTGTCAACGATAGCCACGATGGGGATGTTCAGCTTGCGGGCCTCAGCGATGGCGTTGCGCTCCTTACGGGGGTCAACGATGAACAGAGCAGCGGGGATCTTCTTCATTTCCTTAACGCCGCCCAGGTACTTCTCCAGCTTCTCGATCTCGCCCTGGTGCTTGATAACTTCCTTCTTGGGCAGCATAGCGAAGGTACCGTCAGCTTCCATCTTGCGCAGCTGAGCCAGACGGTCGATACGGGTACGCATGGTGCGGAAGTTGGTCAGCATACCGCCCAGCCAACGGGCGTTGACATAGTAACCGCCGCAACGGGCAGCCTCTTCCTTGATAGCGTCCTGAGCCTGCTTCTTAGTGCCAACGAACAGAACGTTGCCGCCATTAGCGGAGATCTCACGAACGAAGTTGTAGGCCTCCTCCAGCTTCTTAACGGTCTTCTGCAGGTCAATGATGTAGATACCGTTACGCTCGGTGTAGATGTAGGGAGCCATTTTGGGGTTCCAGCGGCGGGTCTGGTGACCGAAGTGTACGCCGGCCTCCAACAGTTGCTTCATAGATACAACAGACATTTTGATTTTCTCCTTTTGTTTTTGCCTCCACCCCGATCATCTCCCACCATCCGCCGTAAGGCACTTGGGGGTACGATCACCGGGTGTGTGGTGTAGTTTTACTACGGGAAAAATCCCGTGCCGAATCATTATAATGGAAGTGTGTCCATTTTGCAAGTATTTTTTCCAAAAAAATTAAAGAATATTCCCATATTTTTCAAAAAGCCGCCGGTCAGCCGGCGGCACAGATATAAATTCCGATTTATCCAAACAAAAGTCCCGGTTTATGCCTGGGAACCCGGCATTCTTCCGGCTTCACATCCACCAGTACAATATCCGGCCCCATTTTGCGGATACAGCGCCAGGGGATCACATAATCGTCCCGCCGGCCCCAAAGCCCTAAAAACCGGCAGGGGCCCGGAACGATAATGGCTGTGATATTTCCCTCCGGCAGCTCGATCCGGGCATCGCTGATGTAACCCAACCGTCGTCCGTCACATACGCAGATAACCTCCTTGCAGTGCAGATCCGTGAATTTTGTCAATGGGCACCCCTCCCGAAGAACCTTTGTTCAAGACTATGCCCCCGTCAGGGAAAATATGTTTGTCAAATTCTTTGATTATCTATTGACATTGACCTAAGGTGAAATGCTAAAATCCAGGCAAAGAGGTGACAATTATGAAAATCAAAGAGGTTATAGCACAAACAGGACTGACAGATCGGGCGATCCGACTCTATATTAC
>JAZQFG010000014.1:0-48153 GCA_045539375.1 Acutalibacteraceae bacterium | reverse complement strand
GAAGCCCCCGCTGAGGAGGCTCCCGTCGAGGAGTAATCTCTGAATCAATACGATCGGTCCTGCCAACCGGCAGGGCCGATTTTTTTGCGCACCTTTTGCATTGGGTGGTTTATAGTACAATGCTTAGGCTATACTAAAAGCACAGCAGAGGAACAGCCCCGATCTCATCCGCCATCCATCCCGACAAAAAACGAACATTTTTTCGTTTTTTTGCAAAAAACACTTGATTTTCCCGAAAAAGCCTGTATAATGAAAACAGAACACTTGTTCGGAACAGTTGTTCGGACGCCGTTCTGTTCCAAAGGAGGAATGCATTATGTTGACGTTGATTCTGGATATTCTGCTGGCTGTGCTGGCTGTTTTTATGCTGTTGAAGGGGCACTACGGTGTCACTAAGCAGATGGCCTTTGTGCCCATGACCGTGGCAGTGCTGGACGCCGCCTTTGCCGGTGTCGTTGAGCCCGCTCTGACCCCCGTGCTGTCCACCGCCCTGGTGATACTGCAGGGTGTGGTGCTGGGTGCGGCGGGTCTGCTCACCTATCAGGACGCGGTACGCGCCCGTAATAAGCGGGCGCGGCGGCTGCGCCGTCAGGAGATCGCCCGCAGCCGCGCCGCCTTCCAGCAGGCGCTGGAGCGCCGCGAGGCAGCCGCCCGCCGCCGCTGTGTGTGCGCCTAATGGTTGACAAAACCGATTTTTTAGGTTAAACTAGTAGCCTGAGTGAGCTGAACAGCCGCGTATACGGGTAGCCGTATATGAGGAAAGTCCGAGCTTCACAGGGCAGGATAACGGCTAACGGCCGCCGGGGGTGACCCTAGGGAAAGTGCAACAGAAATATACCGCCTATGGCTTGGCTTTTGCCTTGAATCCGTGGCAACACGGTGCCCATAGGTAAGGATGGAAAGGCGAGGTAAGAGCTCACCGGCACGTTGGAGACAACGTGGCCCTGCAAACCCTATCCGAAGCAACGCCGACCGGAGCGATACATTGGCCCGATGTGCTCCAACGGGCGGCTTGAGCCGTCTGGCAACAGGCGGCCTAGATAGATGGCTGTTCACGACAGAACTCGGCTTACAGGCTCACTCAATTTGATATGGAAAAGGCCCCGTCACAGCGGGGCCTTTTTCTTTTTCTAAGAATATTCTGCATTTTTTGCGAAACTCTTTGCATTTTGCGAGAAAGTGTGTTACAATGAAATAGATTATAGGGATATTTTTGCCTATTCAAGACTATTCTCATAGTGAGGTGCATCAGAATGGCACAGAATGGTATGTTCCGCTCCGCCATGGGCGGCTTTAACAAGCAGGACGTTCTGCAGTATATTGACGAGATTACCGCCGCCTGGAATACCGAGCGGCAAGAGCTGGAGCAGCAGGCTGAGGCGGCCACCGCCGCCCAGAAGGAGCTGTCCGATGCGGCCCAGGCCGCCGAGTACCGCGCTGTAGAGGCCGAGCAGAAGACGCAGGTTGTGGAGGCACAGCTGGCCGAGGTACAGCAGCAAATGTATGATGCCACCGCCATTTTGGCGGAGAGCCGCACCGCTATTGAAGAGCTGACCGCCCAGTTGAATGCGGCACTAAAGCGCTGCAGTGAGCTGGAGAATGAGATTGCCGCCGTCACCAACCAGCGTGACGACGCCATCGCCGCCGTGGCGGATGCCCGCGAGCAGTTGACCGCCCGTGACGGCATCGAGCAGCAGCTGGAGGAGAGCCGCCGCCAGAGCCGCCAGCAGGGCGAGCAGATCACCGCCATGCAGCAGGCCATCACCCGCTATGAAAAGGTGCTGGGCAGTGCCGATTCCGCCCACGAGCGGATGGACGGCATCGTCCGCCCCTTCCTGGAACAGGCGAACCGTCAGGCCGACGAGACCCTGAACAGCGTGCAGGCTGTACTGGCCGGGGTGCTGGCTCAGTTGGGCGAACTACAGGGCAGCGTGGAGCAACGCCGTCAGGCCCTCCATCGGTGCAAGGCGGACAGCGACAGCCGCCTGACCGCCGCCTTTGGCGATTGGCTGGAACAGGCTCGTGGGGTCACCAACCCCTACGACCACCACTTTTTTCGATGAGCCGCTCCCCTCTGTAACCGTGCCGGAGCCCACACCGGAGCCGGAACGACCTGCAGAGAACAAGAGCGGTGGTCATACCCCTACCCGCATCACCACCCACACCACGCCCCGTAGAAGAGGGCTGCTGGATCGCTTAGAGGGGTGGTTATCACGGAACTGAGAATCCATACCGACAACCTGCGGCGGGAGATCCCCCGTCTGCACGCCGGCGACCGGATCCTGCTATCCGGCACGGTGTACACCGCACGGGATGCCGCCCATAAGCGTCTGATGGCGCTGCTGGACAACGGCGCCCCTCTCCCCTTCCCTCTGCAGGATGCGGTTATCTACTATTGCGGCTCTACCCCCTCACCCGCCGGCGCCCCCATCGGTGCCTGCGGCCCCACCACCTCCGGACGGATGGACCCCTATACCCCCCGTCTGTATGGGCTGGGTCTGTGCGCCACCATCGGCAAGGGGGCACGGGACACCGCCACCAGAGAGGCCATCCGCCAACAGGGTGGCATCTATCTCTGCGCTATCGGCGGTGCCGGCGCTCTGGCCGCCCGCCACGTCCGCAGCGCCGAGGTCATCGCCTTTGACGATCTGGGGTGCGAGGCCATTAAACGGTTGGAATTAGAGGATCTTCCTCTTTTTGTAGGAGAGGATTGCCACGGCGGCAGTCTTTTTCAGCACGAATAAGTCCAAAAATAATTTTGTTTAGGAGTGTATCATTATGGCAGAACTGAAGTATGAAATCGTAAAAGAGTGCGGCATCCTTTCCCAGTCCCCCACCGGCTGGACCAAAGAGCTGAATCTGATTAGCTGGAACGACCGCGCTCCCAAATATGACATCCGTGACTGGGCTCCCGACCGCACCAAGATGGGCAAGGGTGTTACCGTGTCCGCTGACGAAGTGATCCTGCTGCGGGACCTGCTCAACGAGCTGGACCTGTAATCGCAATAAAGGAGTGGTCTGATGTTTATCATTGAGATCCTCAAAGCCATTGCCCAGGGCATCGTGGAGGGTATCACCGAATGGCTGCCGGTGAGCAGCACCGGTCATATTCTCCTGCTGGATGCTTTCTGGAAGATGAACGCCTCCGAAGCCTTCTTCGACGTGTTCAAGGTAGTTATCCAGCTGGGTGCTATTTTAGCCGTGGTGGTGCTGTATTGGCACAAGCTCAACCCCTTCTCCCGCAGAAAATCCGCCGAGGAGAAAAAGGGAACGTGGGTGCTGTGGAGCAAGGTGCTGGTGGCCAGCATCCCCGCCGCGATCGTAGGTCTGGCACTGGATGACCTCATTGACACCGTGCTGTCCACCCCCGTGGTGATCGCCACGGCGCTGATCGTCTACGGCATCGCCTTTATCATTATGGAGAGCCGCAAAAATCACGCCGCTAAGGTAGAGACGGTGGAGGACATCACCTATAAGCACGCCTTTGGCATCGGCGCTTTCCAGATGCTCGCGCTGATCCCCGGCACCTCCCGCTCCGGCTCCACCATTCTGGGCGCCTCTCTGTTGGGTACCTCCCGCACCGCAGCGGCGGAATTCTCCTTCTTTATGGCGATCCCCGTGATGCTGGGCGCCAGCGGGCTGAAGCTGGTGGACGCACTCCTGTTGGACGGCGTATCCTTTACCGCCGAGGAGTGGATTTTGCTGGCGGTGGCCACAGTAGTTTCCTTTGTGGTGTCCCTGCTGGTCATCCGTGGCCTGATGGCCTTTATCAAAAAGCACAGCTTCAAACCCTTCGGCTGGTATCGCATCGCCCTTGGCGCTGTAGTGCTGCTGTGTGTGGCGCTGAACTGGCTGTAAAATGCACAAAAAAGAACCCGATGCGGATGCATCGGGTTCTTTTTGTTTTGGATCAATCCCGCTTTTTGGTGGCGATCTCCACCAGTGCCTTGGCAATAAACTCCTCGGCGGTCATAGCGCCCAGATCCTCGCCGGTACGGGTACGCACGGATACAGTGCCGTTCTCCATATCCCGATCACCCACGACCAGCATATAAGGCACCTTCTTCAGCTGATGCTCACGGATCTTGTAGCCCAGCTTCTCGGAGCGATAGTCGCCCTCGGCACGGATGCCGGCGGCCTTCAGCTGCTCCTCCACGTTCTTCGCATACTCGTGGGCGCGGTCGGTAACCGGCAGCACCACCACCTGATCGGGGGCCAGCCACAGGGGGAAGGCACCCGCAAACCGCTCAATGAGATAGGCCAGCGTACGCTCGTAGCAGCCCAAAGAGGTGCGGTGGATGATGTAGGGGGTCTTTTTCTGACCGTCCGCATCGGTATACTCCATACCGAACTTCTCTGCCAGCAGCATATCGATCTGGATGGTAACGATGGTATCCTCTTTACCAAACACATTCTTATACTGGATGTCCAGCTTAGGTCCGTAGAAGGCGGCCTCATCAATACCGATGGTGTACTCCACGCCCAGATTGTTCAGGATCTTCTCCATCACAGCCTGCGCCTCGTTCCACTGCTCGGCAGTACCCTCGTACTTGTTCTTGGGGTTGGCGGGATCCCACTGGGAGAAGCGGAAAGAGCAATTCTCCAGCATACCCACGGTATCCAAACAATACTTCGCCAGCTCCAGACAGCCCTTGAACTCCTCCTCCAGCTGATCGGGGCGGAGCACCAGGTGACCCTCGGAGATGGTGAACTGACGTACACGGATCAGGCCGTGCATCTCACCGCTGTCCTCGTTGCGGAACAGCGTAGAGGTCTCGCCCAGACGCATGGGCAGATCACGGTAGGAACGGGCACGGTTAAGATACGCCTGATACTGGAAGGGGCAGGTCATGGGACGCAGAGCGAAGCACTCCTTCTCCTCGTCGTCGGGGTCGCCCATAATGAACATACCGTCACGGTAGTGATCCCAGTGACCGGAAATTTTGTACAACTCGCGCTTAGCCATTAAGGGGGTCTTGGTCAGCAGATAGCCACGCTTCTGCTCCTCATCCTCGATCCAGCGCTGCATCAGCTGAATCATACGGGCGCCCTTGGGCAGCAGGATGGGCAGGCCCTGACCGATGACGTCCACGGTGGAGAACAATTCCAGCTCACGGCCCAGCTTGTTGTGGTCCCGCTTCTTGGCTTCCTCCAGCTGCACCAGATGCTCCTCCAGCAAGCTGGCCTTGGGGAAGCCAATGCCGTAGATACGGGTCAGCATCTTACGGCTGGAATCGCCACGCCAGTAGGCGCCGGTGGCAGACAGCAGCTTGACCGCCTTCAGACGGCCGGTATCGGTCAGATGGGGGCCGGCGCACAGGTCGGTGAAATCGCCCTGGGTGTAGAAGGAAATCTCCGCATCGGCGGGCAGGTCGTTGATCAGCTCCACTTTGTAGGGCTCGTCCGCCATCTTCTCCAGCGCCTCTGCACGGGGCAGAGTGAAGCGGGTGATCTCGATGCCTTCTTTAATGATCTTCTTCATCTCGCCCTCGATGGCCTCCAGCACCTCGGAGGTCACCGAGAAATCGGTGTCAAAATCGTAATAGAAGCCCTCGTCGATGGAGGGGCCGATGGCCAGCTTAACGCCGGGGTACAGGCGCTTGACCGCCTGCGCCATCACGTGGGACAGGGTGTGCCAGTACGCCTTGCGGCCGTCCAAATCGTCAAAGGTGAGGATAGCAACCTCGCAATCCTCAGTGAGCACGGTGCGCAGATCCGCCACCGCCCCGTTCAGGCGGGCGGCGCAGGCATTGCGGTACAGACCCATAGAAATGTCGCGGCACAGAGCGTCGATGGTGGTGCCGGGCTCCACCTGTCGCACGTCGCCGCCGGGTAAAGTAATGTTCAGCATAATATCGTCCTCCAATCCATAAAAAAAGCTCCGTCCCGCAAAAGGGACGAAGCAAATGCTACGTGGTTCCACCCTATTTCCGCCGCCGTAGGGCGACGCTTAGGCGACCGATAACGCGGTCAGACGGCCCACCTTATGTCAGCGGGCACTCCGGGGTGGTGGGCATTTTGTGGCGGCGTCACGTTCTTTCACCATCCGAACGCTCTCTGCATCAGCCGGGCACAAGCCGTCCCCATCAACGTATTGACATAAGTTTAACACCGAAAAAACAAAATGTCAAGTGTCCCGACGCAATTTCACCATCTTGCTATTTGCAGACAAATATGCTATACTGACTTTATTCTAAGAAATGGAAAAAGGAGTATATTACCATGATTTATATATTAGAGAACGACAGCCTGCGGGTCAAGGTCAGCAGCATGGGCGCTGAGCTTCAATCTATCCGCCGTACCGATGCGGATATCGAGTATCTGTGGCAGGGCGACGCCGCCTATTGGGGGCGTAAGGCTTGCAATCTTTTCCCCATCTGCGGACGGTTGGCCGGCGGCGCCTACTTCTATGAGGGTAAAAAATATGAGATGGGCGCCCATGGCTTTGCCCGCAATATGGAATGGTCGGTGCTGCGCCAAAAGGCGGATACCCTCACCCTGCAGTTGTTGTCGGATGACAGCACGCTGGCCCAGTATCCCTTCCCCTTTGCCTTAGAGATGACCTTTGCCCTGTCCGACAACTCTCTGTCGGTGACTACCATCGTCCGCAACCGCGGCGAGGCGGTGATGCCCTTTGCAGTGGGCGGTCATCCCGGCTTTAACGTACCCCTGACCAAGGACGAGGTGTTTGAGGATTATCAGATCGTGTTTGATACCCCCTGCCACCCGGAGTGGCTGGATCTGGATCCCGTTACCTGCGGCTTCACAGGCAAGTATAAAGAACTGCCCCTGCAGGAGGGACGACGCCTACCGCTGGAGCACTCTCTGTTTGACGGAGACGCCATTTTTATGCAGAATATGCCCCGGGAAATCACCCTGTGCAGCACCCGCAGTGATCGCCGTGTGCGGGTATCCTATCCCGACAGCCCCTTTGTCGGGCTGTGGCACACCCCCAAGACGGATGCCCCCTTTGTGTGCATCGAGCCCTGGGTAGCTCGCCCCTCCCGCAGCGGAGAACCCGAGGATATTATGGAAAAGGCGGAAATGCTCCATCTGGAGGCCGACGGCGTCTATCGCAACACCTACACCATCACCGTAGAATAAACCATCAGAAGACCCCGACCAATATTGGTCGGGGCTTTTTCTGTTCACAGCAAAAAAACAAGCGGCAACGGGAAGCCCGTTGCCGCTGTTTTTATTTAGGGAGGATCCTCAAAGAGAAAGGATTAGGCCTTTTTCTTAAAGGACAGCACGATGGCTACAGCAGCGGCCATCAGAGCGATCAGAGCGGCCCACAACACAATAGTGGTGTTCTCGCCCATAGGCTCGCTGGGCTGCTCGCCGGGCTTCTCGCTGGGCTCCTCGCTGGGCAGCTCACGCTTCTCACCGCACTCGTTGCAATCCGCATCCTGATCGTTGTCATAGACGTGATCGATGGTGCCGGTCTGCACGTTCTTGATGTTGGTGATCTGAGTCAGAGCTTCGTCAGCCCACACCTGCTCGCACTTCTCGCAGGTCCAGTACTCAATGTTACCGCCATCCTTACAGGTGGGATCCTTAGCCACAACATGAGTGACCTCGCCGCCGATGGCAGGCAGGATCACGTTCTTAATGTTGGTCAGCTGGGTCAGAGCCTCGTCAGTCCAAACCTTCTCGCACTCGGCGCAGGTCCAGTAAGCGATGTTACCCTCATAGTGGCAACCGGGCTCAACAGCCTCGTGAGCAACAACGTCGCCGCCCTTGGCAGGCAGGACAACATTCTTGATGTTGGTGATCTGGGTCAGAGCCTCGTCAGCCCAAACCTGCTCGCAATCGGTGCAGGTCCAGTAGGCGATGTTACCCTCATAGTGGCAACCGGGCTCAACAGCCTCGTGAGCAACAACATTGCCACCGGTGGCAGGCAGGATCACGTTCTTGCTGTTGGTCAACTGGGTCAGAGCCTCGTCAGCCCAAACCTGCTCGCACTCGGCGCAGGTCCAGTAAGCGATGTTACCCTCATAGTGGCAACCGGGCTCAACAGCCTCGTGAGCAACAACATCGCCGCCCTTAGCAGGCAGGACCACGTTCTTGCTGTTGGTCAGCTGGGTCAGAGCAGCATCCGTCCAAACCTTCTCGCACTCGTAGCAGATCCAGTGCTCGATCTGGCCGTCATAGTGGCAGCCGGGCTCGATGGCTTCCATATGGACCACGTCGCCGCCCTTAGCAGGCAGAACCACGTTCTTGATATTGGTCAGCTGGGTCAGAGCCTCGTCAGCCCATACCTGCTCGCAGGTGTAGCAGACCCAGTGCTCGATCTGGCCGTCATAGTGGCAGCCGGGCTCGATGGCCTCGAAGTGGGTCACGTCGCCGCCGGTGGCGGGCAGAACCACGTTCTTGATATTGGTCAGCTGGGTCAGAGCCTCGTCAGCCCAAACCTTCTCGCAAGTGTAGCAGATCCAATACTCCACATTACCATTGTAGTGGCAACCGGGAGCAACCGCCTCAATATGAGTGACATCACCGCCCTTAGCAGGCAGAACCACGTTCTTGATATTAGTCAGCTGGGTCAGAGCCTCGTCAGCCCATACCTGCTCACAATCGTAGCAGATCCAGTGCTCGATCTGGCCGTCATCGTGACAGCCGGGCTCGATGGCTTCCATATGGACCACGTCGCCGCCCTTAGCAGGCAGGACAACGTTCTTGATATTGGTCAGCTGGGTCAGAGCCTCGTCAGTCCAAACCTTCTCGCACTCGTAGCAGATCCAATGCTCGATCTGGCCGTCATAGTGGCAACCGGGCTCGATGGCCTCGAAGTGGGTTACGTTGCCGCCGATAGCGGGCAGAACCACGTTCTTAATGTTGGTCAGCTGGGTCAGAGCCTCGTCAGCCCATACCTGCTCACACTCGTAGCAGACCCAGTGCTCAATCTGGCCGTCATAATGGCAGCCGGGCTCGATGGCTTCCATATGGACCACGTCGCCGCCCTTAGCAGGCAGGACAACGTTCTTAATGTTAGTCAGCTGGGTCAGAGCAGCATCCTGCCATACACCCTCACAGTCGTAGCAGACCCAGTACTCAATGTTGCCATCGTAGTGGCAAGCGGGCTCAACGGCCTCCATGTGCACCAGATTGGTGTGGGTAGCAGGCAGAATCACGTTCTTGCTGTTGGTGACCTGAGTCAGAGCCTCGTCGGCCCAGAACTGCTCGCATTCGGCGCAGGTCCAGTACTCAATGTTACCCATCTCATAGCAATTGGGAGCCTTCGCCTCAACATGGGTCACATCACCGCCGATAGCGGGCAGAACCACGTTCTTGATGTTGGTCAGCTGGGTCAGAGCCTCGTCAGCCCATACCTGGTTACACTCGTAGCAGATCCAGTGCTCGATCTGACCGTTGTAGTGGCAAGCGGGGGCAATAGCCTCCATATGCACCACATTGCCCTCCTTGGTAGCGGGCAAAACCACATTTTTAATGTTGGTCAGCTGGGTCAGAGCCTCGTCAGCCCAAACCTTCTCGCACTCGTAGCAGATCCAGTGCTCGATCTGGCCGTCATAGTGGCAGCCGGGCTCAATGGCTTCCATATGGACCACATCGCCGCCCTTAGCAGGCAGGACAACGTTCTTGATGTTGGTCAGCTGGGTCAGAGCCTCGTCAGTCCAAACCTTCTCGCACTCGTAGCAGACCCAGTGCTCGATCTGGCCGTCATAATGGCAGCCGGGCTCGATGGCCTCGAAGTGGGTCACTTCGCCGCCGACAGCAGGCAGAACCACGTTCTTGATGTTGGTCAGCTGGGTCAGAGCCTCGTCAGTCCAAACCTTCTCGCACTCGTAGCAGATCCAATGCTCGATCTGGCCGTCATAGTGGCAGCCGGGCTCGATGGCTTCCATGTGGACCACGTCGCCGCCGACAGCAGGCAGGATCACGCTCTTCAGGTTGGTCACCTGAGTCAGAGCAGCATCCGCCCAAGCAGCACCGCAATCAGAGCAATACCAATACTCGATGTTGCCATCGTAGTGGCAAGCGGGAGCAACAGCCTCTTGATGCACGATGGTGTGCTCGGCGCTCTCATTGGTCAGCTCGCCGCAGTTGGCGCAGATCTTATCGCAGGGATAGGTGTAGCTGTGGCCGGCAACGTCACGGACAGCACCGCAGTTGTTACAATCGGCGTCGCAGACGTTGTCGTAGGCATGCTGACCCTCACGAATAGCGCCGCAACCGTTACACTCGGTGTCACAACCGTGGTCATAGGAGTGACCAACGGTGACGGTAACAGGCACCAACTGGAAGGATACCGCATCATAATCGTAGTTGAGGAACGCGTTTTTCGCAGGACCGGACAGAGTGATCTCATAGTCGCCGGCGGGAGCATCCGCTTTCACGGTCAGGGGCAGAGTGAACAGAACGCCGGTAGTGGTGTGATCTTCCTCGGCGGCGCCATCCTGCCAAGTACCCTTAATGGTGCTGTAGGGTGCCTTGTTGGGGCCGTATACCACACCGTAGAAAACGCCGTTGGTAACATTCGGGGTACCGTTCTTCTTCAGCGGCACCTCAAAGACGCTCTCGTCAATGTTGGCCCACACAGCCCAAGCAATGATGCCGGGGTTGGCCTCCATCTCTACGGTCAGGGTGACGGTGCCACCGGGACAAACGGTGGCGTTGTCCACAGAAGCAACGATCTTACCGCTGTCATCCGCCAAAACCATGGATACGGGAATCGCACCCAGAATCAGCAGAGCAGACAAACAGATTGCTAATACTCTTTTCATGATCAATCACCTTTCTTTATGGTATTTATTTTAACTCAACATCCCATTTGTTGAGATATTGTTGTCAGTGGGTCAGGCTCTGAGTATGGACAGCATCGGAATGCAGGGTGTCCGATTCACCTGACCGTGGGCATTGTTAGAGGCATAGTACCCAGCTCATTGCTGAACAGGTCGTCTGTATCGTTGCTGGCCGTAATGGGAGTCGGGTCAACAACGGCATCCGCCTTTACCTGAGTGCTACGTCTTATCAACGCATCGTTTATGGTGCGATCCGAATGGAGGGTATCCACTCGATCCAACACCGGGGATCTGCCCGTGAGTCAAAAGGCTACATCGGCAAGATCCACACCATCAGCAGGGGTAAAGCCTCTGCCTTGTGGTGCTGTGGGAAAGGCCGGTTTCAGAGAAACCAGACCGGAACTATTCTTTATGTGTGCCGAAGCGGTCACGAATGTATCCGGATACATCCACCCGCATACAGCATCTCCGGATGTCGGCGCGGATCCCTCCGCGCCAATCACCCGTATTATGAAGCAATCGTATTACTGTAGCGTGACGTCCCAACCGTTCAAATAACGCTGAATGAGGACATAGTCGCGATTGTTCACCTTGTTGTCGCGATTAACGTCCAGCACCGTGTTGTCCACTTCTACATCCCATCCATTGAGATGTTGCATCATCACGGCCATATCCTTGACGCTCAGCTCGCCATCACAATCGGCATCGCCGGCCACCGCCTCAAACAGCTGGATCGTACCGTCTTCCGTCTCGAAGGGGATGTTCTCATACGCGCTGTTGAACACGTCCTTCGGCTCATAGGTCACGGAGATGGTGGTGTCACCCAAAGCAGCATCCTCTTTCACGCGGAAGGTCAGCAGAGCAACCACACCGTCAACCATATTATCCGGATGGATGGAATCAACCCAAATCACATTGAAGGGAGCGTCGTCCATAGGTCCGAAGCTCACGTTGGCAAAATCCTTGCCGGTGGCCTCGATCAGTTCAAACAGAGAAGCATCATAATGAACGTACAGGCGCAGGCCGATGATGCCGGGGTTGTTCTCGGTGCGAACTGCCACCGTGAAAATTCCACCGGGATGGGTTTTGGCGCTGTCCACCGTAAAGACGGGACGCTCCGGCACCTCGCGGGTAACGCCGCACTCATTACAGTCGGCGTCATAGTCATCGTCGTACACGTGATCGGCAACCTCACGGGTAGCGCCGCACTCGTTACAATCGGCGTCGCAGCCGTTGTCGTACGCGTGACCGGCATCGCGGGTAGCGCCGCACTCGTTACAATCGGCATCACAGCCGTTGTCGTACACGTGACCGGCAACCTCACGGGTAGCGCCGCATTCGTTACAATCGGCGTCGCAGCCGTTGTCGTACACGTGATCCGCTACCTCACGGATAGCGCCGCACTCGTTACAATCGGCGTCGCAGCCGTTGTCGTACACGTGATCCGCTACCTCACGGGTAGCACCGCATTCGTTACAATCGGCGTCACAGCCGTTGTCGTACACGTGATCCGCTACCTCACGGGTAGCACCGCATTCGTTACAATCGGCGTCACAGCCGTTGTCGTACACGTGCGGCACCTTGCGAATCTCGCCGCAAAGGTTACAATCCTCATCACAGCTGTTGTCGTACACATGGTCGCAGGTGGGAATCTCTGCCCAATTCTCATTGGTCCACTCGTAATGCCAAGTAGCATTCAGCAGATACTCGTTGCCCCACTCGGAGATGTACATATTGGCGCGATCCTCTTCGGTGCCCTGATAGTAAACGTCCGTCAGAGCCGAGCATTCGCCAAAGACGTTCTCCTCAATGGACTTGACCGTAATGGGAATCTCCACACTGGTCAAGAAGCCGCAACCCTCAAAGGCGTTGTACATCAGCTCGGTAACACTGCTGGGGAGGAATACCTCGTGCAGATCGGTGTATTCAAAGGCATAGGGGGCGATGAAGGGGATGCTGTTACCCAGATCCACCGAGCCCACGGGACAACCGGCAAAGGCGCCGCTGCCCATAAACTCAATGCCGTCGCCCAGCTTCACATCGCACAGACCGTCCATGCTGCTGAAAGCATTGATGCCGATGTAGTTGACGCTGTCCGGGATGACGATGGAGTCAATGCCATCGCAATCGGCAAAAGCAGAATCACCAATGGATACCAGACAATCGGGGAAGCGAATCTCCTCTAAACCGTCGCAGTCACGGAACGCCTCGTCGCCGATCATCGTGACACTGCCATCCTCCGGAATGACGCTGGTGCTGCAACCGGCTACCAGCGTACCCTTGTGGGTGATAACGCAGTTGTTGGCGCTGAAATAGTAATTGTTATTCTCGGCTACGGTCATCTCCACCAGCGCATCGCAGGAGGCGAAGGCCGCATTCTCTAAATAGCCCAGGCTGGCAGGGAGATGGACCGTCGTCAGATTGTTACAACCGTAGAAGGCCCGCTCATAGATCTCCGCCACGCCCTCGCTCAGGGTCAGCTTCGTAATGGCAGAATCCCTGAAAGCGCCTTCGCCGATGCCGCCCACGTTTTCGGGAACGGTCAGCGCGGTAATCCCTGTATTGGCGAAGGTGTACGGCTGAACAAAAGTCAAACCGCTACCAATAGTCAGCTGAGTCAGCTGAGAACAATTATAGAACGCGTAGCTTCCCAGATACAGTAAGCTATCCGGCAGGACCACCGACTGAACGGGAGTATGTGCAAACGCATTATCGTAGATCTCCACAATACCGTTGCCCAGATCCAGGGTGGCAATGTCGGTATTGGCAAAGGCATTGCCGGCGATATGCCGCATGGAATCCGGCAAGGTCAACGCAGTCAGACCGGTATTGAAGAAGGCGCGGGGGCCGACGACCTGCATCGTCTCGGGCAGGTCAATCGAGGTCAGTGCCTCCGCCTCTTCAAAGGCACGCTCGCCGATGGAAACCAAGCCCTCCGGCAGGGTGACCGACTCCAGACTGGCGCAGGAGGCAAAAACGCAATACACAATCTCGGTAACCTTGGGAGAAACGACCACGCTGGTCAGGCCGGTGCCCTTAAAGGCGCCAGAGGCGATCTCCTCTACGGTCTCCGGCATGACGTATTCGCCGGTCTTATCCTTACTGCAGGAGATGATCTTGGTCATCTCTTTGTTATAGGTAACGCCATCCAGCGATACAAAGGCCAGGTGACCCTCCGCAAAGGTGACGTTCAGGCCGCTGTAAATGGTATAATCCAGGGCGGCAATGTTCACCACCGTGGCGGGCACCTCATAATCACTGCTGCCGCAGGCCACAGGATAGGCGATAAAGGTGTCGAACGCCTTATTATACAGGACGCCGTCCACCACCATGAAGGCGGGGTTGTCCTCAGACATCACAATGCTCTGCAGATTATGGCAATCCCAGAACATATCCGCGGTCAGATTGGACACGCCGGCGCCAAAGGTGACCGACTGCAGATTCCACAGATCGTTGAGCACGTAATCACCAATGGTCTGCACGCTGTCGGGGAAGATCACCTCGGCAACGATGTCAGACCAGCCCAAACCGGCCACGCCGATCACCGGCACACCGTCGATCTCGGCGGGAATCTCCAGCACCTCCGTGGGATTCAGCACGTCGGTGATGATGATGCCCTCAGAGGACTGCATATATTCAAAGGTGTCGTTGGAGCCCAAAGACGCAATCTCAATGGTATACTCAAACTGGTAACCGGCAATCTTACCGGTATGGGTGTTGGAGCCGGGCAGCAGACGGTTCTCATACCACTGGTTGGTAATGGACATACCAAAGTGCATACCGTTCCATTCAAAATTGCCACCGTTGATGACGGTGCCATCCTTCAGGGTGATGACAAGAGAGGGAACGGTGTTGTGGTAGTAGAACCATTCCTTCTCCACATCCTGCTGCAGCTCCTCATCCCAAACGGAAGAGGTGTTCCAGTAACCGTTCTGATTCTCAATCAGAGTGACGGTGGATGCCTCAACCGAGGCCACGGGGCTCTCGATAATGTTGACCTCATAGGTGAACGCAAATCCGGCCAAGATGCCGTGGCGGGTATTGGTGCCCAGCGTCAACTGATCGTGGTAGCTCTGTCCATAGCTGGAAATGCCATACCACTCATCGTTCCAATAGAAACCGCCTGCATCCTCCAGCACGGTGCCATCAATTAGGGTAATGGTTGCATTCGAGGGGTGGGTATTGTAGTAACAGAAATACTCCACCTTCTGCTCTGTGCCCGTTTCCTCATCATACAACCAATCCCAAGTCCAATAGCCGTCGTTGTGCTCGATCAGGGTGATCGGCTCCACCACAACGGAAACCACGGGGCAGGAGATAATATTGATCTCATAGGTAAACTCGCAGCCCAGTGCGTTGCCACCCCATGTGTTGGTGCCTGCGGACAGATGCTTCTCGCCGCTCTGGCCCCAAAGATTCAGGCCATAATATTCGCCGTTCCACTCGAAATTAGGAGACTCGTACACCGTACCGTCACGCATCGTGATGGTAGCGGAACGAGGATACAGATTATAGTAGTGGAAATACTCGATCTCCACATCCTGCTGCAGCTCCTCATCCCAAACGGAAGAGGTGTTCCAATAGCCATCACCGTTTTCGAACAGAGTGATAGGCTCCACCACGATGGAAGCAACGGGGGATTCTACAATCTCAACCTCATAGGTGAAGTCATATCCGGCAATGGAGGCCGCAATGGTATGTACACCGACACCAAACTGATTCTCATAAGTCTGAGGATCGGTTACACTAACGCTGAAATGGCGATTGTTCCAGGAAAACTCCGTATCCTCGATCACCGTGCCGTCCTCCAGCGTGATGACCATATTCCGAGGATGGATGTCGTAGCATCTGTAATACGGAGTATACTCCCACTGATCCAATTCCTCGTTGTAGTGGGAGTCGCGCGTTTCCCAACCGTGATAGTCCTTGATATACTGGACCTTATCCACGCTGACAGAAACAACCGGACTACCAACAATGCTGACAGAGAAGGAGCCTTTCAAGTTCTCCAGGTTCTCAATCTCTGCCTGCACGGTATAGGTGCCGCCGCTCTGCCACTCGGACATAGCTACCTCGTAGGACAGATTCACGTAATAGGAGCGCAGATCATCCTCCACATAGCGACTGTAGGTATTCAGAGACGAGCCGTCGGAATAAAAAACGGTCATACTCGGAGTGATCTCGAAGTTGCCGTCCTCATACCGCTCGCTCTCCATATACAGCAAATCATGGAAGGTGACCGACTGAATGGTGCGCACCTCAGTCTCCTCAATGCTCACCGGGAAGGTACCGGCGCTGCCGTCCAGATACCGTGCCTCCAAGATGTAGGTGGCACCGGCCTCCAGCTCGCACAGCACACGGAAGTTCATCTCTTCGCCGTCGTCATCGTCTTCGGCCAGCTCATTCTCATAGCGGTCAAGAATGCGACCGTAGGTATCGCGGCCATCCGTCGTATGGGAAGCGAAAGCGTAATAGGCGGTTTTCTCCGGCGTAAAGGTAAAGCGTGCGTGCGCTTCTTCAATCACCGCATCGGTCACCGTATTCAGCTCCAGCGCTGATATACCCGACAAATCAATACCCGGCTGCTGTACCAGATATACGGAGATCGCACCGGTCATCTCTTCGCTATAGAACCGTGCATAGAGAGAATAGGTCTCGCCGGCGTTCAGCATTGTTTGCATATAGAAATCATTGCCGTCACGATCCGAGGGATCGTCGTTAGCGGCGATCTCGACGCCGTCGCTGTTCGTGATGCGGCCGACCGTGTCCCCATTGGAGACGGCGTAGTAGGTATACGAGCCGCTTTCCGTCGGGGTAAACAACAGCTTACCCTCGCTTCCTCCTTCCTCGATGATGATATTGTTCTGAGCATCTTCGCCCAAAACAATATAGTTGGCATCCTCGGCAAACGCCATCAGGCTGCCGAAAGGAAAGGCCATAGTCAGCACCAGCATTGCCAACACCATGGACAATCCTCTCTTCAGTATTCTCATCACACAACACCCCTTTAAAAGTTATTCTGTGTTTTTTTAACTGAAACACATTGCAACCCTGTAACAGGGCAATACACAAAGTGAACGGGAAGCAATCAATGGGCGGTGCACCGCTCCGGCTGATTGCCCTCCACGTAATAGCCGATGTACATACGGGTACAACCGGTAGAATAGAGCTTTCCGCTCTCGCTACAGTAAACGGTTTTATGCACCGTACTGCAGGCGGGGAACTCCGTGGTCGTATGGGCGGGCAGCTGCTCCAGTATGGCGCCGAACAGCGCATCCGCAATATTGCCCTCGGGACAATCCCCGTGGAACACGGCACAGCTGTATTGGGGGGTGACCCCCACGAACCAGTTGCCTTCGCCTTGATTACCGGTACCGGTCTTTCCCGCCACCGGGAGCTTGCCCCGATTGGCCTCTTCGCCGGTGCCGCCGCCCAGAGCAACGCCCTGCAGCAGCCGATTCATAATATAGGCGGTAGCGGGTTGAATCACCTGCTTTGCCTCTTCGGGGGCAGTATACACCGTCTGCCCGTCGGCATCCCGTATTTCCAGCACCGCATGGGAGGCGGTATATCGACCGGCATTACCGAATATCTGATAATATCCGGCCATCTCTACGGCGGTAACGCCCTTTTGGAGCGAACCCAACGCAATGTTGCCGATGACCTCTTCCCCGCCCTGCTGCGTTGCCTTCTCCTGCTCATAGGTCAGGTCGATGGCAAAGGAGCTCTGCAAAAAAGCAAGGGAAGCATCCACACCCAGCCGCGCCAGACAGTGCACAGCGGCGGTATTCAGCGATTGACGGATGCATTCGTACAGACTTGTCTTCTTATACGTATAACCGCCGCTGGCATTTTTCGGCCAGTTGGTTTTTTGCCCCGCTTCGTTGGTGATCTCTTTGTACGGCTTATCGATAAAGAAGGTCGACCAATCGATCAGGCCCGCCTCCAGCGCCGGCGCATACACGCCCAAGGGCTTAAACGCCGAGTGGGGCGACTGGGGGGTGATGGCATAGTTCTGATCGCCTACACTGTAGGTGGCCAACAGACGTCCGTTGTAGTCGGTAATGGCGGCGGCATAGGTCAGATCCTTGGTTGCCTCTGCCGCATAACCGGCCTGCAGGGCGGCAAATGCCGCAGGGTCAAAGGCGGTGTGGATGCTGTACCCGTCGCGGAACAGTGCCTCCTGCGCCTCGGATACGGAAATCTCCTTCACCTTGGCCAGCGCAATCACCGCCTCGGCCAGCGCCACGTCCATATAGCTGCTATACGCGGCATCGGTCAGCGTATCCGCCGCCGCTACCAGTTGCTTGGGGGTGCCCATCACACCGCCGGCGGCATCATATACCGTTGCACCGACAGAGGCGGGAGCACACCCGCAGAGGCCGCACAACAAGGCGGCCGCACACATCAGTGCGCCATACCGTCTCATCCGAACCCCTCTTCCTTCAGCTGCTCCACGTATTCCTTGGCAATGGCAGAGATGTAGGAGCTGGGCTGCTCGTTAATCTTCGCTCCCAGCGGACTGAGCCGCTGATGGATGGTGGAAATGCGCTCTGCCGTGCGCACGTACTCCTTCTTGCAGACGTTGGCGCTCTTGGTATCCCCCGCCTGGGCGTACAGGCGGATGCCCACCTGCAGCTTATCCATATAATCACGGCATTCCACCGTGGCCAAAGGGGCGGCGTTCATCGCCTGTGTCTTGTATTGAATAAAGCGGGCAAAATCACCCTTGGAATAAGCATAATTGGCCTTGGCACTGTATGCCACCGCCACGTACTCGTTGCGGGCGAGGATGTCGTCCGCAATGGCATCGGCGGTCTGGACGTCTTTGGTATCCTTCAGCAGCTCGATCTGACTCAGCGTGCTGTGGGAATAGATACGATCCACCGCCCCATACTGCCCGAAGCGGGATAGCCCCGTCACCACGCCGAAGTACAGACACAACGCCCCCAGCGCCGTAGCGGTAACGGTGCGGGCCACGCTGCCGACCTTGATCTGCCGCACCGCAAAGGCGTCGGTATCGGTAAACAGGATAAACAGCATAAACATCGCCACGTACTGCAGGTCGAAATCAAAGCAGGAGTGAGCCACCATGGTGAGCAGCACCAGCTTATACCGCAGGGGCAGCGTCCTGGAGAACACCGAGCGGACGATCGCCGCCGCCAGCGCCAGGAACGGAACCCAACCCACGTCCATCAAGAACTGCAGAAAATCATTGTGGATGTACATAATGCCGTAGATGCCGGTCTGGATACTCTGCTGTATGTAGTAGTATCCCATATACCCCAAGCCAAAGGGGTGACGGAGGATTACCGGCAGAGCGTCGTATGCGTACAGCAGACGGCCCACAAAGGTGCTGGAGCCCAGCGTGATGTTCAGGAAACGCCCGATCACGTCAAAACTGTCGGTGATGGCACAGTAGAGCACCACCGCCACAACGCCCAGACCCAAGCCGCCGGCCGCAACCAGACGGATGCGCTTGTTTTTATTAATGAGCAGCGCCGCTACGTTGGCCGCCGCCGCCACGATCAGCACCGTGCGGCTACCGGTGTAAAGGACACCAAACAGCAACACCGCAATGCAGGCAAAATCCCACCAGCGCCACCGCTCCTTGGTCAGGAGTAGCAACTCCGCCACCAACAGCAAGGCCGCAAAGGTGTTGGGATACTGCAGAGGGCCGGACAAACGACCCGCCACCGCGAAATAGGAGGAGAGTGCAGGGATATACATCAGCGCCACCGAGATCACCGTAACTACGGTCATCACGTAGGGCAGGCCGCCAATCGCCTTTTCCCGTCCGTCGGGCTCCTGCATCAGCACCAGCGTATACAGCAACACCGGCAGGAACTTGTAAAATCCAAAGACGGAGTCGCCGCCGTCCACCGCCCACAGCGGGGTGATGGCATAGCCCGCCAGCAGTACCGCCACCGCCACACCGGTCATCGTGACCGACAGGGTCAGGTGCCCCGCACCGCGTACCCGCAGGAACAGCCACACCAACAGCACCACCGACAGCAGGCAGGACAGATACTCATGAAAAATGCCCACGCAGCACAAAGAAGCGTACAGTATGATCTGCGAGAAAGACAGATTTTTGATGGTTTCCGTCAGTTTCATACTGATTTCTCCGTTCTTAACTGTTCCTAAAAAAGGGCATACGTACACAACTATCCATAATCATAAAAATTATACACCCAAGTGGGTGGGTTGTCAATTATAAATATATAATTATTAAATATATAATTATATAAAGAACGGTCTTTTTCTTCCTCCGGCGACAAAAAAGCCCCGTTCGTGTCGAACGGGGCTTCGGGGCGTTGTTTTATTTTGCCGCAGTCGTGGTTGTGGTGGTGGTTTCTGCAGCGGTAGTGGTGGTCGTGGTCGCGGCGGTAGTAGTAGTCGTAGTACCGGTCAGCACCGACAGATCCGAATCGGTGATCTGCTCCAGTGCCGCCTTTACCTGAGCATCGTCCTGGGGTGCCAACAGCTGGTACACCGAGGCCTGCTCCACCGGCAATTCCACCGTAACCGTGGGGACGATACCCTTATCCTGCCAGCTGCCGGATTTCAGCAGACCGTAGGTGCCGGTGGTCAGCTTTAGGGCGGAATAGTCGGACTCTAACGTGAAGAATTCCTGATACTTCGCCTTACCGGCGGTGGTCTGCCCCACCACCGTGGTCAGACCGGCATCCTGCAACACGCCGGCGAAGAACTCCGCCTCGCCCGAGGTGCCGCTGTTGACCAACGTGACGGTGGAAACACCCACCTGATTATTGACCGCCGTGGTCAGCTTGGTCACGTTGCCGTTGACGTCGGTCATGGTGCCGTAAACGCCCACAGGCATCACGTAGCCCAGCATCTCCTGCACGGCGGCGATGGAGCCGCCACCGTTATTGCGCAGGTCAAACACCAGACCGGTGACACCCTGCTCCATCAAGGAGGAGATGGTGGCGCGGAACTGATCCGGCGTATTCTCATAGAAGGCCAAAATGCGCACGTAGCCCACCGAATCGATCACCGTCTCCTGCACGGTACGCACCACGTACTCAAAGGCGGCCAGTTCATAAGCATGGCTGGTCTCCCCCCGCTGTACGGTGAGCAATACCTTGGTAGCGGTATTCATCAGCGTCTGCAGCTCGGACAGGCTCTTGGTGGCAACCGCCTCGCCGTCCACGGCGGTGACGATATCCCCCTTCTGCACACCCGCCTTACCGGCGGCGGAGTTGGTCTGCACACGGCTGACCACCACCCGTGCTTCGGCATCCAGACTCAGGGTGACACCCACGTTATTGGCCTTACCTGCCAAGCGTAGCTGCTCGGAGGCATAGCGGGCGGGGTCATAATACACGGCATAGGGGTCGTTCAGGCCGTAAATATAGCCCTGGGTGATGCCGCGGCGCAGTGCCTCCTCGTCCAGATTGGGGTAGTATTCACGCACCTTTTTATCCACGTCGTTGATATGGCTGTACATCGCCTGACGCTGGCTGACCAGCTGCAGCTGGTCATTGAAGTGCCGCATCGCTAACAGCATCGTCAGCGAAACGGTCAGCGCCATAGTCAGCAAAATCAGGGTGATGGTGGTGCTCAGACTCACTTTTCGTTTCATAGAGATTCCCTCCGTTTCGGATGGAGTTAATTATACTTGGGGTTCACGTAATTGGGATAGGGGTTGATGCGGACGTTGTCCACCCGCACCTCAAAGTGCAGGTGCGGCCCCGTGACGTCGCCGGTATTGCCCGCCTGAGCAATCACCGTCTTACCGCCCACCACCTTTTGCCCCACCTTGGCAAACACCTTGGAGCAGTG
This sequence comes from Acutalibacteraceae bacterium, assembly GCA_045539375.1. Taxonomy (GTDB): domain Bacteria; phylum Bacillota; class Clostridia; order Oscillospirales; family Acutalibacteraceae; genus UBA5905. Next base: position 26,584 of record JAZQFG010000014.1, on the reverse strand, counting down.
GGCATACATGGTGTGGACGGGGCGTCCCTTGCTGTCCTCACCGTGGTCGATGATAAGACAATAGCCATAGCCGTAGCTCCAGCCGGTGCCGTAGCGGCTGGTGGAGTTGACCGCGATGACCGTGCCGTCGGCGGCGGCCACAATATTCTGCCCGTAAATGGGGATGGCACCCTCGGAAATGTCCAAGCCACGGTGCATACCGCCCCAGCGGGGGCCGAAATGGGAGGAAATATTGCGCACGGTGGGCACCGGCCAATACATCAGCTTATTATTGTACTTACCGGTGGAGGCCGTGCTGGCAATCAGCCGCTCGATGGCGGCATCCGCCTCCTCGATCTTCTTTTTGGTCTCGTTCAGCTGGCTGTTATAGGAGGATACCTCAGACTGCAACTTACGCACCTCAGACTGGGCGGCCTTATACAGGGTATCCAGCTCCTTTTTCTTGGCGTCGGACACCGCCTTCAGCCGTTCAACCTCCGCCTGTTCCTCTTGGATCGCGGCCTTTTGCGCCTCTAATTCCACCTTGATTTGGCGGATCTCCTCCAGAGCGGCCTCCAGCTCGTCCATGGTCTGCTGATCCCGGGCGGCAATGCACTCTGCCGCCTTGGATTTCAGCAGATATTCGGTGTAATTATCGGTGTTCAGCAACCGCTGAATGGTGGAAAGATTGCCGGTCTTGGCAATGGCGCGCAGGCGCAGACCCAACTGCCGATGGGTCTCGGCGATGGCGGCCTCCTTTGCCTCGATCTCCACCTGAGCGTTGTTGATCTGCGTATTCTTCTCTTCCATGCTCTTGTTGATGGCGGCTAACTGCTGTGCCATCAAATCGATCTGCTTAGTGGCGTTATCAATCTGAGAATCCAGCAGATCCTTCCGCTTTTTGCTGGCGGAGAGATCCGAACTGGCCGAGGAAAGCTCCTTTTTCAGCTGTTTCTCCTTGGCTTCTAAATCCTTGATCTGCGCCTCCAGCTCACTGCGGGAGGGGGCGGCCGACACCGTAAAGACGGAGGCAGAGCCCACAGCGGACACCAGCAGTGTCACCACCGCCAGCAGCGCCAACACCCGCCGTTTGGTCGTTAATTTCATAGGCGCAGTCCCCCCTCTTGCTTGAGGTACTTGCTCATAGAAATCAAACTGCCGCAGACGCCCACCAGCATACCGCCGCCCAGGAAGCAGAGCAGCAGCGGCAGCCACTGATCGCCGAAGGGCACCAGCTTCAGCAGGGGGTTATCAAAGGTGAAATTCTTTACCACCGTGTGGTACAGCAGGGCAATCAGCCCATAGCCCACACTGCCGGCGATGAGACCCACCAACAGACCCTCCACCACAAAGGGGAAACGGACAAAGCCGTCGGTAGCGCCCACGGATTTCATAATATAGATCTCCAGCCGGCGGTTGTGCACCGTCAGCTTAATGGTATTGACAATGATAAACAGGGATACCACCAGCAGCACCACAATGACACTGCCGCCAATGGCCAGCACCACACGGCGCACCGCCGTCAGGGTCTCGGCGGTATCCGCATCATAGGATACCTCCTCTACGCCCTCAATGGCGCCGATCTCATCCAGCGTCTGCTGGAACAGCGCCAGATCCGCCAGCGAAACGATATAGGTGTCCGGCAGAGGATTATTCTCTCCGGCAAAGCTGATCATGGTCTCGCTCTCCAGCGCGCCGGCGTACTGCTCCAGGAAATCTTCCTTGGACAGGTATTCCACGTTGGCCACGTTGGACATATTATTAAGGGTGACACCGATCTGGGTGACTTGTTCATCGGTCTGGGCGGCATCCAGATACACCGCCATCACGTTCTGCTCATAGGCGTTCTGGAACATCTGATCCACGTTGACGAAAATCAGATAGGAAAAGCCGGTCAGCAACAGACAGCACACCAGCACGCCCGCCGAGGCCAGCGCCATTAAGCGGTTCTGCCACGTGTTGCGACAGCCCTCTTTCACCAAATATTGGATCTCATGAGGCTTCATCATACCGGCACACCTCCCTTTTCCTCTGCCATTTGTCCCAGAGAAACGGTGGTGGGACGACCGGTATCCGCCACAATGTGTCCCTTTTCCAGCGTAATAACGCGGTGGTGGAACTCGTGTACCAGCTCGTGCTCGTGGGTGACCATCAGGATGGTGGTACCCCGCTCGTTAATGCGGGTGAGCATCTCTACGATATCGTGGGACATCTGGGGGTCCACGTTGCCGGTGGGCTCATCCGCCACGATCAAAGCGGGCTGGTTGACCAGCGCGCGGGCGATGCCCACACGCTGCTGCTCACCGCCGGACAATTCCGGGGGATAGCGGTTTGCCTTCCCCTCCAGACCCAGCAGCTGCAGCACGTGGTTCACACGGCGGTTGATCTCCCGCTTCCGCTTGCCGATCACTCGCATGGAGAACGCCACGTTATCAAACACCGTCATGGAGTTGATCAGGCGGAAATCCTGAAATACGATGCCCATGGTGCGGCGGAAATAAGGGATCTGCTTCCGCTTCAGGCGGGACAGACGATAATTGTTCACCACAACCTCACCGGAGGTGGGGGTTTCCTCACGCATAATCAGTTTTAAAAAGGTGCTTTTGCCGGCGCCGGAGGCACCCACGACAAACACAAATTCACCATCGTCAATATGTAAATTGACGTCCTCCAGCGCGTGACTGCCGGATCCGTAGGTCTTGTATACGCCACGGAATTCGATCATATTCATACGCCTCCTATCGTTAAAAGCCAAAGCGGCTGAAAATTGCAACGTTAATGCGGGGCATCACACCCCGCAAGTGCCACGCTGTCCCCCCTATTATACGGGAGAGGACCGGGCAAGCACAAGTGAAAATCATTGGTAAAAAACCAACGGCAGCCGCCGGCATATTCTGCCGGCGGCTGAGAGCACCAACTCAAACAGACCGGCCGCGTATCAATACTTGACCGGGTTCGCACTGAGATATTTCTTAACCATCAGAGCAACTTTAAATACAATAGCATCGTCAAACTCACGCAGATCCAGACCTGTGAGCCGCTTGATCTTCTCCAGACGGTACACCAGCGTATTGCGGTGGACAAACAGCTTGCGGGAGGTCTCGGACACGTTCAGGTTGTTCTCAAAGAACTTCTGAATGGTGAACAGGGTCTCCTGATCCAGAGAATCGATAGAGCCGCGCTTGAACACCTCGCGCAGGAACATCTCGCACAGGGTAGTGGGCAGCTGATAGATCAGACGGGCCACGCCCAGATGGTCGTAGCGGACGATGGCGCGCTCGTTATCGAACACCTTGCCCACCTCCAGAGCCACCTGCGCCTCCTTGAAGGAGCCGGCCAGATCCTTAATGCCCTCGACGGTGGTGCCGATGCCCACGGTGGCCTGGGTAAAGAACTCGCCGCCCAGGGTATCCACGATGGAACGGGCCAGCTTCTCCAGATCCTTGGGATCGGTGCCGGCGCGCACCTCTTTAACCAAAGCGATATCGCTCTCGTTAATATTGATCACAAAATCCTTGGCCTTGTCGGGGAACAGGTTCTGCACCACGTCAAAGGCAGAGATCTCGGTGCGGGAGGTGATGCGGATGAGCAGCACCACACGGGATACGTCATTGTTAAAGCGCAGCTCCCGTGCCTTCAGATAAATATCACCGGGCAGAATATTGTCCAGAATCACGTTCTTGACAAAATTGCTGCGGTCAAACTTCTCATCATAGAACTGCTTAATGCTGGTGAGGGAAACCGACAGGAGCGCCGCATAGCGGGACGCCGCCTCGTCCGTGCCCTCTACGAACAGCACGTACTCGCTGTGGGGACGGGAGCCGAAGGGCATATAGGTATAGCCGTTCTCCACAAAGGTCTTGGCTCCGGCAAAAGAATCTGTAGAAAGGACAGAACTCTCCCCTACACGACCCAGATCACTGCAGGCGATCACGGTCAGATTCTCGTCAATGATACCCACCGTCCGCTCAATGGCCTCTTTGGTCTGGTGGATCACACTCTGGAACATACGGTTGGACATAGTCAGCACTCCTTTTCGGCAAACGCAAACAGCAGGGTATGAGAGTACACGGGGTATGGGTATCCCATCCCTGCCACAATACAACTGTATACTCTCTCCGCAGTCTGCGGCGGCTTTTTTCTGTGGTTGGCGAGGGCTCTCCGGCCGTCGCAAAACACACCACTCTTATTTTATACAATTCTTTATCATTTTGCAAGCAGAAATCGTGAATTTTCGGTATTTTTTACAAAAAGTTCGTAATTTTTGCGGATGCCGCCCCATTCCAATCGGCGCAGCACGCAAAAAAACACCGCAACCGATTTGGTTGCGGTGTCTTTGAAATGGCGATGATTAGTTGCAGATGGTGCGCTCGGTATCCTTATCGAACAGGTGAATCTTGGTGTTCTCCAGAGCGATCTCGATACCCTCGTCACCGGGGTGAGCGGTGGAGGTGGGCTCCACGCGGGCGGTGAATTCAAAGCCCTCGACGTTCACGTACAGGAAGGTCTCGGCACCCATCATTTCGGTAACCTCAACGTTGGCCTTTACCTTACAATCCGCAAACTCCTCCAGCAGACGGGGCTCGTCGTGGACGTCCTCAGGACGGATACCCATAACAACTTCTTTGCCCACGTACTCCTCCAGGCCCTTGCCCTCTACCTTAGCGGCGGGCAGCGGGATCTGATACTTCACGCCACGGCGGGTCTTGGTATCCTCAGAGCCGAACTCAACGTAATAACCCTTATCATTCTTACCGATGACAGAGTCGATGAAGTTCATCTGGGGGCTGCCGATAAAGCCGGCAACGAACATATTGCAGGGCATATCATACAGATGCTGGGGCGTATCCACCTGCTGAATCAGACCGTCCTTCATAACCACGATGCGATCACCCATGGTCATAGCCTCGGTCTGGTCGTGGGTAACGTAGATGAAGGTGGTACCCAGCTTCTGGTGCAGCTTGGACAGCTCGGTACGCATCTGGGCACGCAGCTTAGCATCCAGGTTGGACAGCGGCTCGTCCAGCAGGAAGACCTTGGGCTCACGGACGATGGCACGACCCAGAGCCACACGCTGACGCTGACCACCGGACAGAGCCTTCGGCTTACGGTCCAGCAGGTGAGCAATATCCAGAATGCGGGCGGCCTCTTCCACACGGCCCCAGATCTCATCCTTGGGGGTCTTGCGCAGTTTCAGACCGAAGGCCATGTTGTCAAACACGGTCATGTGGGGATACAGAGCGTAGTTCTGGAACACCATGGCGATATCGCGATCCTTGGGAGCCACGTCGTTGACCAGACGGTCGCCGATGTACAACTCACCGGAGGAGATCTCCTCCAGACCGGCGATCATACGCAGGGTGGTAGACTTACCACAGCCGGAGGGACCGACCATGATAATGAACTCTTTATCCTTGATCTCCAGATTGAAGTCGGAGACGGCGACAACGCCACCGGGATACTTTTTGTAAATGTGCTTTAAAGAAAGACTTGCCATAATTTACCTCCGAAGAACGTATTTTGCACCAGTCCGCGGCGACAGCGCACACGAACTGATCATTTTCGACGCTAATACTATAACACGGTTTTCCGTTTTAAACCATACCTAAAATGCACAAACTTTTGCCCAAATTTATGGGAACAATTGATAGGCCCCTGTAACTATGCCTAATTTCCATCCACATTTTCGTTCAAAATGCTCATTTTTTCTTGTTCGGTGAGAGGACGGCATTCTCCCTCGGCCAACGTGTCATCCAGCGCAAGGCCACCCATTCGGATCCGCTTGAGCCATTCCACGTGACAGCCCACGGCGGCAAACATCCGCTTGATCTGATGATATTTGCCTTCGTAGATGATCACCTCCACCAGCGGGGTATCCCCCGCCTCCAGTACCGTCAGATGGGCAGGCTGACACACGGTGCCATCCGCCAAAGTGGGGCCGGCACGGAACTGCTCCGCCGCCGTCTCCGACAGGGACTTGTCCAGACGGGCGAGGTAGGTTTTGGGAATATGATGGCGGGGGGACAGCATCCGATGGGCAAAATCGCCGTCATCGGTGATCAGCACCAGACCGTGGGTATCCTTGTCCAACCGTCCGGCGGGAAAAAGCCCCCGACGGCGCTGCTCCTCCGGAAGCAGATCCACCACCGTGGGCACTTTTTTATCCCGGGATACGCACAAAATCCCGGCGGGCTTATTCAGCATCCAGTAGACGTATTGGGCGTAGCCCAGCGGCTTGCCGTCCACCGCCACCGTGACGGCGGCGGGGTCCAGCTTTTGCGCCGGCTGACGGCACACAGTGCCGTCCACCGTCACCCGCCCGCTGCGGATCAGCCGTCCGGCCTCGCTGCGGGTCAGGGTGCCCTGGGAGCATAATAATTTATCCAGTCTTTCCATTGGTTTCTCCTTGCTTTTCCGCCGTGGGGAGCAACGGCCGCAGCCCATGGCTGAAGCCCTCCGCCGCCGTGGAAGAGATATCGCCGGCGATCACCCGGCCCTTATGCTCGTAAATATGCGCCTGCACCCCCTCGGTGCCGGGGTAATTCAGCACTGTGTAGGTCCAGCATTTCACCCGCTCCCCGCAATAGGGCATCAGGTCAAAGCCCGCCTCCTTCTGCAGGGCGTTGTAGGCGGTCAGGGTGTCATCCGGATCCGCCGGGAGAATCACCTCCCGTACACTGACCCACTGGGGGTCCACCTCGTAGCCCATTTCCTGCAGATAGGTCACCCCATCGGCGGTAACCTCCGCGCCGGCCTGCACGCCGATCTGCTGCTGCCGTCCGGCCAGGCCAAAGGTGACCGCCGCCAACAGCCCGAACACAACACCGAACGCCGCCAGACGGGGGCGGGTCGTTTTCATTGAGAACACAAACATCCCTGCATCAACTCCTCTATGAGGAGACTATGCAAGGATGCCTGAAGATATGTCAATCGTTAAAATACACACCGTACCAGACCAGGAACATATACACGGTCCAGATCTTGCGGCTGTTATCCTTTTTGCCCGCCTTGTGCTGATCCAACAGCTTGACCAAATAGGCGGTGTTGAAGAACTGCTGTGCCGCCTCAGACAGGAAGGCCTCTTTCACCTTGTTGTAATAGGCGTCCTGCCGCAGCCACACACGGATGGGGACGGGGAAGCCCAATTTGGGCTTACTGGCCGCAGAGGCGGGGATGTGCCGCATAGCGGCCTGCCGCATGGCGTACTTGGTGGTGCCGCCGGCGATGCGATGCTTCACCGGAATGCGGGCCGCCACCTCGAACACTTTTTTATCCAGGAAGGGCACCCGCAGCTCCAGCGAATGCGCCATACTCATCCGATCCGCCTTCAGCAGGATATCCCCCACCATCCAGCGGTTGATATCCAGATACTGCATACGGGTCACGTCGTCCTGCCCCTTGCAGCGGTCGTAATACTCTTTGGTATAGTCCGCGGGGTCGGTGGCGGGAATGTCCCGCAGCAGACGGGCCTTTTCCTTCTTGGTAAACATGTTGGCGTTGCCGATAAACCGCTCCTCCAGCGTCTTGGAGCCACGGATGAGGAAGGATTTCCCTTTAATATCCGGCAGCAGGGAGACGCAGGCGCCGATGCCCCGCCGCAGCCAACGGGGCAATCGCTGATAGCCACGTAGGGAGAAGGGCTCGTGATAGATGCGATAGCCGCCGAACAGCTCGTCAGCACCCTCGCCGGAGAGCACCACCTTAACCTGCTCCGCCGCCAGCTTAGACACGAAATACAGTGCCACGCAGGCAGGGTCCGCCAGCGGTTGATCCAGATAATACTGCACCTTAGGCAGGCTCTCCCAGTACTCCTCTTCCCCGATGATATGGGTATAGTGGTTGATGCCCACCTCTTCCGCCAGGGCGGCGGCATAGTTGCTCTCGTTATAGTGCTGACCGTTGTCAAAACCTACGGTAAACGCCTTTTGCCCCGCAAAATAGGAGGCCACGTAGCTGGAATCCACGCCGCTGGACAAAAAGCAGCCCACCTCTACGTCGCTGATGCGATGGGCAGCAACGGAATCGGTAAACACCTCGTCAATGGCATCCACCGCCTCCTCCAGAGTCATATCCTCCTCGGGGGCAAATGTGGGCTCCCAATACCGCTCCACCGCCACCGTGCCATCCTTATAAATCAGGTAATGGGCAGGGGGCAGGCAGGAGATTCCCTTGAAAAAGGTCTCGGTGGGGACCGAATACTGGAAGGACAGATACTTGTCCAGCGCCCCGGGGTTGAATTCCTTCTTCACGTCCGGATGGCACAGAATGGACTTGATCTCCGAGCCGTACACCAGACGGCCGTCCTCCAGCAGGGTGTAATGCATCGGCTTAATGCCGAAATAATCACGGGCGATAAACAGGCTCTGCTCCGCCACGTTCCAGATGGCGAAGCCGAACATACCCCGCAGGCGGGGCAACAACGCAGTACCCCACTGCTCATAGCCGTGGAGCAGGGTCTCGCCATCACCGGAGGTGGCAAAGGTATGCCCCAATGCCATCAGCTCGGCCCGCAGATCCTGATAGTTGTAGATCTCACCGTTGAACATCAGCACCAAGGACTTGTCCTCATTATACAGGGGCTGGGAGGCCGCCTCGATATCAATGATGCTCAGCCGACGGAAGCCCATCGCCACCCCGTCATCGGTATAATAACCGTCGGAATCGGGACCCCGATGGGTGATGACCTCGGTCATCTGCCGCAGGTATTGCTCCCGATCCGTAAGGGCGCCGGTAAAGCCGCAAAATCCGCACATAATGGCATCTCCTTTGTCATTCAGTCTTGGCCGCAACGGCGGCCATCGCCCCTCTTATAGGGCGGGGTTGGCGGCAATCTCCGCCACGATAGCATTCATCTCGTCTAAACGGCGGTACATATCCTCCGCCAGCGCCAGCTGACAGCGGGCACGAACCAGATTGTGGCCGTGATAATCGGTCTTGAAATACTGATCGCCGGTGATGTAATCGTCCAGAAAACGCACCGCCAGCTCCACGGTGATGACAAAGGCGCCCAGCGCCAGCGTGTCGATCTCCATGGGGGTCAGAGAGTGGGTGATGGGGGGCACGAAGCCCTCGGCAAAGGCACGGAAACGTGCTATATCCAAACCGACCTTAGACAGATCCGGCTCGTCCTCTGCCGCCGTATTGGCCGCATAGCGCACCGCATCGCCGAAATCGTGAGCCACCAGACCGGGCATAACGGTATCCAGATCGATCACCGTCTTAGCCTCGTGGGTGTCCCGATCAAACAGCAGATTGTTCATCTTAGTATCGTTGTGGGTGACGCGCAGAGGCAGCTCCTGAGAATCGATGAGCTCGTTGAGCTTCACCGCCAGCGGGCGCCATTCCTTGATCTTCTCCACCTCGGAGGTAACCTCCTCGGCACGGCCGCAGGGGTCCTCGTTGATATGGCGCAGCAGCACCGCAATGCGGCTGCGAGTGTTGTGAAAGTTCGGGATGGTCTCGTACAGATCGGTGGCGTCAAAATCCGACAGCCAGGTCTGGAACTCGCCAAAGGCCTTACCCGCACTTCTCAGTTTACCCAGATCGTCGCAGGCATTATACGTCACCGTGTTGGGCACGTAATCCGAAACCCGCCAAAAGCCCTGGGTGCCCATGTGATAGTTTTTGCCCGCCGGGGTCTTGTGAAAATGCATCACCCGATCCTGGCTCTCCCCCATATCCGCTAATTTATCGGAAATGTGGCTGGTGATACGGGCGATATTCCCCATGATCCGCTTAGGATTCTTAAATACGAAAATGTTTAATTTCTGGAACACAAAACGGCGATCTTCGCCGTCCATGTGGATGGTCACGTCGTAGGTGGAATTGATATGTCCGTTGCTGACGACGGAAACGTCCCGCACCTCGCCGTTGAGGCCGAAATACTCCGCCATCTGGATAATTCTGTCCTTCACAGGTATGCCCTCCTGCATTTTTATTATTGGGGAACATTCTATTATTGTACCATAAAAGAAAAAATTGTCAACCGACCCGCCGCCGAGAAGTTTTTTGCCGACTTTTTTAAAAAATGATGGATATTTATCCCATCCCGTGGTAAAATACCCCGTGGAAAAGGAGGAATTCCTATGCGTATTGCTTTTTTCGATGCCAAGCCCTACGATAAACCGTCCTTTGACCGCTACGGGGCGGAAAAGGGCATTCGGTTCAAATATTTCGAGGCCAAGCTCAACGAGGATACCGTGGATCTGGCCAAAGGCTATGACGGCGTTTGCTGCTTTGTCAACGACACGGTGAACAAGGCGGTCATCGACCGCCTTGCTGACATGGGCATCACGGTGCTGGCCCTGCGCTGTGCCGGCTTTAACAACGTGGATATGCGGTATGCCCACGGGCGACTGCACGTGCTGCGGGTGCCCGCCTATTCCCCCTATGCGGTGGCGGAGCACGCCATGGCCCTGCTGCTGACCTCGGTGCGCCGTATCCATAAGGCCTATATCCGCTCCCGGGATTTCAATTTCAGCCTGAACAACCTGACCGGCTTTGACCTTCACGGCAAGACGGTGGGTGTCATCGGCACCGGCCGCATCGGGCGGGTATTCATCGATATCTGCCGCGGCTTCGGCATGCGGGTGCTGGCCTATGATAAATTCCCCTTCCCCGGGCTGGATAACGGGGATACGGTGCGGTACGTGGAGATGGACGAGCTGCTGACCGCAAGCGACATTCTCTCCCTCCACTGCCCGCTGACCGAGGACACCTATCATCTCATTGATACCGCCGCCCTGCAGAAATGCAAAAAGGGTGTGGTGGTCATCAACACCTCCCGCGGTGCGCTGGTGGATGCCGAAGCACTGCTGGAGGGCATCAAATCCCGCCACGTGGGCGCCGCCTGCCTGGACGTGTACGAGGAGGAGGGCGACCTGTTCTTCGAGGACAATTCCGGCCACATTTTAGAGGACGATACCCTGGCGCGGCTCATCTCTATGCCCAACGTCATCGTCACCTCCCACCAAGCCTTTCTCACCGAGGAGGCGCTGGAAAACATCGCCGAAACCACCGTGCAGAATCTGGCAGAGCTGACCGAACGGGGACAGTGCGCCAACGAGGTCTGCTGGCGGGGAGATCGGGCAGAGGACTGCCAAAACGGAAAATGCTTCTGATACCAAAAAGAGCCTGTCGGCACCGCCGACAGGCTCTTTTTTTCGTTATTCGCCTTTCGAGAACAAATGGGGTGAAAAGCGCCAAAATCCGCCGCTTTAAGGCGGGTTCGGATTTATCGCTCTACCCTATTCGTATCCGCCCGCGGCGATATAATCCGCCAGCAGATCCCGTGCAAAGACGGTGGGATCGTATTCCTTGACCACCGTCAGCTTGTTGGGGGCATATTGGGCGGTGTAGCTGTCCACCACCACGTAATAGGTGGCGGTGGGATTGATCTTGCCCTTGATCGAGTTGCCGTAATCGCTCAAATAGGTGTAGTAGCGGGAATTGTTGGTGTTAATAAAACGGGACAACAGATACCGTCCCTGAATGGAGCACAGCACGATCTGATTGTCAAAGGGGAGAATCATCTGCAGGTCACCGTATTCCACCGGACCCGCCGCCAGATTATAGGGGCTACGGGTATTGAGGAAGCCGCCGCCCAGCACTACGTCGTAGTCCTTGCCCCAGGTTTTTACGCCTAACTGACAATACAATTCCGCCACCTTATTGCAGATGGCCTCACTGCTCCGATAGGAGCGGTTGTTGCCCAGCACCTGATCCGCCTTAGCGATAACGTCGGCGTACTTGTCCAGCAAAGTATCCACCAGCGGATCGTCCGCCAAAGACTGGTAAACGGCGGTGGAGATCAGCTCCACCTGCCGCACCTCTGCCTCCAGGGTAATCGTGTTGATCGCCACCTCGGCGTGAGAGATGCCGCCCTTGTTATCGCCACGGTTCTGCAGATGATACACGCCGTGCTCATCCTTAAGCATATAGCCCTGGTGGGTGTGGGCCTCAAACACCAGATCCACATAGCCGTCAGACAGGGCGGTATCATAGTAAGAGCGCAACTGAGAAGAGGCAATGGACTGCACGCTGTTATAGTTGGACTGGCCGTGGCCATCGTGCAGCACGTAGACGATGAAGTCCGCGCCCGCCTGACGCAGGCGATCCGATTCCGCCTTAACCAAGGCGGTCAGCTCGCCGCCTACCTTGAAGTAGATCTCCTCCGTCTTGTCGGCGGAGATGGAGGAATAGCAATCGCCGATAGCGCCGATGATGCCGATCTGCACCCCGCCGCGATCCACCATCACCGAGGCATCGCAATAGGACACACGGGTGTTGGTATCACGCTCGAAGATGTTGATGGCTAAGAAGGGGAATTCGGCGGTTTTCTCGTTGGATTCGACGTACTGCTCGCCCCAATCGTAGTCGTGGTTCCCCATCGCCATGGCGGTGAAATCCAGCTCGTTCATCCAATCGGTGAGGATCTGTCCGTAGGTAAGATTGGACTCGGCACTGCCCTGCCACATATCTCCCGCCGCCAAAAACAAGCTGTTTTCATTAGCCATACGGGCGTTTTTGAGGTAGGTGGTCAGCTCGTCCACACCGATCTGCTGATCGGTGTCATCGAATTTGCCGTGGAGGTCGTTGATGCCGTAGAGGTCAAAGTACACCACCACCGAGCCGTGGCATTTCTCGCACACCTCGTCGTTGTTGGCATCCACGTGCTGGCACGCGGTCTGGGTGGCGGAGGAGCCGTTTTGGGTGGCGGAAGAGCCGCCCTGACCGCCGTGGGTGGTGCCGTTGACGGTGCCACCATTCCCTGCCGTGGTGCCCTGCACCCCGACGGAATCGTTGGTGGTCGTGGTGGGCTTGCCCTGTCCCAGACCGCCGCCTTCAATATGGCGCACCAGCAGGTCACGGACGGTGACTCCGGCGGTATACCGCTCCACCACCGTCAGCTTGCCCTCCAATAGGGCGGCCGTGTTGGTGTCGGTCACCACGTAATAGGTGGCCGCCGCATCCACGGCGTCCTTGATGGCATCCTCACAATGCACGTACCAATTCGATGGGGAAGAATTCAGGAAATTGGCGGTCAATTCCGCTCCGCTGAGCGAGCACAGCACCACTTCGTGGTCGGCAGGAAACAGCGCCTGCAAGGCACCGTAGGTGACCTCGCCTGCCGCTAAATAGCCGTTACCGCCCACCGCGACGTAGCCGCCGCCCAGCACCACGGAATAGGTGTCACCCCATTGCGCCTCGCCGCACTGATAGTAGAGGTCGGCCATCAGCTGACCCAATTCCCTCTTACTCAGGTTGCGGTTGGAGGTGCCCAGCACCTCCTTGGCGGGGTCGTTTTGGACACCGCTCTGGGGGGTGCTCTCCGACCCATCCCCGGGGGAACGGCCGCCAAAGATCAGCAGCAGTGCCGTCACCAGCAGGATCACGGCCAGTGCCACCGCCAAAACGGGGATCCAATGCTTTTTCACAAATGCTTTAATCTTCTCTATCATCCGCGTTATATCCCTTTACTTTAACAAGATCGCGTTCAGCTGCTCCACCGCCTGATCGTAGGTGTCAAAGCTGACCACGTAATCGCACAGGTTCTCGTTGCGCAGCTCCGTATCAATGGCCATCAGACGGTTGACCTTATCCTCGATGGAAGAATTTTTCCGTAGGATGGAGCCCATCAGCGCCTTTTTCTCCCGCTTGATATAGACGGTGACCACGTTTTTAAAGTTGGTCTTCAGCGACATAGCGCCGCAAATATCCATGGTGGTCAGCACCCGCTTGCCCTCGGCAAGAATTTTCTCCACGTCCGCCTTGCGGGAGCCGTAGCCGTGGCCCGCATACATGGTGGACTGGAACATTTCGCCGCTGTCGCACATCTCGCGGAAGGTGTCCAGAGAAACGTAGTTATACCACGTATTCTGCTCCACCGCCGTGGGGTCGCTGGTGGTATAGCTGACCAGCTTTTCATATCGATCGGTGCCCGCCAAAAACTGGGTGGCGATCTTGGATTTACCGCTGCCGGAGGGACCGACCAGCACCACGATGCGGGGGTCACGGGGCTTGGTGTCGGCGCTGACGTAATAGCTCTCGGCGATGATCTCCACCAGCTTTAAAAACTCGTCGTAATTGTTCACCGCCAGCATACCGGTGGCCTCCTGATTCCAGGGGCGGCGCATCAAAATCGGATACTTTGCCGCCGAATTGGCCACGTTGTGCATAGCATCGTCAAACAGGATGTCCACGTTGATCTTATCCTTACGGGCGCCCATATAAATATGGTCCTGCGGAATCTCCGGAAATTCCTCCAGCAAACGCTGGGCACGAATGCCCATATGCTCCGGTGGCACCGCTGTGGAAATGTACACCTCGGTCATCTGGGAGAGCTTGCGAACAAATTCCTTGGCACCCTTATAAACCGGCTGAGTGCGGTAGAATTCGGGGTCGTTGAAGTAATCATAGACCGTGTCAATGCGGGTTCCCAGAGGACCCCAGGTGGATTTTTCGTAGATGCTCAACGGGGGGTCAAACTGATGCTTTTCGTTGGCCAAACGAATGGCGTAGGATGTGCATTCCATCAACAGATCATCCACATCCAGCGCGGTGGATAAACGATATTTTCTACTCATAAATACAGGTCCTCCTTTTCTGAAATAGTAAAAATACACGGCATCGGCCGGCCCACAGCCGGATGCTCGTATGTGTATTATACTACCAAACAGGGTACAATGACAAGGGCTAATTTACACCCGACAATATTTTGCTTTTTTTATGAAAATATACTTGCCTTTTTAGGGGGGGTGTGGTAGTATGATTAGGTAAAAGTTTTATAAAGGGAATATATGCGTCATCGCGCGCACGTAATATAGATATTTCTATTAAGAAACAAGCCTGCAGAAAGAGAGTGCGATATGGACAGAAGCTTCCGCCTTTCCACGGCGCTGGATGTGGATGATCTGCTGCTGGAATGCGTCCCCTACGCCATCCGGCTGGCCAATGAAAAGTACAATTTCGATCCGCCCCTGTCCATCCACGAGGTGGACCGCTGGGGCAAGCTGGGCACCCGTGCCGACGTGATCTTTGAATTGATGGACCATCCGGACTTCTTCCGTAATCAGCCCCCCATCAAGGGCGCTAAGGAATTTGTTCGCAAGCTCAGCCAAATGACCGAGGTGTTCGTCACCACCGCCGTATGGCCCTCCTATATGACCCTACGGTATCAGCGGATCCTGGAGGAGTTCCCCGAGATCCCTCAGGATCACATCCTTATCGGCTCCCGCAAGGATAAGATCGACGTGGACATCCTCTTCGACGACGGGATGCACAACGTGGTCAATTCCACCGCCGCCTACCCCATTCTGATGCGCCGCCCCTGGAATCAGGAGGCCACCGGCATCCTGGCGGTAAACAACTACGACGAGTTTTTAAAGCTGGTGGAGACCATCGCCAACAGCTACAGCACCAAGCAAGAGCAATTGACGCTGGATCAGCCCGGCATCGTGGTGCTGGTCGGCCCCTCCGGCAGCGGCAAGAATAAGATCGCCCGGGAGCTGTTGCGGCAGGCCCCTCAGTTTGAAAAGCTGATCAGCTATACCACCGACGAGGCACTGGCCTCCCGCAAGGACCGCAACTACCACTACGTGTCCGCCGAAGATTTTCGCCGGATGCACGACAGCGGCGAGTTCTTTGAATCCACCACCTACGCCCACCACGCCTACGGCTCCCGCAAGGCGGACGTGGATAGAATCCTTGCCCAGGGCAAGCACGTGCTGACCGTGATGGATATCTGCGGCGCCATGGCACTGAAGACCTTGTTCCCCCACGTTATTACCATTTACGTCCAGCGGGACAAAAAAGAACTGATCAAAACCATTCTGGATAACCATACCACCACCGAGGACAAGGCCAATCGCCTGCTGTTCATTGAGGCGGAATGCCGCAACGCACAGATATGCGATTACACCGTCCGGTTTGACACCCCCCAGCAGGCTGTGGAGCAGATCTGCAACCGGCTGCAGGTAGGAGCGGAGGTGAACCTGTGACGAGAGATTTACAAAAAGCCAGCTTGGGCAAGCGGATCATGTCCGGCATCTTCGACGGTATCCTGCTGGCCACTTTAGCGGTGGGCATCGCCATCCTGCTGTCCCTCTGCTTGGGCTACGATGCCCAGCTGGAGCGCAGCACCGCCATTATGGACCACTACGAGCAGCAATACGGCATCGACCTGCAGATCCCCACGGAGGAATACGAGGCTATGCCCCAGGCGGAGAAAGATGCCTATATGGAATCCTACAACGCCATCAACGAGGCCCTACAGCAGGACGAGGAGTACAAAGCGCTGTATGCCACCATGCTGAATCTGCGGATGATCATCCTCTCCTTCAGTCTGTTGGCCGCCGTACTGCTGATGGAATTCTTTGTCCCCCTGCTGTTCGGCAACGGACAGACCCTGGGCAAGAAGATCTTCGGCATTGGGCTGATGCACGTAGAGGGCATCCGCATCACCGCCGTACAGACCTTCATCCGTGCCGTGCTGGGTAAATTCACCATCGAGCTGATGCTCCCCATCTACATCCTGCTGCTGACCTTTGGCGGTGGGTTGGGCATTGTGGGACCCGCTCTGCTGGTGATCCTGCTGGTGGCCCAGATCATCTGTATTGTCATCACCCGCACCAACGCACCCATCCACGACGTGCTGGCCAGCACCGTGGCGGTGGACTTTGCCAGCCAGCGGATCTTTGAGGACCGCGAGGATCTGGAGAATTACATTAAGGCGATCCACGCGGAGCAAGCTGCCCGCGCTGATTATTAATTTCGCACCAAAAAACATTAAATACATAGGAAGGGAATTTGTATGAAAGTTGTTTTGCAAAATCTGACAAAAATCTTCCCCAGCCGCGACAAAAAGGTAGATAAAGAGGTCGTTGCCGTTAACGATTTCACCTTTGAGATCCCGGATGGGCAGCTGGTCGGCCTGCTGGGCCCCTCCGGCTGCGGTAAGAGCACCACGCTGTATATGATCAGCGGCCTGCAGAAGCCCACCAGCGGTAAGATCTTCTTCGGTGACGACGACGTGACCGAGCTGTCCACCGAAAACCGCGGTATCGGCCTGGTGTTCCAGAACTATGCTCTGTATCCCCACATGACGGTCAAGCAGAACATCCTCTTCCCCCTGCAGAACCTGAAGGGCAAGGACAAGCTGTCCAAAGAGGAGATGCTGGAGCGTGCCACCGAGGCCGCCCGTCTGGTGCAGATCGACGAATTGCTGGAGCGTAAGCCCAGCGAGCTGTCCGGCGGTCAGCAGCAGCGTGTTGCCATCGCCCGTGCGCTGGTGAAGATGCCCAGAGTGCTGCTGCTGGACGAGCCCCTGTCCAACCTGGACGCCCGTCTGCGTCTGCAGACCCGTGAGGAGATCCGCCGCATTCAGAAAGAGACCGGTATCACCACCGTGTTCGTTACCCACGACCAGGAGGAGGCTATGTCCATCTCCGATATCATCGTGGTGATGAAGCTGGGCGTGGTACAGCAGATCGGCGAGCCCCAGTCTGTGTACGATAACCCCACCAACCTGTTCGTTGCCAAGTTCCTGGGCACACCCCCCATCAACGTGCTGGAGGGTAAGGTTGCCGACGGTAAGGTATACATCGGCGACGAGGCCGTGCTGAACGTAGCCGGCATCGAGGATCAGGACGTGTACATCGGTATCCGTCCCGAGGGTCTGGAGCCCGCCGCAGACGGTGCCCTCACCTGTGCGCTGAACAATGTCGAGGTCATGGGCCGCGATTCCAGCGTGGTAGCCACCCACACTGCCTCCTGCAACCCGGTCATTCGTGCCATCATCAACTCGGACATCAAGGTGGATCCCGCCGCCGCGTCCATCCGCTTCAACATCAAGCCCCATAAGTTCTTCCTGTTCAACAAGGAGACTGAGGAGCGGGTTTATTACGAGGTGAAGTGATATGGTAGATAGTAAACAGCATTGGAAGGCTTGGTTGTACCTGTCCCCCGCCATCCTGTTGCTGCTGGTCTTTACCGTATGGCCCATTTTTAACACGGTGCGTATCTCCCTGTTAGAGGGCTACGGTAACATGGCAGCCATCGGCGGTCAGACGTTTTCGGTCGGTATCAACAACTTCCTGGAAGTAATCAACGAGAAGGATTTCCTGCAGAGCTTGGGTAACACCGCCATCCTGTGCGTAGCAACGGTGCCCATCTCCACGGTGCTGGCACTGCTCATCGCCGTGGCGCTCAACTCCATTAAACCCCTGCAGAAGACCCTGCAGACCATCTTCTTCCTGCCCTACGTGACCAACTCCATCGCCATCGGCATGGTGTTCGCTGCGATGTTCAACATCGTGGGTCTGAAGGGCTCCTTCACCGCCGGCACCGCCGCGGCAGACAGCTGGGGCATCATCAACAACGTCATCCAGTGGCTGGGCGGCGACCCCGTGAACTGGATGAACTACGGCTCTTCCATCACCAGCAACCGTATCGTAATGATCGTGTACATCGTGTGGAACGCCCTGCCCTTTAAGATCCTCATTCTGCTGGGCGGTCTGCAGAGCATCAACAAGCAGTACTACGACGCGGCCAAGGTGGACGGCACCCCTAAGTGGCGTGTGCTCACCCGCGTGACCGTGCCGCTGCTGTCCCCCATGCTGGCCTACGTCATCATCACCGGCTTTATCGGCGGCTTTAAGGAATATTCCAGCATCGTCGGTATCTTCGGCGATAAGATGGGTCCCGCCGGCGCCCGTGGCCAGATGAACACCATGGTGGGTCTGGTCTACGACTCTCTGGCCACCGACGAAACCGGTAAAGCCAGCGCCGCCGCCCTGATCCTGTTCGTGATCATCCTTCTTGTGACCTTGTTCAACAACAACGTCATCAAGAAGCACGTCCATTATTAAGGAGGTGCCGTTATGTCGAAGAATCAATCCAACGTGATGCAGGCCCGTGACATTCAGAAGATGTCCGTCGGCCAGACCATTACCCGCATTTTCGGTAAGACCGGCACCTACGTTTTCCTGCTGTTAATGGCGCTGATCGTCCTGTTCCCCTTCTACTGGATGATCATCTCCTCCCTGAAAACCTTGGCCGAGTATCGCCAGGCCATCCCCACCTTCTGGCCCAACCAGATCATGTGGGGCAACTACGCTGAGGCGTGGGGCGCCGCCAATCTGGGTCGTCTGTTTATGAACACCCTGTACGTGGGCGTGGTGTCCACCCTGCTGAGCCTGGTGATCACCGTGCTGTCCGCCTTTGCCTTTGCCCGTCTGGAGTTTAAGGGGAAAGAAACCCTATTCGCCGGACTGCTGGCCACCATGATGATCCCCGGTGAGCTGTTCACCATCACCAACTACCTGACGGTCAACCGTCTGGGCTGGATGAACACCTTTACCGCTCTGATCGTTCCCTTCCTGGTCAGCGTGTTCTACATCTACCTGCTGCGCCAGAACTTTATGCAGATCCCCAACGAGCTGTATCTGGCCGCCAAGGTGGACGGCACCACCGATCTGAAGTATCTGTGGAAGGTGATGACCCCTCTGCCTCTGCCCACCCTCATCTCCATCACCATTCTGAAGATGATGGGCGCCTGGAACTCCTACATCTGGCCCAAGCTGGTTGCCAACGATCCGGCCCACACGCTGATCACCTACGGTCTGCGTAACGCCTTCTCGGACAACTCCGGTCAGGCAAACTACCCCGTGCAGATGGCCGCCGTTGCCATCGTGTCCGCCCCGCTGTTTATGGTCTTCCTGTTCCTGCGTAAGTATATTATGGCAGGCGTCAGCCGCAGCGGTATCAAGGGTTAATAGACACCCCGTGTCTGTAACACATATTTTAGTCAACTGAGAGAGGAAGGAATCGCTATGCAAAAGAAACTCATTGCCCTTTTGATGTCGGTCCTGATGCTGGTCAGCGTGTTCGGTTTGAGCGGCTGCACCATCGGCAAGGGCAACGCATCCAACGCCTTTGTGGTGCCGGATGCCGGCTTCAATCCCGACGAGACCGTGGAGATCACCTTCACCCACACCATGGGTAAGAAGCTGCAGGAAGTGCTGGATCTCTATATCGCCGAGTTCAACAAGATCTATCCCAACATCGTGATCACCCACCAGTCTGCCGGTGGTTGGGGCGATATCAACGGCCAGATCAATACCGAGATCGCCGGTGGTAACCAGCCCAACATCGCCTACTGCTATCCCGATCACGTGGCTATGTACAACATCGCCAAGTCTGTTGTGGTTCTGGATAACCTGATCGACAGCAAAGTGACCATCCCCGGCACCGAGGAGGTTCTGGGTCTGACCGCCGAGCAGAAGGCCGACTTTATCCCCAGCTACTACAACGAGGGTCTGGTATATGGCGACGACCTGATGTACACCATGCCGCTGAACAAGTCCACCGAGGTTCTGTACTACGACAAGACCTTCTTCGATAAGAACGGTCTGAAGGTTCCCACCACCTGGGACGAGATGTGGGACGTCTGTGCCAAGATCAAGGCTATCGACCCCGGCTGCTATCCTCTGGGCTATGACGCCGAGGATAACTGGTTCATCACCCTGTGCGAGCAGATGAAGTCCGGCTACACCTCCGCGGAGAACGGCGGCGAGTATCTGTTCAACAACGATACCAACAAGGCCTTCATCAAGAAGTTGCGCGAAGAGTATCAGAAGGGTCACTTCACCACCCAGGAGCTGTACGGTTCCTACACCTCCAACCTGTTCGTAGAGACCACCGATACCCGCTGCTATATGTGCGTGGGCTCCTCCGGCGGCGCCTCTTATCAGATGTCCAACAACGACACCGGCGACGGCACCTTTGCCTTCGAGGTCGGCGTTGCTCCCATCCCCCAGCATGACAACAGCAACCGCAAGGTGATCTCTCAGGGTCCCAGCCTGTGCATCCTGAAGGGCAACAAGACCACCGATCAGCAGATCATGGCTTCCTGGCTGTTCGTCAAGTTCCTGTGCACCAACGTTGAGTTCCAGGCCGAATTCTCCATGGCCTCCGGCTATATGCCCGTCATCAACTCCGTGGTTGAGAACTCCGCCTACGCCAACTGGCTGAACACCGCCAACGGCTATGAGAACCTGGTTGCCAAGTGCGTTAAGGTCGGTATCGACGGCCGTAACGACTACTTCGTCTCCCCTGCTTTCAAGGGTTCCTCCACTGCCCGTGTGCAGGTGGGTAACCTGCTGCTGAAGTGTATGGTAGACGAGGCCGCCGATGACGCCGCCGTGGACGCTTTGATCGATCAGGCGTTTGCCGAGGCCATCGACGAGTGCGAATAATCCCTTCGGCTATATTGGGTGCAAGCTATGAAGATTAGAACGAAACTGACAGCGCTGCTGGTATTATGCTGTATGCTTCTGTCCTGCTTGGTCGGCTGCGGCGAGCAAGAGCCGCAGACCGTGGACTACGTGGCCCAAACCAAGCTGGATATGAACTCCACCACCGTGAAGCAGGAGGTCACCGTCAAGAGCTTTATTGACGGTGACACCACCCACTTCTTCGTACCCACCAGCCTGCGCGATGACGGCGTGCTGAAAGCACGCTATATGGGTGTGAACACCCCCGAATCCACCGGTAAGATCGAGGAGTGGGGCAAGAAAGCCTCCAGCTTCACCAAAGAAAAGCTGTCCGGCGCCGAAAAGATCCTCATCGAGTCGGATAACGACCAGTGGAACGTCGACTCCACCGGCGACCGCCACACCGTGTGGGTATGGTACAAGAATATCGACTCCCCCGACTATCGCTGCCTGAATCTGGAACTGATCCAGAACGGTCTGTCCATCGCCTGCGGCTCGGTCAGCGACCGCTACGGCGAGGCGGCCTCCGCCGCCTTCCAGCAGGCGAAGCTGCAGAAGCTTAACGTCTTCTCCGGCGAAAAGGATCCCGATTTCTACTACGGCGATGCCTATGAGGTGGATCTGAAGGGTCTGCGTACCAACATCTCTCTGTACAATAATCTGAAGGTCGCCTTCGAGGGCGTCATCACCAACAACAGCAACAACTCCGTCTACGTAGAGGAGTACGATGCGGAGACCGATCAGTACTACGGTATGTCCGTGTACTACGGCTACGCCACCGGCGAATTGCTGAACATCCTCAAGGTGGGCAACCGTGTCCGCGTGGTGGGCTCTGTGCAGTACTACGAGGCCGGCGGCACCTGGCAGGTATCCGATATCAACTACCGCCAGTTTAAGCCCGACGATCCCGGCAACACCATCAAACTCAGCGAGGGCCATAAGGCGGCCAACGCCGAGATCGATCCCGCTCTGTTTGCCGGCGGTAGCGTGGACGTTGAGGTGCTGACCGCTCTGGACAGCGAGGAAACCAAAACCGAGACCTTTGCCTATGCCGACCTGCTCATGAGCACCTCCGTGTCCATGAAGAATCTGAAGGTCGTTGACGTCTACACCACCAACAACGGCGGCAACAATGATGGCGCCATGACCCTGACCTGCAAGGCAGGGGACGTGATGGTGGACGTCCGCACCGTCGTGCTGCGTGACAGCGACGGCAATCTGCTGACCGAGGCAGATTATAACGGTAAAACCATCGATGTCGTTGGCATCGTGGATTACTTCAGCGGCTCATACCAGATCAAGGTATTCTCCGCCGAAGACATTAGCGTACACTAAGTTAGAGGAAAGGAAGATCAAGTTATGAAAAAAGTACTGTCCGTAGCGCTGATTCTGGCGCTGGCGCTTTCCCTCTTCGCCGGCTGTAAGGGCGGCAACGAGGCTCTGCAGAGCGCCACTGCCTATCTGGATAATATGTACCAGGTGGGCGAAAAGGGCTCCGTCATGTCCATCGATCAGGACAAGGACGTTCTGGCCAGCGTCACCATCGACGGTGTCAGCTATCCCGTTGAGTGGAGCATCTCCATCACCGAGGGTGCCGCCGACTCTGTCAAGATCGGCACCTCCGACAAGGAGAACCACGTTCTCATTGAGCTGCCCGACGTGGCAGAGACCGACATCCTGTTCGCCGCCATCGCCACTGTGAAGGACGAGGACGGCAACACCGAGTCCACCAGCTTCAACTACAAGATGCTGTGCACTCTGGGCGATCTGGAAATTCTGGATAAGGCCTATGCTCTGGCTGACGGCCAGAAGCTGAACGGCACCCCCTCTCTGACCGGTGATATCACCGAGATCAAGACCCCCTGGGATGCCTCCGCTAAGACCATCTCCGTTGTGATGCAGGTCGGCGACGCCGCTGACAAGCTGGTGCTGTGCACCGGTCTGAAGGGCGAGGGCGCCGAGGGCCTGGCCGTAGGCGACAACATCTGCGTGTCCGGTACTCTGGGCAAAAACGGCGGCGTGGTCGGCTTTGAGTCCGGCTGCACCCTGGTCTACGTCAACAAGGCCAACGGCGGCGATGTCTCCGGCGATACCACCACCACTGTCGGTGGCGATAACAACACCACCACCGCCGCTCAGGGCGGCCAGCAGGGTGGTCAGCAGCAGGGTGGCCAGCAGGGCGGCAACAACACTCCCTCTGTTTCCCTGAAGGTCGTGACCGATCAGGCTAAGATCCTGAAGGATGCTTTTGCTCTGGGTCAGAATGAGACCACCCCCTATATCGCTCAGCTGACCGGTACCGTTCTGGGCGTTGAGAAGTACGATGCCGAGTATGGTAGCGTCACCCTGACCATGAAGGTGGGCGACAAGACCATCGAGTGCTTCCAGATGAAGGGCAACGGCACCGATAAGGTGAAGTCCGGCGATACCATCACCGTGAAGGGCGTTATCAAGAACTATTATTACGAAGGCGCTACCAAGGGTAAGGTTGAGTTCGCTTATGATAAGGCCAGCGGCACCGAGGTCACCCTGACCAAGCTGGTGGCTGCTGCTGCCCAGGATCTGAGCTCTGTGGCCAAAATTCTGGCCGCTGCCAAGAATCTGAAGAACGGCGAGACCCTGCAGAAGGAAGTAACCCTGACCGGTAAGGTTCGGGACGTTGAGACCGTCTACGATGCCAACTATCAGAATATCACCGTTAACTTTATTGTTGAGAATACCCTTATCAAGTGCTATCGCATGAAGGGCAACGGCATTGATAAGATCAAGGATGGCGACACCATCACCGTTAAGGGTATGATTAAGAACTTCAACGGCATCATCGAGTTTGATACGGGCTGCGAAATGACCAAGCGTGTGGCCGGTACCAGCACCAATAAGAAGCTGAGCGTTGTGGATTCTCCCAAGGCCGGCGTTGCTTATAAGTTTGGTATGGTTCAGCCCAACGCCAACAAGGACGCTGTCTACTACCTGGCGGGCGGTATGAGCGGCTATTACATGGCTACCGCCACCGTCTCCACCGCTGCCATCGATGTGTATCTGGAGTCCACCTCCGGCGGTTACTATCTGTACACCATGGTGGATGGCAAGAAGACCTACATCAACATGGTGGTCAGCGGCACCCACGTCAACGGCGCCTATGAGGCTACCGCCAAGACCGTGTACACCTACGACAGCACCGCCAAGACCCTCATCGCTGAGATCGACGGCGCTCCCTACTGGTTCGGTACCCGTAACGATAAGTCCTACACCACAGTTGGTCCCTGCAAGACCGAGTACGAGGGCTTCTACTGCCAGTTCTACGCCTAATCCCCCTATCCCCTACATACCTTATTTTAGCGATTATGGAGCAGGGGCTCCCCACGGAGTCCCTGCCCCGAAAAAAATATAAGGAGGAGTATTCCAATGAAATCGCAAATCAAAAAGCTGATCGCCCTGGTTGCGTGTCTGTGCTTGGTGTTGCCGATGTCTGTGTACTTCGCCGCGGCTAACGACGCCGCTGATGCGAACTATGCAGACTTTGACACCATCGTGACCTCTAATGCCAACGGCGATTCTTCCTACACCAAGACCTTCACCACCACTAACGGCTGGGTGACCGAGTACTGCGCTATCCAGAGCGGCGGTGCCACCGACATGAACCCCCAGTTTACCGTTATTGGTCCCGATAACACCCACAAGGCTGTTTGTATGAACGGTAAGGTGTCTGCCCCCGGCAAGATCACCTCCCCCACCCTGACCGGTGGTATTTCTAAGCTGACCATCAACTACACCAAGATGTTCACCGACACCAAGCTGGGTGCCGATATCACCATCACCGATCTGGCCACCGGCACCGTGTATACCAACCAGCTGGCCAAAGAGGCCGATAAGAACACCAAGTATGAGGTGTGGACCTATGAGTGGGCTCTGGAGACCCCCATCTCCGGCGATTTCAAGATCGAGATCCTGAACAACTCCCCCACCCAGCAGACCGGTAACAAGGACCGTCTGACCGTTCTGGACGTGATTTGGGAGGCCCCCGCCGCCCCCGAGAATCCCGTTAGCCCCGAGGCAACCATCTCCTTTGCCGACGTTGCCAACCGCACCTCCTGCACCACCGAGCAGCAGGTTTGGGCTCAGAACGGCATCACCGTCACCAATGATAAGGCTGCCTCTAAGACCAACGTGTCCGATAAGTATTCCAATCCTGCCCGTTTCTATCAGGGCAGCAGCCTGACCGTTGCGTATCCCGGCATTACCAAGATCGTGTTCAACACCAACGATTATAAGGATTATGCCACCCCCCTGTCCGAGTCCATCACCACCGGCACCGTTGCCGTGGATGGCCAGGTTGTTACCGTAACCCTGGACGAGGCTATTGACAGCTTCTTCATTGAGGGGTTGGTTGCTCAGGTCCGTATGGACAGCATCGTTGTCAACCCTGCTGAGGGTGGCGGCGATACCCCCGATACCCCTGATACCCCCGAGACCCCCGATACTCCTGTTGATCCCGAGCCCGAGAAGCCCACTACCGATGGCGTTGCCACCGAGTACAAGGAGGGCGTTGCTTACAAGCTGGGTCTGGATCAGACCTCTAAGGGCGCTGTCTACTACTTCACCGGCACTATGAGCGGCTACTACGGCGCCACCGATACCGACGTGTCCAAGGCTGTGGATATGTACGTTGAGATCGTGGACGGCGGCTACAAGCTGTACTTCAACGACGATGCCGGCAAGCAGTACATCAAGCTGACCCAGAGCGGCACTCACTACAACTTCACCTATGGCGCTGAGGGTTCTGTATTCTCTCTGGATACCGAGAAGAACGCCTTCCATGCCATGGCCGGCGATACCGACTGCTACATGGGCACCTACGGCTCCTACGTTACCGTGGGCACTCTGAAGGCTGTTAAGGATACCGACTACATCGCTCGCCTGTACACCGTTGCCGGTCAGGGCGGCGAGACCCCCGATACCCCCGATACTCCTGATACTCCTGAGAATCCCGAGCCCGAGACTCCCTCTATTTCTCTGGTTGATGCCCCCGTGGCCGGCACCGCCTATAAGTTCGGTATGGTGCAGAAGAACGTCTCCGAGTCCGACGTGTACTACTTGATCGGCGGCATGAACGGCTACTACATGGCTACCGGCACCGACGTGGCTGCTGCCATTGACGTGTATCTGGAGGAGACCACCGGTGGCTACTACATGTATGCCATGGTGGATGGTGCTAAGCAGTACATCAACATGGTGGTCAGCGGCACCCACGTGAACGGCGCTTATGAGGCTGCTGCCTCCACCGTTTACACCTATGACGCCGCTGCCAAGACCGTCATCGCCAACGTCAACGA
>JAZQFG010000013.1:0-3053 GCA_045539375.1 Acutalibacteraceae bacterium | reverse complement strand
ACATGGCTACGATCCGACTTTACCGATACCGGTTCCCGGCGAGGGTGAATTCCTCGCCGGGGAAAATCTCAAACAGTTTCATGCCGTTCTCCTTTCACCGTACTTCATGAACCAACGTGCGGAAGTGGAAACACTGGATATTCCATCCACCGGCTCCAATGGTCTGCACTCGCGCCTGTCCACGTTCACCGATAATGACCCCGTTCAAATCACCTTTATCACCGCAATACAGCCCGGACGCGTCCGTAATAGTTCCGCAAATGGCGTTTGTCCGGTTGATAATGTCATCATACTTGGCTTTCTTTTCCTGCTCCAGTTCCCGGTTCAGCCGGTCAGCATCGAACGCCCATCCACCGTGAACCCGCTTTGCATAGGGCTCCATGAACCACCACTGGGCCGCAAAGGCTTTCCGGTATTCCTTGTGGGTCTTCTCAATCTGTACCCGGTTAGGATCGCGCCAGCCACCGTTGTTGTGCCAGTTGCAATACTCGGTATCCCGCTTCCCGTATTCCTTCCGGGCTTCCACATACTCTTCAAACTGGGCAGTGTACCAGTTGTAAACGTTTTTCGCCCACGCGTCAAGGAAATCAAGGATCACTTTCACATTCCGGCTGGCATCCTTCTCCTGTTCGGTCTGTAAATCCGCTTCATATTTTGCAAGGGCCGTTCTTGCCGCTTCCAGATCCCGGTTCGTGTACTTCAAATCGCTTTCACCGTAGTAATACGGGTTGACTTCCCATCCGCTTTCCTGTGCCTTGATAATCCGAGCCAGCTTCTTTTCCAACTTTGCAATTTCAGCCTGTTTCCCGGCGATCCGTTTCTGGATGAATTCAACACTTGCCATTTTCAAACCCTCCTTTATGAGCCGGGGATTAAGGCTCCCCGGCTGGCCTGTCTGATTAGAAAATCACTTCACAGTAGAATCCGGCCCGGTTGAAGATAACCACCAGATATCCGGTCATATCTCCCCAGACGGGGTAAGCGGGATTTTCAGCGATCCAGTTGATGGTTTCTTCCGCGCCGTGCAGAACCTTGATCGGGTCTTCCGAGGTTTCCTTGTCCTCGTATCCGTAAGGGTAGATGTGGCATTCTGTAGCACAGGCGATCCAGTCAAGGAAGAACCGGAGCTCTTCAAGGGTGTAAATCTGGTTTCCACGGGTCTGGGTGGCGGTTGTCATTGTGGTGTACCTCCTTAAATCTCGTTCGGTGTCAGTTGCTTTATCAACCTTACGAGGACATTGTAAACTATAAACTTGCATTTGTCAATACCTTTTTGAAACTTTTTTCAAACTTTTTGAAAATTTCTTTTTCCGTTGTCAAGTTGGAAGTTTACAGCCAAAGAACCGGGAACGGGCCAACGGGGGGCTACACAGGTGCGGGGTGTCGTGTGCCGGGAGACAAAAAAAGCGGGTGGACGTTTCGCCCACCCGGTGAATCAGAATCCGTATTTCTTGTACACCTTGCCTTTGGTGTCTTCCAACGTTACCCGGACAACCTTCTTTTTCTGTCCCCAGCGCTTTGCGTATTCTTCCGCTTCACGGGGTTCAAGTGTGTCCGTGTTAGCCACGTTCTGGCGGGTTCCGTCCACGTACCACACGTACACCCACAAACTCGGCAACTGTAATCCGTCCATGATCATAATCAGTCCTCCTCGCTATATGTCACATCGGTAAGGATCTCCCAGATATCCAACCTGCCTTTTTCATCCATCCGTCCACGGCCTTTGATGTGCCGGAGAACGTGATCCGCTTCTTCTTTGGTCAGGCCCCGAATATCCTCAACCCCGTCAAAGGCTACCACAAGCAGGTTGCCCACAAGCATAGGCTCGTCACCGTTCATCGCGGACACCCGGCTGTCTTTGCGGGATGTACCTTCGTCATCGGCAATGATAATAAACTGCTTTCCACCAATATAGCGCATGGGCATTGTAACGGTATCACAGCCAATCAGGCGGTAGTATTCTTCAAGATCACGGGCAATGCGGATCGTCTTTGCCCTGCCAGTGTCGTACACGTCCACATAAACGGCCAGCATCATGCTGTCTTTCCATTCCTGCAAGTGGCGCTCATTCGCTTCTTTGACTTCCTTCATGACTTCCAATTCCCGCTTAATATCCATTGCGCTACCTCCTAAATCTGGGGGAGGGGCTTGCGCCCCGTCCCCGTGGTTCACTGCGGATTAACCGTTGTCGGTTTCATCCTCCGGCTCGTCACCGTCAGCCTCCGCGTCATCTTCATCCTCTTCCCACACAAGCTTGTGTTCCTCGTAGACGGACACCACACGCTTGAGGTTGTCGAGGGTGGGCGGGGTGAAGTGCATCAGGTCAATCAGCATGGCCTCGGTTTCACCGTCAACCTTGTAGGAATCGGAGACCGTCACGCCGGTTGCAGTCGCGCCGTTCACGTACTCGATTGCAACAATGGTTCCGGCCTTAACCGCCGCGTCATCAGGCAGGGCATACAGACGGGGCTTTTCATTACCGAACCGGATAACCTTCACAACATTCTTCATTTGGGGATACCTCCTTAAATTTCTGTTAGACAACTTGCTTTTGTTGTCTACGTTGAGCATTGTAAACTATAAACTTGCTTTTGTCAATACCCTTTTTCAACTTTTTTCTATCTTTTTTCAAAAAATTTTTTCCGTTGTCAATTTCAACATTGACAAATAAAGAAAAACAATGTATCATGCCATCCGAGGAGGTGATCCCCTATGCCTATGGAACTGTCCACCGCCGAAAAGATACGGATCATTTTGAAAAGGCAGGGAATGACGGTAACACAGCTTGCGGAATTGACCGGGCAATCACGCCAGAATCTTTCCCAGAAACTTGAACGGAATAATTTTGGGGAGGATGAACTCCGGTTGTACGCTGAAAAGATGGGTGTTCAGTTTGAATGCTACTTCATCTTTGAAAATGGTGATAAGCTGTGACCGGAAGAAAGGAAGCGCGGGAGCGCTTCTTTTTTTTGTCCGTGCTGTTACGTTACTCGCGCGTGCGC
Organism: Acutalibacteraceae bacterium; assembly: GCA_045539375.1. Classification (GTDB taxonomy): domain Bacteria; phylum Bacillota; class Clostridia; order Oscillospirales; family Acutalibacteraceae; genus UBA5905. The sequence continues at coordinate 51 of JAZQFG010000013.1, read as the reverse complement.
GTATATACGTGTGCGTATAGGCGTGTGAAGTCGGAGGCCAAGCGGTCTTAG
>JAZQFG010000012.1:0-46497 GCA_045539375.1 Acutalibacteraceae bacterium | reverse complement strand
GCTGCGCTTGGCTTTTTTGCGGTTATAACCTGTTCCTAAAAAGAAAATTATTCCTTTTCTATAAAAAGTAAGAAAAAGCTATTGATTTTTCCCAAAACATCCTTTATAATGGGCATACGTGGTGAAAAGTGCATCGAAGTGGTGCAAAGTGGTGATTTTCCACACTTTCCACAGAGTTTTCCACAGCCCCGTGGGGAAGCCGATTGCGGTGCCCCAAAACGATACCAACAAGGAGGTGATGGGTATGATGCTGTATGGACGCTTTGAACACAATATGGATGCTAAGGGTCGTGTATTCGTGCCCGTCAAGCTCCGTGAGAAACTGGGCGAGACCTTTATCGCTGCCTGCGTGCTGGATCGGTGCGTCAGCCTCTACTCCTTAGAAGAGTGGGACAGCCTGCTGCAGAAGATCACCGAGGCGCCGATGGCCCAGACCCGCAAGCTGCTGCGTAAGGTGACCGAGTCCGCCGAGGACGTCACCCCCGATGCCCAGGGGCGCATCCTGCTGAACAAGAATCTCATTGCCCAAGCGGGCCTAGAGAAGCCCTGCCTGATCATCGGCGCCGGTCGTCGGGCCGAGATCTGGAACCCCGCCGTGTACGAGCAGGAGATGGCGGATATGACCGACGACAAGCTGGAAGAGGAATTCATTAAATACGGATTCTAAAGGTAGCCACTGAAGCAATCTTTGTCACGGTTCTCAATGGCTACAGAACGAACAAATGAGGTGGCACATACGATGGATACAACCTATCACCGTCCGGTGCTGCTGGATCAAACTATAGAGGCGCTGGCCATACGTCCCGACGGCATCTATTTAGACGGTACCGCCGGCGGCGGGGGACACTCCCACGCCATTGCCTCCCGGCTGACCACCGGTCGGCTGATCTCTCTGGACCAGGACCCCGACGCCATTGCCGAGGCCGGTAAACGGCTGGCGGGATTGCCCGCCACCTTGGTGCAGACCAACTTTGTGAATATGCGCCGTGCGCTGGACGAGCTGGGCATCCCCGGTGTGGACGGCATCCTGCTGGATATCGGCGTATCCTCCCATCAGCTGGATGCGCCGGAGCGTGGTTTTTCCTATCACCACGATGCGCCGCTGGATATGCGGATGAGCCAGAGCGGCACCACCGCCGCGGATCTGGTGGCTACGCTGGACGAGCGGCAGCTGGCGGATATTTTCTGGCGGTACGGCGAGGAGAAATTCTCCCGTCCCATTGCACGGGCCATCGTCCGTGAGCGGGACAAGCAGTCGGTCACCACCACCCTGCAGCTGGCGGATATCATCAGCCGTGCGGTCCCTGCGGCGGCACGGCGGGACGGACACCCCGCCCGTCGGGTGTTTCAGGCACTGCGCATCGCCGTCAACGGCGAGCTGGATTGCCTGTCGGCAGCGCTGGACACCGCCTTTGATTGCCTTAACGTGGGCGGGCGGCTGGCCATCATCACCTTCCATTCCTTAGAGGATGCTATGGTGAAGAACCGCTATCAGCAATGGCGGCAGGGCTGCATCTGCCCCCGCGAGTTGCCGGTGTGTGTCTGCGGGCGCACCCCCGCGGCGACGCTCATCACCAAAAAGCCCGCCACCGCCACCGAGCAGGAGCTGGCGGACAACCCCCGCAGCCGCAGTGCTAAGCTGCGGTGCGTCGAGAAGCTACACGATCGGTACACCGATTAAACGGATAGATTAGGATACAGGAAAGGAGGTAGACACCATGGCACGGACAAGCGAAGCCTATGATCTGGAATTATTCCAGCCCCGTGAGGCCCGTTTAGTGGCGCTGAAAAACAATACGAAAGTGCAGGCGGATCACCGCCGTCGCACCCGCCGCCAGTCGGTGCTGAATCTGGCCGTCTACCTGGCGGTGGCACTCATCGCCCTGGGCATGGTGGGGTATTTCATCACCTGCAACGTCCGCCTGACCGAGATGAACAAGCAGATCGCTGACGGGCAGGCACAGCTCCGCGCCCTGCAATCGGAGCAGGTACGCCTGCAGTCCGAGCTGGCGGGTCTGACCTCTGCCGAGCGGGTCAACGCCTATGCGCAGGAGCACGGGCTGCTCCCGGTGGCCAGCAATCAGATCTATTATATTGAAGCAGAAGAGCAGGATCAGGTGTCTCTCGCCTCGGAGAACGACAGCTGGTTGCGTAAGGCGTGGGACGCCCTACTGGCCTTTTTGTCATAATGGGCGGCATAATGCGCGCCTGACAGCATACCTATACAGTGAACGGAACGTTCACCCTTCAGGCAGCATCGAGAGTTGAGACGGACACGATCTTGACTCTCGTTTTGTTGTTTTATTACCGGTGTCGTTTGGCGGCACATTCTGTTGATTGCGGTCGCAAAGGGGCACTTTTGCGGTCTGTTATCCCCACTGATTTAAGAAAGGAAGGCGCATTATGAGCAAAGAGAACAAGGCAGCTGCTACCACCCGCACCCCCACCCGCCAGATGCGGTTCCGTGCCCGGGTGTCGGTGTTTTTGATCGTAGGCGTTTTCTTTTTGGCCAATATTCTGCGGCTGGGCTATCTGCAGATCTTTGAGGCGGAGGACTGGCAGCGCCGCGCCGTATCCCAGCAGATGAGCGATACGGTGGTGTCCGCCAAGCGCGGCCCCATCTATGCCTCGGATATGACCCCCTTGGCCGAGTCGGCGGACGTGTGGAAGATCATTATGTCCCCCAAGAATATCGGCGGCTGTGATTGGCAAGATTTAGAGGGTGTGGATGAGAATCAGACCCTGACCAAGGAGCAGGGGCTGGAATTGTTGCGCACCCGCATCGCCAAGGATCTGTCCGAGATGTTCGGGCTGGACTATGACAAACTGTATACCCAGACCGGCAAGACTAACTCCCAGTACGAAGTGATCAAATCCAAAGTGGAATACAACGACAAGACCGCCTTTACCGAGTGGGTGGAGAAGAACGGTCTGTCCTATGCTTTTTATATCATTACCGACTATAAGCGGTATTATCCCCAGGGCACCATGGCCTCCTCTATTTTGGGCTTTACCGGCACCGATAATAACGGTCTGGAGGGTCTTGAGGCAAAATACGAGTCGGTACTGGCCGGTATTCCCGGTCGTATCGTCACCGCCCGCAACGGCATCGGCGACGAGATGCCCACCACCATGGAATACACCAAGGTGGTGGATGCCGAGGACGGCTACGGACTGGTTACCACCATTGACCCCACCGTGCAGATGTATACCGAGAAGTATCTGTATGAGGCGGTGGAATCCACCGGCGTACTCAACCGTGGCGTAGCCATTGTGATGAACGTCCATACCGGCGCCATTCTGGGTATGGCTACCAAGGGGGATTACGACCCCAACGACCCCTTTACCATTGCCGACCCCAAGACCAAGGATATGCTGGCCTCCCTGTCGGGGGATGAGAAGTCTACGGCGCTGTCCCTGGCCCGTCAGCTGCAGTGGAATAACAAGGCCATCACCGAGACCTACGAGCCCGGCTCGGTGTTTAAGGTGTTTACCACCGCTATGGCGCTGGAAGAGGGTCTCGCCAATGAGAATACCAGCTTCACCTGCGCCGGCTCCTTCAACGTGTCCGGCTGGAATATCAGCTGTCACACCCGTACCCATATGGGTGTGCTGAATCTGCGGGAAGCGGTGTCCAAGTCCTGCAACCCCTATTTCATCCAGCTGGGTCTACGCATCGGCGCCAATACCTACTATAAGTATTTTAACGGCTTCGGCTTCACGGAGAAGACCGGCATCGATATGAACGGTGAGATGTCCAATGCGGGTCTGTACCACAGCGCGGCCACCCTGAATGAGCAGGAGTCCTCTCTGGCTACCGCCTCCTTCGGACAGACCTTCAAGGTGACCCCCATCCAGATGATCACCGCCATGTGCGCCATTGCCAACGGCGGTAAGCTGGTGACCCCCCACGTGGTATCCAAGGTGTTGGATTCCGACGGCAACGTGATCTCCGCCACCGAGACTAAGGTCAAACGGCAGATCATCTCCGCCGATACCTCCCGCCGCCTGTGCAATATTCTGGGCGAGATCGTCAACGGCGGCGGCTCTAAGAATGCCTACGTGGCCGGCTATCGGGTAGCCGGCAAGACCGGTACATCGGAAAAGCGGGATACCGTGGAGAATACCGAGGACGTGGTGGCCTCCTTCAGCGGCTTTGCCCCTGCGGACGATCCCCAGGTGGCAGTGCTGGTGCTGCTGGATGACCCCCAGACCGCTATCCGCTACGGCGGCACCCTGTCCGCCCCCGTGGCACAGAAGATATTCGAGTCCATTCTGCCCCATTTGGGGATTGAGCCCTCTTATACCACCGAGGAACTGTCCACCCTGTCCCGTACGGTGCCGCTGGTGACCGGCCAGACCACCGCCGTGGCACAGAATAAGGTGGATAACAGCAACCTCAAGGCCACCATCGTGGGCAGTGGTGCTACCGTCGTGCGGCAGGTGCCGGAGGCGGGTCAGTCCATCCCTGCCGGCGGTACGGTGATCCTGTATACCGAAGAGGATGACGTAACCATGGTTAAGGTGCCCTCTTTTGTGGGGCGCTCGGTCAACGAGGTCAACTCCATTGCGGCCCAATTGGGGCTGAACGTGCAGATGACCGGTCTGGTGGGCGGCTCCAGTTCCGCCGCCGTGGCCAACGGACAGAGCGTGGCCGAGGGACAGCAGGTGCCCAAGGGTACCGTGATCAAGGTAAACTTTGTCTACACCGATACACAAGACGGCTGATAGACCGTATGAATGCCTACGAGAAAGGACGAACAACCGATGAAGCTGAATGAACTGCTGAAGGATACCGGTATCAGCACCGGTTTTATCAAAGAGGATACCGAGATCGTATCCATCACCTGCGACTCCCGTCGGGTGGAGCCGGGATGCCTGTTCGTGTGCATCGTGGGTACCGCCGTGGACGGACACGTCTATGCCGAGGCGGCGCAGGCCTCCGGTGCGGCGGCGGTGGTGGTGCAGCGGGATCTGGGTCTGCACACCCAGCTGTTGGCGGAGAATACCCGTATGGCGTGGGCGCAGATCTGCGCCAATTGGTTCGGTCATCCCGCCTCCCGGCTGAAGATGATCGGTGTCACCGGCACCAACGGTAAGACCACCACCACTACCTTGATTAAGTCCATGTTGGAGCATCAGGGACATAAGGTGGGTCTGATCGGTACGATCCATAATCTGATCGGCGATCGGGTGTTGCCCGCCCGCCATACCACCCCCGACCCCTACGATCTGCAGAGTTTGCTGGCGTTGATGGTGGTTGAGGGCTGTGCTTATTGCGTGATGGAGGTATCCTCCCACGCGCTGGATCAGCGCCGTGTGGCGGGCTGTGAGTACGAATTGGGCGTGTTCACCAACCTGACCCAGGATCACTTGGATTATCACGGCACGATGGAAAACTATATGCTGGCGAAAAAGGAGCTGTTTTCTATGTGCCGCACCGGTATCGTCAATCTGGACGATGCTTGGGCAGAGGCGATGGCGGAGGGGGTGCCCTGCCCGCTGTTGACCTATTCCGCGAAAAACGATGCCGCCGACTACGTGGCCCGCAATATCCGCCATCGGGCGGACGGCGTGGACTTCGAGCTGGTGGGGGTCGGTCAGATCGGACGGGTGAATATGAAGATCCCCGGTCAGTTCTCGGTGTATAACGGCTTGTGTGCCGCCACCGTGTGCTTGGCGCTGGGTATGCCCTTTGATCAGGTGGTGGAGGCGCTCTCCGCCGCCGAGGGGGTCAAGGGACGTGCTGAGGTGGTGCCCACCGGACGGGATTTCACCGTGGTGATTGACTATGCCCACACCCCCGACGGACTGGATAACATCTGCCGCACGCTGAAGGCGTGCTGCTCCGGTCGGCTGGTGACCCTGTTTGGGTGCGGCGGCGATCGGGATAAGACCAAGCGCCCCCTGATGGGCGCTGTGGCGGCGGAACTGTCGGATTATTTGGTGGTTACCTCGGATAACCCCCGCAGTGAGGACCCCGCTGCCATTATTGAGGATATTCTGGTGGGTCTGCAGGATAAAAACACCCCCTACACGGTGGTGGAAAACCGCATTGAGGCCATCCGTTGGGCCATCGCCCACGCCCAGCCGGGGGATACCATCCTGCTGGCGGGTAAGGGGCACGAAACCTATCAGATTCTGAACACCGGCACCATCCATCTGGATGAGCGGGAAGTGGTCGCCGAGGCATTAGCCCTGTAACCCCATACAGGCGGCACGAAAACATAGGAGGTAACGACAATGAATACGATTCAAAGTGGCATTATACTGGTGGTTGCCGGTGTCGTATCCTTTGCTCTGGCGGCATTGCTGGGCAAGGTGGTCATCCCCTGGCTGCATCGCTTAAAATTCGGTCAGACCATCCTGGAAGATGGCCCCACCTGGCATCAGAAGAAGCAGGGTACCCCCACTATGGGCGGCATTCTGTTCATCGCCGGCTTTATGGCGGCGGTGCTGGTGGCGCTGGTGCTGGTGGCGGTGCTGAAGCCGGCCAACGTGTTCGGCACCCCCTATGAGACCACCCGCTTTTGGGCCGGCATCGGTCTGGCGCTGGGCTGCGGTGCCATCGGCTTTACCGATGACTATATCAAGGTAGTGAAAAAGCGGAATCTGGGCTTGACCGCCCGTCAGAAGATTTTGTTGCAGCTATTGGTGTCCACCGCCTATGCGGTGGTGATGTACATCTTCGGCCACGGCGAGTTTTATATCCCCTTTATCGGGGTGGTGGACTGGGGCATCGGCTATATCCCCTTTACGGTGTTTGTGATCATTGCGATGTCCAACGCCACCAACCTGACCGACGGCGTAGACGGTCTGTGCGGTTTCACCGGCTTTGTGGCGACCCTGACCCTGCTGCTCATCAGCGGCTTTGCCTCGCTGTTGTCCCAGAGCATTCTGGCGGTGGCGCTGGCCGGCGGTCTGGCGGGCTTTCTGCTGTGGAACTTCCATCCCGCGCAGGTGTTTATGGGGGATACCGGCTCGTTGTTCATCGGCGGCGCTCTGACGGCGCTGGCCTTCGGTGTCCACCAGCCTTTCCTGCTGGTGCCCATCGGGATTTTGTACATAGCCGAGAATTTGTCGGTTATTCTACAGGTAACCTACTTTAAAATCACCCACGGTAAGCGGCTGTTTAAGATGAGCCCCCTGCACCACCATTTTGAGTTGTGCGGCTGGAGTGAAAACCGCATTGTGCTCACTTTTGCCGGTGTTACGCTGGCAGGCTGCCTGGTGGCGCTGGTGTTGGTCCTGTTCGGCTGATAGAGGCCACTAATTTTGTAAGAGAGGAGCGTATACGGATGGCAAGAGGAAACACCCTGCCGATGCCTGACCGCCGCGCGGCGCAGGCGACGGCCCGCACCGACCAGAAAAAGCGCCGCCGCTTTTTCAATCTTTCCACCGGTTTTGATATGTATTTCTTTGTGCTGCTGATGGTCATCCTGATCATTGGTCTGGCCACCCTGTATTCCGCCAGTCACGTATACGCCTTTAACTATGACGGCGGCGACAGTTATTTTTACATTCGCAAGCAGCTGCTCTGGGCCGGTATGGGTCTGGTGGGTATGCTGGCCGTATCCATGGTGGATTATCACGTGCTGCACCGCTTTGCGTGGCCCATTTGGGGCGGCAGTATCGTGCTGCTGATCGTTGCATATTTCCTCCCCTCCGAGAGCGGTATCCATCGTTGGATCCGTATTCCCGGTCTGGGTCAATTTCAGCCCTCAGAGCTGGCAAAGTTTGCTCTGGTGCTGTTGTTCGCCCATTTGATTTCACTGAATTATAAGAAAATCAAGACCTTTTCCAAAGGGTTTTTGCCTCTGGGCTTTCTGTTGGCGGTTACCTGTGCGCTGGTGATCATTGAGCCCCACCTGTCCGGCACTATGCTGATTGCCATCCTCGGCTTTATGATGATGTACGTGGGTGGCGTGCGGCTGGGCTGGCTGCTCACCGTGCTGGGCGCCGGCGCGGCGCTGGTGGTGGTGATGGTGGCGGTGCTGGGCTATGAGCAGGACCGTATCGCCGTGTGGTTCCACCCCTTGGAATCCTTCGCCAATGAGATCGTGTTCGAGGACGGCATCTCCGGGCGGGATCACGCCTGGCAGACGGTGCAGTCCCTATACGCCATCGGTTCCGGTGGCATTTTGGGGCAGGGGCCCGGCAACTCCCGGCAGAAGCATTTGTTCCTTCCGGAGCCGCAGAACGACTTTATTTTCGCCATCTTCTGTGAGGAGATGGGGTTTGTAGGCGCCGTGCTGGTGCTGGTGCTGTTCGCTCTGCTGGTGTGGCGGGGGCTGAAGATCGCTATGAAGGCGCCGGATAAATTCGGCTGTATGTTGGCCCTTGGTCTGACCTTACAGATCGGCATTCAGGTGGCCATTAACGTGGCGGTGGTTTCCAATCTGATGCCCAACACGGGTATCAGCCTGCCCTTCTTCAGTTATGGCGGCACCTCCATTCTGATGTTGATGCTGCAGATGGGTGTGGTGCTGTCCATATCCCGTCAGGCCCGTATGGAAAAAGTATAACTCTCCCGTAGGAGGCGTTGGTATGCGTATCTTGATGACCGGCGGCGGTACCGCCGGACACATTAACCCGGCATTGGCGATTGCCGATCTACTGAAAAAGCAATATCCCGATGCGGAGATCCTCTTCGTGGGTGCCACCGGTCGTATGGAGACCCAGCTGGTACCGGCGGCGGGGTATCCCATCCGCACCGTTACCGTGCGGGGCTTTCAGCGGCGTCTGAGTTTCAAAAACATCGGGCGCAATATTCTGGCGGCGGTGAACGTGGTGACCGCCAGCGCCGCCTCTAAAAAGATCGTGCGGGAATTTCAACCCGATCTGGCGGTGGGTACCGGCGGCTACGTCTGCGGCCCCGTGCTGCGGGAGGCCATCCGTGCCGGTGTTCCTACGGCGGTGCACGAGTCCAATGCCTATCCCGGCGTTACCGTTAAGATGCTGGCTAAGGAGGGCGCCACGGTGCTGCTGTGCAGTGAGGATGCCCGCCGTCATCTGCCGGTGGATGCCCGTGTGGTGGTTACCGGCAACCCGCTGCGTCCGGATTTTCTCACGCTGGATAAGGCGGTGGCACGGGCCGAGCTGGGGCTGGACAATCGCCCGCTGGTGCTGTCCTTTGGCGGCAGCTTGGGCGCCGCCCGTATCAACGAGGCGATGGCCGAGGTGCTGCGCCGCAGTCGGGAGACCGGCAAACTGCAGCACATCCACGGCGCCGGTAAGGCGGGCTATGCCGCGATGAAAGACAAATTGGAAACTATGGGTATGCCCCTGCAGGGCGATGGCATCGCCGTGCGGGAATACATAGACGATATGCCCCGCTGTATGGCGGCGGCGGATCTGGTGATCAGCCGTTGCGGCGCCATGACCCTCAGCGAACTGCCTGCGGCGGGCAAGCCGGCTATTCTGATCCCCTCCCCCTACGTGGCGGAGAATCATCAGTATCACAATGCGATGGTGCTGGTGGAGCGGGGTGCGGCGCTGTGCATTGAGGAAAAGGATCTGACCGCCGACCGTCTGTGGGAGGCCATCTGTCAGGTGACGGAGGATCCCGCCCGTTTGGAGGATATGAGCCAACGGGTGCGGCAGGCGGCCATTCTGGATGCCGATGCCCGCATTTTAGCGGAATTGCGGCACTTGCTGGGCGAATAATTTACCGAACGGGACAATGCCCCTCTGCATACATTGGGTGTGTGGAGAGGAGGCGTTGTGATGGATGTATTAGAGATCTGCGGCGGCAAACGGCTGGTGGGGGAGATCCCCATCCACGGGGCAAAGAACAGCGCCCTGCCGTTGCTGGCGGCTACCCTGCTGGTGCCGGGTGTATGCGGGATACAGAACTGTCCTGCTCTGTCGGATGTGACCGCCTCAATGGCGATCCTGCGCCATCTGGGGTGTGGGGTCAGCCGAGAGGGGGATACCGTAACGGTGGATGCCTCCGCCCCGGTGTGTTGCACCATACCGGATCGGCTGATGCGGGAGATGCGCTCTTCTATCGTGTTTTTGGGGGCGATCGTGGCCCGCTGCGGCGAGGCGACCCTGACCTATCCCGGGGGCTGTGAATTGGGCCCCCGCCCCATTGATCTGCACCTGACCGCCCTGCGTCAGCTGGGGGTGACGGTGACCGAGAGCCACGGCAGTATCCGCTGTGTGGCGCCCAACGGTCTGTGGGGGCGGGAGATCACCCTCAGTTTTCCCAGCGTGGGTGCCACCGAAAACGTCTTGTTGGCGGCCTGCACCGCACGGGGCACCACCGTCCTGCGCAATGCGGCGCGGGAGCCGGAGATCGGGGATCTGTGTCGTTTTCTTAATGCCTGCGGTGCCCGTATCTGCGGCTATGACAGCGGCACGCTGACCATTGAGGGGGTGCCCTGCCTGCACGGGACGGAGCATCGGGTGATGGCAGACCGCATTGAGGCCGCCACCTATTTGGCCGCGGCGGCGGTCACCGGCGGCGAGGTGACGCTGACCGGATGCGAGCCGTTGCCGGTATCGCCGGTGTTTGGGGCGTTACAGCAGGCGGGCTGTGAGATTACCGCCGTGGCGCCGAATCGGATACATATTACTGCCCCCTCCCGCATCGGCGGGCTGGGGATGATCAAGACGCTGCCCTATCCCGGCTTTCCCACCGATGCCGCCGCCCCTCTGTTGGCGGCCGCCTGCGTGGGGCAGGGAACCAGCGTGTTTGTAGAAACAATTTTTGAAAACCGCTACCGCTACGTGGATGAATTGGTCCGTATGGGAGCGCGCATTCAGGTAGACGGACGTGTGGCGGTGGTGGAGGGCGTGCCTGCCCTTCAGAGTGCCACCGTGTCCTGCACCGACCTACGGGGTGGGGCGGCGCTGGTGGTGGCCGCCTTGGCCGCCGTGGGCGAGACCCGTATCACAGCACTGACCCATTTGGACCGTGGCTATCAGGATCTGGCGGAGTGCCTGCAGGGTGTGGGTGCCGCCATTCACCGCTATGCGGAATAAACGTGTGTAAAGGAATGGAAGGTATGAAAGAACAGCGACCGGAAAATTTACAGCAGGCGCGCCAGCAGGCCCGCCGTCGTCGTCGCCGTCGGCTGATGCTCATCCGCATGGCCATCGTGCTGAGCATCGTGCTGCTGCTGCTGCTGGTGGGCGCCCTTGTGGTGATGAAGATCATCGGCACCCAGCAGAGCAAGCGGGGAGAGACCACCGGCTTTATGGCTGTGAAGGAGATCCTGGTGGAGGGGGAGACCCGTTATTCCGCCGAGGAGATCATCGAGAAGAGCGGTCTGTACGTGGGGCAAAGCCTGATGGGTGTGAACAAGGTGCAGGCCCACGATACGCTGATGGAAGCCTTCCCGTACCTCAATACGGTGGAGATCGGCAATGCCTCTTTCGACACCTTGCGCATCCGTCTTACCGAGACCCCGGTGCTGGCGGCGGTCAAGGCGGAGGAGGGTTGGTACATCGTTGGTGAAAACAACCACGCTATGGAAAGCCTGACCGAGGATGCTCTGCCTGCGGGTGTACTGCAGGTGCTGGGCGCCACTATGGAAAATGAGGTGATCGGCGAGGCTCTGCTGGATGAGCGTAGCCTGCGGGTGTGCCGCACCCTGTCTGCGTCGGCGAATCTGTATCAGCTCAGCGGTATGACCGCCATCGATATGACCGAGAAAACCAACCTGTCCATTCTGCTGAACGACCGCCTGCAGGTGGTGCTGGGCAACGAGACCAACATCCCCGCCCAGATCAAGATGCTGGTGGACACCCTGCCGGTGCTGTATCAGAATAACGGCGCCGACGTGGATGGGCGGCTGGATATGACCACCTATGCGGATGAGGATCCCAACAACGATAAGGTGGTGTTCACCCCGCCGGAATTGCTGGAGGAGGAGAAAAAGCCTGCCGATTCCACCACCGACAATACCACAGCGGATACGAGTACCACCACCGGCTAATACGATCATAAAAGAGGGAAATCGTTCGACGATTTCCCTCTTTTTTCGCCTTGTGGGGCGGCAGTGAAAAATATTCTTGATTTTTAAAAATAGCAGTTGAAAAAGAAATACGGGTGTGCTACAATGTATAGTGTATAGAACTATAACGAGAATCTATCTCTTGTATAAATAGGAGGACGACAATATGATGCAGATCAACGCAGCAGTCCCGAACAACAGCATCACCATTAAGGTCATCGGCGTAGGCGGTGGCGGCGGCAACGCCATTAACCGTATGGTACGTGCCGACGTCCGCGGTGTGGAATTTATGGCAGTCAATACCGATGCGGCTGTGCTGGATATTTCTCTGGCCACCCATAAGATTCAGATCGGTGAAAAGTTGACCCACGGCCATGGCGCCGGCGGCAACCCCGAGCGTGGCCAGCGTGCCGCCGAGGAGAGCCGTGACGAGATCGTCGCCGCCCTGAAGGGTGCGGATATGGTGTTTGTTACCGCCGGTATGGGCGGCGGCACCGGCACCGGTGCGGCTCCCGTGGTGGCCGAGATCGCCCGTGATCTGGGCATCCTCACCGTAGGTATCGTGACCAAGCCCTTCTCCTTTGAGGGCAAGCGCCGTATGGAGCAGGCCGAGGATGGCATCGCCGCCCTGAAGGAGCGCGTGGATAGTCTGGTGGTCATCCCCAACGACCGTATTAAGTTGGTCACCTCCGAGCGCATTACCATGAAGAATGCCTTCGATATGGCGGACGAGGTTCTGCGCCAGGGTGTGCAGAGCATCTCCGAGCTGATCCTGAGCCCCGGCGATATCAACCTGGACTTTGCCGACGTGCTGGCTATCATGAAGGATGCCGGCTTCGCCCACATGGGTATGGGCAAGGCAGAGGGTCAAAACCGTGCCGAGGATGCCGCTAAGGCCGCTGTGGAGAGCCCCCTGCTGGAGACCTCCATTGAGGGCGCCCGCGGTGTGCTGATCTACATCGTCGCCCCCGAGGATTTCGACTTTGACGAGATGGAGAGCGCCACCAGCGCCATCAGCAACCAGATGCACCCCGACGCCAACATCATCTGGGGTTACAGCCTGAGCGAGTCCATGGGTGATGCGGTCAGTGTCACCGTCATCGCCACCGGTCTGACCGCCGATTATAAGGGCGGCACCACCCGTTCCGCTGTGAATCAGGTGCCCAACCAGACCACCTTTGACGTTCCCTCCTGGCCGGAGGAGGACGACGATCTGGCAGAGATCACCCGTCTGTTCGAGCGCCGCAACGAGACGGTATCCGAGTAATAACCGAAAACCAAAAAGAGCCGAGGCAATCGCCTCGGCTCTTTTTCTATGCTCTTATTTGCGTTTTATACCGATTCGCCCAAATCACGGCGGCAGTTGATGCACACGTTCTTCCCCTTATACCCGCTGACGTCACGGGCATTGCCGCAGAAAATGCAGGCGGGCTGATACTTCTTCAGCACGATGGTGTTGTCCTCTAAGAAGATTTCCAGAGCGTCCGTATCCTCAATATCCAACGTGCGGCGCAGCTCAATGGGCAGCACAAAGCGGCCTGCCGAGTCAATGCGGCGTACGATTCCGGTAGAGGTCATAGTGATCCGTCCTTTCTGTTGTTGCCAAACTGTCAGAGTGATTACGATATTACCAAAAAACGGGTATTTTGTCAAGAGTTGTCAAAAAAATAAAGAAAGATGACCGCCCCTGCAGGAGGGACGGTCATCTCTGCTTTTACGACCGCTTAGCAGCCGCAACCGCAGCCGCAATCGCGGGTGTTGTTGGTGGTATAACCGCAGCCGCAGCCGTTGTCATCGATCAGCAACAGAACGATGATGACCAGCAGGATCCAGTTGCAGTCGCTACCGCAGAACAGATTACGCAGACACATAGTTTCCACCCCCTTACACTCCCATAGTATGTGGTGGACGGGGTGGGGGTGCGGAAAAAGTTTCGGATGTATAAGAGGAGAAAAATCCGCCTATATTGTATATGAGGTGAATGGGATGTATCGGTTTAAGCGATTTACAGACAAGGCAAATCAGGCGCTGAATCTGGCGCTGGAGGCGGCCCGCGAAATGGGACACACCTACGTGGGTACAGAGCATCTGCTGCTGGGGCTCCTGCGGGAGGGCAGCGGCGTAGCGGCGGTGGTGCTGGGGGCGCGGGGCATTACGGCTATGCGGTATGCCCAGCGCATTCTGGCCGCCGAAAATGGCGGCACTTACAGCGCCCTGACTACAGAGGATTTTACCCCTCGGGCAAAGGCGGCTATGGAGGCCGCTCTTACCGATGCGGCGCTGGCGGGGCAGCGGTATGCGGGCACGGAGCATCTGCTGGCGGCCATCCTGCGGGACGATACCAGCGTGGCGGTGCGCCTGTTGATGCTGCTGGACGGCCGCCCGGGAGAGCTGTTGGGGGATCTGGCCCGTGTTACGGGTGGGCAGGGCGCTGCCCCCACGCGGGGGAGCGGTGTGCGCTCCGGCCGCACCCCCGTGCTGGATCAGTATGGGCGGGATCTCACCGCTCTGGCCCGCGGCGGGCGGCTGGATCCCGTGATCGGGCGGGAGGAGGAGATCCAACGGGTGATCCAGATTCTCTGCCGCCGCACCAAGAATAACCCCTGCCTCATCGGTGAGCCGGGGGTAGGCAAGACCGCGGTGGTGGAGGGGCTTGCCCAGCGGATTGTGGACGGCGAGGTGCCGGAAGCCCTGCAGGAAAAGCGGCTGTTGACGCTGGATCTTACCGGTATGGTGGCGGGGACAAAGTATCGGGGCGATTTTGAGGAACGGGTCAAAAATGCGGTGGCAGAGGTGGGCAAGGCGGGGGATGTACTGCTGTTCATTGACGAGCTGCATAACCTCATCGGCGCCGGTGCCGCCGAGGGGGCGGTGGATGCCGCCAACATTCTCAAGCCGGTGCTGGCACGGGGCGAATTACAGCTGATCGGCGCCACTACCATTGCCGAATACCGCCGCCATATTGAAAAGGATGCGGCGCTGGAGCGACGGTTTCAGCCGGTGACGGTGGGGGAGCCCACCCCCCAGCAGACGCTGACGGTGTTGCGGGGTCTACGGGAGAAATACGAAGCCCACCATCAGGTGCGCATCGGGGACAGCGCCCTGACGGCGGCGGTGGAGCTGGCGGTGCGGTATATTCCCGACCGCTTTCTGCCGGATAAGGCCATTGACCTGATGGATGAGGCGGCGGCACGGGTACGGTTGCGTGACGGCGCACCCACCCGACAGCGGGAGATGGAGGGGGAGGTGGCTCGCCTTGGCGCCCAAAAGCAGGCGGCCATCAGCCGTCAGGATTTTGAGCTGGCCGCCCGCCTGCGGGATGAGGAGACCACCCTGTCGGCTCAGTTGTGCCACGATCAGAGGGAGTGGCAGGAGCAATACGTCGCCGAGGTGGATGCGCAGGACGTGGCGGCGGTGGTATCCGGCTGGACCGGCATCCCCGCCGAGACGGTGAGCCGCGAGGAAAGCCGCCGCCTGCAGGATCTGGAGCAGACCCTCCACCAACGGGTGGTAGGGCAGGAGGAGGCGGTATCGGCGGTGGCACGGGCGGTGCGCCGCAGTCGGGTGGGGCTAAAGGATCCTGATCGCCCCGGCGGCTCCTTTTTGTTCCTCGGCCCCACCGGTGTGGGAAAGACCGAACTGTGCAAGGCGCTGGCGCAGACCCTGTTTGGGGATGAAAAGGCGATGATCCGTTTGGATATGTCGGAGTATATGGAGAAGCACGCCGTCTCCCGCTTGGTGGGGTCACCCCCCGGCTACGTGGGGCACGAGGAGGGCGGTCAGCTGACCGAGGCGGTGCGCCGCCGCCCCTACAGCGTGGTGCTGCTGGATGAGATTGAAAAGGCGCACCCCGATCTATTCAATTTGCTGCTACAGATTCTGGAGGAGGGTCAGCTGACCGACTCACAGGGACGGCGGGTGGATTTTCGCAACACCTTGCTGATTATGACCTCCAATGTGGGCGGTCGCCGTATGGCAGGGGAGGGGCGGCTGGGCTTTGCCCCCTCTGCGTGGGATGCCGCCGACCAGCGCGCCGCCGCCATGGGGGAGCTGAAGCAGCTGTTCCGTCCGGAGTTTCTCAATCGGGTGGATGAGATCGTGCTGTTCCGCCCCTTGGAGCGGGAGCAGGTGGAGCAGATCGCCCGCCGGCGGTTAGATACGCTCTGTAAGCGCTTACAATCCTTTGGCTACACCCTTTCCGTTGGAGAGGGTGTGGCGCAGAAGCTGGCGCGGGAGGGGTTTGATGCGGTGTACGGTGCCCGCCCTCTGCGGCGGACGATGCAGTCCGCCGTGGAGGATCCGCTGGCGGAAAAGCTGCTGGCGGGTGCCTATCAGGAGGGGGATACCATCCGTCTGGAAGTGAAGGAGGACGCCCTGATTTTGGTATAAAAAAGAGCCGCAACGGAATTTCCGTTGCGGCTTATATTTATATTTCCCCTTAGCCAAAGCATTCAAACCCGAATCAGATTTTGTGATAAACGGATTTTCCGCTGAGACTTCGTTAAAATACTCGTGAATACACACAGTATTCACTGCGTTTTTGCCTTGCTCACCGAAAAATCCGTTTATCACAAAATTCTGCGACCTGAAAGGTGCGCTTTTTTGCGTAGATTTTGGTGAAGCGGAGCACATAAGGCTGACGCCTATGTGCGATAATGAGCCAAAAGATACCGAAAAATCGCCCTTTAAGGCTGTTTCGGGTTTAAATGTTTTGGCTACGAAAGGCATCGGCGAACCACACGTTGGGCAGGGTGAATTCTTTCCCGTTGAGGTAGTTTAGTTCTCCGGCGTCGGTTTTAAAATCAAACTGCAGCCGATAGGAGCACAGCGCCTGCTTATGAAAGCCGGTGCCCTTGTTCAGGGCGTTAGTGCCGTATTTGCCATCCCCCAGCAGGGGGTGGCCGATGCTGGCTAAATGGGCACGGATCTGATGGGTGCGTCCGGTGAGCAGATGGATCTCCAATAGGGACAGATCCTCCCGCTGCTCCAGTACCGTATAGCGGGTGCGGATGGTGCGGGCACCTTGCTTAGCGGTGTTGGAAACGTATACCCGATTTTGGGCCTCGTTTTTCTCCAGATAGCCCTCCAGCGTATCCTGCTGCTTAGGCATCTTCCCGTGGACGATGCAGAGATAGTATTTTTCAATCTCCCGATTTTTCAGCTTGTCATTGAGGATGCGCAGGGCGGCGGCGGTTTTGGCGGCGATGACAATGCCGCTGGTGTTGCGGTCGATGCGGTTTACCAGCGCCGGCGCAAAGCTCTGCTCGGCGGAGGGATCGTATTCCCCTTTCTCATACAGATACCGCTGTACGCGGAAGATCAGGGTATCGGCAAACTCGCGGTCATCGGGGTGTACCAGCAGACCCGCCTTTTTGTTCAGCAGCAGGACGTGCTCGTCCTCATAGACGATGTCCAGCTGGCGGGAGGCATGCATAAACTCATAGGTGGGGGGTGCCACCGTCAGCACGTCATCCGGCAGAAACAGGGAGAGCACGTCCCCCTCCTGCAGGCGGTCGGCGATGGCGCACCGCTTACCGTTGAGGCGGATATCCTTTTTGCGGATGGCCTTATACAGCAGGGATTGGGGTAGATTGTGATAGGTTTTGGTCAGAAATTTATCCAGCCGCTGTCCGGCATCGTTTTTGGTTACGGTGAGGGTGGTTTTCATAGGTGCCTCCTCTTTACAAACGGGGTGGGTTGTGGTAAAATTTAAGCAATAGAATGTGGAAAGGGGGAATGGGTGCCGTGTCGGAGAAAAAGAGCAAGCCGGCGGGGGAACACGAGGGTCACCGCCAACGGATGAAGGAACGCTTTCTGTCCGGCGGACTGGCCTCCTTCAGCGATCACGAAATCGTAGAGCTGCTGCTGTTTTACGCCCTGCCCTATCGTAATACCAACGATCTGGCCCACACGCTGGTGGCCCGCTATGGTAGCTGGACCCGTGTGCTGGAGGCCAATTATACCGATCTGCTGACGATGCCGGGGGTAACGCCCCACGTGGCCACCCTGCTGACTTTGGCGGGGCAGGCGGCACAACGGTATCATCGGGACGTCACCGGTGTGGTGCATCAGCTGTATGATACTGAGATGATGGCACAGCATATTATCCCCTGGTTTTTGGGTGAACGGGAGGAATCGGTGGTGCTGGTCAGTCTGGACAACAAGCGCAAGCACCTGAACACCACCCGCATTTTCCGTGGCAGTGTGAATTCTGCCCAGTTTAACGTCCGCTTGGCGGTGCAGCAGGCACTGCGGGATAACGCCACCCAGGTGGTGCTGGCCCACAATCATCCCAACGGATACGCATTCCCCTCTGAGGCGGACATTGTCACCACGCAATACGTGGCGGACATCATGAAGCCACTGGATATTCGGCTGATCGACCACATTGTGGTGGCGGAGGGGGATTGCCTGTGTATGTCCCTGTTGCCGGAGACCTACTGGCTGTTTGACGGCTCTGCGCCGCCGGAAAATGCCCGCGTGGCCAGCCGATGATTCATTCTACCACAATCGGCGGCGGTTTGCAAGCCGGGGGAGGTCATACGCTATGCATATCCTACAGCATTTTATCACCATCACCCGCCATCGGCATCGGGTGATCGCCCATTGCTTTCGGGCGGGGATCGGGTGGCAGGGTCTGTTCCATGACCTGTCCAAATACAGCGCTGCCGAATTTTGGGTGGGTGCCCGCCATTATCAGGGGAATCGTAGCCCCAATGAGGAGGAGCGGGCCCGCTACGGCTATTCCAAGGCGTGGATGCATCATAAGGGGCGCAACCGCCATCATTATGAATACTGGACCGATTACAGCCCGATCACCAAGTGTATAGAACCGGTGAAAATGCCCCTGCGGTACGTGGCAGAGATGTTTTGCGATCGGGTGGCCGCCAGCAAGATCTATCGGGGGGCGACCTATACCGATCAGCACCCTTTAGAGTATTTTCTATCGGCAAAGCCACGGCGGCGTATTCATCCGGACACCTCCGACTTGTTAGAGGAATGGCTACGGATGTTGGCCGAGCAGGGGGAAACAGCAACCTTTGCCCACATTCGGCGGATGGTGAAGCAAGGTACGTATTAACAGAAGCCGCCTGCGGGCGGTTTCTTTGCATTGTCCCGAAAATGGGGCACAGGATCGGCTAATATAAAGACGATCAAGGAAAAGGAGTGACAACCATGCTGCAACTATTGCTGGGGCGTTCCGGCAGCGGAAAGACCCATCATATTCTGACCCGTCTGGCCGCCTTGGCTGAGACGGAGCAGGAGAATATTCTCTGGCTGGTGCCGGAGCAGCACTCCTTTGAGAGCGAGCGGGCGTTGCTGGAGCGTTTGGGTCCGGTGAAGGCCGCCCGTGTACAGGTGTTGAGTTTTTCCCGCTTGGCGGATATGGTGTTTCGTCAGGTGGGCGGTCTGGCGGGCGAGCAGCTGGACGAGGGCACCCGTGCCCTGCTGATGAGCCGCGCGCTGGAGCAGATGGCGGCGGTGGCGGAGGATACCGCCGACCCTATGCGGGGTCTGCGCCCCCGTATGGCCACCGACAGCGCCTATATTCAGCAGCTTCTGCAATTATGGCAGGAGCTGCGTCAGTGCGCCGTCTCCACCGCGCAGTGGGAGCAGGCGGCCGCCGCGCTGGCAGAGGAGCGGGGCAAAGAGGCACTGTTCCCCGCTAAGGTGGGGGATATTGCCCGTGTGTTTGCTGCCTATGAGGGCTTGGCCGCCGCCACCGGTGCGGATGAATTGGATCGCCTGACCCGTTTGGCAGAGCGGTTGCCGGAGAGCACCCTGCCCCGGGACGCGGCGGTATTTGTGGATGGATTTAAGGGCTTTACGATGCAGGAGCTGGCGGTTCTGGAGGGCTTTTTGCCCCGTTGCCGTGAGATGACGGTAGCGCTGGGCACCGATACCCCCGGCGCCCGCTGGCCCGGCACCGAAAAGGCGGCCTGCCGTCGGGAATTTACTCTGTTTTCCCCCGTCACCGATACGGTGGAGCAGCTGCGCCGTATGGCGGCTAAGCACGATCTGTGCTGGGAGCTGACCCTGCTGGAGGAGAACCACCGCACCGCAGACACCGCCCTGCAGGCATTAGAGGCGGGGCTGTACGCCCCCCAACCCACGGTCTATGAGGGGGACGCTTCGGCGGTGACCGTCACCCCCTGCAACGACGTGTATGAGGAGTGTCTGTACGTCACCCGCCGCATCCGTTCTTTGTTGCGGCAGGAGGGGTATCGCTGTCGGGATATCACGGTGGTGATGCGCAACCCCGCCGATTATCAGGGCATTCTGGACGAGATGCTGGCACGGGAGGGCATCCCCTGCTTTATGGATCTGCGTCAGGATCTGCTGTGCGAGCCGCTGGTGGTGTATATCCGCTCTGCTCTGCGGCTGGCGGTAGAGGGCTGGCGCACTGAGGAACTGTTGCGATTGATGAAGACCGATCTGTGGTCTCTGTCGCCGGTGGAGATCGCCGAGATGGAGAACTACGTCTATATGTGGCGCATTGAGGGAAGCCGCTGGGAGCAGGAATGGACCGAGAATCCCTCCGGTCTGGATCGGGAGATGCACACCCCGGATCGGATCCTGCTGGAGCGGCTCAATCGCCATCGTAAGGCGCTGATGGATTCTCTCTCTGCCCTGCGGCGGGATCTGCGGGGCGGTGTGACCGGACGGCAGTTTGCCGCGGCGGTGTACCGCTGGCTTTCGGGGCAAAAGGAGCTGCCCCACCGCATCGCCCGTCAGGCGGCGGTGTTGGAGGAGTTATCTCAGCCTCTGCTGGCGGAGCACGCCGCCCGTCTGTGGGATGAGGTCATCCGCATTTTGGATCGCTTTGCGCTGGCGCTGGGGGATCAGCGCCTGCCTGCCTCCCGTTTGGAGGATCTGTTTACTATGCTGTGCCGCCTGATCGATTTGGGCTCCATTCCTCAGGGCCTGGATGCCGTTACGGTGGGCGGTGCGGATCGCATTCGTTATCGGGATCCCCGTTGTGTGTTTGTTTTGGGCGCCAACGAGGGCATTTTCCCTGCCTATCCCATGGGGGACGGTCTGCTGACAGAGGAGGAGCGCCGCCATCTGAAGGCCATGGGGCTGACGCTGGCGGAGGATGTGCTGACCCAGTGCGTGGAGGAGCGGTACTATGCCTATATGGCGGTGGCTGCCCCCCGTGAGCGGCTGATCGTCACCTATCAGACCGCCGCCGAGAGTGGGCCGTCGCCGCTCGTGGCGGCCATTGAGAAGATTCTGCCCGCCCACACCCGTGGGGTGGCTACCCGTGAGGACGGTACCGATCTGGAGACCGCCTCTGAGATGTTCAGCCGTCTGGCGCAGGGGCGGGGTGAGCCCACCCCCATCACCGATACGTTACGTGAGGTGATACGCCATCACGGCGCCTATGCGCCGCGGCTGGCGGCGGTGGAGCGCTCCGCCAACGGTGGTGAGTTCCGCATCCACGACCCGGACAAGGCCCGCGGTCTCTTCGGTAGCGATATGGTGCTGTCCGCCAGTCAGGCGAACCAGTTCTATCAGTGCCGTTTTATGTATTTCTGTAACTACGGTCTGCGTGTCCGCCCCCGTCGGCTGGCACAGCTGGATCGCAGTGTATTCGGCACGCTGGTGCACTACGCCATGGAGGTGCTGATGCCTGTCTATACCGCCTCCGATGGTTTGGTGGCACAGCTGCGGGATGAGGGCACCGCCCCTGCCGCAGAGGCGGCGCTGATGCCCCGCCTGCGGGAGGACGTCCATCGGGTGATGGGGGAGTACATCGACCGCCAGATGGGGGGCACTGCCGAAAAGGATGGGCGCTTCCTGTATCAGGTGAATCTGGCGGAGCGTTCCGCCTGCAATATGCTGTGGCACACGCTGAAGGAGTTCCAGCAGAGCCGCTTTGATCCGGTGGATTTCGAGTTGGATATCCATCCCGCCGAAGATACCGATGCCGAGGGCATTCTGTCGGTGCGGCTGCCCATCACCGATGGCAGCGTACAGGTGCGGGGCAAGGTGGATCGGGTGGATCTGTACCTGCGGGCGGACGGCACCGCCTACGTGCGTGTGGTGGATTATAAGACCGGCTCCACCCGCTTTGACCTCTGCGAGCTGACCGCCGGTCTGGGGATGCAGATGCTGCTGTATCTGTTTATTCTGTGCGATAATAGCCGCCGCTATTTAGAGGAACAGGGCGAACTGCGCCCCGGCGGCGTTTTATACCATCCGCTGTCCGATCTGGTGGTAGACCGCGGTAAGGATGACAGCGAGCGTCTGCGTCGGATGCGTATGAGCGGCCTGGTGCTGGATGACCCCGCCGTGGTGCTGGCTATGGAGGCGGAGGGGGAGAGCCATTTCATCCCCGCCAAGCTGAATAAAGAGGGCAAGCCCACCGGTAACGTGGTTACCCTCGCCCAGTTCCGTCTGCTGCGGGGCGTGGTGGAGGAGCTGCTGATGCAGATGGGCGAGCGCCTGCTGCAGGGCGATATTGCCGCCCTGCCGCTGAAAAAGGGGGAGAGCGTCCCCTGCCGCTTCTGCGATTATCGGGCGGTCTGCGGGCGCGACCCGGAGGATCCCGTCACTGAATTAGAGAAAAAAAGTATGTCCGCCGTGCTGGAGGACTTGGAATCCCGTGGGGAGGTGGATGACCGTGGCTGAACGTAAATGGACCCCTCAACAGGAGGATAGCATCACCGCCCGTGGCGGCTCGCTGCTGGTTTCCGCCGCCGCCGGATCGGGTAAAACGGCGGTGCTGGTGGAGCGGATCATCCGCCGCATCACCGACCCCGTTAACCACGTGGACGTGGACCGCCTGCTGGTGGTCACCTTTACCCGTGCCGCCGCCGCCGAGATGCGGCAGCGTCTGTCCGCGGCCCTGTCGGAGAAGATGGCACAGGAACCGGACAATCTATTGTATGCCAACCAGCAGATGTTGCTGCCCCGTGCCTACATTTCCACCGTCCACGGCTTCTGCACCCGTATTCTGCAGGAGTTTGCGGGACAGACCGGCCTGCCTATGGGCTTCCGGGTGGCGGAAGAGGGGCAGGCGGATCTCATCGGTGCCGAGGCGCTGGATACTGTGCTGGAGCAGGCCTATCGCAAAAAGGATCCCGCCTTTTTGGCGCTGGCGGCGCAGCTGTGCTCCGATCGGGATGATGAAGCACTGCGGGAGGCAATTCTCAGCGCCTACCGCTTTATGCAGGCACAGCCCTTTCCGGAGCAGTGGCTGCAGCAGCAGATCGATGCCTATACAGCGGTGATGCCGCTGGAGCAGACCATGTGGATGCAACCCATTCTGCTGGAGGCGGAGGGGATGCTGCAACGGGCGGTCTCCTATGGAGAGATTGCCTGCCGCTTGGCACAGTGCGATGGTCTGGAGCCCTATGGCGATACCCTACGGCAGGACCATAAGATGCTGAAGACCCTGCTGGATTCCCTCTCGGGGATGACCTATGACGAGATGCAGCGGGCGATGGATGCCTGCAAGCTGGGGCGTCTGCCGGCGGTGCGCGCGGCGGACGACGCCGTGCAGGAGGGCAAGGAGCAGATCCAAGCCCTGCGTAAGAAAATAAAGGATCGTCTGGAGCGGGTGCGGGGGCTGTTCTGCGGCACCGAGGCGGAATGCCGTGCCGATCTGGCGACCATGGCGCCGCTGGTGGAGGCGCTGGGCACCCTCGTACGGGAATACACCCGCCGTTTCACCGAACTGAAACGGGCACAGAAGCTGCTGGATTATAACGATCTGGAGCACGAAACGCTGAGCCTGTTGTTGGAGGGGGAAACCCGCCGTCCCACCCCGTTGGCGGTGGAGCTGTCGGCGCGGTTTGCCGAGATTATGGTGGACGAGTATCAGGACACCAACGGCGCCCAGGACGCCCTGTTCTTGGCTCTGTCCCGTCAGGGCACCAATCTGTTTATGGTGGGCGACGTTAAGCAGAGCATCTATGGCTTCCGTCAGGCGATGCCCGCCATTTTCACCCGTCGGCGGGATGGGTATCTTCCCTATCGGAGGGAGGAGGAGCAATTCCCCGCCGCCATCACCCTGAGCAATAATTTCCGTAGCCGTCGGGACGTGACCGAAACGGTCAATTTCCTGTTCCGCCAGCTGATGGTGCGGCGGCTGGGTGGCGTGGATTACGGTGTCACCGAACAGCTGGTGCCCACCGCCAACTACCCTGAGGCGGATTGCGCCACCGAGTGGCTGCTGCTGGATCGGGACGCGGTGCAGCAGGAGGGGCTGACGGAGGTGCAGGCGGAGGCACAGCTGATGGCGCGGCGCATCCGTGACCTGATGCAGACCATGACCGTCACCGAGGGGGATACACAGCGCCCCCTTGCCTATACAGATATTTGTGTTTTACTGCGTAAGCGGGCGGATATGCCCGCCTTTGTGAAGGAGTTCAGCCGTCTGGGTATCCCTGCGGCGGCGGATAAGGGTGGCAGCTTTCTCTCCACCCCGGAGATCAGCACCGCCGTGTCCTTGTTGCGGGTGATCGACAACCCCCTGCGGGAGGTGGAGCTGACCGCCGTGATGCTGTCGCCGCTGTACGGCTTTACCCCCGATGATATGGCGGCACTGCGCATTGCCTATGGTAAATGGATGCCCCTGTATACGGCGGTTGAGAAGATGTCCGCCGATGCCGTCGATCCCATGTTGGCATCCCGCTGTGGGGCACTGCTGCAGGATCTGCGGCGGTTCCGCACCCTGGCGGTATCCCTGCCGGCGGATCGCCTGCTGGAGACCCTGTATCGGGATACCGGTATGGAGGAGATCTATGCCGCCCGTGTAGGGGGACGCCAGCGGGTAGCTAACCTGCGGCGGCTGGATCAGATCGCCCGTGGCTATGAGCAGGGCGAGTTCCGTGGTCTATCCGCCTTTGTGCGGTATTTGGATCGTTTAGAGGAGAAGGGCAAGGATCTGGATTCCGGCGACACCCTGCGGCAGGACGGCGTACGGGTGATGACGGTGCACAGCTCTAAGGGTCTGGAGTTCCCTGTGGTGTTTGCCGCCCGTCTCAGCGGCGGCCGTGGGCGGGATGACGCCCGCCAGAAACTGCGCTTTCACGCCATCGCCGGCATTGGTATGAAGCTGGTGGACGAGGAGGCGGGGGAGAAGCATATCCCCCTGCCCTATGCGGCGGTGCAGTCCGCCCGCCGTCTGGACGATGCGGCGGAGGAGCTGCGGGTGTGGTACGTGGCGCTGACCCGTGCCCGGGAGAAACTGGTGCTGATCCATACTCTGCCTGCTCCGTTGGATACCATACAAAAAATGGCGGTGGATCTGCCCACCGAGGAGGCTCTGCTGTCGGATACCCTTATGCGTGCCGCCTCTCCGGGAGAGATGCTGTTGATGGCGGCACTGCGCCATCCGGATTTCCGCCCCCTGTGGCATGGGGAGGGGCACACCCTGCCCTGTACCGTGGGCTGGCGGGTGTCGGTGGAGACCCCTGCTACGGTGGAAAAAACCGTGGCAGATACGGTCATCTCCGCCGTTGATCCCGCCTTGGCAGAGGAGCTGACCCGCCGTTCCGCCTATGCTTATCCCTATGCACCGCTGTTCGGTGTGCCGGCAAAGCTGGCGGCCTCTCAGCTCTCCCACGAGGCGATGAGCCGCCGCCACATTGCGGTATCCCGCCCTGCCTTTTTGCAGGAGGAGGGGATGACCGCCGCCCAAAAGGGCACGGCGATGCACACCTTTATGCAGTTTGCAGATTATGCCGCGGCGGCATGGGATATCCCGCAGGAGATCCGGCGTCTGACAGCGGCAGGCTTCCTGACCGAGGCGCAGGCGCAGGTGCTGGACGAGGAGCGTCTGACCGCCTTCTTTACCGGAGCGCTGTACCGCCGTATGGCGGCGGCGGAGCGGGTATGGCGGGAGTACCACTTTGCGGTGGCGGTGCCCGCAGGCACGCTGACCGACCTGCCTGCCGCTATGGCGGAGGAGTCGGTGCTGGTGCAGGGTATTGCCGACTGTCTGTTCCGCGAGGGGGATCGCCTGATTCTGGTGGACTATAAGACCGATCGGGTCAAGAGCGCCGCCGAGCTGGTCGAGCGCTATCACAGCCAGATGCAGTTCTACAAGACGGCGCTGGAGGGCATTTTCGGACTTCCCGTCACCGAGATGCTGCTCTATTCCTTCCACTTGGGCGAGATCGTCAAGGTACAAGCATAAAAAAGAGCCGAGGCTATGCCTCGGCTCTTTTTGGATTATTCTTCTTTTTGATGCTTCTTATCATACCGATAGGAATATACGGTGGGGATGATGCACATCACCAGCAGAATCCCCATCATCACGATAAACGCCCACACACCGGATAGTAAGGCGCAGGGCATGGTCAGCAGACCGCCGGCGACCCACAGTTTACCCGCCAGTCGATGGGTGGCGTTCCAGTTGGCTTCGTCATGGAGGGTCCAGGGTAGCTTGATACCGACGGTATAGCTCTGGCGGCACTTGGGCAAATAGTTACCGATCACCACGAACAGTGCCCCCATAAACATGGGCATGATTACCGCCATATTGATCTCGCGGCCAAAGGAGGCCAGCCACACCATCACGTGGAGGAACAGATTCAGCACGGGGATGATCCACAGCACCAGCCCCATCATTTTGTTGTTGTGATTTTTCCCCTTGGGGTCCAGCTGGCTGAGGATGGCGCACAGCCACTGGATGCCCAGCATCATCAGCGGCATTAGGAACACTGCCTGGGTCTTGGTGGCCCAGCCGTCTACCTCGCCGTTGATGCCCCAGTGAAAGGGGACTTTTTCGGGCAGTTTATCCCACAGCAGCAAGCCCACCACGATGGGCAGCAGAATGATCACCGAGGTGATCGCCATTGCCCATTTGTGTTTGCTTAAGAATTCACGCATTGTCATTCTCTCCTTTCAGATCGCTGATCCACAACAGAATCTCCTCCAGTACGGAGGCGTTGAGATCGTAATAGATAAATTTACCCTCACGGGTGTCGCGGATAAGCTCCGCCTCTTTCAGCACCGACAGGTGGCGGGAAATCGCCGCATCGGTGATGGTAAAGCGCTCCGCGATCTCTCCGGCGGCCATCCGTCCGTTTTTCAGCAGATTCAGTATCTCCCGCCGCACCGGATCGGATAGGGCTTTGAGTGTGTTTTGCAATCCCATTGTTTCACCTCATTTAACATTTAACTTAACTGTTAAATGTATTGTAACACGAAGATGGCGGTTTGTCAAGGGGAAAAACAATAAATCCGATGAGAATGATTTCTCATCGGATTTCATCGTTTTATTCCACAGCCAGTGTGGCGGCCATAACCGCCTTGATGGTGTGCATACGGTTCTCCGCCTCGTCAAAGACGATGGAGCGGTCGCTTTCAAATACCTCGTCGGTGACCTCCATACAGTCAATGCCGAACTTATCGTAGATCTGCTTGCCCACGGTGGTCTTCAGATCGTGGAAGGCGGGCAGGCAGTGCATAAACACCGCCCCATCACCGGCGTTATCCATCAGCGCCTTGGTGATGCGATAGGGGGAGAGCTGCTCAATGCGCTCCTGCCACACTGCGTCCGGCTCGCCCATGGATACCCATACGTCGGTATACAGCACGTGGGCGCCCTTGGTGGCGGTCATGGGATCCTCAATGAATTCCAGCACCGCACCGGTTGTGGCGGCGATGGCCTGACACTCTGCCACCAGTTCCGGATTCGGGAAATAGGCGGCGGGGGCACAGGCCACAAAGTGCATACCCATCTTGGCGCAGCCCACCATCAGGGAGTTGCCCATATTATAGCGGGCGTCCCCCATATACACCAGTTTAATCCCCTTCAGGGTGCCGAATCGCTCACGGATGGTGAGGAAATCCGCCAGAATCTGGGTGGGGTGGAATTCGTTGGTCAGACCGTTCCACACCGGCACGCCGGCATAGGCAGCCAGCTCCTCTACGATCTCCTGCCCATAGCCACGGTACTCGATGCCGTCAAACATCCGCCCCAGCACGCGGGCGGTGTCGGCGATGGACTCCTTTTTACCGATCTGGCTGCCCGAGGGATCCAGATACACGGGGTGCATCCCCAGGTCGGCCCCCGCCACCTCAAAGGCACAGCGGGTGCGGGTGGAGGTCTTTTCAAAAATCAGGGCAATGTTTTTGCCCTCGTACAGACGGTGGGGAATCCCTGCCTTTTTTTTCGCCTTAAAGTCGGCGGCTAAGTCGATGAGTCCCTCAATCTCTGCGGGAGAAAAGTCCAGCAGCTTCAAAAAATGCTTGTCGTGCAGTTTCAGCATAGTGTGTTCCTCATTTCAGTGCCTCGACGATGACGTCCATCGCCTCGGCCAGTAATTCCATCGGGATATTCAGGGCGGGCAGCAGGCGCACCTTGGTCTTGGCAGACAGCACCAGCACGCCCTTTTCACGGCAGGCGGCGATGACCTCGCCCACCGGCTTTTGGGTCTCGATGCCCAGCATCAGACCCCGTCCCGTGACGGTATAGCCCTCCAGCCGACGGCGGATATAGGCTTCCTTTTCCAGCACCTCCGCCAGCAGGGCATCGTCGATGCGGCTGATGACGTTCAGCGCACCGGCACAGCAGACGGGATTGCCGCCATAGGTGGAGCCGTGGTCACCGTAGCCTAATACGTCGGCGCACTTGGCGCCCATCATACAGGCACCGATGGGTAAGCCCCCGCCCAATCCCTTGGCGGTGGTAACCACGTCGGGGATGATGCCGTAGTGCTGATAGGCGTACAATTTACCGGTGCGTCCGTTGCCGGTCTGCACCTCGTCCACCATCAGCAGAATATCACGGGCGGCGCACAGCTGCGCCATCCCCTGCACAAAGGCATCGGTGAGATTGAGGACACCGCCCTCTCCCTGCACGCACTCAAAAAGGATGCCCGCCACCTTATGCTCCTCCAGCACCGCCTCCAGCGCCGCCAGATCATTGGCGGGGGTGTGGACAAAGCCGGGGGTCAGGGGCTGGAACAGGGTGTGGAAATGATCCTGTCCCGTGGCCGCCAGAGTGGTGAGGGTGCGTCCGTGGAAGCTGTTCACCAGCGTCACAATGACGTTGTGGTCGGCACCCTTTTTCTCGGCGGCGTACTTGCGGGCCACCTTGATGGCGCACTCGTTGGCCTCGGCGCCGGAGTTGGCAAAGAACACCTTGCTCAGTCCGGTGCGGGTGCACAGCGCCTGCGCCAGTTTGGCGCAGGGCTCGGTGTAATACAGATTGGAGGTGTGCTGCACCGCCCCCAACTGGGCGGTGACCGCTGCCTGCCACGCCTCGTCGGCATAGCCAAAGGCGGTGACACCGATGCCGGTGCCCATATCGATGTAGCGCTTGCCCTCTGCATCCCAGCACTCACTGCCCTTACCCCGCACGATCTCTACGGGAAAGCGGTTATAGGTGCCCGCCACGTATTGTTTATCTAACGCTGTAATATTCATTCTTTATCTCCCGTAACCATGGTGCCCGCACCCTCGTCGGTGAGGATCTCCATCAGGATGGAGTGGGGCACCCGTCCGTCCATAATGATGACGTTCTTCACGCCCTTGTGGATGGCCTCGATGCAGCAATCCACCTTGGGGATCATACCGCCGGAGATGACGCCCTCCTCGTACAGTGTTTTGGCCTGAGAGATGGTCAATTCGGGGATGAGGGTATCGGGATCGTCCTTATCCCGCAGGATGCCGGCGATGTCGGTCATCATAATCAGACGCTCGGCGCCCAGCGCACCGGCAATATAGGCGGCGGCGGTATCGCCGTTGATATTATAGGAGTTGCCCTGATGGTCGCTGGCCACCGTGGAGATCACGGGGATATAGTTTTTCTCCAGCAGGTCAGTGATGGGTTGGGTACGGATCTTGGTGATCTCGCCCACGTAGCCCAGCCGCTCGTCCTTGATCTTGGCCTCGATGATGCCGCCGTCCATACCGGACAGACCTACGGCGTGACCGCCCTTCATCTGCAATAGGGTGACCAAGGATTTGTTCACCTTACCCGCCAGCACCATCTGCACGATGTCCACCGTCTCCTTATCGGTGACCCGCAGACCGTCCACAAACACGGCCTCTTTACCGAATTTTTTCATCACGTCGCTGATTTCGGGGCCGCCGCCGTGGACCAGCACCACCTTGACGCCAATGAGCCACAGCAGGGCAATGTCCTCCATCACCTGCTGCTTGAGCTGCTCGTTGATCATAGCGTTGCCGCCGTATTTGATCACCACGATCTTGCCGTTATACTGCTTGATATAGGGCAGAGCCTGGGTCAGCACCTGCGCCCGCTGGGCGTTGGTAAATTCATTGTTTGTCATATCCAATCACTCGCTTTTATGTACGGTAGTCACCGTTGATTTTCACATAGTCATAGGTCAGATCGCAGCCCCAGGCGGTGGCGGCGGCATCGCCGCTGTTCAGCCCGATGAGGATGTCGATCTCCTTTTCCAGCAGGATCTCCTTGGCGATCTCTTCGGAAAAGGGGATGCCGGCACCGTTTTGGCACACGGGGATGGTACCCTTTGCCGAGCGGAAGGAAACGTCCACCTTGTTCACGTCCACTGCCGCACCGCTGTAGCCGATGGCGCACAGCACGCGCCCCCAGTTGGCGTCGGCGCCGAACATCGCCGCCTTCAGCAGGCTGGAGCAGATGACGCTCTTGGCCACCGTCTTGGCGGTGGCGGTATCGGCGGCGCCGGTGACCACACATTCCAGCAGCTTGGTGGCGCCCTCGCCGTCAGCGGCGATGCTGCGGCATAGCGCCACTGTCACGGTGTTCAGCGCCTGCATAAAGGCGGAGTAGTCGTCCCCCTCAGCGGTGATCTCCGGATTACCGGCCAGTCCGTTGGCCAGCACCGTGACCATATCGTTGGTGGAGGTATCCCCGTCCACACTGATCATATTAAAGGTGTCCTGCACATCCTCGGACAGTGCCTTTTGCAGCATCCGAGGGCTGATGGCGGCATCGGTGGTGATAAACACCAGCATGGTGGCCATATTGGGGTGGATCATCCCACTGCCCTTGGCAATGCCGCCCATACGGCAGGTCTTGCCCCCCAGGGTGAACTCCACCGCTACCTCTTTTTTGATGGTGTCGGTGGTCATAATGCCCTCGGCGGCGGCATCCGAGCCGTCGGCAGACAGTCCTGCCACCAAGGCGGGGATGCCCTGCTTGATGGGGGTGATGTCCAGGGGCTGACCGATGACGCCGGTGGAGGCCACCACCACGTCGGCGGGGGCGATATCCAGCGCATCTGCCAGCAGGGCGCTCATCTTCTCCGCCACTGCAATGCCGTCGGCATTGCAGGTGTTGGCGTTGCCACTGTTGCAGATGACTGCCCGGGCATAGCCGTCGGCGATGTGCTCCTTGGTGACGGTCAGGGGCGCCCCTTTGACCAGATTTTTGGTATAGACTGCGGCGGTGGCGGCAGGAGCGGCGCTGAGGATCAGCGACAGATCCCGCTTGCTGCGGTTTTTGCGGATGCCGCAGTGGATGCCGTTGGCGGTAAAGCCCTTGGCGGCGCAGATGCCGCCCTCAATACGTTGAATCATAGAGAACCTCTCAAATTACAAGCCCGGTGGATTGGTCACAGCCGAGCAGAATATTCATATTTTGGATGGCGGCGCCGGAGGCGCCCTTGCCCAGATTATCAAAGCGGGCGGTCAGCAGAATGCGATCGGGGTTGCCGTGGACGGTGATCTCCATATCGTCCCGTCCGGACAGCGCCGCCGCCGATAAAAAGCCACTCTCATCCGCCTCGACGCACAGGCGCACCAGTGTGCCCACGTAGGTCTGGCGATAGGCCGCCATAACGTCCTCCACTGAGCCCTTCAGGTCGGCGCCGTGCAGGGGCACCGTGACCTCCATACCGCTGTAAAAATCCCCCACGATGGGGCAAAATACGGGGTCGTAGGTCAGCCCGCACACCTTGGCCATCTCCGGCAGGTGCTTGTGGCTTTGGGCGAGGCCGTATTGGCGGGGCGCCCCCAACAGGGGATCCCGCTCGGCGGCCTCATAGGCGGCGATCATCGGCTTGCCGCCGCCGGAATAGCCGGTCAGAGAGAAGCAGGTCAGCTTCGTATCCGCCGCGATCAGCCCTGCCCGCACCAGGGGGGCCACCAGCGCCACAAAGCCGCTGGCGTGGCAACCGGGGTTGGCAATGCGCTTGGAGGCAGCGATGGCGTCAACCCCCACCAGCTCGGGAAAGCCGTAGGTCCAGCCGTCCGCCGTGCGATGGGCGGTGGAGGTGTCGATCACGGCGGTGTGGGGATTGTCGATGAGGGCTACCGCCTCGCGGGCGGCGGCATCCGGCAGACACAGAAAGGCGATGTCGGCGCTGTTCAGCGCCACCCGCCGTGCCTCGGTATCCTTGCGCAGCTCCTCCGGCAGGGTGAGAATATCCAGTCCCGGGCGGTCGCTCAGCCGCTCGCGGATGCGCAGGCCGGTGGTGCCGGCGCTGCCGTCAATAAAAATCTTGGTCATACTAATTCGTTCCTTACGTAGGCGATCTGTGCCTCAACCGAGGCAATGGAGGTGCCGCCCTCGCTGATGCGCTTTTCCACGCAGGTGGTCAGGTCAATGGCGGCATACACGTCCTCGTTGAACAGATCGCAGTATTCTTGATACACGCTCAGGGGCAGATGCTCCAGCACGGTGCCCTCTGCCATACAGCGGGCCACCAGCTGACCGGCGATCTTATAGGCACTGCGGAAGGGCAGACCGTTCTTGACCAGCCAGTCGGCCAGATCGGTGGCGTTGATAAAGCCCTTTTGGGCGGCCTGCTTCATATTTTCGGGGATGGCGGTGAGGGTATCGATCATACCGGTGAACACCTGCAGACACATTTTCACCGTGTCTACGGCGTCGAATACCGCCTCTTTATCCTCCTGCATATCCTTGTTATAGGCCAAAGGCAGCCCCTTAAGGGTGGTGAGCAGCGCCATCAGATCGCCGTACACCCGTCCGGTCTTGCCCCGCACCAGTTCCGCCATATCGGGGTTCTTCTTCTGGGGCATAATGGAGGAGCCGGTGGTGTAGGCATCGGACAGCTGGACAAACTTAAACTCCCAGCTGGACCAGAGGATGATCTCCTCGGAGAAGCGGGACAGGTGCATCATCAGCACGGACAGGGCGCTCATCAGCTCGATGCAGAAATCCCGATCGGACACGCCGTCCAGGCTGTTGCGCATAATGTCGGCCATCCCCATCTGTGCCGCCTCAAAGCGGCGGTCGGTATCGTAGGTGGTGCCGGCTAAAGCACAGCAGCCGATGGGGGAAACGAGGGTGCGTTTTTTGCAGTCTGCCAGCCGCTCCAGATCCCGCAGCAGCATCATGGCATAGGCCATCAGGTGGTGGCCGAAGGTGATGGGCTGTGCCCGCTGCAGATGGGTGTAGCCGGGCATAATGGTGGATTTATACTGCTCCGCCTTATCGGTGACGGCGGCAATCAGCTCACGGACGTAGCCGGCGATGGTATCATTCTCCTGCGCCAGATACAGGCGCAGATCCAGCGCCACCTGATCGTTACGGCTGCGGGCGGTGTGCAGCTTTTTACCCACGTCGCCCAGCCGCTGGGTGAGCACCTGCTCCACAAACATATGGATATCCTCGCAGGTCATATCCACCGCCAGCGCACCGCTGTTCAGATCGTCCAGAATGCCCTGCAGCCCGTCGATGAGCTGTGCGGCCTCGTCCTTTGTGATAATGCCGCGGGCACCCAGCATCGCCGCGTGGGCCATACTGCCGGTGATATCCTGCTGATACATGCGGCTGTCAAACCGAATGGAGGAATTGAAATCGTCTGCAATCTGTGCGGTGTTGCCATCGGTAACACCTGCCCACATCTTCGCCATAGTCAAATCACACTCTCTCAATAAAATGGGTAATGAGATAGTGGGTTTTACCCCACTATCTCATAGTAAAGTCTTATTTCAGCTTACCCTGCTCCCGGAGCGCCTGCACCTTGGTGGGCAGACCCCACAGGTTGATAAAGCCCTGTGCATCCTTCTGATCGTAGTCCGACTCGTCAAAGGTGGCGAGATTTTCGGAATACAGGGTGTAGGGGGAGGTCATACCGGCGGGGATGATGTTGCCCTTATACAGTTTCAGCTTCACGGTGCCGGTGACGTACTTATTGGATTCGTCGGCAAAGGCGGACAGCGCCTCGCGGGCGGGGGTGAACCACTTGCCGTTGTAGATCAGGTCGGCAAAGTCCACCGCCAGCTTCTGCTTCAGATGCAGGGTGTCCTTGTCCATGGTCAGCATCTCCAGCTGCTCGTGGGCAAAGTACAGAATGGTGCCACCGGGGGTCTCGTAGACGCCACGGTCCTTCATACCCACCAGACGGTTCTCCACGATATCGATGATACCGATGCCGTTGGCACCGCCGATCTTGTTCAGACCGTCGATGATGGCGCTGGCCTTCATCTTCTCGCCGTTGAGGGCGACGGGGGCGCCGGCCTCAAAATCGATGGTGACGTAGGTGGGGGCGTCGGGTGCCTGGAAGGGGGAGATGCCCATCTCCAGGAAGCCGGGCTTGTCATAGTCGGGCTCGTTGGCGGGATCCTCCAGATCCAGACCCTCGTGGCTCAGGTGCCACAGGTTCTTATCCTTGGAATAGTTGGTCTCACGGCTGATCTTCAGGGGCACGTTGTGAGCCTCGGCATAGTCGATCTCCTCGTCACGGGATTTGATATCCCACTCACGCCAGGGGGCGATGATGGGCATATCGGGGGCAAAGCGCTTGATGGCCAGCTCGAAACGTACCTGGTCGTTGCCCTTACCGGTGCAGCCGTGGCAGATGGCGTCGGCTCCCTCGGCGATGGCGATCTCCGCCAGCCGCTTGCCGATGACGGGACGGGCAAAGGCAGTGCCCAGCAGATAGGTCTCGTATTTGGCGCCCATCTTGAGGGAGGGGATGATGACGTCATCCACCATCTCGTCGGTCAGATCGGCCACGATCAGCTTAGAGGCGCCGGTCTTGATGGCCTTCTCCTCCAGGCCGTCCAGCTCGTCAGCCTGACCCACGTTGCCGGCCACGGCGATAACCTCGCAGTTGTTGTAGTTCTCCTTCAACCAGGGGATGATGATGGACGTATCCAGACCGCCGGAATAGGCGAGTACTACTTTTTTAATGTTCTCCTTGTTCATAACAGGTGCCTCCTTGATAATTTGAATAAATATGCGGCGCGTCCGGCGCCAGCACAAACAACATTGCTTATTATATATACCTTAACGATACTTGTCAAGACTTTTTGCAAATTTATTTGCATATTTTTGCAATAATATGTGTATTTTATGCATAAATGCTGTATATATGCATAAATCGATGTAAAAAAAGACCGCCCCTTAAGCCAAGGGGCGGTCTTTTGCCGATCATATTGTCAGAATGGGATCAGAACCAGTTGTAGGCACCGGCAGCACCGGTATCGTAGATGATGGTCTCGACACCGTCGATCTCCAGGATGAAATAGCCGTGGAACCAGATCGTAGTATCCTTGTACTCGTCGGGGATGTTCTTGATGCGCACGGCGAAGGAAACGGTGTCCTCAGACTCATCGTACAGGTTGCACAGATACACGGCAGGCACATTCAGTACTTTCTTGCCGTCCACGTCCTCCAGGGTGGCCTGGTTCTTCGTATTGGAGACCACAGCACCCATACCAACCAGCTTGCAGCCCCCGATGGTGGCGTTGTCGTAGATGGCGGTGGTGCCGTTTACTTCCATACTCTCTGCCTTGACGTTATACTTAAAGGCAATACCGTCCACGTCCTCAGACTTAGAGGCATTGCTCATCCTGAACCACTGACTGGGGTTGATCCAGCGCTCATAGCCGCACGTATTGCAGGTGGTGTCAAAGGGATGAGAGAACACACACTCGTGAGCATCGGCATTCACCCACAGCTGGAACCAGGAGTCCTGACCGGACTCGTTGACGATGGCGAAGGAGGGCTTCACAGGGGGAGCGCCGGCGGAACCGGCGGAGCCGCCCAGCATCAGCTCTACGATGCCGTCTTCATCGGTATCGGTGTAGCTCTTGGTGCCGGAGAGGACGGTGACACCCTTGCCGTCAACGCCCTCCTGACTCTTCAGCATCAGACCTTTAGCGGCGTATTCGGCGTTGAGAGAGTCGTCCTGGAAATAGACGGTCTGGCCGGCAGCGACCCATACCTTGGTGTGGGCGCCCTTCAGCTTGATCATCTGGGTCATATCGTTCTCGCCGCTGACAAACTTGGCGTTGCAATACACGGTGCCCCCCAGGGTGGTATCCTGGGCGATGACGTGAATGGAGATGACGTCGCCCACAGCCACGGGCAGGGTCACGATGGGCATATGGTAGATGTAGCCCTCATACCCCAGATACTCTTGACCGTTGACGGTGACGGTGATCTGATAGTCTATATCCTTGAACTTGTGCTCAACCTGCAGGATGCCGGCCTCGTCGGCGGTCAGCTCATACCATACGCCGTCCTGGTCATTGGCCTCCAGAGTGGTGTTCAGCAGGAAGCAGTCAATACCATAGCCAAACCACTTGTCGTTGGCGTTGATGGGATTCTCCCGGGTACCCTCCTCCGCAAAGACGGAGATGGACATCATGCCCAGCAGCATCAGGCAGGACAGCAGGATGCTCAGAACTTTCTTGGTCGTTTTCATAGGGGGGTAACCTCCTTTTTGTACGAAAATGCGGCCGTATGACCGTCTGTTTTCCGAATGATCTTCACACTTTGTTATTGAGTATGTACCCAAACTATACCATACAGAAGAATCAAATTCAAGATTTTTTCACGAAAAAGGCGTAAAAAATTTTAGCGGTTTACTGTTTTAAAGCGCATCAGTGACGTAATTGCGCGAAAGCTGTAAGATACCGAACAAAAAACAGGGAACTGTCACCGACAGTTCCCTGTTTTTTTATCGCTTATTCATCTATGCAGGAATAGATATAATAGCTGCCGTTTTCCAGCTTCAGCGTATAGGTCTGGAAGTGGGTGGCCATATCGGGGGTGGGCTCCACTTCGTTGCCGTGCTCGTCCAGCCCGATATCGGTAATGGGCACAAAGCCAACCCGTACCTCGCAGGATCGCATGCCCCGCTTGACATAGTCGATCACCGGCTGGGAGGCGTTGTTCAGCGTCTCAAAGGGGACGTAGTAGCAGCCGTCCGCCTCGCTATAGGTCAGGCTGCTGTCCTCAATGGAGCGGTGGGTGGGGACGGCATCGGCGCCGAACAGAATCTGATAGGCAGACACCACGTCCTCAACCGGTACGGCGATACGGCCGCTGTCGTCAACGGGATAGGCGCAGGTCTCGTCCTTTTCCCGCAGCATACGGATCTGCTCTGCCTGCATCACCCGATAGGCGGCAGCATTGAGAAAGGCGTCCTGCTCGTTCTCGGTCACACCCTCAAAGGCGGTGGGGGAGTACATCAGCAACGGCTCCAGATAGTAGTAGAGCTCCTCTTCCATCTGGGTGGTATCCGTGGCGTTGCGGATGGCACCGATGCCGCACAGGATCAGGGCAACCACGCCCACCACACTCAGCAGGGAGATGAGCATACCCAGAGGTGCCGCATAGGCGTATTTACCGCGGCGACGTCCTTTTTTATTGTAACGGCGGGTGACGGGGCGGCTCTTCTCGGGCGGCGCCATCACCGCTACCGCCTCCTCGTGTTCGGGGGTGGCGGTGCTTTCGTTATTTTCAATGGCAGGATCGTATTGTTTATCCATACAGATACCCTCCTTTACCCTGCTATCATACCATACTTTTGTTCGTCCCGCAAGCCCCAAAATCGGGAAACGAAATAGGAGCCGCTGCCTTTCAGCAACGGCTCCTAACTTGGTTGTTTTCTGCAATCACTGATGAATTCGTGTTGCGATTATCAGCGGTTGTCTATTTTAGCGGCGGTCACGGCGGGGACCACGGCCGCCGTCACGGCGGGGGCCACCCTCGCGGCGGGGCGCCGGGGCAGAGGCGTAATCATCGGGGTTCAGACCCTCCATCTTGATGATGGCGTCCTTGCGGGACAGGTTGATGCGGCCCTGCTCGTCGATCTCGGTGACCATCACGGCGATGGTGTCACCCACGGCGACAGCGTCCTCAACACGCTCCACACGGTTCAGATCCAGCTTGGATACGTGGACCAGACCCTCCTTACCGGGGGCGATCTCCACGAAGGCGCCGAAGGTCATCAGGCGGGTAACCTTACCCTTGTAGATGGCACCGATCTCAGGATCCTTGGCGATGGTCTCGATGATCTGCAGAGCACGGTTGGCATCGTTAAGATCGGTGGACAGGATGGTCACGGTGCCGTCCTCCTCCACGTTGACGGTGCAGTTGCAGTCCGCCTGGATCTGCTGGATCACCTTGCCGCCCTTACCGATCACGCCGCCGATCTTATCGGTGTCGATCTTGGTGGACAGCATCTTGGGCGCATACTTAGACAGCTCGGGGCGCACCTCGGGGATGGCCTTGAGCATAACCTCGTCCAGAATGTGGCAGCGGGCGGTATAGGTCTTGTCCAGAGCCTCGCGGATGATAGCGGGGGTCAGACCGTGTACCTTCAGGTCCATCTGGATGGCGGTGATACCCTTCTTGGTACCGCCCACCTTAAAGTCCATATCGCCGAAGAAGTCCTCCAGACCCTGGATATCCACCATGGTCATAAAGCGGTCACCCTCAGAGATCAGACCGCAGGAGATACCGGCAACGGGCGCCTTGATCGGCACGCCGGCGGCCATCAGGGCCAGAGTAGAGCCGCAGATGGAGGCCTGAGAGGTGGAGCCGTTGGAGGACAGCACCTCGGATACCAGACGGATGGTGTAGGGGAACTCCTCCAGAGAGGGCAGAACCGGCACCAGGGCACGCTCGGCCAGAGCGCCGTGACCGATCTCACGACGGCCGGGGCCGCGGGAGGGCTTGGTCTCGCCCACAGAGTAGGAGGGGAAGTTGTAGTGGTGCATATAGCGCTTCTCACGCTCGTCATCCAGACCGTCCAGCAGCTGGGCATCCTTAGCGCCGCCCAGCGTACAGGTGGTCAACACCTGGGTCTGGCCACGGGTGAACATACCGCTGCCGTGGGTGCGGGGCAGCAGGTCAACCTGCGCATCCAGAGGACGCATATCGTTGATGCCACGGCCGTCCACGCGCTTACCCTCGTCCAGCAGCCAGCGACGGACCACGAACTTCTGCAGCTTGTACAGGCACTCGTCGATCTTCTCGATCTGCTCGGGGTACTGCTCGTCAAACTTGGCGTGCACCGCATCGTAGACGGGCAGCAGACGCTCGTCGCGGATGCGCTTGTCGTCGGTGTCCAGAGCGGCCTTGACGTCGTCAATGGCGAACTCCTTAATGGCCTCGAACATAGCGGGGTCGGGATCGTTGGAGGTGAAGGCGAACTTCTCCTTACCGATCTCCTTCACGATATCGTTGATGAAGGACACCACCTGCTGGTTGGCCTCGTGGCCCGCCATAATGGCGTCAAACATGGTATCGTTGTCGATCTCGTTGGCACCGGCCTCGATCATAGCCACCAGATCGGCGGTGGAGGCGACGGTGACGTGCATCTCGGAGCGCTTCTCCTCCTCGGCGGTGGGGTTGATGACAAACTTGCCGTCAACCAGACCCACCACAACACCGGAGATGGGGCCATCCCACGGAATGTCGGAGATCGCAATGGCGGTGGAGGCACCGATCATAGCGGTGGTCTCGGGCTGGCAATCGGGGTCAACGCTCATCACGGTGCAGACCACGGTGACGTCGTTGCGCATATCCTTGGGGAACAGGGGGCGAATGGGGCGGTCGATCACACGGGAGGTGAGGATCGCCTTTTCGCTGGGGCGGGACTCACGGCGCTGGAAGGAGCCGGGGATCTTGCCCACGGAGTACATCTTCTCCTCGTAGTCCACGGACATGGGGAAGAAGTCCACGCCCTCACGGGGCTTGGCGGAAGCAGTGACGGTGCACAGGATGGTGGTCTCACCATACCGCACCAGGCAGGAGCCGCTGGCCAGCTGAGCCATCTTGCCGGTCTCGATGACCAGGGGACGGCCGGCCAGGGTGGTTTCGAACGTACGGAAAGTCTCGAACATAGGGTTTACCTCCTAAAAATTTTATATTCCAAACGGAGAGGTAACCGGTTTTTAGCAATGAAACCAACCTCGCGCGGGGGTGTCGTTGTGCAGGGGGCGGGGCTCGTTTCGCTGCTAAAAGGGCCGTTCTCTCCGTGTTGGTGCAGGGTGGATTTCGCAAGACGAGGCAGGAGGGGCATTCACCCCGCCTGCCTCACGCATGCAAAATTATTTACGCAGACCCAGCTTCTCGACGATAGCACGATACCGGTTGATATCCTTCTTCGTCAGGTAGTTCAGCAGGTTGCGGCGATGACCGACCATCTTCAGCAGGCCACGACGGCTGTGGTGATCCTTCGGATGATCCTTCAGGTGCTGGGTCAGGTCATTGATGCGCTTGGTCAGGACAGCAATCTGAACCTCGGGAGAGCCGGTATCGCCCTCGTGGGTAGCATACTGCTGCATGATTGCGGTTTTCTCTTCGGGTAACATCATAATACATACACCTCTTCTAAAATATTTTCGGGAATCTCAGTGTCGGGAAAGGGTGTCTCCCCGGTGGGGCGTCCTCCGCGATCCGAGAAACCGAATGCCATTCGCAGGCAGGATATACTATACCACAGCCGATGCAAAATGTAAAGAGTTTTTTTGCCGCCCTCTTACTTTTTATAAATATATACAAAAAGCCACCGCCCCAACGGGACGGCGGCTGTGTAATCCGTTACGAAACGGTGACGTTCTGCGGCACAGAGGCCGTCCTGCGGTGCAAGAGGATGGCCTGGATCCCCATAGTGAGCAGCAGCACGATCCAGGAGGCCAGGGTGAAGCCGGCCACGTAGATGATAAAGCTCAGGGGGTTATCCACACCCAGTGCATTCTGCACGTTGGAGTACAGCGGCAGGTGGGGATCGGCATGGGGGCTGAAATAGAACATATTGAAGAAATGCTGCTCCAGCATACCGGTGCGATAGGCCCACTCGTTGAGGAGCATAGCGATCACCACGGCAACGCAGAAAACCGGCAATGCCCTCAGAATGGTTTTGTGCTCTGCCTTCACATAGCCGCTGCCCAGCAGGTAGATGCCGATGGACAGCATGGAGCCGTGGCAGATCATGGTTTGGATATTGATGCCGATGGTTTCGATAAACACGTCGTTGGGATAGATCATCACGCACAGACCGGCAAACATCGCATAGGTGGCCAGATAGGCGCACAGGCTGCGGTGTACCCGCCCACGGGTCAGCCCCGCCAGCAGCCCCACGTACATGGGGGTGGAGCAGAACTGGAAGGGAAAGGAGCTCCAGGGGAAGGAATAGGAGATCCCGTCCTCATAGGAAAAGCCGAAATTGATCATCTTATAGACCTCCAGCAGGAGGACGATGACGGCGGTGATCAGCACCGCGCGGGGGGCGTATTTCTGCGTATCCTTGCACCACAGGCACAGCAGTATACCGACGGCGATGGACAGGGCGAAAAACAACAGATGAAACCAGCCGTAGGAGGCAGGCCGGGTCATTTGGGCATCCAGAAACTCCAGAACACGGCACCAAAACACCGCGCTCACCCCTTTCGCATTCTTTCAACGCCAGTATAGCATACGCGGTACGGAAAAAGTAGTTACAATTTTGTAACCTTTTTAAGGCCGTGAACGGCATACAAAAACGCCCCCGAGGTTGAGGCCTCGGG
This sequence comes from Acutalibacteraceae bacterium, assembly GCA_045539375.1. Lineage (GTDB taxonomy): Bacteria > Bacillota > Clostridia > Oscillospirales > Acutalibacteraceae > UBA5905. The sequence continues at coordinate 4,846 of JAZQFG010000012.1, read as the reverse complement.
GGCGTTGGATCAGTTTATCCAGCCGTTAAGCGAACGGAGCAACAATACCAAATCTTTGTTATTCAGCTGATCGTCGTGGTTCATATCCACCATATTCGTGTTCACCGATACGTTCCAGCCGTTGAGATACTGCTGTAAAACGATGGCATCGGCGATGGTGAACGTCCCGTCGGCATTGGCATCGCCAAGGACGGTATAATGCCAAGCGGCTTTCATAAGCGCTTCGTTTTCTTCCCCTACGGTGATGGCGGCGCGATCCTCTGCGGTACCGGAGTAATACACGTCGGTCAGGCGATCACAGTAGGAAAAGGCATAGGGCTCGATCACGGCAGTAGCACGGCTGAGAACGACGGTGGTCAGGGCGGTGCATCCGCCGAATTGTGCGTATCCGATGGCGGTGACACTGTCGGAGAGCACGGCTTTGGTCAGGGCGGTACAATTCACAAAGGCGCACTCACCGATGGCGGTCACGTTGTTGGGAATGATGACCTCCGTCAGTCCGGTGCAGTATTCAAAGGCGCAGGCATCGATGGTAGTGACGGGATAGCCGCCCAGGGAGGAAGGAATTTCCAGCACGGCGGGCAGGGCATCGTCATAGCCGACCAGGACTGCCTTTGCATCCACGATTTCGTAGATCAAGCCGCCCTCCGAGCGACGGCGGGTGACCCGAACGGCAAAGGAGCCGACCTGATCGTCGCTGTTATATTCCGCCCATAACACATAGGGGACACCGGCACTCATTTCATAGGAAACGGCAAATCCGGGACCGTTGCTATCGTTGTTATAGGCCAACATCGTTTCGTCTACGTCTGTAATTAACCCAAAGGTATCTTCATCTCCAAGGGAGGAAAACGTGTAAATACCGCTGTCCGTGGGGGTGAATAGAAACGGTGTGCCGATGCCGCCTGTTGTGATGGTGGCTTGCACCGTTTGGCCCTCAGCGATCGCCTGCAGTATCCGCTCTGCTCCGCAGGCGTTACAGGCTGTGTCCAGCAGATTGTCATATTCGTGGAACACGGTGCGTGTTTTGCCGCACAGATTACACACGGCGTCGCAGGCGTGATCATACCGGTGGGCACAGCCGCTGAAATGCCAGGTGGCGTTGGTCAAATACTCATTGCCGATGCCCAGCGTAATGGTTTCCCAATCCTCCGCCTCTCCGCCATAGTATACGTCTGTCAGTGCCCTGCACCAGCCAAAGGCATACTCATCAATGTGGGTGACCCCAATGGGGATGGTAATTTCGGTCAGCCCGCGGCATCCCTCAAAGGCACCGGCGACGATGTGGGTGACGGTGTCCGGAATCTCATAGGCTCCTTTACGCCCGATAGGGTACTGAAGCAACGCGGTCACATCCCGGTCAAACAGCACGCCATCCACTGCAGTATAGCGTGGGTTTTCCTCCGCAACGGCAAAAGAGGTCAGTGCAGAGCACCGCTCAAAGGCATATGTACCAATGGCGGTAATACCCGCCGGCAGCACCAACGTGCTCAGCCCCTCGCAATAGGCAAGGGCGTAATCGCCGATGGCGGTGACGCTTTCAGGGATCAAAAGCTCGGTGATCGCGTAGCAATCGTAAAAAGCGTGATCACCGATGGCGGTCACGGGATATTCCGCAATGTACGAGGGTATTTCTACCACACCGGCAGCACGGGCGTCGCAGGCAACGATGGTTACGGTATCGTCCACGATCTCGTAGGTCAGATAGCCGTGCGTTTCGGCGGTGACGATGCTGATAGGGAGAGCTGTCAGCAGAAACAGCGTGGCCAGCAGAATAGCACCGATCTTTTTCATAATAACACTCCTTTTCGGGGCGGAGATGATCGTATTCATTGTATCATACCATCGGGATAGTGTCAAACCTTGGACAGAATACAGAAGGTGCCGAAAAGAAAAAACAGCAGGATCGCTCCTGCTGTTTTTGATCACTCTAAGATATACACGTTCATTTTGCGGCGGCCGAAGGCGTTGCACTCGGTGAGGGTGTCCATAAACAGGTCCACCAGCACCTTGTTACTCATCAGCGCGCCACCGGTATCCGCCGCGATGGCGTAGCCGTAGACAATGGAGCCGTCGGCGGAGGTGATCCACAGTTTCGTACCGTAGGGGATCACCTTGGGGTTGACGGCCACCAGACCCACGGCAACGTGCTTGCCGGTGGAGGTCCAGGAGCCGGAATCGCCCTCATCGTCGGTATAGGCGGTGCAGGTGCCGGACAGCAGCTTTTTATACTTCACGGGCTGACCGCCCTCGTCCAGCTCAATATCAAAGGGAGCCTTGGAAAGGGGGGTGCCCAGCTTAGTGCCCTTGAGGATCACCTTGTTCACCGGCTTTTTGGTGATCTTATCGCCTACCTGGGTGGTCTCTACCACCTTGCCGTTCACAATAGTGTTGCGATAGGTGATGGTGCGCTCGCCCTCGACGCCCGCCGTCTGTACGCGGGATTGGCCGGGACGGAGCACGCCGGTGTATTTATACACGATCTCGTAGTCCACGGATTTCTTGACCGTATATTCCTCATAGGCCACACGGTCTACGGTCACCAGCATATCTTCGGTGACGGCGGTATTCAGTTCACGGTTGACGGTATCATAGGAACCTACCGTTACGCCGGCCTTGCTCAGCGCATCCTGCACGGTGCCCTCGGTCAGATGCACCAGGGTGGACAGGCCGTCGGCCTGCACCTCTACGGTCACGGCGCGATCCACGTCGATGACGTCGCTGCTGACGTCCACCGAAATGGCGTCGTGCTCCTCCAGGGTTACGCCGGCGGCGGACAGCACCCGATAGGGATCGTTGTGCATGGTGAACACCACACGGCTATCGTCCCCGTCGTTGACAGTGACCACGTGGGAGTGCACCGAGATGCCGGCAGCCATAGACACAGCCACGGCGCACATCAGTACGGCGGCGAACACACGGCGGGTCACCACGTGACAGGTATAGCTCCATACGGTGCGCACTGTATTCTTAAATCGTTCCATTCTTATCTTCCTTTCTGCCATGGCGGTTCACAAAACAGATCGGTGTGTGGATTGATCGGTTTTAGTGTGGCTGTTCGTTCGTAAACTTATACAGCCGAGCCCCGGCTACTCCGGGGGGAACCTGACCATGCTGCCGGAGCGGGACCACGGGGGTGGTCGCACTCGTGCGGAAATGGGGTCAATTCTGGCACTTGGCCTATTATACCCGCACAACTTTGCTCTGTCAACCAAATGCAGAAGGGCTGTTTTTGGCACTTTTGCACAAAAGAAAGGGCGGTTCGTGGAATAAACCGCCGTGGTGCAGACGGCAAAAACGCAGGGTGTGGAAAACCAACCACTTGACAGAAAAAAGCCGATTTTTTATGAATTTTGCAAAGAAAACCGCTGCTTTTTACGAAAAAAGGGGGCAATTTCGGGGCAAAAATGCCATTTTATGACATAAATGGTAATTATTTTGCGATTTTTCGATTTTTGCGAAAATTTTGTGCAACCATCCGAAACCACCCACCCGTTATTGTCCCAAAATGGCTTTTTCGCCCCGATCTAAGGACAAAAAACGGCAAATTTTGCGACTTTTCCCGAAAAAATATGCTTTTTTGCGTATGAATATGCAAAAGCGGCAAAAATACCATTTCTCGCGGTACAAAAAAGCACCCGATGCCGTGGAGGCGTCGGGTGCGTGTGGTATGGAATATGGTGGTCGGCGGCTGCTAATGATGCGCGAGTGGATCGGGCGCAGCGCCATATATATTATATAAAGGAATAAAATGGCGTATGGAATTACTCTTCCGGCTGCTCCAGCTCCGCGGCGGGACGCAGGCGGCCCTCTTCGTCAAAGGCCATCACCGTAGCGTCGGAACGGGTGTATTTGAGAATGTCCCGCATACGGTAGCGATCGGCCTCGGTCATAAAGGTGTAGGCGGCACCCTGCCGCTTGGCACGGCCGGTGCGGCCGATGCGGTGAAGGTAATATTCGTTCTCATCAGGGATGTCGTAGTTGAACACCGCCTCCACGTCCTCTACGTCGATGCCGCGGGCGGCCACGTCGGTGCAGATGAGGATCTCCAGCTTATTGTCGCGGAATTTCTGCATCACCTTATTGCGCAGGGACTGGGGCATATCCCCGTGGAGACAGTCCACCGAGCCGTGACGGCGCTGGATGCGCTCGGTCAGCTGCTTGACCGACACCTTCATATTGGCGAACACCATCACCCGATGGTAGTCCTCCTGTCGGATGATGTTCAGCATATCCTCCATCCGCTGGGAGCCGGAGGAGTGGATCAGATATTGGTCGATGCGGGGACGGCTGTCCCCCTCGGATGCCACCTGAATCTCCACCGCATCGTGCTGGTATTCCCACGCCACGTCCATCACCTCGCGGCTGATGGTGGCAGAGAACATCACCACCTGGGTGTCGGTGGGGGTGGCGTTGAGGATGCGGCGCACGTCGCGGATAAAGCCCATTTTCAGCATCTCGTCCGCCTCGTCCAGCACGGCGGTGTAGAGATTGCCCAGATCGGCGTGGCCGCGCCCCATCAGATCCAGCAGACGGCCGGGGGTGGCCACCACGATGTGGGGGTGCTTTTTCAGCGCGTCGATCTGACGACCCATAGAGGCGCCGCCGTAGATGGAGGCGATGCGGATGGCGGGATTATACTTCACCAGTGCCCGCAGGTCGGCGGTGATCTGCTCGCCCAGCTCACGGGTGGGGCAGAGAACCTGCGCCTGCAGGTCCTTCATATCGGGGTTTAAGCATTCGATCAGCGGGATGCCGAAGGCACAGGTCTTGCCGGTGCCGGTGGGAGCCTTGGCAATGACGTCCCGTCCCTCCATCACCAGAGGGATGGTCTGGCTCTGGATGG